>NZ_JBNPWO010000011.1:0-198853 GCF_050433785.1 Mucilaginibacter sp. 3215
TGCCCAATGGCGAAGCCCCGTCATTTATAACTCCTCAAAAAAACTTTTTTAAAATCCTTAGGTTAACGGCTATGGTGACAACACCAACAACGGCGCAGATATACTTTATACGTCATCACGGTTTTTTTCAGGATTTCCCTGATGGGTACCCGCAATGACGATGTTATAAAAAAAGCTTTGGAAACTTACGAGCCAACAAAATCCATCAATCCGGCCAATCCCCCCAAATCCCGGTTCTGGTTTAACGAATAAGCAAATCAATACTCTTCTCCCTGCAACTAAAAACTGCCACTGCAACTTAAAATATCACCACTTGCCGCTGTTACTTCCTAAACATTGGTATCTCTTTTGCAAACATTTACGTATAATTAAATTCATCTGAAAGTTAAAACACGTCCATTTTGTCACAACGAGCACAATCCAATTATATTCCGGCGTTAACAGGTGTAAGGGCTATGGCAGCTTACCTGGTTTTCATATCGCATTTTGCCTATGTGTTTGATGAGAAATTTCCCCACTCTGTGCAACGTTTCTTTAATGAGTTCCATATCGGGGTTACCATTTTCTTTGTGCTTTCGGGCTTTTTGATCGCATTTCGCTATTTTGATAGTTTTAAATTAACTAAAGCCTGGTTTCTGCAATACCTTAAAAACCGGGTAGCACGCATTTATCCCATGTACGCGCTGCTTACCATTGGCGCGTTCATAGCTTATCATTTTACCCAAAACCAAACAGTAACGGCAGGGCAAAACCCGGTGGTTATGTTTTTCATGAACATTGTTTTTATGCGCGGCTTTTTTGATCAGTTTAAGTTTACGGGCATTGCCCAGGGCTGGTCGCTCACGGTTGAAGAATGCTTTTATTTTTCGGCGCCATTTATTTTCCTTATCGCCACTAAATACAAAAAGTTTTATATCCAGCCTATCGCGGTTACCGGTTTAGGTGTTTTGCTTGTACTCATCTTTAGTCATGTAAACTGGTTCGGTTTCTTCGGCAACTTTACGTTCATGATGCTGTACACCTTTTTGGGCCGATGTTTTGAGTTTTTTGCAGGCATTCAGCTGGCGCTCATAGTACGCAAACAAAAGCTTGATGGTACCAGTAAAAAGAAGTTTACCTACCTGGGTTTTTTCCTGATCTTTTTTTGCGTGTGGATCATGTCTACGTTAACTATCCCGAAAGGATATGAAGCCGGTTTGCATAATCCCTGGGGCATTATAACCAATAACTATCTACTGGCTACCTCGATTGCAATCTTCTTTTATGGCTTGCTTACCGAAACTACCCTCCTTAAAAAGTTTTTAGCACACCCTTTTATTGAACTGCTGGGCAAAAGCTCCTACATATTTTACCTGATCCACTTAGGCTTTATGTACAATTTTATCCATCAGGGCATGAACAGTCTTAACGATTATGTTTTTGAGCTTTATGATAAATGGGGTGTCGACTGGCATTCGCCGTTTGAGTATGATAGTTTAAACCTTTTGTATGCCTTCATCGTTTTAAATATCATTTCAATAACGTTGTTTAAATTAATTGAAGAACCGCTTAATCACTATATCCGCAAGTCTGATTTCCTGATTAAAAACAAAGCACGCAATCCCGAAAATGAATCAGCTAAGATTAAAGCCTAATTACAACATGCTAAAAAACGCTAACAAACTACTGATCATTGCTTTCGCTTTACTGACCTGGTGTGCAGCCCTACCGGCCATGGCACAGGAAACTGAAAAAGGACCAGCCGAAACCAACGATAAGAGCGGTGGTGATGATGAAGTATCAACGGTATTAACTATCAATAATAAGGATGGTATATTCAGTTCAACAGCCTCGTTCAGCTTTGAAATTAAAAACACTTATGATACTAACCAGGAAGGTAGCATATCATACAATATCACCACCGAAAATGGGCAAATTATTAAAACCCTGTCAAAGCCGGTAAACCTTAGCAAAAAAAGCACTTCCAAATATGATTTTGAGGTACCCAACCTAAAAACGGGCTTTTACAAGCTTAACATGATGATCAACGTAAGCGATTATGACGATACCACCCGTCGCGCTTTCGGGATCAGGCCGGAGGAAATCAGGTCGCAATATGCCAAGCCGGCCGATTTTGACCAGTTTTGGCAAACCGCTAAAGATGAGTTGGCAAAGGTAAAACCCAACTACAAAATTACCGAAGCACCATCCATGAACACCGAAAACCGCAAGGTTTACGAAATAGAGATGAAATCGCTGGATAACCTTACCATCCGCGGTTACATGACGGTACCTATCAGCAAAAATAAAAATAAGAAATTTTCGGTATTGCTTGGCCTGCCCGGCTACCAGGTAAAGCTATATCCCATTGTAGGTGATGACCCCGACCTCGTGATTATCACCCTAAACACCCGCGGACAAGGTACCAGTCGCGATGTGATCCACACCGAGCGGGATGCCTTTATCTCCTATCATATTGAAGATAAAAACAAATATGTGATGCGCGGCGTAATTATGGATTGTGTACGCGCTGTTGATTTTATTTACGCGCAGCCCAATTTAAGACACGATCAGATCCTGGCAACCGGCGGTAGTATGGGCGGTTATTTATCGCTTGCGCTTTCAGGCGTCGATCACCGTATAAACCTTTGCTCGGCACAAAACCCCATCATGAGCGATATCCGCAATTTGGTTGGCGCTGTTGAATGGCCCATTAACGATATCAAAAAATATGTTTTAAGCAAACCCGGCGTAACCTTTAACCAGGTATTAAACAATCTTGATTATTACGATGCCAAAAACTTTGCAACAACTATAAAATGCCCAACAATTTTAGGTCTGGGCCTTTTGGACCCCTACGTACCGCCAGCCAATGGTTACGCGGTGTTCAACTCAATAAATACTGATAAACACGTATTGGTATTTAAAAACCTTGCACATGAGGTGAGCCAGGTATACAAAGATTATGAGGGCCGTTGGATGCGCGATACCTTTGGTTTGTTTTAAAACTTTTAAAATCTTAAACACATGACCTTGAAAAATACTTTATCAAAATATTTGCTTACGGGGATAGTAATATTCGCCATTGCTACGGGTAAAAGTTATGCCGGAGGGTTCCCGGTAAGGCCGGGCAGGATCTCACTATCGCCATCAGCAACTTACTTTTTTGCCAATAAAGCCTGGGATGCCGACAGCCATAAAGGAGCATTTGCCAATAATGGTAAGTTCAGCTCATGGAGTTATTCCTTATACTCAGAAGTTGGCTTAAGCCGCAAGTTTACCCTATCAGTACTTGCGCCTTATGTAATAAATACTTTTAGTACTGATCTTGGTACAAGCAAAAGCTCAGGTTTCCAGGACCTGGAAGTGGGTATCAGGTATTACCTGGCCAATATCAGTTATAAATACTACTTCAGCTTACAGGGTACGGCTATTTTACCCATGTACACCAACACCGCGCTGGGCTATAACCAAAAAGGGGCCGAACTTAAACTGGCCTTTGCAGGCAGCGGGCATTTGTTTGGTAAAAACTCATTCTTCATTCTCGAAAACGGTGTACGCGAGTACTTTGGTTACGAAAGCGTTTTCCAGGACAGGTACAATGCCACATACGGCTTAACGCTCGATAAAAAATTCCGCGAGCAGATCTCGCTAAGCGTAGGCGGCTTTTATGCCACCAGTATTAATAAGGATTTTAACGTGAACCCCAGCGCCAGTAAAAACTTTGCTTTTAACCAGGTATCGTTAAGTTATGGCCATGCGTTCGCTAAAAGCCTGTCGCTGTTTTTAACAGGCGGCACCTTTATTACCGGGCGCAATACCGGCGCAGGTTCCAGTTTTTCGGCATCACTTAATTACCGGATAGATACGAAGTAGCCCTATAAAAGCTAAAAGTGGAAGGCATAAGCTTAAAGCAATAGTTATCAATAAACTTCTTTAGATTCTGCTATGCTAAATCTGCAGAAGTTTTTTCCATTTCAAACAGGTTCAACACCTCATCCCAATTGTGAACCCGCACGTGCTGGTGCTCATGTTTGTTGTGATGCGCGTTAAACATGATGGCTTTGCCGCTGCAATAGTCGAGGTTTTTACAATGGTCATCTATCATGTAATCGGTATGGATGATACTTTTATCGCCACACAGCACAATATTACGCCAGCTGATAAACGGGAAATATTCCTGAAGCCATTCTAACTTTTCGGATAACGACAGCGGGAATTCCGTAGCGGCGGATACAATGTATACCTCGTAATCTTCCATCAGTTTTCTAACGGCCTCAATAGCGCCGGGCATAACCGGCAGCGTACGGAAAAATCCGGGCAGGTTCAGGGAAGCCTTCGTTGCAGCATCTAAGGGAAAAGCCTCGGCATGTGATAAGCCATCAATAGCCTCAAGGGTTTTCGTAATACCGTACAACTGTTCATAATATTTGATCAGTTGCGGCTCAACATCGGCCATAACACCGTCCATATCGATGGCGATAGTTTTCTTTGTTTGCGTTTTCATGCAACAAATCAAAACAAAATTGCAATATTTTGCAAATTATTTATAAATTTGCATCATATTGCAAACATGGTAAGAGAAGAAAGACTCCAGATCATTTTAGATCACGTATCAAAAGACAACAAAGTTATGCTTGCCGAACTGAGCGAAAAACTCAATGTTTCGGAAGATACAGTACGCCGGGATATTAAAGTATTGGCCGACCAGAAGTTGCTAACAGCAGTAAGGGGCGGCGCGGTTGCCCACTCTCCCATTCCGCACCATTACCGCGCGAGGGAAAAGCATGATATTGCCTCTAAGAAAGTCATCGCATCAAAAGTGTTGAGTTTTTTAAAAGACGGACAGGTTGTACTTTTTGATGGCGGCACATCAACATTAGCTGTGGCTGAAAGCCTGCCGGATGACTTGAGGATCACCGTAGTTACCAACAGCTTTCCGGTTGCAAGCGCGCTTGAAGATCATCCAACAGTTGAGGTGATATTTGCCGGGGGGCGTCTGTATAAATCGTCCTTTACTACCATCGGCCATGAAACCATCAATGCCTTCAGGAATATCCGGGCCGATCTTTGCATTTTCGGGATTTGCAGTGTGCACCCTGCCATCGGCATCACAACCAGGGATTATGAAGAGGCCGAGATCAAGAAAACGATGATAGAAGTATCGAAAGAAACTATCGCCTTATCCACCTTAGAAAAAATAAATAAAGCCGATTCTTATTACATTGGCCCGGTAACAGAACTGGACACCATCATTACCGATGTATCTCCCGACAATGAAGAACTTTCGGCATACAAGGAAGCAGGCATTAATATCTTTTAATATAACACTACCGCTGGCTTTCAGCTGTGATTTAACACTTGTACTTCCCAAACAGATCCTCTATCGCCCTGGTACGGTAATCGAAGATCTGTTCTACCTTGCCTTTAACAAAAACGTTGTTCGCCAGCCTGCCAATCGCGCCATAAGGGATAGCATAATGTAAAAGATCGGTCATGTGAACACCGCCATTTATTTCTTTAAAATGGTGCTGATGATGCCATAGCGCGTATGGCCCGAAACGCTGCTCATCAACAAAATACTTTTTATCATCAACATGGGTGATCTCTGTCATCCAGTTCATTTTAATACCTAATAACGGCGAGATCTTATAAGTGATGATCATTCCGGGGTACATTTTTGTCTCGGCGGTATAATCAGATGTTACTACGAAGCTCATGTCACTGGGTGTGATCTTAGCCAAATTTAATGGCGACGAAAAAAAATCCCAGGCCTGATCAAGGCTGATAGGAATGGATTGTTCTTTTTTTAAAACGTATGTTTTCACGATGACGTAACAAGAAGGGACGGATAAGTGTTTTGGTCGACTCGCCCAATGGGCTATAAAATGATGTCATTGCGAGCGTAGCGCGGCAATCGCATGCCATACAGAACCGCTCTGCGTCCGTGCGATTGCTTCGTTCCTCGCAATGACATTTTTTTCTGACCCTACCGATCTTCCTTCCCTATTGGCAAATCCCTTCTTGACCATTCGCTCCAGGAGCCAACGTAAAGCTTTGGGCCGCTGATGCCCGCGTAATCCATACCCAGTAAGGTATGACAGGCTGTAACACCCGAACCGCAGTGAACTATTACTTCGCTATGCGCTACATCGCCAATTGCAGCATCATAAGCCTTTCGCAACTCATCAGCGGGTAAATACCTACCGTCGGCACCGAGGTTGTTGATATAAGGCAGGTTTAACGCCCCGGGGATATGACCGGCTATCAAATCCAAAGGTTCAGTTTGGCCTAAATAACGTGGTGTTTCGCGCACATCAATTACCAGTCGTGAGGGATCCTGTGCAGCTTCTCCGGCCTCCGCTATCTCAACAGTATTTGCATATTCGTGTGTTACCGGGTACGGATCAACGGCAACCGGGGTATAAACTTCAGTGCTAAATGTTATACCTGCATCTTTAGCGGCCTGTAAGCCGCCATTTAGTACCTGTACGTTTTCATGACCAATTGCCCGCAGCATCCACCACAAACGTGATGCGCTGAACGCGCCTGATTTATCGTCATAAACCACTACGTGACTGTCGGGTGTAATGCCCCAGTTACCTAACAGTACGGCAAACTCCTGTATATTAGGCAACGGATGTCTGCCGCCAAAGGCAGGGTCATCGGGTTTAGTGGTAAGGTGCTGATCAAGGTCGGCGTAGATGGCGTGGTTTAAATGGCCTGCCAGGTAACGCTGGTAAGAGTCCTGCCCTCCGCGAGCATCAATAAGAATAGTATCCTGTGCGGCTAAAGCCGGGTCGTTGATTTCAATAAGTGGCGACATAGGTATATCTGATATGTTTTAATATCAAATATAGATACACGCTTTGGGTTTCGGCAAATTTACTGCACTATTTTATTGGCGCAGTATGAGCTTGCAAAAGCCTCGGGCTTGGCCTTAAACACAAAACCCATGCTCAGGATGTAACCCATAGCCTCGTGCAGGGCCGCGTTACTTTTAAACATCGGGTTGGTGTTAATGTCGGCATGTACCTCAAGCTCCACATCATACAGGTCGAGCAAATCGCAAAGCTTGTAAGCAATGTCGATAGACTTCTGCACCTCGCTCAGCATCCTTTCTTTAATGCTCATTTTTTGCGAAGTACGCTCCTGGTGTATAAACATAAAAGCGCCGCGTTTTTCGCGCAGAAACACGATCACCGTTGCAAAATCCGTTACGGATCCTTTAACTTGCGAGTCGGTGCCGATACATACTTTTAGCTTGTTGCCAAGGAGGGCTTCGCGTTCAATTGCCTTTTCAACCTCTTCCATAATGGGCGATTGGATTACTTCGCCGCTGAATTTTCTCCAGGTCATAAAAATTATTTTAGGTAAATTTTAGGCGACCTCTTTTATGGGTCTATAAAAATAAGCGATAACGTTTCATATTAACGTAAATAACATGTGATTTATTTGTTAACATTTAGCTGATTATTAACAGATTAATTGCATTTCGGGTATCGGGTTTGGGATTTGGGATTTTTCGTCCCCTCAGGGTCTCTCGCAGAGGACCTTTAACTGGTCGAAGTTTAGCGATAGCGTAACTTCGTCCCAAAACAAGGCAAGCATCCTGCTTGCGGAAGCGGAAAAGTAAATTTCGTCCCCTCAGGGTCTCTCGCAGAGGACCCTGAGGTTGGCAATCATCTTTAGATCCATAATTATCTTTATATTTAACTATGGCTACCCGAACTTTACATAATGATTCCGGCGAGACCTGGTTTATAACTTTTACCTGTTATAATTGGATTCCTTTATTCGAAATCACACAATCGTATAAAATGCTATATGATTGGCTTCGATTTATAGCAGAGAATTACAAGGTGCAAACTCATGCTTTTGTATTGATGCCTAATCATGTTCATCTGATTATTAAAATGCCCGATACAGAAGCAGGGCTTAACAAGATAATCAGTAATGGCAAAAGATTTATGGCTTATGAACTTGTAAAAAAGCTTACAGCATCAGGCAAAATCGACCTTCTTAATCAACTTTCGGCGGCATGTACCGAAAAAGAAAAAAACAAAGGACAAAAGCATAAAGTTTTTGAACAGTCATTTGATGCCAAGCCCATATACTCTACGGCCTTTCTCTATCAAAAAATAGATTATATTCATCATAATCCGGTATCCGGAAAATGGTTATTATGCGATGATTTTACTAAATACCCACATAGCAGTGCAGCCTTTTATCATTCTGCAAAGCCTCATGAATTTTTAACCATAATAGATTATCGGGATTTTTGGACAGGCATAAACCATGTGAGACCAGTGAGGCTACTTTAAACATAGCAGCTGGCTTGGCGTAGATCATCAGGGTCCTCTGCGAGAGACCCTGATGGGACGGGATTTGTTAACATTTAGCTGATTATTAACAGATTAATTGCATTTCGGGTATCGGGTTTGGGATTTGGGATTTTTCGTCCCCTCAGGGTCTCTCGCAGAGGACCTTTAACTGGTCGAAGTTTAGCGATAGCGTAACTTCGTCCCAAAACAAAGCAAGCATCCTGCTTGCGGGAGCGGAAAAGTAGATTGATAGTACAGTTAAGCTGAAAGCTTAACACATTTTAGGGCGAACTTACGCTATCGCTAAACTTCGACCAGGGAAGGGTAGATTCTCAGGGATATCTGAGAGAGACCTGATGGAACGGAAAAGCAAAAATAAAAAATTCGAAATCGAAACTCCGAGATCCGAAATCAGGACAGCGCAGCCTTGATCCTGTTCTCGGCTTCAAGTACAAGGTCGCCAATCGGGGTTTTACCGGGCTCAATGGGTTCAAGCACTGTCCAGCTCATGGATATAAAAGTATTAAGCGGATAAAAGCCATATTGTACAACTTTCCAGCTATTTTTTATGGCGATAGGCACCAGCAATGCCTCAGGGCATTTTTTTAAAAGCATGGCAACACCTCCCGGCTGAAAAGATCGTACTACGCCATCTTTGGAGCGGGTGCCCTCGGGAAAGATCACTGCCGACCAGTTATTGGCCTTCATGCGCTCACCCAAACTTATCATTTCGGTCATGGACTGACGGGAGTCTTTCCTGTCGATATTAGCACCGCCGCCGTGTTTCAGATTATAACTGATAGAGGGGATCCCTTTGGTAAGCTCTATTTTAGAAACAAACTTAGCGTGATATTTGCGCAGGTAATAAATCAAGGGCGGGATATCAAGCAAACTTTGATGATTGGCCACAAATATAATTGGCCTGTCCATCGGCAAATTTTGTTTATTGATGAAAGTCACCGTATCGCCAATGATATAAAAAGTGCGAAACAGGCATAAGTTCAGGATATCAACCGAACGTTTGTGCGCGGCATAGCCAAAAAAACGAAAGCAGATCCACTGGATGGGGTGAAAAATAACCAGGGCTAAAAAAAATGCAATTATGGCAAAGGGCGACAGGATATAGCCTAATAACTTCTTCATCAATGGGCAAAGTTATATTTTTTTTAGTAAAGCGGTAATTTACAAACGGTTTTCTGTTAGTAACAACTGTACTTTAAGCACTGCGGCAACAGTCATGGCATCAGTAATTTCGCCATTACAAACCATGCGGTACATTTCAGCAAAAGGCACTTTTTTGATGATCAGCTGCTCGGTCTCTTCGGGCTCGGACTCAAACTGCTCAAGGCCTCGGGCCAGGTACAATATGCTCAACTCATCGCTTACCGAATTACTGAGGTGCAAGCGCTGGATCTCTGTCCACCGTGAAGCTTTTAAACCGGTTTCTTCCAGTAATTCACGCTTAGCCGAATCAAGCGGATCCGTTCCCTCAGGGCCGCCGCCTTCGGGCATCTCCCAACTGTACTGATTTAACGGGAAGCGGTATTGGCCCACGAGGTAGGTATTTAGTTCTTCATCTAAAGGTAAAACACCTATGGCCAGATTTTTATAGTGTACTTTGCCATAAATACCGGGATTACCGGCTGGGTTAATCACCTGGTATTCGGTAACGTTGATCCAGGGGTTATCGTAAATGTCTTTTTGAGATGTTATTTTCCAGGGATTATCTTCAGGGTGATGCATGGCCTAAAAATAGACATCTTTTATTAAAAAAAATGTCATTTCGACTGAGCAGCGCAGGTTGTGAGTAATGGCGCGAAAGAGAAATCTTCTGTATCAGGCTTTACAACTAAACCTGTAAAAGTCCGGGGCGTAGAAGATTTCTGCTCTCCCCTGACACACAAAACCCATCTCGGGTTCATTAATTTTTTATCTACTCCGCTACATACTCCAGTTTCACCTGCACGTTCAGGTCTTCATGCATCCGGGCAAACTGGCGCGGATTGCGGGTAAAGTCGGGATCAGTGTCCATATAAATGTTGGTGATCTTAACCATTTCGGGGTGTTTATCAGTACCTATATTATAGGTAAGCCCCTCGCCGCTTTCTAAACTTTGTTTTAGCTCAAGGTATTGCTTACCAGTTACAATAATCATTTTTTCGGCAGTCATGGATACTATTTATATATAAATGGATAAACTCAAAACCGTGAGTTGATTTGCCCAGTAACATACCGGCGATACAAAATTATCGCTTACCGGGTTCTGTAACGGTTTATTATATTTACCTCAAATATAACTCATATATATCCGCATAAATGATCAGTATTAAAAAATTATTGCCCTTTGCTTTATTATTGGGCGGTACTGCAGCATTGGCCCAGCAAAGCTTACCCATAGCTGTAAACCTGCAAAAAACCTATACCAAAGGCACACGTACCACAACCGGAGCACCCGGCAAAAATTACTGGCAAAATACGGCCGACTATAAGATCAAAGTAAATTTCGACCCTAAAACCCGCCTGGTAAGCGGTACTGTTGGTATTGATTATGTTAACAATAGTCCCGATACTTTAAAAAGGGTGCAATTTAAGCTCTATCCCAACTTGTATAAAAAAGGTGTGGCACGTCAAATGCAGGTTTCGGCAGATGACCTTACCGATGGAGTGGTGATCAAAAGCCTTACAATTGATAACAGGACACCCGGCAGCACTGAACCCCGCCGAATGAGCGGCACGAATATGACACAAAAGGTATCTCCCATTGCTCCAAAACAAAAGGTACATTTTGACATCAGCTATGCTTACACTTTAAACAAGGGCTCGCATATCCGTACCGGCCAGGTTGATACGGGCGCATTCTTTATTGCCTATTTCTTTCCACGAGTAGCTGTTTATGATGATATTGATGGCTGGAACGATTATCCTTATGTGGGCGCACAGGAATTTTATAATGATTTTTGCCATTTCAGTGCCGAGATCACAGTACCCGGCGATTATAAGGTTTGGGCAACCGGCGATCTGAAAAACGCTGATGATGTTTACGATAGCCGCATTGTTAAACGCATTGCTGATGCAGGCGCGAGTGATAAAGTAACTGATATTATTACCGAAGATGATATTAAAGCAGGCAACATCACCAAAAACAACCCAACCAACACCTGGAAGTTTGAGGCCGATAGCGTTACCGATTTTGTATTTGCTGCCAGCAATCATTATTTGTGGAAAGCATCGAGCCTGGTGGTTGATCCGAAAACCGGCAGGCGCACCCGTGTTGATGCAGTGTTTAACGAAAAACATAAAGATTACTATGCAGTAGTTGATTATGCCCGTAAAACGGTAGAGGTGATGAGCTACAAATTCCCTAAATGGCCATATCCATACCAGCATGAAACCGTTTTTGATGGTTTGGACCAGATGGAGTATCCGATGATGGTAAACGATAACCCGCTCGAAGATAAGGCCGATGCCATTGAGCTTACCGATCATGAAATTTTCCATACTATGTTTCCGTTTTACATGGGCATTAACGAAACCAAATACGGCTGGATGGACGAAGGCTGGGCAACCATCGGCGAATGGCTGGTAAGTCCGGAGATTGATCCCTCCATAGTGGATCCATATGGTGTTGCCGCTGTTGAACAAAGCGCCGGCCACGAGGTTGATGTGCCGGTAATGACCCTTACACCAATGCTCACAGGCCCTGCCGGTTTTACCGACAGCTATCCCAAACCAGGCCTGGGCTATTTATACGTAAAAGATATGCTTGGCGATGAGATGTTTACCAAGGCACTGCATTACTACATTGCACAATGGCACGGCAAACACCCTATGCCGTACGACTTTTTTAATTGTATGAACACCGGCTCGGGCATAAACCTTAACTGGTTTTGGAAAGCCTGGTTCTTTGATAATGGCGTAACCGATCTGGCTATCAGCAAAGTGACCAATGCCGGGCAAAATTATAGTGCCATGATCACCAGGGTTGGCAGCAAACCCATTCCCGTAAATTTAACGGTTTATTATACCGATGGCACTACCGAACTGGTGCATAAAAGTATTGCTGTTTGGGCGGCCGGTAACAAAACAACTACAGTTAATTTCGCCGCCAAAAAAGCAGTAAAAAAATTAGTATTGGGCACCACTTATGATCCAGACAGCAATAAAAAGGATAATGTGTGGGTAAGCAGCAAATTAATTGAAAGCTAAAAACGGAATGCACAAAGCCGAAAGCTAATAATGTGATAAATAAAAAAAGCGTCATTGCGAGGTACGAAGCAATCCCCAATAAGCAGAGCAGCTATGCAGATTTGCCCTGTAAAGTCGGGGATTGCTTCGTACCTTGCAATGACGACCTTCTTACCGTCCCATCAGGGTCTCTCGCAGAGGACCCTGATGTATGCGCCATGCAGATTTACTATATCCCCTGCTTTTGATACGCCCTCAGCAGTTCATCCACATCAATCCCATTAATTTTCATACCGTTCAAATCGCAATCGGTAATATCAACACCACTTAAGTTGCAATCAGTTATTGTGCTGCCCTGCAAGTCGCAGTTCTCAAATTTAAGGGGGCGCTGCTTCACAGCAGGATCATAAGCCGGATGACCTTCGGGCGGCATACCTATATCATGGATATAAGCACCGCCAAGCTGGGCGTATTTTATTTCCAGGTCACTTAAATTGGCATCTTCAATTTTAAGCCCGGTTATACAAACATCCTTAAGGCTTGCATTGTTCATCATCGTTTGCTCAAAGCTTGAACCATTAAGCAGAGCGCATTTAACATCAAGTACCTTTTGAGTTTCTTTTATAACAATGATTTCGGGGTTGTTATTTGCTGAGTTTTCCATGATTCATTATTGATTTATTCAAAGATGCTGAAAATGAACGCCAAAGCAAGGTTATACACGCGACAAATGACGGGTGTATTTGCGACAAATGAATACTCACTATCTCGTTTAAAATTTAGGCTAAAGCCAGCTCGGTTCACTAAATACCCGTTGGTTAAAACCAACGGCAATGAATCAAAACAGACATAAAATATCATTACAACTTCATTGCCGTCACTTTTAAGTGACGGAGAATTAAAATGAAGCTTCGGCTTTAGCCGAACCCGTCACTCAGGCGTTGGATTTCCTCCTTTCAATTTGTAACTTCAATTACTTATTTACCACTCATGACCCTGCTCCACCAATTCAAATTGCAGTTACTTATTGTATTATGCATTAATTCTGCTCATAGCATTTTTGGCCAGCAAAAAAACCAGCCTATCACGCATGCTAAATGGTTGATCGGCAGCTGGAAAAATCAATCGGCAAAAACAGTGGATATTGAAACATGGAAAAAGCTTAACGACAGTACCTTTATCGGCAGAAGCTATTCGTTGACTGGTGCAGATACGGTATCATCCGAACATATCCGTATGGAGCAACATAAAGGCAAGCTTTACTATATCCCAACGGTAAACAATCAAAATGGCGGCAAAGCGGTAACTTTTACGCTTACCTCATCTAACAACAAACACCTCGTTTTTGAAAATCCGGAGCATGATTTCCCGCAAAAAATAACCTATACCCAAATCACTAACAACTCGTTGGTGGCCGAAATATCGGGGACAAGGAAAGGCTGGCAAAAGGCAATACAATTCCCGATGAAAAGAGTCAAATAAGAGAGGAGCGGCTTTATATCTATTGCAAAAATTCGGCTATATCACGACCATAAAATTCTTTAAACAGTTTCCGGAAATAAGCCGGGGTTTCAAACCCTGCTATATACGATATTTCGGCCACGGTACGGTATTTACCACTATTAATTGCCTCCATCGACATTAGTAAACGGATTCGCCGGATATAATTATTTGGCGTAATACCCGTGGTGTTTTTTATGCGCCGGTGCAGTTGCCTTTCACTTAAACCCATTTCATTACTTAACAATACAATGATCAAATCAACTTTTCCAATATATTTTCTTACCAGCGTTTCAAGCTCATAAAGCCAAAGCTGATCGGCAATAGAAAGTTCACTGATTGGCTTTAGATTATGTGTACTTAACTCCGCTCCTCTTTCAATTTCGTTATTTTTTACCGATACGAGTGATACTTTGCTAAATTCTTCCAGTTTCTTTTTGTCGGTAATATTTCTGGCAATAGCAAAAACCAGCTGCTGTTTTTGTACTGGCATCGAGATCCATGAAAGCCATACTATTTCTCCGCTTTTGGTTACATACCTGTTTTCAAAATTATACAGCGGATTGTTTTTCTTTATACTCTCACGTTTACTTGCGGTGATGCTTCTGTCTTCGGGATAAACAAATGAATCGATAGGCCTTGCAAACAGTTCGCTTTCGGTATAACCTAAAGTTTTGGAAACAGCCGGGTTAATTTTTTTAAAGTAACCATCAAACCCGGCAACACATAACCAATCGGGCGACAAGCGAAAGAAGTATTCCAGATCAAAAATCTCATTGAAGTTTTCCATATAAATTTCAGTTCCCCTTGTAAGGGAACGCAACACATTTAGTAATTAAAAGCAATATAGCCACAGGTTGTAAAAAGCCAAATTCAAAAGAAACCATTTTTTATGATACCCATAAATATTTAACATAAACTGGCAGGATTCTTTAGTAAAATGTCAGTAATGTTAACTTTTCCAAACCGGATTTTATCTGCTTAAAGTGAAACAGCCAACCGCTATATCCCATTATGCAAAACCTTGGTTATTCATAACCCGGTGGCGATAGTACAATTGAGTGTTTTTTCATATTATTACGGGTAATATGAAAACCCTATACCAAAACACAATTAAACTCATTCCCTTCGCTTTACTGGCTATATCATTACAAAGCTGTATTAAACAGCCGGGAGCATGGCGAAACGACCAGATCCCCGGCAGCAAACGCGATGATTTCCACAAATTAAATGAACAGCTGCTTCATGACCTCCGTACCGGCAACACCGATGACATCAGCAACATGGAATCGCGGGAGATGCTGGACGACAAGTCAAATCTCAGGCAAATAGAGTTGGTAGGCAACGCAGTTAAAACTGCCGACTATGATATTTACGATGAATATTACATTGTAAATAAACATCGCAGTACAGATACCATAGGCAATCCCTCTGCAGGCATTAACAGCTATAAAATGATCTATAATGGCATTACCCATGAAATGTATATGGTGCTTTTTTTGCCAAAGGATAAAAGCCAGCCAAACCAGGAAATGATCACGGCACTGTATGCCAAATACGATTATGGCTGGAAACTAACCTCGGTAAATGTAAATACTTATAAAATTAACAGCAAAACAGCCCCGGAGCTTTATGAGCTGGGAAAAAAGAAATACAATAAACAGCACTTTGCCGACGCCCGTTTAACCCTTGAGCTTGCTTTACAATGTACCGCCCCTAACGACTACTGGCAATACGAACACGATACCGATGCCGGCAAATTATTCCAGGATGCTGCCGAGGCAACAGTAAAACAATACCGTTTCCCGGTAGTAATTGATGGTGTTGCAGGCGAGCCGAGAGTATTCCGGATAGGCAATCAAAAAAACAGCCATGGCTGGTTCCCGGTAATTTATTATACAACCAAAGTAAACATTGCCGATACCAACGCGGTAAAAAGCGAGAACATGCAGATCGGGAAGGTTATTAATAAATTATTACCGGGTATTACTGAGGATAAGGATTATATTTTTTACTCTGCCTGCAGCAAACTGCCGCTAACCTCAACAAGGGTTGATCACTTTGATATGACCCGTAAACTGAGGTAGATATATAAAAAACGTCATTGCGAGGTACGAAGCAATCCCAAACTATACAGGGCGGCCCTGCCGATAGGGGATTGCTTCGTACCTCGCAATGACGCTTATTTTTAACTAATTATAATTCTATCAAATCGCCTCCAACTCCAACACTACACTGGTGTGATAGGCGCTGTTACCGGGATTAATACCCACATTCATCAGGAAATCGCCGGTAAAAGTTAAATCCTCTTTGCCTAAAACCGAACCAGTGCCCGGATAAAGGTTAATTTCTTTAACACGGTATTTTTTATTAGGGTCGAGGCCTTTCAAGCGTACAGGTACTTTGCTGCCCGAGCCGTACCGGTTATTCACCAGGTAGTTGAACATTACCGCCTTTGATTTATCAGTATTTACATACATGATAGATGCCGCATCGTTATCCCACGGCGAAGCTAAACGGTATTGATCGCCATGCCAGATCACATCTTTTAAGCCGTCATAGTTTTTCAACGCCGACTGACAGAAACTCAAATCGTTTTCGCTTAGTTTGCCAATAACAATATCAAAGCCCATTTTACCCATCATGGCCACATCCACACGGTATTTGATAGGTTGTTTGCCCCAATCGGTCACATGGTTTGAGCTGGTAATAGCCGGGTAGAAGAATGAATACTCCCACTGGATAAATACACGCTCCAGCGGATCTGTATTATCGCTTGGCCAAAACTCGGTAAAATATTGCAATGCGCCATAGTCAACGCGGCCGCCGCCACCCGAACAAAGCATCAAGGGCACTTTAGGGTATTTAGCACGAACACGTTTTAATACATTGTACAAACCATTCACATAATCAACATAAATGTGCGACTGGTCTTTTTTCAAATAAGTCGAATACGCATTATAAATAACCGCGTTACAATCCCATTTAATATAAGCCAGATCAGGATTTTTGGTGAACAGGTTATCAACTACGCCAAATACAAAATCCTGCACTTTAGGGTTAGCCAGGTCAAGTACCAGCTGGTTCCTGAAATACTTTTCAGGACGGTTTGGTTGTTTGATAACCCAATCAGGATGGGCTTTATACAGGTCGCTGGCAGGATTAACCATTTCCGGTTCAATCCAGATGCCGAATTTTACGCCGTTGGCCTGCGCTTCTTTCACGAGCGAGCTGATGCCGTTAGGCAATTTTTGTTTATTCTCCTGCCAATCGCCCAAACCGGCGTTATCACCGTTTCTCGGGTGGCTGTTACCAAACCAGCCGTCATCTAATAAAAACAGGTCGACACCCAGCTTTTTGGTATCTTTTAATAAGCTTGCAAGCTTGCTTTCATTAAAATCAAAATAAGTCGATTCCCAGTTGTTCAACAACGTAAGCCTTGAACCCTCGCCATCAACAATTTTATATTTGCGGGCCCAGTTTTGCAGCTTGCGGCTGGCGTCGCCCTTACCATGATCAGAGTAAGTATACAGGAACGCTGGCGTAGTAAATTCAACACCCGGTTTTAAATGATACTCGGACGCCGCATTGTTAATCCCTGCAATAATTTTCAGGTTATTGGCCACATCCAGCTCAAAATCAACCCTGAAATTACCCGACCATTCCATAGCGCCATAAAGCACTTTGCCTTCGTCCTCAGTAGCAGGTTTATCCATCGATATGGCAAACATCGAATGCTCATACAGGTTGGCACGGGTACCCAGTTTGCTATCGATGGTTTTAATGCCGTGGGTTAAACGGGCTTCTTCGGGCTGAACTTCCATAGCCCAGTTGCCGTGATATTGTTTTAACCAGAAACCGCCGGTAGTATTACCCTTCAGGTTTAAATTGGCCGACGCATATTTATCAAGCGTTACTATCCCCTTTTCGTTATGTTTTATCACCGACCATTGCTCGGTAACATCTTCTTTAAAATAGGTTTTGTAATATAGCTTTACCTCAAAATCATAAGCAGGATCTTTCATGGTAACCACCAGTAATGAAATGTCATCACTTACCTTGCTTACCATATGGCTTACATAGGTCAGGTTCAATGATTTATTGCCATCGGCATGGGTAACTGTAATAGCCGGCTCGCCGAGACTGGCCGATCCTGATGGCGTGTAAGCGTCATTCTGTACACCCGAATCATCGGCCTGTTTGTACATTTTCTGGATACGGGCATACTCGGCACTGTTGGCAAGCTTTGCCCCCAGGTATACCATGTTCAGGTGCTTTTCGGCATCGGTTTGTAATACAATAGCGTTGTGCTGTGTTTCAACAGGGATGGTTACATCCTGTGCTGCTGCCATGCCGGCAAACAGCATTGAGCCTGCGAAAAGCAGGCCCAGTGGTAAAGTTTTTCTTTGAGTAGTTCTCACGTGTGATTTTTGGTTTAACCGGCTACTTCGGTAATTTGGTTTATCATGTTTTGATGTATCCTCGCCCCAAAGTGCCCGGCATCAAGTTTCAGAACCTCGGTAAAGGCCTTTTGTGCCTGCTCGAAATCACGTAAACCGAGGTATCCCAGTCCTTGTAAAAAGTAGCAATGCACGCGGTTCCTTACCTGCAGATCATCTTCAAAAATGAGCAAATTTGGCAGCGAGACGGCAAAGTAATCAATTTTTACGTTATCATCCATGTGCCCGATACCATAATTAAGCAGTTTTTTAAAGATTCGTTCGGCCGATGTACTGTCACCCAGACATTTTTTTGCCAAACCCTGATAAAAGATCTTATCGGGCTGCTGATCGTTATAAAAAACAGCCGCTGTCGGGTCTTCCAAACCTATGGCTGCCTGCTCAAAATAAGCCTTAGCCCGTTCAGTTTGCTGCAGGCCTTCGTGGGCCTGGCCCAGCCAGTAAAAGATATCATTTTCCTGTGTACCGAATAGTTTGCCCTCGCCTAAATTATGTGGGTAGGTTTGTGCCTGGGTTAACTGTTCAATGGCTTCATTGTATTTGCTATCGCGGATATTTTGCTTGGCCATTTCAACTAAGGCGGCAACATATTGGCCGGATGCCTTGCCTTCACCTCCCTCCCATGGGTGGAAAGTTCTTTGCATTACTTGTTCAAAAGCGGTTTGGTGCTCGCCTAAAAAGTTATACAGCGTTGCACGCTCTAAATAAACATCATCACGAAATTTGGCAGTCTCCAGGTTAGCTTCAACAAATTTCAGTCGTGCTTCTGCAGAATAGTTCAGCTTTTTGTAAAGCTGGTCGAGTTCCATCAGTACGCGGGCATCGGCGGGATCCAACGCAAAGGCTTTTTCAAAACAAATTAAAGCTTTTGCCGGGTCATTACGTTTATTATAATAGGCTATACCCAGATTCCTGAATACGGTTGGGAACGTATCGTCCAGTTTTGCTGATGTTTCCCAGGCGGCGATGGCATCATCATACTGCAGTTTATCATAAAACAGGTTGCCTAAATAATAAGGTGCTTTGGCATCGGTAGGCACAAGCTCAGCAGCCAGTTTCAGTATACCAATCTCTTCCAGCCTATCAGGGAAGCACAAATATGAATCAGAAGCAGTGGCCTGTTTAAAATATGCAATTGCCTGTTCATTATTGCCTAACCTGTGCGCAAAGTAGCCAAGGTAATAATACACCATCGGACTGGTGGCATCACCGTTAACTGCATAGTTCAGCAGATCGGCAGCTTCCTGGTACAAGCCGGCGTTGCTATAATCAAGCGCGTACTCGATATAATTTTGGTAGTAACCGCGTGATAGTTTAGTCAGTTCGTTAAGGCTTTCAATGGCTTTTTCTTCATTGCCCAAAGCTTTGTAAGCATAAACCAACTCATACAGAGCGCCCAGGTTAAACGCATCCCTTTTTATTGCCGCTGTAGCTACCTCGACAGCATCTTCAAAACGCCGGAGCTTACGGAAAGCCGCCGAACGTAAAACATAAGCCTTGCTGTTATTTGCATTTCTATCCAAAGAAGATAAAGAATGATCAAGCGCCAGTTCGTAATCGCCGTTCTCCAGGTCGATCTGTGCTACCGAAAAATAGCCGCTATCTTTCCAGGCATTGCTCCAGGTAGCTTTGTAAAATGCCTTGTACGCTTCATCTTTTTTACCGAGGAATTTCAACGCCAAGCCTAAATTGTAATAACATTCGCTATCATAAGGGTTAGGGTTACGCTGGGTAATGGTTTCAACCGCCTTGCGAAAGTAAGGTTCGCTTTTAGCAAACTGTCCGCGGCGCAAATACCATAAACCCAAAGCATTGTTGTTGCGGATGTCTTTCGGGTCACGGCGCAGGGCCTCTTCATAATAAGGTACCGGGCTATAAGTAGCATGGCGGTACTGCTCCAAATGCTGCGCGGTTAAAAATAACTGCTCGTTATTTTCCACATCGGCAGGCAGCAGGGCCGGTTTAGCAGCTTCAGGAATGTTGTTAAGCTTATTGCTTGATGCATCGTATTTGATCAATTCTTTGCCTGCTTCAGAATGTACAGTAAGCAGTAAAAGATTTTCGTTGATATCTTTAACAGCTATCTCGCGGGTATAAATCTGTTCAGGTACAATGCAAACTTTTTCGCTTAATAATACTTTGCCATCATGCAGCAGTTTGATGTTCAGGTTGTTTTGCTCGCCGGTTACATAAACTTTCAATAGTAGTTTGCCCTCTTTATAATCAAGTGCCAGCAGGATATCTTTGGTAGCGTTTTTTACTATGCCAAGCTCGCGGTATGGCATAAAGTATTGGGTAAAATGCTTTTCCTCGTGCGGCATCAGCCAGGTAAAATCGGGTTGGTTATCGGTATACATACCCGTCATCAATTCAATGTATGGGCCATCCTCGTCGGTCAGGTTCCTGTCCCAAGCCAGGCCGAAATCGCTGTGGCCCCAGGTCCACTGTTTTTTTCCTGGCGATACATGATGATTGGCTACGTGCAGCAAACCAGCCTGACTGTCATGTTCATATCCGCCTACAAAATCGTAATTGGAGTTGATAGCCATGTACGACGTTGGCACCGGGATATTTTTATACCTTGAGATATCTGTACCCGGCGAATAATCAACTTTATAGTAAGTACCCGTAGCTATCGGGAATGTTGATACGTCACGCTTACCATGGTCAAACACCGCGTTCACATCAGGCGGAAAAACCGACTGGTAATCGTCATTAACTTTCACCGCCGGGTTAGCCCACCATAAAAAGGTTTGCGGCAGGGCCGAGCGGTTATAGAGCTTCGCTTTTATTTCGATGTAAGCCTTATCCGGATGCAGCGTAAAACCGGCCATCCCCTTGGTATGGAACATGCGTTCTACCTCATTAACCCAAACGGTTTTGCTGCCATCGGCATTTTCTTCAATTTTATAGTCAACCGGTTCAAAAGTACTTGGACGATGGTGTTGCGGCCAGTTAAACTCAATACCACCCGAAATCCAGGGGCCGGTTAACCCTACCAGTGCCGGCTTAATCACCTGGTTATAATAGATGAAATGACGGTCCCTGATCTTGTCATAAGCCATCTGGATACGGCCGCCAAGCCCGGGCAGGATGAGTACTTTGAGGTATTTATTCTCGATGTAAAGGCCTGCGTATTCTTTATCTTCTTTTTGGTCGTAAATTTTTTCGATAACCGGGTTAGGGTACACCTTGCCGCTGCTGCCCTGGTAAACGCGCTTTTCAAAAAACATGGGGTTTTTATCGGGCTTCCCTATACCGTAGGTTGGGATAACCACCTTCTCTTCCCAAACATTTACATACAAATCATTCATGAAACTTATAATTATTAATGTCTTATTAAATTTTCTTCTAACTCTTCAAGGGTTTGGCCTTTGGTTTCTTTCACTTTTTTAAGCACAAACAAAAAGCCTAAAAAGCAGATCACCGCGTACATATAAAAGGGTCCGTAAGTGCCCAGCACCTTAGCCAGTATAGGAAAGGTGAACACCAATATAAAATAGGCAGCCCATAACGATACAATGGCCACTGTTGATGCAGCGCCACGGATCTTGTTAGGGAAGATCTCTGAAATAAGCACCCAGGTTATCGGCGCAAGCGAAAGCGCGTAAGTGCTGATGGCCAGCAACACAAATATGGATACCAGCCCGGCCGCCAGGTGATTTTGCAGCAGGTAAGCCAATACAATATAAAATATGGATAAGCCTAATGAGCCAATGAGCATCAATGGCTTACGGCCAAGCTTATCAACCTGCCACATAGCCAGCAGGGTAAACACCAGGTTAACAATACCGATAGAAACGGTTTCAAACAATTGCTGATTTAAACTTGAACCTACGGAAGCAAAAATGGTTGAAGTATAATTGAATACCACATTGATGCCACAAAACTGTTGAAACACAGCCAGCGTAATACCTATCAATACGGCAGGGCGTACGCTTTTTTCAAATACGGCGCGGTACGATTGCTTTTTTGCGCCGGTAAGCGATTTTTCAATAGCCTGCTGTGTTGAAGTCACAAACTCTTCGGAGCCTATTTTGTAAAGTACCTTTTCGGCATCAGCGTGCCGACCGGCCTTGATCAGCCACCGGGGGCTTTCGGGCAGGGCTATAACCCCTAATAAAAATACCGCGGCAGGTACCGTGCCCAAACCAAACATCCAGCGCCAGGCATTATCGCCGCTGTCGGCCAAAAAATAGTTGCACAGGTTGGTGATCAGGATGCCCAATACTACGGTAAGCTGGTTGATAGCGACATTACGCCCCCGAACCTGTGCCGGGGAAATTTCGGCAATGTACATGGGGCAAAGCATAGATGCCATCCCTACCCCTATGCCCGCTGCAAAACGCAGAATGATAAAATAAGTGAGCCCGGTTGAAAAGGCAATACCCAGTGACGATACCGCGAAAATAAACGCCGCAACCATGAGACCGGGTTTACGGCCGTATTTTTCGGCAATGCGGCCGGCTATGATACAGCCCACGATACAGCCCAGCGCCAGGGAACCGGTAAGGAAGCCCTCCCAAACAGGGTCAAGCGCAAACTCCTTGCGGAGGAACGGCAGCGCACCCGATATTACGGCAAAATCAAAGCCGAACAGGTAACCGCCCAGTGCCGATATAAAGGAGATCCCTATAATATAGCCGCTGTTAAATTTTACTTCTTTTTTAAAATCGATGGTCATTTGATACTGGTTAGTTTCTTCTCTTTATAAATTTACTTTAATAAACCGTTTACTAAATGTAGTCCTTCGCACCTTTGCTTTCAGCTTTAAGCCTTCGGCTTTTAGCTTTATAGGGTGCCAAACTTGTATAAAATACTCTGATTGTATACATCGCCTGCCCGCAATACAGCCTGCGGAAAATCAGGATGATTGATGCTATCCGGATAATGCTGACACTCCAGGCACAACGCATCAAAAGGTTTCGCCCCCCGGCCAGTATGTATAGGCGTAGTGCTGCTTAAATAATCACCGGTGTACAGGAACACGCCGGGATAATCCGTAAAAACCTTAAGGGTGCGCCCCGATGCTTCCTCGGTTAAAAGAGCGGCATAAATTAAGCCGTTCTCCCCGGTTCCACTGTTGATAATGTAAAACAGGTTAAGGCCCTCAACATGGTTTTCATCTATATTAAATTTATCGCCCAGCTTGTTATTATTGAAAGCCTTTTGCCCGGCTGGTATAATTGCCCCGCTCGGCGTATAATCTTCGTGCAAATCCACAATAATATCCGATAGCAGGGTAAGCTTGTGGTTATAGATCTTACTTTTAAATGCCGATAAATTAAAGTAAGCGTGATTGGTAAAATTTGCTATCGTGGCTTTGTTGGTAGTAGCTTTATAATTGATCAGCAATTCATTATCATTGCTCCAGGTATAGATAACCATAAGCTCCAACTTACCGGGATAACCCCCATCGCCATCAGGGCTGGTCAGGGTCATCACTACACCATTATTAAAAGCTTCGGCAGTAAACACCCTATAATTAAAACCGCTTTTACCGGCATGGTTGGAATTTTTTCCATCATTAGCATCCAAATAATAGATCCTGTCATCCAACTTAAACCGGGCATTGCTGATGCGGTTGCCGTACCGACCTATGGTTGAGCCAATGTAGCAGGTATCATTCAAATATCCTTCCAGATTAGGGAAGCCAACCACCACGTTTTCAAAGTGCTGCAGCCTGTCGGGCACCACAACTGATACGATGGCCGCGCCGTAATTGGTAAGTTCAACATAGGCCCCGTTCTCGTTTTCAATTTTGAAAAGATAAACGTTATGACCGTTATGCTGCCCCCATAAACGGGTTGTGGTGTTAACAGCCATGCTTGTTCAGATATTTAAATTGTTTGTTCATAAGTTATCAGCATCATTAAACAGCAAGGTAATTTGCCCAACCTGTTTTAGCCCTAATTGGTTTGGTAAACCTACTATGAAACAAGTGTTAAAAAAATGGATATTCTTTAAAAATTAATGGATAATACTATCATTTGCCGGCAGGTATTAAAATCTTGCCGGGATAAAAAAAATAAATACCTTTAATCGCCAGTTATACAGCAGCGTTATGAATGCGATAGCCGAACCTAAAAAACGGATCAAAGAAGGCTTTATCGGTCAAAAAATGATCGTATTGCCACCAAACATAAAAAAAGCCATCACCAGCAATGCTTTGATCAAAGGCTTTTACCTTACCGCTATAGGCTATTACCCAAAGGCGGCCTTTCATGACCGGGAACGCCGTACAGGCAGTAACGAATATATTTTGCTTTATTGCATAGATGGAGAAGGCTATGTTTATTTAGGGGGCCAGGACCACACCCTTAAACCCAATACTTTTTTCATTATCCCCCGTAACGTGGCACACCGTTATATAAGCTCGGAAACAAATCCCTGGAGCATTTACTGGGTGCACTTCAGCGGGCTAAATTCGCACCTGATCTATGAGCGCTCGCTCGAAAACGGGCAGCCTGTGGTACAATCTGTTCCGTACGACAGCAGCCGGATCAAGCTTTACGAACAGATCTACGCCGTGCTTGAACACAGCTATCATGAAAAAGAAATGGAGATCGTTAACATCAACCTGCTCAATTTCATCTCATCGCTGGTGTATTATAAACAAACAAACCCGGTTGATTATGATAACGATTTTGTGAGCAACTCCATCGCTTATATGAAAAAACACATTAGTCAAAAGTTTGAAGTGATGCATTTGGCAAAACAGCAGGGAATTTCAGCATCACATTATTTGCGGCTGTTTAAACAAAAAACGGGCTCATCACCTATTAACTATTTTAACCTGCTCAAGATTCAAACGTCCTGCCAGTACCTGTACTTTACCGAAAGGAGCATCAAGGAAATTTGCTCAGAACTGGGCTTTGACGACCCTTATTATTTTTCAAGGCTATTTACCAAACTGATTGGCATGTCGCCGTCAAAGTACAGGAAAACACATAAGCGGTAGGCCGACGCGGGTTTTGGCTAAAGCCGGCGGCGCGGAATGCCAGGGAATAAAACAGATAACTTAGTTACTCCTCATCCTTTCACTCTCCTCTTTTGAACCGCTTTCCGGTTTCCCCCGGCCCGCCGGTCTTGTACCACCAAACGACTTTGAATAAGTAAGCTTAATTACCGGGAAACGTCTGGTTTCGGTATTGACAAGTACGTTGCTCTTTATGTCAAAAGCCTCAGGTGTAAGTGTGCCGTACCGCACATGGATCTGTGCAGCACTGAACACATCGGCCACTGATAACTGCAGGCTGCCCCCGTTATTTTTCAGCTCTTTTTTGATCCCTGCATTGATCACCCCAAAACCATCAACCCTCGTTGTGCCATTGTACGCCAGGGAATTGTACTGTCCCGATGCCTCTGCCGAAAAGCTGCCGGACAACTTAAACAACTGGTTAAAATTAAAGGAATATCCGAAGTATGATTTGGTTAATGGATGTAAAGTATAATCCTCCTTAAACTGCCTTAGGCCGCCAACCAGACTATAGGTCATTTCCCACCAGTTGCTCACTTTAACCGGCACATTGGCCTGCAAGGTAAGGTAATTTTGATACGGCAGATTTTGCGGCGAGATGAACAAAATATCGTGCGCGGGGCTTTCGCTGAGCTGATAGCGGGCTATGGCATTATCATCCCGGCTGTAAAGCAGGGAAAAGCTATAGTCGCCATAGTTATAGCCCAGTTTTATATTATTGGTGATGGTTGGTTTAAGAAAAGGATTGCCGGTGTAAACCGCCGTAGGGTCGCTGTATGCAAAGTATGAGGCCAGGTCGTCATATGATGGACGACTGATCCTTTTGGTATAGGACAGCTGCAATTCGGACCGTTCGCCCAGCTTTTTGGTAAACAGCACTGTCGGAAACAGTTTTCCCAGTTTACGGTCTACAATATTGCCGCCGGTTTGCGGATTCTCCATATTGGTGTAGGAATACTCATAACGCGCGCCGGTATTAAGGCTTATGCTTTTGCCCAACTGCCAGGTGAGGGACAGATAAACCGCGCCAATATCCTCTTTCATGTATATGTTCGCGGCGGTCTGCATATTACGCTCCCAGGCTCCATTATTAAAACTTTCGATACCCGATGAGCTTGAACTGCCGGTATGCGTTCCTTTAATACCTGTTTCCAGTTTTAGTAAGGGTGATAGCTGGTTGGCATAATCGGCTTTAAACACGCCTACGTTGATGGCCGTATTGGCAAATCCGCGTTGCCTTTGCGCGCTTACACTGTTGTTGGCGTACACCTGCTCGCCATATTTGTTTACAAAGGACGTATTAACTTCGCTTGGGCTGTTATTTCCATAATGGATATAATCGGCTTCCACGCTTATCTTCTCCCCTTCCTTCAGCACATGTTCAATATTGAGCGAGCTGGTGAGGTTATCCCAATGCCCGTTCCCATTGATATGACCTATATACCTGAGCAATGAATCGGGCAGGATCTTATAGCCCGCGTTACTGTAGGTATAAGTGGGCGAATGGCTGTTGTTATAGCTCAGTGTCCCGCTAAGGGTAGTTTTAGGATCCAGCTTAATATCAGTACCCAGGGTGGCGTTATGATTATTGCTGATCCTTTTAGTTTTTGTGTAAAATTCTGTCTCGGCATTACCTCCGATAAAAGGCATGTACTGACTTCCGGTAATAAAAAGATCGGTATAGGTCCTGTCGTGCTGGAAAGTGTAGGAGCCATACAGGTTAACATTTTGGGTGTTATGATTGAGGTTGATGCCGGCAGTGCCTTTTTCGCCCATGCCGTAACCGCCAGTTAAGGAATAAGAGCCGTTTGTTCCCTGCTTTTTGCTTTTCTTCATTACAATATTGATGATGCCGGCGCTGCCTTCGGCATCGTATCCGGCGGGCGGGGTGCTCAGCAGTTCTATTTTTTCAATATTATCGGCACTGGTACCGTTGAGCAAATTCATGACCTGGGCAAGCGGCATACGCACCAGTTTGCCGTTGATCATTACGGTAGCCCCGCTTTTACCATTTAGCGCAATCCCGTTATCCCGGTGATCGATAGTTACCCCCGGCGAACGCTCCAGCACCTGCAGGGCCGTACTGCCTTTGGTAAGCACACTGCTTTCAACATTTACCACTAAACCATCGCTGCGCTGCTGGTACAATAGCTTATTTGCCCGCACTACCACCTCGCCCAATTGCCGGGTGTCCTCCTTCATTACAATAACAGCAAGATATTTTGCCTCCCTGCTCCCGCTGATTTTAAAAGGTGATGAAAACCAGGTTTGATAGCCGATACTGCTTAACCGCAACCGGTAATTCCCGGAAGGGGCATCCGCGATATTATAGCCTCCCTGCTCATTGGTAAGCATACTTTTAACTGAAGATGAATCTGCAGTTCTGACAAGCGATACAGTAACATATGGCAAGGGCTGGCTGCCGGCCGTGGTAACCCTGCCCGACACCTGGGCATTTACTATTTGTGCCAGGCAAATAAGTAACAGGCTGATGCATAAAGTTTTCATATGGCGTGTGTAACCTTTTTGGAGGTTATGCCGGCAAATAAAAACAGTGCTTTAAACTTTAAAAAACATGAATGATGAGTGACGTGAGATAATTGATGAGATACACAGAAGCGGGTTAATCGGTTTAAAACCAAAACTATATTGCCTTTTTTACGGCTTATATGTTAAAGCCTGCATTTGGTCAATTATTTGTGCAGGTTGATACAATAACGAAATATAAATCAGCGCAATTGCTGTATCTTTAGGTAGGATATTGAAACGTGGTGGGCCTCAGGGTCCTCTGCGAGAGACCCTGATGGGGCGGGAAACAGTTTATAACAGCCGTTGTTGCGAGCCCCCACAGGTACGGGCACTATATAACGGCCGTCATTGCGAGGTACCCATCAGGGAAGCCTAAAAAAAGTGATGACATGTAAAATATATTTTAGCGGTGTTGCGCATGGGCCGCGTTAGGGATTGCAGTGTAAAGCCCGGAGCGCGTAAAAGGGTTGCGGGCAGGAAAGGCGAGGACTTGCAACGGAAAGCCCGGGCCGCAGGCAACGCCCATGTTATAAAATTCACCAAAAAAATATACTTAATAATCAATAACATATGATCACGTCATTATAAGGTACGAAGCAATCCCAAACTATACAGAGGAACTTGCTTGGTTGCTCTGCTTATCGGGGATTGCTTCGTACCTCGCAATGACGGCTGCTTTGTTTTCTTATAAAGTAGGCAGTACCGGCACTTACAGTGGCAGAGATATAGCATCTCAAACAATTAAACGAGAATATGAATAGTTTATCCGTTGATACATTAAACCAAAACTGGCTGTTTAAATACAAGCTGTACCACATCCCATTTTGGTGTGTGTACCATTATTTTTGGTTTACCATAGCGGTGGCTAACCCTGTGGCAGCGGCTAAATCGATGTTTTTTTCGGCTTATAGTGTCAAGATCCTGGCTTATGTAGTTTTCCAGGCGCTGGCGGTATATTTTAACCTTTACTTCTTAATGCCGCGGTTTATGAAAAAAGAGCGGCTTACCCAATATGTAATTTATCTTTCGCTAACCATCATCGGCACATCATCACTTATTAACGGCGGCTATTATTTAAGTGCTTTTTTTGCAGGCTGCTCAGTAAAAAAAATGTTTGGCGTTGATCCGGGCAATTTTATGAGTTTCTATAATACTTCCTTCCCCTCTACCGTAGCCAGTATGACTTTGGGTATGAGTATCAAACTCACCAAAAACTGGCTGCAAACCCAGCACCGCCAGCAGTTGCTCGAAAAAGAGAAACTGGAAACCGAACTTAAATTCCTGAAATACCAGTTTAACCCACATTTTCTGTTCAACAGCATCAACTCCATATTTTTCCTGATCCATAAAAACCCCGGTAAGGCATCGGCATCATTGGCCAAATTTTCTGAATTACTGCGGTACCAGTTGTACGAGTGCAACGACCAGCAAATCTCTTTAGGAAAAGAGCTTAGCTATCTCGAAAACTTTATCGAGCTGGAAAAGCTTCGGCAAAACAATAATGTGCATGTTACCTTTGAGGCAGATGAGCCGATGCCAGGTCATTTAGGCGTAGCCCCCTTTATATTGATGACCTTTGTAGAAAACGC
The DNA here is from genome assembly GCF_050433785.1 of Mucilaginibacter sp. 3215. Classification (NCBI taxonomy): domain Bacteria; kingdom Pseudomonadati; phylum Bacteroidota; class Sphingobacteriia; order Sphingobacteriales; family Sphingobacteriaceae; genus Mucilaginibacter; species Mucilaginibacter sp. 3215. The sequence continues at coordinate 29,546 of NZ_JBNPWO010000011.1, forward strand.
GTTTAAGCATGTATCCAAAGAGGCGGAACAGCCTAACTGGATTGCGATTAGATTGGGACTGAAAAACGATCAGCTCGCTTTTTACATTGCCAACAGCACATCAAACGACTCGGGAACCGCGGTTGTGAACTATGGCGGTATCGGCCTGAAAAATGTAAAGCGCCGGCTTGACCTGGTTTACCCCGATCTTCATAAGCTGGAGATCCAAAATACCGGAGACCGCTTTGAGGTACACCTGCAATTAACTTTAACCGAACTGGAACAATCATCCGCAACCTTTCAAATGGCCTCACTATGATGAACTGTGTAATAATAGATGATGAGCCCTTAGCCCGCGAAGGATTAGCCAGTTATGTACGCGAGGTTGATTTTTTGAATTTAACCGGCACCTGCGAAAACCCGCTCGAACTGATCAAACTACTTGATCACCAGGCTATCGACCTGATATTTTTGGATATCCAGATGCCGAAAATGAATGGTATTGATTTTTTAAAGATCATGCAGAAGCCACCGATGGTGATCATCACCACAGCCTACCCAAGCTATGCATTAGAGGGCTTCCAGCTCAATGTGCTCGATTACCTGCTGAAGCCTATCACGTTCGACCGATTTTTTAAATCGGCCAATAAGGCTAAAGATTATCACCGCCTGCTTAACAATTGGGCCCAGCCCGGTGCACCAAAAACGGAAGCGGATGAAGGCTACTTCTTTATCAAATGCGGTAATAAATACGAAAAGATTTACTTTGATGAAATCCTGTACGTGGAGGGGATGCAAAATTACGTTACCATATTTACTGCCAAAGGCAAATATATCACGCTGCTTAACCTCAAAAGCCTTGAACAAAATTTAGATAACAAACTCTTTATCCGCGTACATAAATCATACATCGTATCAACCGGTAAAATTGATGGTATTGAGGGGAATGATATTTTTATCGGTCAGCACCGCATCCCGATAAGCCGCAATTACCGCGAGCAGGTGATCCGGCAGGTTGTCGCCAATAAACTGTGGGATAAAATAAAATTTTCGTGATATATTTATATATCGTTTTTAACCTTTATCCCGCTTAAGCCATGGCCAAAAACACCAATAAAACCACGGAAACCGTAGCAAGCGTAAGCAATTTCATCAACACCATTACGGATGAGACCAAGCGCGCCGACTGTTTTAAACTTAGCGAATTGATGGAGGAAGCCAGCGGCCACAAAGCAAAAATGTGGGGCCCGGCCATTGTAGGCTTTGGCAGTTATCATTACCAATATGAAAGCGGCCGTGAAGATGACGCGCCGCTTATAGCCTTCTCGCCCCGTAAAAATTCTTTAACGCTCTATCTTCCAGGCTTTGAGAGCAAGGAACAGTTACTGCAAAAATTAGGTAAGCACAAGCAAAGCGGCGGCTGTACGCATATTGTTAAACTGACCGATGTAGATAATACTGTGCTCAAGCAATTGCTCGACGAATCATTTAAACACGCGGAAACAACGCATTGCAAATAAAGATCATTATAAGAAATTGCTTTCTAACTCGCTATGGTGCCTTACTTTCTCAATTTTAAATTCAACACTGATAGTAACACCCGACTTATTTTGAACTTTAAAAGTGCCTCCCAGTTGTTTACTTAAGGCCTTCATCATTTCCATACCTAATGAGGTTACTGTTTTAAGATCAAAGCCGGCCGGCAGCCCTTTTCCGTTGTCGGCAATGGTTAGTATCACACCGTCTTCGCCTACGCGGTTCAACGCGACGACGATCTGCCCGCCTTCACTGCTAAAGGCGTACTTGATAGCATTGGTTATGGCTTCATTAAGTATCAGGCCGAACGGAACAGCCTGGGTCAGATCGAGATAAATGGGTTCAACCACCTGCTCAAACCTGATACGACGGGTAACCGAGTCAAAACAATCGGTTAGGTTGCGGATCAAATCGGTTACGTATGATGGCATATAAATGCTGGCCACATTATCAGCACTATACAATTTATGGTGTATAAGCGCTATGGCCTGCACCCGGTTTTGACTTTCAGTAATGGCTTCAATGGCCGCGTTGTTCTCCAGGTATGCCGATTGCGCGCTTAACAGGCTCATCACAATTTGCAGGTTATTTTTAACCCTGTGATGTACCTCTTTGAGCAACCATTCTTTTTCATTAAGTAATTTTTCCTGTTTACGGTTCAACAGCTGCAATGATTGGTTTTGCTTGTTAATTTCGTTTTGCTGTGCCTGTAAGCGTACATTGCTGCGCTGCTTTAAACGGTAACGATTATAACCAACCCCCAGCGAAAGCAACAACATTACCGAGCCTCCAATAAGCAAATTACGATCGGCCTGTGCTGCTAAAAACCGGCTGCGCTGCAACTGCTCATTGTTTTTAAGCAGTTGGATATCCTTGGCCTGCAGTTGCAGGTCTTTATTCTTCTTATCCGTATCAAACTCAATTTGCAAAAAGGAGGTGTGCTTGTTATTGTTAACCAGGTAAACCGAATCGGTAAGCATTTTGTAGCGCTGGTAATGCTTAATAGCACTTTGGTACCTGCCCATCCCCGAGTCGGCCTTAAACCAGTTGAGATGGTTCTGTGCCAAAAAAGACAGCACCTTTGTTTTTTGATAAAAACTTTCATTTTCCTGCAGGTAGGGATACGCTTTATTATACTGCCCTGTGGCGATATAATAATTAATATATGACCTTAACATCTCGGTATAATTTGCCCCTGCATCTTTTTTTGACGCCTCCATTTTGTCGATGTACACTTTGGCCATTTTATATTGTTTAAGCCTCATGTAAACCAGGCAAAAATCATAGTAATTTTCAAATCTTTCCTGCGTTGTTGTAAACAGATTCATGTTTTTGAGCAATTGCAGCCGTGCAAGCGCTTTTTCGGGCTGTTCCATTTTATAGTAGCTCATGGCCAGGTTACCGTTTATTACAACTATTGAAGCTGTGTCATTATATTTTTGGGCAATTTTTACAGCCTTATCAAAATAAACAATGGCATCGCCAAATTTATGCAGCGTATAGTACGAAAGGGCGAACCGATTGTATATTGTACACATTTGCAAACTGGTATCACCGCGACCTTCGGCAAGCCTCACCGCTTTCAACTGATACTTCAGAGCGTTATCAGCATCTCCCTGAAAGGTAAGGCAGCCGCCAAGCAGGTTGTACAAACCATCCAGGTCTTTTTTCCCTATCGATTGGTATATTGCCAATGCCGTGCGCAGGTTTTTAACAGCAATATCATATGATCCTTTTATGCTTTGCAGATCGGCCATATCTACCATAGCTGTAGCTTCCCTGTCTTTTAAACCTGCTTGCCTAAAAATATCAATGGCTTTTTGATAATAGGCTATTTTTTTATCCAGGTCCTGGCCTTCATTTCCATAATGCTGCCCAATAATGACATAAGCTTCGGCCATACCCGGCAAATCATCTATCGACTTAAAAAAATTAAACCCCCTTTGGGCCAATGCAGCACCAGCTTTATGATCGCCCTTTTTATTGTTGATCATTGCTGCCATCAACGCAGCATTCCCCTGCCCTTTAACATCATTAAGCTGAATGCTTAATTGTTCGGCTTGTTTCATAAACCGGTAAGAGCTATCTGTTTCCTTTGCTCCCGCGCCCGACTTGAGCAGGATAACACGGCTTAAAGCAAGCAACAGCTTCACTTTGCCGGTATCAGCTTTGCTTTTTTGAATTTGCGATTGCAACGAGGCTGAAGATTGCGCACACAGATGTCCTGTTACACACACAACAGCAACACATAGCGGTAAAAATTTAAATTTCATGATAAAGGGGATAACCATTAAAACGTGCTGCCGTCTTTTAAAAACAGAACTTAAAATACAATAAAAATTTAATAAATGCCTTATAGATAGCTATTTGGCACAACCATAGATAAAACACTAATTTATTACTAATCAGCCATTCAGAAAAAATTAAGTTTATTTGGTGATGTTTGTAGTTCAGGATATAAGGCCATTCGCCAATCTCCCCAACACCTTAAAACTTTCTTCAACCATCTCATCAAAAGCTAACCCAAAACTAATGCGGATAAAATTGGTAAAACGCCCGTCCACACTGAAGATTTGGCCGGGGGCAATACTGATATTGTGCTCTATGGCCAATTGGTAAAGTTCGAAAGCGTTTACTTTTTTATCCAGTTCAACCCAAAGGGCATAACCGCCTTGTGGCCTGCTTATTTTGGTACCCGACGGAAAATGTGCGGCTATAGCCTGTGTATATCGCAAGCACTGTGTATACAGAGCCTTGCGCAAATGCCTCATGTGCAAATCATACCTTCCGGTTTCAAAAAAATGGCCGATAGCCGCTTGCGTTGGTGTTGCCGATGCTATTGAATGCATCATTTTGATATTCAATACCTGTTCTTTAAATCTTGCCGGTGGTATGCACCACCCCACCCGGTAACCGGGCGCTATTGATTTGGATACCGATGAACAAAGGATCACCCAGCCATCCTTATCATAACCTTTGCAGGTGCGCGGACGGCTTTTTCCAAAATAGATCTCACCATAAATATCATCCTCAATTAAGGGAACTTGCTTTTCAGCAAGCAGGCGCACCAGTTGCTGCTTACGCTCATCGGGCATGCAAACCCCTATCGGGTTACTAAAATTGGTAACAAACAGGCATACTTTTACTGGCACTTCATTCATAGCCCGTTCCAGATATTCCAGGTCGAGGCCGGTATCGGGGTAAACCGGAATTTCCAATACTTTCAGGTCCAGGCTAAGCATCACATTGAAAATCCCAAAATAAGTAGGGCTTTCAATGGCAATGGTATCGCCGGGCTTGGTGAGCGCCCTTAAGCAAAATATTAAAGCTTCCAGGCAGCCCTGTGTTGTGATCACATCATCTTCGGTAATATTACCACCCCAATTAAAAGCGTTTTTAGCCACCTGTTTGCGCAAAGCGATATTACCCTGCGGGTTTTCATAAGTGATATTACCTGATGGACTATTACGGATAGATTCCATCATGGATTTACTGAGCTTGGCCAGCGGGATCAGGCTGAGCGGCGGCGATGAGCGCGAGAGCTGCAAAACGCTGTCTTCCGACATGTTACGGTAAACCATCGCAATCATTTCAGCAACGCTGGCCTGTTTAACCTTTTTAAGCGGAGGTTTGGTTTCGGGCACACTCGCAAAACGGGCGGGCAGGTATTTTACATAGTAGCCCGATTTGGTACGTGCCTCTATCAACCCCAGGTTCTCTAACTCAACATAAGCTTTATAAGCAGTACTCATGCTGATGCCCTGTTCCTGGCTCAGCGCCCTTACCGATGGCAGCTTATCGCCGGGTTTGAGCAGGTTTTGTTTAATCTGCTTTTCGATCCGGGCAGCTATCTGCGCGTATAAAAAATCATTATCTGTATTGAGTACCGGGCTTTCCATACAAAAATCTGTTATGCTCAAAATTAATAAAACTGCATCTGTTTTGCCATTGTCGGATGTTTTTATTTTGTATTGATCAAATAATTAAGCACATGGAACTACAGGTTATCGATTATCAGCCACAACATGCCCCCTACTTTGAAAAGTTTAACAAGGCATGGCTCGAAGAGTATTTTACCGTTGAGCCTTTTGATAAATGGGTATTGGAAAATCCCGACGAGGCCATCATTAAAACAGGCGGCAGCATTTACTTTGTCACTTCGAACCAAAAAATTATTGGCACAGTAGCATTGCGGTATATGGAAGACGGCGTTTACGAGCTTACCAAAATGGCGGTTGATAAAGACAGTCGCGGGGCTGGCGCCGGTCAGTTTCTATGTCAAACCGGTATTGATAAAGCGCGTGAGTTGGGTGTAAAAAAGTTGGTACTGTTTTCGAACAGGGTGCTCGAAAACGCCATCCACATTTACCGCAAACTGGGCTTTACCGAAATCCCTGTTGAACCCGGCACCTACAAACGTGCCGATATCATGATGGAAATAAACTTTACAAATAACTAAACCTGATGAAAAATATACTAAGCGAACAGGAAGTACAGCAACTAAGGGCCGAAACCCGGGGCACAACAAAAACCATCCACTTCAATAATGCAGGCTCGTCCCTGCACCCAGATGTGGTGGTTGATACCGTGATAGATTACCTGTACGAAGAAGCGCAAAACGGCGGCTACGAAACCGAGTACACATACCGCGAAGAGCTTGAAAACACCTACAACCTCATAGCCCGACTCATCAACGCCCGCAAGGATGAAATTGCCATTGTTGAAAACGCCAGTATCGGCTGGTGGCTTGCCTTTAACGGCATTGATTTTAAACCGGGCGATGAGATCATTACCTGCGAAATGGAATATGTAACCAACCTGATAGGTTTGCTGCACGCTCAAAAAACACTGGGTGTTGAGTTTAAAGTGATCCCTAATGATGATCAGGGTAATTTCCGGCTGCAGGCTTTGGAAGATGCTATTTCTGACCGGACAAAGCTGATAGCCGTAACCCATATCCCCTCAACCGCAGGGGGCATGATCCCGGTAGCAGAGGTAGGCAGGATAGCGCGCAAACACAATATTTTGTACCTGCTTGATGCCTGCCAGAGCGTGGGCCATGTGCCGCTGGATGTGCAGGAAATAGGCTGCGATATGCTGGCCGTAACCGGCAGGAAGTATTTGCGGGCGCCAAGGGGCACGGGATTTCTGTATGTTCGCAAAGAAATTCAGGATAAGCTGAAACTGTTTTTCCTGGATGGCTTTACTACCCAATGGGTAACCCAAACTGATTTTAAACCGCGTAATGATGCCCGCCGTTTTGAAGTGTATGAAAAAAGCCGTGCCTTAACGCTTGGTCTTGGCAAGGCGGTTGAATATGCGCTCAATATCGGTGTTGACCGTACCTGGCAGCGGGTGCAATATTTAGCCGGCTTACTACGCGAAAAACTAAAAAATATTAATGGCATAACCGTTCATGATTTTGGCGATGGGTTATGCGGCATCGTAACTTTTTCGGTAGATGGCATGGAGGCCGCAACGGTAAAAAACAAGCTGGCCGAAAAGCACATCAACGTATCAGTTGGCAAGGCGGTTTCAACCCTCATTTACATGAATAAAAACCACTTAAATAATATTGTAAGGGCTTCCGTGCATTATTATAATACTGAGGAGGAGATTGATACCTTATGCGGAGCTTTAGAGGAGTTGGTTAGAGTGAGTGTTTAACATTCGCACTACTGAGCGCCCCCGCTATTGTTGGTGTTGTCACCAGAAGTGTTCGGAAGATTTTTAATTCCCTCCCTTGGGAGGGGTGCGGTTGGATTTCGTGGTGGCGGGGAGGGGTTTATACGTCGTTTCAGGCGAATAAGTCTGTGAATGAACCCCTCCCTGCACCCTCCCAGGGGAGGGAATCGCACAATCCCTCGCTTTTTTTATTTCATCCGAAAAGCTGTCAACAAACGGCAGCATCTATTGATGTTTTGTAATTTTTGAGCGCAAACTCGGCCTCATAAAAGTCGTTGTCGCTATAAAAAGCAGAGTATATTTATATTAGTGCCATAAATCATTGGCCATTGAAAGCAATCCGCGATAAAGCAGGTGAATTTTTACTTGGGTTACAGGATGTACGGGAAGATATTTTATGTACGCCTGCCCAGTTTTCTGAATATACCGTTTACCTCGTTCCTGAAGGGTCGGGTATTTTCCACGCAGATTTTGGGGCATTCCCTTTTACAGGCCCGGTGTTGTTGTTTTCGACCCCGCTGCAGATTATTTATGTAGATGAGTGCCGCGCCATAAAAAGCAATATCTTACAATTTCACAGTGATTTTTATTGTATCGAGTACCACCGCGAAGAGGTAGCCTGCAACGGGTTATTATTTAACAACATCTATATTGATCCAATAGTTGTGCTTACCCTGCAGGATGTAAAAGTGTTTGAGCTGTTACTGATGCAGATGGACGACGAATTTATGCAGCCGCAACCATCCGAAATTGTATTGCGGGCCTACCTGCAGCTTTTTTTGGCCAAGGCCAGCAGCATAAAAATAAATAGCATCAGTACCGGTGAGGATAAACCCCAAAAAGATGAAATAATGGAAAAGTTCCGGACGTTGCTTAACCAGCATTATCTTGACCTGCATAAACCATCAGATTATGCCTCGTTACTCGCTATATCTTCTGATAATTTAACCCGGCGTTGTGCCAAATACTTCCACAAATCACCATCACAGCTTATCCAGGAACGGCTTATCCTCGAAGCAAAGAAACAGCTCCATTTAACCCGGCAAAGCGTCAAAGAAATTGCCTATAACCTTAAATTCCAGGATGAGTTTTATTTTAGCCGGGTATTTAAAAAGTTCACCAAAGTATCGCCCCAAACTTTTCGCGATAAAACAGGCATCTCCATCGTCGCGGATTTGTACAAATAAAACCCCGTTTCGTCCATGTTTGCGGGGCTCATAGCGTTGTAGTTTTGCTTTATCAAAAAACAACAACATGAAAACTTCAATCATAAACACCATAGCAGGCCTTGATCAGCTTGGTAAAAAAGCAGTCCGTTTCGGAATCGTAGTCGTATTCCTTTGGATAGGCGGGCTAAAATTTTTCACTTACGAAGCCGATGGCGTTGTACCCTTTGTGGCCAACAGTCCGGTGATGTCATTCTTTTACAATCACCCAACCGAATATAAAAAACACATCAATAAAGAAGGCGAACTGATTGCTGCCAACCACCAATGGCATATCGAAAACAACACTTACGGCTTTTCTGTTGGCCTGGGTATTTTCCTGGTAACACTGGGCATACTGGTTGCGCTTTATAAAGTTGCACCAATACCAAGTATGATTGCCAGTATCCTGGTATTTATCATGACTTTGGGCACGCTTTCCTTCCTGGTGACTACGCCCGAAAGCTGGGTACCACATTTAACCGATAACCAATGGGGCTTCCCATACCTGTCAGGCCGCGGTCGTTTGGTTATTAAAGATATTGTGATCCTTGGCGGTGCTATCATGACTATGAGCGAAACCGCGCAACTTTATCTTAAACGTAAAACAACAAGTAAATAATCTTAAACCATAATATAATCATGAAAACTATAAATGTTCCCACCCGCGAACAGGTAAGTGCCGAAGCGCAGGTAATGTTTGATACGTTCACAAAACGTGTTGGTAAAGTGCCTAACCTTTATGCCACTATGGGTTATTCGGCACCTGCACTTAAAATGTTTATGGATATGGAGGATGACATGAGCAAAAGCGTGTTTACCCCCAAAGAAAGGGAAGCTATTGCCCTCATTGTTTCTGAGCTAAACGGTTGTGCCTATTGCTTAGCAGGTCATAGTATGCTGGCCATGAAACGCGGTTTTACTAAAGAACAAACCCTGGATATCAGGAGAGGCCATACAGCTGATGACAGATTGAATGCCATTATCGGTTTAGCCAAATCAATTGTTGAAAATAAAGGTAAAGGCGATGAAACCTTACTAAATAACTTTTTCGAAGCCGGTTTTGATGAAGCCGCTTTGATGGATCTTATTGCCTTTATTACCATACGTGTGTATACTAATTACGTATTTGCCAACACCGAAGTTCCAATAGATTTTCCCGCCGCCGAGCCTCTTAACTAATAGCTAAACATATCATCATGAAAACCACAGAAGAAGTAAAAGGCCAGTTAGCCAATAAGTTTTTAACAGGACTAAAAAATCGTGATTGGGAGCTCATGCGCCCGGCCCTTGCCAATGATGTTACCTGGACCCTGCCAGGAACAAGTTTGCTTTCGGGTCCTGTTGTTGGTGCCGATGACGTGATTAAACGTGCCGGTCAGCTGCGTGATTTTGGGGTAATGGTTCAATTAAACCACATTCTATACGGATTGGATAGTGTAGCCCTGTCGCTTCACAATACTGCCAGCCGTGGCGATTTGATACTGGATGAGCAGGTAGCCATAGTTTGCGATATTACTGATAATAAGATTAGCCGGATAACTACCCATTTGAGTGATATTGAAGGGATCAATAAGTTTTTTATTGAAGGGGTGATTTAACGTCATACAGCATATCATAAACTCATTTTACGTTCCATCAGGGTCTCTCGTAGAGGACCCTGATGTCTTCGCAACGCAAGTACGCCTGTTTGGCGCATGTTATATTATAGTCTCCCGTCACAGTCAGGAACATCCGGGTCCTCTACGAGAGACCCTGATGGACAGGAGCCTGGGCTTGCTTCGTGCCTCGCAAATGACGCTTTTTTTTGAGTTGCATCTACGTTATCTTTGGGCCTAATCCCTGCAATACACATGAAATATTTCATTGTCCTTTTATTTATCTTTTTCATTGGCCAACACAGCTTTGCACAAACTCACAAAGAGCAAATTGCGGCCTTCAGGCAAAATTATAAGGATGATTTTTTAAAAGATCCGCGATCGCCGCTTAAACAGAATGACCTCCAATTTCTAAGGTTTTATGATGCCGACAGTACCTACCGCGTAACTGCCAAAGCTGAACTGCTGACTAATCAACAGACCTTTATCATCCCCACCTTTAGCGGCACAGGCAGCCAGTATGTGCGTTACGCCCAACTTTCGTTTACGCTAAAGGGTAAACCAATGCAGTTAACCATTTACAAAAGCATAGCCCTGTCACAAAACCCTGCTTTCAGCAATTATCTGTTCCTGCCTTTTACCGATGCTACAAACGGCTCTGAAACCTATGGCGGAGGCCGCTATATCGACCTTACTACCAAAGACATTAAAAACGGCTCTATCGTTATTGACTTCAATAAAGCCTACAACCCATACTGCGCTTTCAGCAGCGGCTATTCATGCCCTAAACCTCCCGACGAAAACCGGGTTGATATGGCAGTTGAAGCTGGCGAAAAAAACTTTGGGAAAGGGCATTGATCTAAATCTGCATTAAACAAGCACATTAATTGTTTTTACCTTATAAAGATACCGGCATCGATGTGCGCTCCCGGTGATGAAGATGAAAGGTTCAGGTAATCTTTTGGTATGCCTCTGGTTTGCACTTCGCTCAGGGCTACTTTTCCAACTTTTTGGATACTTTGTTCTATGGGTTTATTTAGCCGGTCGGGCTTTACGTCCTCTTCGTTAAAGCCCAAATAAAAAGCGTTTTCGGAGATAAGCGAATTGGCAAACTTATAGTTAGCATGTGCACCACGGTAACCTATCCAAAAATAATTGCAATTGGTAACGATATTATCACTGAACGTAAACGGCATATTGGAACTCTGGCCGTAGCCGTACCAAACAGCACCTTCATAAGCCCCGTAAATAATGGAATGAGTGAGTGAAAAATCCCTGATCCCGAGAAATACCATAACGGCGTTTTTTACCCCATAAAATATACAGTGATCTACGCGGATACCGGCACCCTGGGCAAAAACCCCTCCTTGTATAGGTGCAGAATTCTTTTCCCCGATAAAATAGCACTGGGAAATTTCCAGCCCGGTCAATGTGCTGTCCCTCCTTTCTATAACGTAGTAATACTCTGATGCGGGGTTTGGGTTACCGGTGAACTTCAGCCCTTTAATTACCACATGGCTCCGCGCTACCTGAAAAGCGGAGCAGGCATGCCTTAGTTTACCAACCCTGTTGGAATCGGCCACGCATTGGATAACCGGCATTTTGGCCGGTGCCCAGTCCGGATCATCGGGCATGACCATCGCTTCTAAAGTGTACTTTTTAGCAACCTGCCGGTTACTTTCATCACGAATTGCCAATGCACTTATAATGGTATAAAGGCCGGGCGCAATCTTAATGGTAATGGGCTCTTCACCGCTAAACGTATTTGCCTTGATAACCGCTTTTTCAAGGCTTGCCAGCGGTTCACTTTGCGTACCCGGGGCATCATCCCTACCCTGGCTTACATCTACATATAGTGTTTGTGCGTTCAGCGGAATGCTCCAAATTAATAATATTATAAAGCTCAAGAATTTTAATGCAGTGGGTTTCATGAGTTAAACTATAAGGCATGCTGCCTGGTAAACAAATGTAAAAGAGCAGAAGGTGTCCGCATATTCATAACAGGTTCAAGTTTGTTCAAGTTTCATCACGCCGGAATCAAAAATATAATCAAACATTACCTCTGAAAACAAAAAGCAGCCCGGCGGTTAAAATAAGCTTTCAAAGTCTGTGGTTACCGGTCTGATAGTTTCCGGGTTGTAAGGAAATAAAAATATGCTATGTAGAAACTCTGGCAAATCCAACATGCAAAACATTACCGGTAACGAGACTGTTACACCCCAAACAAAACCTAACCGGTAAATTTGAACAAAGCCCCCGGAAATATGAACCAAATCAGCAAAGAAGATATCAAACAGGAAGTGTTTGACCTGTATGATGATTACGCACATAACCGCCTCGACAGGCGCTCATTTGTGCAAAAGCTCTCCATGTATGCAGTGGGCGGCCTTACCGTAACCGCACTAATGAGTTTCCTGATGCCCGATTACCAGGGTGCCATACAGGTAAAATCCGACGATCCGCGTTTAAAATCGGGCTATATTAATTACCCTTCGCCCAAAGGCGGCGGTACAATTAAAGGATTATTATCGAAGCCTGCAGATGCAAAGAAGAAACTGGGCGGCATTGTGGTAGTTCACGAAAACCGGGGCTTAAACCCTTATATTGAAGATGTGGCAAGAAGAGCTGCCCTTGCAGGATTTATTACCCTTGCACCCGACGCGCTAACACCGCTTGGCGGCTATCCCGGCAATGATGACGAAGGGCGTACCATGCAGGCCAAACGAAATAAAGGCGAAATGGAGGAAGATTTTATAGCTGCCTATGAATACCTGAAAAACCATAAGGATTGCAATGGTAAGGTAGGTGTTGTAGGCTTTTGTTTTGGCGGAGGAATTGCCACATGATGGCTGTGCGTGTTCCCGATCTGGCTGCCGCTGTTCCATTTTATGGAAGTCAACCCGCTGTTGAGGATGTCCCTAAAATTAAAGCGCCGCTGTTGCTGCATTACGCGGCCCTGGATACCCGGATTACGGAGGGCTGGCCGGCATACGAAAAAGCGCTTAAAGAAAATGGCAAAAAATACCAGGCTTATATCTATGAAAACGCGAACCACGGCTTTCATAATAATACAACTCCACGTTATGACAAAGCCGCGGCAGAACTGGCCTGGAAAAGGACTATAGATTTTTTTAATGAGAATTTAAACTAAAGACCTGAAATTTCAGGTCTTTAGTTTCGCAGGATCATATTGTGAAGATACCTTATTCTTTGGGGGTATCTTCTTTGTCTTCCTCTTCCCGTTCTACCGTTATGGTACATTCCGTAACCAACGCGGCCAGGGTACCTACGGCAGCAAAAACCGGTGCCAGGATCATCCCGAAAAGGCCAACACTTAACGGAAAGGTCATTAACTCTTTGCCATGCTTGTCCGAAATGGTGATCCTGCTGGCTTTACCTTCGTTAATTATCTCTTTTATCTTTCCCAATAACGCTTCACCGTTAATTGAAAATGTTTCTTTGGTGCTCATGTTTTTTCTAAGTTTTTATATTTAGATGAGCATACCAGCGGCTTGTTACAGGTTTGGCTAAATATGCCAATAGCAGGTGGAATATTAATTTCCTTACTGCGAAAGCTTCTCAATTGGTTTACAAAAAAGCAAACCCGTCATGCCGAATTATTTCGGCACCCCACTTTCAAAGTAAGCAGTGGACAAGTAAGCAAGAATTAATCGTGAAACCAGGTAAGCGTGAATATCCAGTTAAGTACCGACATAAATCCGGCACATACGTATGTTTTTACCTTTGAACAATATTAAACACTTATCTCCACCTTCTTCCCGGTTTTAACAGCAAGGTAAATGGCATCAATAATTTTAAGGTCTTTCACTCCTTCTTCACCGTTTACCGGTACTACCGGCTTTTTATTATTAAATATAATCTCGCACATTTCATCCATCTGCACGGTTTGGTGTGTGGTAATGGGCTGGTTAAGCTCGCCCAAATGGGTGCGGCCTTTAATTGGCCCGTAGCCGGTAGAAGGCTGCATTTCGGCAAAGCCTTTTTCTCCATCAAGAAAAAACCGGTCGAGATTGTTCATATTGTAGGTTGACAGGCAAGACGCGACGGCCCCGCTTGGGAAGCCGAACTGGAACTGGATGGTTTCATCAACCCCTTCTTTAAATTTCACCGTATCGGTTTTAGTTTCCTGGGCTGTAACCCATATCGGTTCTTCACCGGTCATATAGCGTGATCCGTTGATGGCATAAATCCCAATATCCATCATAGAGCCACCACCGGCAAGCTTTTGATTCAACCGCCATTGTGTGGGATCGCCGATGGTAAACCCGCATTGCCCCTGAAAAAATCTGATCTTCCCAAACTCGCCGTTTTGCCTCATCCTGATCACTTCAAGCGTTTTGGGTTCAAAATGCATCCGGTAGCCAACCAACAATTTTACATTGGCCTTTTTACAGGCATCAACCATCTCCTCCCCCTCTTTGGCATTCACGGCCATTGGCTTTTCGCATATAGCATGTTTCCCGGCTGCAGCTACCCTGATCACAAAATCGCGGTGCAAGCCATTGGGTGTAATAACGTATACCGCGTCGATATCGGGATTATTTTTGATGTTATCGAAATTCTCATAGTTGTAGCAATTTTTTTCGGGGATGCCATATTTGCTTTGCCATGCTTTAACTTTTGATGGGGTACCGCTAATTACCCCAACCAGTTTAGCTTTGGTACATTTCCGCATAGCTTCTGCAACTATGGTTCCATAGCCTCCAAGTCCCATAATGGCCACACGTAATACCGGACCGTCATAAACTTGTGCAGTTTTGTCTGCTCCCGCTGCGCATCCTAAGTATGGTACAAGTTGCAGGGCCAGGGCCGATAAGCCCAACTTTTGTAAAAAATCACGACGAGAATTCATAGGTATGTTTTTTGGTTTATGACAATTTACATATTTCCGGGTAAACTGCACCTACGTCATCTGATTTTTACTTAATCTGCCCAATGAACATTTCTGAATTAAGGAATAAAAAACGCGGGATTGCGCATTGTCACATCCCCTTAGGTTGATTTAATGGTTTAACTGCCCAGTTATTTCCCGGTTGATCGTTCAGATATATTTCGAGTTTGCCGCCGTTGCTGATATCGTTGTAACGGATAAAATTATTAGGCATTATTTTGCCATTCAATTTCACCGAGCGGATATACATTGATCTGGGGCCCGGTTTATGACAGATGATCTCGAACTTTTTGCCATTTTGAAGCGTGATAGCAATTCTATCAAACAAAGGCGAACACAACTGGTACTCGCCCGAAACCGGGTTTACCGGGTAAAAACCCATAGCAGCGAACAGATACCAGGCCGACATTTGGCCGGCATCATCATTTCCTCCCAAACCACCCGGACCATCACTGTATTCCGCAGCCAGGATCTTGCGTACGGCGGCTTGCGTTTTCCATGGCGATGGTGTGTAATTATACATAAAAGGGATCTGGTGCCCCGGCTCATTGCCATGCCAGTATTCGCCTTTTTCAAACAAGCTATCTAACGACTGTTCCAGTTTCTTCGTTCCACCCATCAACTGTGCCAGGCCGGGTACATCCTGCGGTACATAAAAGGTGTATTGACGTGCAGTACCTTCTGTAATATAAGTCGCCTTTTTATCAGGATCAAAGGGGGATATCCATGTGCCATCAGCATGTTTACCGCGGACAAAGCCACTTGCAGCATCAAATACATGGGCATAATATTTTGCCCGTTTGGTGAGCGTGGTATAATCGGCAGATTTTTTTAAAGCTTTTGCAAATTGCGCCAGCGCGTAATCATCATAAGCATACTCCATTGTGCGGCTAACCTGCTCCATTTTATGAAAGGCATCGCGTACGCTATCTTCCAAAGGGATGTATCGGTATTTTAAATAACTATCCAATGCCCTGCGGCCCTTGCCTTCTACATAGTCGGCCCGGTTGGGAGGTAGTTCAAACGCGTTATGCCTTAAAATTTTGTAAGCTTCTTTAGCGTCAAGATCAGTGATCCCCTTTAAATATGCCGAACTGATTACAGAAGCCGTATGATCGCCGATCATTTCAGATGTATAGCTGTTCCAGCAGGGGAAAACAGGCATCCACCCGCCTTGTTTACCTTTCAAGATCAGTGATTTTGCCAGGTTATTGATCAAAGTTGGGTTCAGGATCTCAAACAACGGCAACTGTGCCCGGTAAATATCCCACATCGAAAAATCATCATAATAATTGCCGCCTGATAACTTTTCAATTTGATAATCGCCGGCAAACCGAGGGTATCTGCCATCAACATCATTAAAAAGACGCGGATGCTGCATGGCATGGTAAAATGACGTATAAAAGATCCGTTTGTCCTGCTCGTTGTTAGTTGAAATATTGATTTGCCCTAAGGCCTTCTTCCATTTTACCTTGCTGCGTTCTACCATCTTGTCAAAATCAAATGCCGGCATCTCGGCCTCCAGGTTTTTACGGGCACCATTCAGGCTGGTAAATGAAGTGCCAATCCTGATAGTTAGCTTCTCGCCTTTATTGAGCTTAAATCCGGCATAAATCCCTGTACCTGCATCGTTTTTGATACTATCTGCAATAAATATTTTATCACCTGCAAAAGTGCCCGTTTTACTTAAACTCCGTTCAAACCTGATCACAAAGAAACCGCTGAAACCCGCGCTTTTCCCCCAACCCTGGTAAATACGATGAGCAGGATTATAGCCCGATATCTCACCCGTTTGCTTATCCACTTTTACAAAACCTTCATGATAATCGCTATTGGCTTTGATCAATAAATAAAGGCTGTCGGCCTGCTGCATGGTAAACTGCATCATGCCGCAACGCTCCGTAGAGGTTACCGCGGCACTCACTTTATATTGATTAAGATTGATGCTATAAACGTGAGGAGACGACAGTTCATCAGTATGTTTAAATGCTGCACTATAATTAGCTGTTTTTAGCTTGCCTGTGATGGGCATAATGGTAAAGCTGCCATAATCCTGTGTACATGAACCACTTAGCCAGTGCGAACCACGGAGGCCGTTGAACAGGCTGTCTTTATAATAGTATGGAGGTACGCACTTGGTTTCGCCGCTCTCGGTTTCGGGTGTCCATTGTGTCATGGCAAATGGGGCAGTAACCGCGGGAACGGTATTGGCAAACCGTGTATCAGCCGCCTGTCCATGTTTTAGTGCGGAAGCTGTAGTGGCAATAGCTGTACCAGCCATTGGCTGTACATATTTAACCAGATTTTGGGCAAAAACCGGCCACGGAAACAACAAGAAAATGATATAAATAAACCGGTTTGCAATTTTGGGGATGAACTTCATTTTCGGACAGCGTATTAACAAAAAAATTTCAGCAAAATACAGCAATCATCGCTAATTGTTACACGCACGAGTAAAATAATGATGTATAAACAACCTGGCCATACTGATAACCGTAAGGATTAATTGTTACTCCCTTCCAACCAGCACTGCCACTTCCAACTATTTCAGATAATGGCAAATCTGGTGGGGAATATGTCTAACTGAAGTCACCATTTGTCCGGTTCATGCATTAACCACTTCTATAATCCTGGTGCTGGTGTATTTTTGTTATGCCCGACGATGAGGAAAGCATCTGAAGGCGAATATTAATCAAACTAATCCGAAAAACATGCACAACGAAACAACATTCAGCCGTCGCCGCTTTCTTGGTATCTCCGCATTAACAGTTGCAGCAGCAGAGTTAGGCGGTCTCGGTATACTTAAAGCAGAAACCAAACAGATAGATTTACCGGCACAGCAAAACAATACTCTTTTTTCTACCGCCTCTTTCGACTCGATCAAACAGGTAAATGCAGGCCTGCTTAATATTGGATACGCGGAAAGCGGCCCGGCAAACGGACAGCCTATTATCCTGCTTCATGGATGGCCATATGATATACATAGCTATACTGAGGTATCAGCCATACTTGCCAAAGCCGGTTACAGGGTTATTGTGCCTCATTTGCGCGGCCACGGCACAACACAATTTCTTTCGGCACAAACTTTCAGGAACGGGCAGCAGGCAGCAATAGCTACCGATGTTATCGCACTGATGGACGCCCTGAAAATAGACCGTGCAATTATTGGCGGGTTTGACTGGGGCGCGCGTACAGCAAATATCGTGGCAGCATTATGGCCCGAGCGCTGCAAAGCAATGGTTTCGGTAAGCGGTTACCTGATAGGCAGCCAGGAAGCAAATAAAAAACCACTGCCGCCCAAAGCAGAACTATCATGGTGGTACCAGTTTTATTTTAGTACCGAACGCGGCCAATTGGGCTACGAGGCAAACAGGCGCGATTTTAACAGGCTCATCTGGGAAACAGCATCACCCAACTGGAAATTTGACGACGCTACTTTCGCGCAAACTGCTCCGTCATTTGACAACCCCGATCATGTTGCCATCGTGATCCATAATTACCGCTGGCGCCTGGGCCTTGCCCAAGGTGAGGCAAAATATGATGACATGGAAAGAAAATTAGCAACCGCACCTCCAATCATTGTACCAACTGTAACCCTTGAAGGCGACGCCAACGGCGCTCCTCACTCTAAGCCTGCTGATTATGCCGCCCGCTTTAAAGGCAAATATGCACATCATACCATTACCGGGGGCATAGGCCATAATTTGCCCCAGGAAGCCCCTAAAGACTTTGCTAACGCCATTATAGAAGCCGAAAGCTTTGCCAGATAAATAATCCCTTTTTTAAATAACACGGTAACCAGGAAAGGAAATGTTAAAAATGCATTTCCTTTCCTGGTTTTTTGTTTACTTAAAAGCAGGTACCCACCCCTGTCTATCTTTCTAAAACCCTTTGCACCACTGGTGCAATCATCGTTGAGCCCTATTCATTAAAATCAGTTACCGGCAATCAAATCCTACAAAGGGCAAGGCTGCAGAAATAACCCCCTTCAATGCCTGAAGCCCGCCAGGCGGCAACTCAAATTGATTGCTTTAAACTGATCGTTTTATTTATAAGCTAATTAAATCTGTAAGAGTCTATTATAGGACAGCAGGCAACAGATGAGTTTGCGTAATGTAAACCGCTATGGGTTTGACCTACCTTGCTATACTATATATTTTACCAGACTGGCTTTATCAATTGGTTTTACGGGCTACCTTAAATCTGCAGAACAACCTGTTGGAACTCGTAGCAGTATCCAATACCATCATGGCAAAGATTGCGTACCACCCTTCAACAGGAAAGGGGCAACCGTTAAAACGATCACCCCTTTCCATCTTTTTAGTAAATGAATTAAAATAACATTATTTTTTTTCAGGACCATTTTTTGCAGCAGCTTCAATTACACGGGCCACGGCGGCGGCCTGCGATATAAATATAACGTGACTGCCTTTAACCTCTGTAACTACAGCACCGGCACGTTTATACATTGCACGTTCCAGTTCGGGGTTGATGGCTTTGTCCATGGTGGCTACAATACCATAAGTTGGTTTAGCTTTCCAGGCCGCCTGTGTTAATGGGGCTACAAAGCTTGAGCCAACAATCGGCTGTTGTGAATCAAACATAAAATCTGCTTTCGCTTCAGTCAAATCAGCTGCAAAACATTCGTGAAAGAGCGCTTTATCAAAATATACCAGGCCATTTTTATCGGCAGGCAGGATACCATTTTTGGCAAGTGCCGGGCCCGACTGATAAACATCCAGGGTCGACTGGCCAACTTCCGGTGCAAAAGCCGCAACATATACCAAACTTGTTACTTTGGGCGATACGCCGGCTTCGGTAATTACCGAACCGCCCCATGAATGCCCTACCAGCACCGCGGGGCCATCCTGTTTTTCCAGGGCGCGATTGGTTGCGGCAACGTCATCATTGAGCGAAGTAAGCGGGTTTTGCACAAGAGTTACGTTGTATCCATCCTTTTTTAATATTTTATATACGCCTTCCCATCCCGATGCATCGGCAAAAGCGCCGTGTACTATCACAATGTTCTTTACAGCAGGTGTAGTTTGAGCCAAGCTGTTTTTTGGGCTGAAAGTAGACAAAAAGACTGCGGCAGCAGCTATTGTTAGTTTGGTAATGTTGATTTGAGTTTTCATTTTGTTAAGTATTTATTGATTTACTCCCAAAAGTATATTTCAACTTGCCACATACCGCGTTCAACTGCTTTAACCCGACAAAGAAGTCTCCGAACCGGACATTTCAAACATTAAAAAAATTGGGACCAGCCATTGCATGTTAATATTTAACAGCATAATAAAAATCCGTCTTTCCGACCCCGCCGGTTTTAGTTTATACGCCTATCACCGGGATCGCTGCAATCATTATCTGAGGGATAGAAAACTTTAAGGCAGGCTTTAATTAACATATTGAAGCAGTTTACATCAATGCCCTATGGAAGTCGGGGTCCGGATTGTCCGACCAGGAGCTTAGTTTGTCTGCTTCATCCCGAAAGTGGTTAGATATCCGTTGATTTTGCCACAATTTTGAGCCATCAAACAACTCAAAACTACATATCATGACAACAAAAACAGTAAAAACAATCTATTGGATAGGAACAGCATTGACTTCATTATGGTTTGCAGCAAGCGGATTTGGCGAGCTGACCAAAAACCAGTTTGTGTGGGATATCACCTTAAAACTGGGCTATCCTCCGCATTTTATTTATATCCTTGGTGTCGCTAAACTTTCGGGAGTAGCTGTTCTTTTAACACCTAACAGATTGCTTAGATTAAAAGAATGGGTATTTGCAGGTATTTTCTTCGATATTATATTTGCTTTTTTGTCTAAAATCGCTGTACTCGGTTTTCCCGCCACCATAGATGCCATTGTTGCATTTATCATGGTAACGGTTACCTACCTGATGTTCCGTAAACTTTATCCGGCTACATACACAGCTCCCGCCGCTGCATAAAATGCTAAGTTGCAGCAGCCGGTTCATAATACATCGGTTATTTCAGGCTTTAAGCAATCTCAAAAGAGGCTATCCCACAGGTAGCCTCTTTTGTATAATATTACCCTCCGAATAATTATCCGGCAGGGACAGGTGCTCTGCCGGTCACTTAATCTTCAAGAACAGGGGCATCCTTTATTTTTTCCAATACCGAGCCAGGTAAATACGGTCTGCCGCCAGTTGCCGGCACACAGGTGCCCGTAAATACAGCTTTAGTCATTACCTTATTGTTGCATATTATCGATTGTTTAAAGTGCAACTTGGGTAAGCCCCCTTTATCAGTATACAAGGTGCAGGTAACTTTAAATTCATCGCCCTTTTTTAGTGATCTGAGAAAGCTGATGCTATAGTTTGAAAGTACCATGTAAATCCCGTTTTTGGCTTCGGTTTCAAAATCAAATCCCAATATTTCCCTGATATAATCATGCCTGCAATATTCCATATAAAACGGATAATATAAACCATCCATGATCTCCTGTACATCTATATGCTCATCTTTTGCAATATAGGTTTTTGAGTATTCCATAATAATTAACCTTTTTGTTGGATTGCAAAGCTATTGAACCTTTTGGTTTCAGGAAATGAGAGATCTGAATTTTAATGGATCAATCCGGGCTTTGTCAAATAAAAAAGCCCCACTTGTTTGTAAGGCTTTGCTCCTGAGGCTGGGCTCGAACCAGCGACCCTCTGACTGTTAGGCTTAATGTCATTGAAAACAGGTAATTCAATTCCGCGCTCTTATCGGAGATCAATGATTCCAATCCCATAACCGCATTAGCGATGCGTTGCACTATTGATATAATAGCTAACGAGGCACTGATACAAAACATCAATTACAAAAAGTTAATATTTCCATAACAGCTTTTTTGGGTGGTTATAGATGTAAATTAATTATGACGATCCGGACATCACTCCGGGAATGTCCGAGTCGGACACTAAAAAATTAAAGAAATAATTAGATTTTGATAGTTGAGAACTAAATAAAATCTGAGTGTAACAAAATATGATGGGTAAAATAATAGAATACCTAAGCCTTAATTTAAATATACAATGCCCGACTAATTCAATTAATTAATAATGTTGAGGATTTAGGCTTTAAAAACGTGTCGCTATCTACCTTGTTAAAAACATTAAGATATAAAATCCATATTTTTAAACATGACTTTTGAATTTACGGTGCAGGCAGGTTTTAATTTTGTCAAAAGCTTTGGCAACCATTTTAATATTCCCGTTTTCAAGAATGAACTGAAAATTCCGCCGCATATGGGCGAAGGTCACATTAAGGCGATTGATGTAGCACCCGGCTTTAAGTTCGTATTGCATCATTATACTTTGAAAGAGGAATTTCATTTAAAGCGTAAGTCCCCCGCTGGAGTCAGTGATTTGATCTCCATTGTATTCAACAGTAATGAGCTACCGGCAGGATCTGCCGTTGACCGGGAAACGGCAGTAGAATTTTTAAAGAAGAACGGGTCGTCAATCCAAATCGCCTCCACCGCTATATCCACCGAAACTATTTTTCCCGCCAATGTCGAGGTCTATTTTGGTGTCATTGGCATCAAGAGGCAATTGCTTTCCGACATCCTGCGGGTAGACCAGGTTAATGGTCCTTTGGAAACTATTTTAAATAGCGATAATCTATTCTTCTATCATGAAAAGATGTACCCGGATGTGGCGAGGGTTTTGAAGCTTGTTTCGGAGATCAACGAACAAAATAAATTGAGCGAGCTGTTTTATAGTAACAAGGCGCATGAGATGATCTACCTGTTGTTTGATAAACTGCTGGAAAGGGACAGCGACAAACAAAGTCCTGTTAACAAAGCTGATATAGATAAATTATACCTGATCAGGACTGCTGTACTGGCTGACCTGGGTCAGCCACCTCATTTAAGCGAACTTGCAGCCAATGCCGGCCTGAGCGAAACAAAAATGAAGCATTTGTTTAAGCAGACCTTTGGCGATACTATTTATAACTTTTACCAGAATGAAAGGATGCAGGAAGCCGGCTTTTTATTAAAACATGCGGGTTACTCCGTTTCTGAGGCTGGTTACCGGCTTGGGTTTTCGAACCTCAGCCACTTCTCACGGCTTTTCGAAAAACACTTTGGAACCACTCCCAAAAAATACACGCTCGTCGGATAGGACTATTTTTCGGACTTGAGGCGCTATTTTAACCGTCATATCCTGCGGACATTTGACATATCAAATAAAACAAACGATATGAAAAAGTTACTGATGCCCTATACCAGCCAGGCACTGAAATTAAAGAATCATTTAGTGATGGCACCCATGACCCGCAGTCGTGCTATTGACAACCTGCCCAACGCACTTATGAAAGAATATTACAGTCAACGCCGCGGGGCCGGGCTGATCATTACCGAAGGAACTGCTCCTGCTCCGGAAGGCCTTGGTTATGCCCGTATTCCCGGCATATTCTCCAATGAACAAATTGAAGGCTGGAAATTAACCACCGCAGCGGTACACCAAAACAATACCAAAATTTTCCTGCAGCTGATGCATACCGGCCGCATCGGCCACCAGGCTAACCTGCCAGAAGGAATGCGAGTGATTGGTGTTTCTGCTATCCCGGCGGCAGGGCAAATGCATACCGATACAGCAGGTATGCAGGATTACCCCGTACCTGTAGCATTATCAACGCAAGGGGTAAAAGAGGTGATCGGCGAATATGTTTCCGCTGCAAAAAATGCAATAGCTGCTGGTTTCGACGGCGTGGAACTACATGCTGCAAATGGCTACCTGATCGAACAATTCCTTAACCCTAACGTTAATGACCGTACCGATGTTTATGGCGGAAGTATTGAAAACAGGTCCAGATTTGCTATTGAAGTTGCACAACAAGTAGCAGAAGCGATAGGTAAAGAAAAAACAGGTGTAAGAATTTCGCCTAACTCTACCCTTGGCGACCTGCAGGCTTATGACGCAGACACAACCGAGGAAACATACATTTATTTAAGCCGGGAGTTTAACCGGATTGGCCTGGCCTATATCCACATCAGTCTCAGCCCGCAGGTTCCAGCACAAACCTTAAACGCCATCCGTACCGAATTCGAAGGAACGCTCATTTACTGCAATACCTTTACTGCCGAAGGGGCTGAAGCCGAACTGGATAAAGGAGATGCAGACCTGATCGCATTTGGTAGGGGATTCCTGGCCAATCCCGATCTAGAACAGCGAATCATCCATGGCTCAGAACTGAATGCCCCTGACTTTACCACCCTTTACACACCGGGCGCTAAAGGCTATACAGATTATCCGGTATTATTTAATTAATTCAATAAGAGATCAAAAATGAAAAAGATAGTTTATCATAAATTCGGCGACGCCGATGTGTTGGAAATGACCGATACAGTTATTCCAAAGGTCAGTGAAACAACAATCCTGATCAAGGTCAAAGCAGTCTCCATCAATCCCCTGGACTGGAAGATAAGAAACGGCGAAATGAAATTAATGTCAGGCAGCAAATTTCCAAGAGGCACCGGTATCGATTTTTCAGGTATAGTTGAGGCAACCGGTAGTTCCATTAAAAACTATAAAGAAGGAGATGAAGTATACGGCCTGCTTGATGTTTTTAAAGGGGCGGCTTTAGCTGAATATATTATTGCAGAGGAAAAAGATATTGCAACTAAACCCATGGGAATTTCTTTTGAGCAAGCGGCCGCCGCGCCGGTGGTAGGCTCTGCGGCGATCCAGCTGTTCGATACCTTAGTCAATATTCAAACCGGCTCGGAGGTGCTGATCAATGGTGCTTCCGGAGGAATAGGCATGTTCGCCATACAGATTGCCAAAACGAAAGGAGCCACCATTACAGCCGTTGTAAGTGATGGTGGCTTAAAGGCAGCAAAAGATTGGGGCAGTGATTTTGTAATTAACTACCGCAAGGAAGATGTTCTTAAAGCCGGAAAGCTTTACGATGTGGTGATCGATCTGTCTAATCAAATGTCTTATAGTATTGCAAAAAAGATTATGAAGACTTCTTCGGTCTATGTGCATACTGCTCCGGGGCCAAAAGAGATCGTCTCCGCTTTTTTCATCAGTCTTTTTTCACCCCAAAAATATAAGGTCCTCATGCTTAAACCTTCGCAGCTATATTTAAAAGAACTTAAAAGATATATAGAAGCGGGACTTTCTGTCTTAGTCAGCAAGGCTTATTCCTTTGATTCATTTAAAACTGCTTACGCTGAGGCTCCTAAAGCGCACATCGTCGGAAAATCAGTAATCAGGGTTAATTGAAAAAAGTCAAACCGATAGGGGATGATGACTGAAATAAAAGGTCATAATTACCGGCAAAATAGCGATTCCGATAAGCCATTTTTTTTCGACTATCGAAAAAGTATTCAAATTTTATGCAAATAAAAAAACCCCACTCGCCAGAGTGGGGTTAAATCATTGATTTTAAGGCTCCTGAGGCTGGGCTCGAACCAGCGACCCTCTGATTAACAGTCAGATGCTCTAACCGGCTGAGCTACTCAGGAATCTAATCCGGTTGGGGATTGCAAAAGTATAATTTTCATTGATATTTCACAATTTTATTCAGCTTGTTATATCCTGCTGTTTCAGGGTTACGTGGCACTTGCATTCTTCCCTGCCCATTTCACCAGTTTGTTAACCAGGTCGTCCAATTTAAATGGTTTGCTTATATAATCGTCCATACCTGCATCTATACAAATTTGCAGATCGGATTGGAGGGCATTGGCCGTCATCGCTATAATAAAGGGCCGTTCGGGGAAACGCTTCTTTATTATTCGCGTAGCTTCCAGGCCATCCATTTTGGGCATTTGTACATCCATTAAAATAACATCGAATATTTTTTTATTAACCAAATCCAGTACCTCCAAACCGTCTGCTGCCAAAACGGCTTCATATCCTAATTTACTCAATATCTTCATGATCAGTTTTTGGTTCATCTGGTTGTCTTCGGCAACCAAAATCCTCAATGGGTAACTTTCCGAAAAATTATCGGGCAGTTTATGATTTGCAGTATCACTGTGCAGCGGCTCATGAGTGACAGAATTTACATGCTTGCTAAGTTCCTTTATAATGTGCTTATATAAGTTATGCTGTTTTGCAGGTTTGGTTAATATAGAACAAAACAAGCCGGGGTTATCTTTATGGAAAACATAGCTGATGGAACTCAATAGCATTATAGGCAATTCGGGGTGTTTGGCCCGTATTAAGGTTGCCAGTTCAATCCCATCCATAAAGGGCATCTGCATATCGGTAATAACCAACTTAAAATCATGCTGCTGCTGCGCCAGGATCTCAAGGGCCTGTTCGCCCGATTTGGCTACCACGGGGCTTAGTTGCCACTGCTCCAACTGAGCCTTTAAAATCCTGCAATTGGTATCATTATCATCAACAACCAAAATTTCGCTCTTTTCAAAACCCTGCATGGTATGGTTTATTTGCACAGGGTCCTGCAGTAAACTTTTTTGCGAGTGAATAGAAAACCTGAACGTACTTCCTTTATCAACTTCACTTTCTACACTGATTTTGCCGCCCATTAATTTTACAAGTTGTTCGCTGATAACCAGGCCAAGGCCTGTGCCTCCGTATTGCCGGGTGGTTGACGAATCAACCTGCGAGAATGCTTTGAATAGCCGGTGCAGCTTATCGGCAGAAATACCAATGCCGGTATCTTTTATCTCAAAGCCTAATTCGATGTGGTTATCATCTGATATGCTGAGCAAATGCACGGCTACATAAATTTCGCCTTTTTTGGTAAACTTGATAGCGTTACTGATTAAATTGATCAGGATCTGGCGAAGCCTTAAACTGTCGCCAATAATTTGCGCCGGTACATCATAGTCAATCTGGTAAACCAGATCCAGCTTTAGGTGGGCCGCTTTTAAGGCAAAAACATCAAAAACTTCTTCAATACAGGTGCGCAGGCTAAAATCCTTTTCCTCCAGCTCCATATTGCCCGATTCTATTTTCGAAAAATCTAAAATATCGT
Organism: Mucilaginibacter sp. 3215; assembly: GCF_050433785.1. NCBI lineage: Bacteria > Pseudomonadati > Bacteroidota > Sphingobacteriia > Sphingobacteriales > Sphingobacteriaceae > Mucilaginibacter > Mucilaginibacter sp. 3215. The sequence continues at coordinate 56,424 of NZ_JBNPWO010000011.1, forward strand.
TAATTACCGCCAGCAGGTCTTCACCGCAGGTTTGTATGGATTCGGCAAAAGTTCGCTGCTCCTCGTCCAAAGGAGTTTCGGCCAGTAATGAAGCCATCCCGATTACCCCATTCATAGGTGTGCGGATCTCATGGCTCATGGTAGCCAAAAATATGCTTTTAGCCTTGTTAGCTTCTTCGGCCTCAAGGGCTAATTTTTTTTCAACTTCTATGGCACGGGCCAGTTGCCCGGTACGTTCTTCTACCTGGCGCTCAAGCTCGGCCTTTTGCTTTAATATGGAACGTGTGCGGATTAGATAAAATGCCGGGCCGCTGATAATAAAAATTAAAGCCACAATTAATTTAAACCACCAGGTAAGCCAAAACGGAGGCTTAATGTTGATGATGATAAATGTGCCTTCGTTATTCCATTTGCCATCGTTATTTGAGGCCTTAACCCTGAATGTATAACTACCGGGATCGAGGTTGGTATAAGTGGCCGTTCTTTTATTGCCAACATAATTCCAATCTTTATCAAACCCTTCCAGCTTGTAGGCATATTGATTTTTTTCGGGAATGGTATAATTCAGGGCCGCAAACTCAAATGTAAGTACCGACTGTTTGTACGATAGGTTTATGGAGTCTGTTACGCTGATATCTTTTTGAAGCGGGGAGTTTTTAGCCCCGGCGTTTATCTCTTTGTTAAAAATCTGCAGCCCGGTAATATAAACAGGAGGGACAAAGTCATTATCTTTTAAACTATCGGGATAAAAAGTACTGAATCCGTTTACGCCGCCAAAAAACATTTCCCCGTCGGCAGTTTGAAAACATGAATGGCCTTTAAATTCATCTCCCTGCAATCCGTCAGAAATGTCATAGTTTCTGATGGCTTTTGTTTTGGGATTAAACCGCGATATCCCTTTGTTGGTGCTTAACCAGAGGTTACCTTTGCGGTCTTTCAAAATCGCATAGATCACATTATTAGGCAAACCCTCTCTTTCGGTGTATATAGTAAATGTTTGGTTATGCTTGTTAAACAGGTTAAGGCCGCCGCCGTTGGTACCTATCCATATATCACCGTTATCGGTTTCGATAATCGACTCGACAGTGTTGTTTGATAAGCTGCGTTTATCCCTCTCATCGTGCGTGTAGTGCGTAAAGCGGCCTGTTTTAGGGTTAAATACATTCAACCCGTTATCATCAGTGCCTATCCACATATTGCCCTGTTTATCCTGAAACACTGCTGTAACAATATCACTGCTTATGCTGTTGTTATCTTCCGGGTTGTTCCTGTACCGTGTAAAGAGACCGGTTTTTACGTTATAATGATTAAGGCCCCCTTTCCAAGTCCCCAACCATATATTGCCGTCACGGTCTTTATACATATTGTTGATATCTGAAAGGGAGAGGCTACGCGGATTATTTGCCTGGGGCATGTGATGTGTAAAGGCTCCCTTTTTTTTATCAAACAGGTCAAACCCGCCAATATGATAACCAATACCAATAACATCTTTATTTATTGGCACTATGGCCATTACATAATTATTACTTATGGTGTTGCTGTTATTATCACTATGCAGGTAATGAACAAAGGTCTTTTTCTTGCGATTAAATAAATTAAGGCCACCCCCGTCGGTGCCTATCCAAATATTTTCGTCACTATCATCACCGGAGATGGCCAGCACGTTGTTGTTGCTCAAACTATTCGGGTTGTTGGGGTTTTGACTGTAGGAACTGAATTTATCGCCAAAGCCAGGCAAAAAATCAACACCGCCCGAATAAGTGCCTATCCAGGTATTCCCCGTATCATCTTTATATAAACAATAAACCGAGTTACTGCTCAGGCTGTGATGGTCGTTTGCATCAAATTTGTAGCAAGTAAATTTATTGGCCGGATAATCGAGCACACTTATGCCGCCATTTTCGGTCCCTATCCAAAGCTTCCCGTCGCTGTTTTCGAGTATCGAAAGAATATCGTTATGGCAAATACTGTTGCTGTTATTAGGATCGTGTTTGAAATTTATAAACGAATTATTTTTATTGTTATATAATGCCAGGCCTCCTCCATGTGTACCTGCCCAAATATTGCCTTTGCTATCTTTGTATACCGCCTTTACCCAGCTGGCGCCGATGCTGTTTTGGTTTGCAGGATCATGAACATAACCAATAAACTTACCGTTTTGCGGATTAAAGTGGTAAAGCCCATCGTCGGTACCTACCCATAACCAGCCATTATTATCCTCAGTAACCTGGTAAATGAAATCGTTAGCTATACTGTTTGTGCCATTTGCGGCATGTGTGAATCTTTTAAATGAACCATTTGCAGCATTAAACAGATATAAACCCTTGCTGGTGCCCAACCACATCCTTTTTTTACTATCCAAAAAAACAGACTGTACAGCAAAAGTTAAATGATTGGAATAGTGGATAAATGTATTTGAGGCCCGGTCAAATCTGTCAAGCCCGCTTTCTGTTCCAATCCATAAATTATGATAACTGTCTTCCGCTATGGCTAATACATAGTTATCGATGATGGTTGTTTTATTATTCTGGTCGTGCTTATAATGCGTAAACTTATAACCGTCGTACTTATTAAGGCCATCTTCGGTGCCAAACCACATAAAACCACGACTATCTTTAATAATGGTTAGTACATGGCTTTGTGACAGGCCTTCATTTGTACTAAGCTGTTTAAATTTAAGGGCGGGTGTTTGCGAATAGGATAATCCGGGAAAAAGCAGGTATAAACACCAGATAAAAAGCGATATTGGCCTCATTATTATTTTGCTGGTAGTTTTATCGTATTTCTAATGCTTGCCAGTGATACGGTATTTACGGAAAATAGTTTCGTATAACGTGTTGTTTTTGCCCATTTAACAGCTATTGTTAACTCAGGAGAAATATTAACGAACCTAATTTTGGTTACAACCTACCTATCAGTATCCGGCAGCTGTTTAATCTCTATATTCCTGAAATCGACGGGCTGCCCTTCACTTTGCAGAGCGATAAAGCCGCTGCTTAGTAATTTGCCATCCTGCTTGTATTTAGGATCATAGCCATGTGCCACGCCGCCGCCAATGGTAGGCCTTGAATATTGAAGTACGGTATCGCCGTTGATAATATGGGTAATTAATTTGTTGCCCTGAACAATCAGCTCACCTTTTACCCACTGGTCACCGTCATAGGTTTTTGAAGTAGAGTTGATACAATGATCGGGTGAAACCTTTCCTTTATAAACAACATCAGTGCCGGGTGAGCACATATTCCCTGTTGGCCTTGGTTTCCCGTCGCTCAGGCCACCTAATAACTGCATTTCTATCGATATCGGCCAGGCCTGGTCCTTTAGCATAGTTCGGGGATCCTGTGAATGAAACATGACGCCGCTGTTAAGAAGCGTGTAGTCTGGCGCGCCTTTTTGCTGTTTACCTACAAAGCGGTATTCAAACCGCAGGTAATAGTAAGAGAACGGGGTTTTGTAATACAAATGACCAAACTGATCGTTGAAATCGCCGTACTGATCATAGCTAACCCTGATCATGCCATCTTCTACCCGGAAGGTATTGCCATAATTTTCGCCAACCAGGTGATGATTGATCTTTACAAACCAATCGTTAATGTCGGTCCCGTTAAACAGCTTCGTCCAGCCTTTATCGGTATTGCCGGCGTCAGCCAGCTTTTTCGGCCCGGCGCAACCCAATATGAGGAGGCAGGAAAACATAAAAACGCGTGTTATTTTCATAGGTGGTAAGGTATTATGCTTTTTATAGACAAATTAAGTGCTTTTGTTCACTTAACGCTTTGCTAACCGGTATTTCGAAAGTTTGCTCAATATTAATTTTGCTGACCCTCCTTTACCGTAAGTTTTATCTCTTATGCTACGAATTTAAGAAATTCAGGCCATGTTTTATTGCTTTTAATGCTTTGCCTGTCAAGGTACGCTGAGGCCGCTTTTTGTTCAAGATCTCTTTTTAACCAAGTTTTTTTCGCAGCCAGTTACGAACCGGCTCGTCATACCATTTCAAAGTGATATAGGCCAGGAAAATTGCACCAATCAAAATAGCTAACGCATAAGGCCAGGCCTGTACTATGGTTACGCCTTTATGATTGCTGATCCATGCTACGTAAAAATAAACCAGCGGATAATGCACCATGTAAAGAGGGTAGGATATATCGCCGAGAAACCCGCATACCCTGCCCTCCGTTTGGGTATGAACCTTACCGCCGGCGCCAAGATAAACGATAAGCGGAAAAATGATAATAATGCAAACGGACTCGTAGATCCCGTTCATCCAAAGATGGGCAGCACCGCCGATGCGCGGCATATATAATACTATCGCTATTAAAACACTGCACCATAAAAATGCGTGCCTGATGCGGGCTGGTTTAGCAATACGCGAAAGCAACAAGCCGGCAAAGAATGGGTATATGGTGCGGGTAATGCCAACGCGCACCTGTTCCACGTTAAGTGTCCAGCCGCCGCTGACATCTCCATTGGTGATAGCCAGGTGCGCAAGTGCTACAGTTGCAACGCATACTAATACCGACAATGTAGTTTTTGAAAATTTCCTTATCCAAACCGCATAAAGAATGTTGGCGATGTATTCAAAGAACAATGACCATCCTACACTGTTTAACGGGTGCATTTCCTGCCAGCCGCGAATATCCAAAGACAGCGGTACCGGCAGGATGGTATAACCGATCAGCATTACCAGCAGCATCTTCCAAATCGGTACGGTATGAATGAGCGGCCACAGCGTAGAATCTGTAAAATAAAAACCTATGGCACCCAATGTCATCCCGAGAATTACCATAGGCTGAAGTCGCTCGATACGGCGTTTAAAAAAACTGCCGATTGTCATTTTATGCCAGCGGTCGTCATAAGCATAACCGATAACAAAACCCGACAGCAGGAAAAAGAAATCGACAGCCAGGTACCCGTGGTTAACTATAATATCCAGATGACCGCTCGCCAATGGTTCGGTTAGGTGAAAGGTAACTACGATAATGGCTGCAACACCGCGTAAGCCATCCAGTATCGGGTAATGTGGTTTGGTAATCAGTTTATTATTGTCCATGTATAAGATTAGAGTTGGTAGATATTGGGCCGGACGCTAAAGCAGGCGTTGCCGATGTTCAGCGGGTATTTTTCTTTCCTGTGCATGTACAGGCCGGTAAGACCAATGACTTAAATCGGTTAGATTGGTTCATGAACAATATATAATTGAAGTCTTATTCAGATCGTAAAAATAAGTGAAAGTGATGCCGGGATATCTTCATATCGTGTCAAAATAGACGCATATCGTCTCATTTTCGCATGTTTTGTGGATCATCGCCTGCAAAGCGATCTGCAGAATATCAGATATAAAAAAAGCCTCACAGACATGTGAGGCTTTTGCTCCTGAGGCTGGGCTCGAACCAGCGACCCTCTGATTAACAGTCAGATGCTCTAACCGGCTGAGCTACTCAGGAATCTAATCCGGTTTGGAGTGGGGCAAAGGTAAAAACTCATCGGATATTTCACAATTTTTATTAAAAAAAAATTAAAATATTTTTCACGGGCTTTTTTAGCCCCTGATTATGTGCTACTTAAAACCCAAAGACACACTGCGGCATTTTTTAGCGATGGCAATTCTTTCTGCAGAGCCCTTTTTTTTCAGCTGCCAGTTTTCTGAACCAGCTTAAATTATGTTTTCTCCAATGAAAATTGGCATCACAAACCGGCAACAATGAATGATTATCCCTTAATTTTCACAATATTTGCGGCAAAAAAATATAAATATCTTTACATGAGTTTGTTAGTTATTGGCACTGTGGCCTTTGATGCCATTGAAACCCCTTTTGGTAAAACCGATAAAATAGTAGGCGGCTCTGCAACCTTTGCAAGTTTGGGTGCTTCTTACTTTTATGATAAAATAAAAATTGTTGCGGTTGTTGGCGATGATTTCCCGCGGCACGAGATTGAGGACCTGCAAAAGCACAACGTTAATACCGAAGGCCTGCAGGTAAAACAGGGCGAAAAATCATTTTTCTGGAGCGGGCGTTACCATAACGACATGAACAGCCGCGATACCCTGGTAACCGAGCTTAATGTATTGGAAGCTTTCGATCCAATTATCCCTGATAGCTACCAGGATTGCGAATACCTGATGCTGGGCAACCTTTCTCCACAAGTGCAGCAAACTGTTATAGCACGCCTTAAAAACCGCCCTAAGCTCATTGTAATGGACACCATGAACTTTTGGATGGATATTGCCCTTGATGAGCTTTTAAAAACCATCCAGCTAGTGGATGTGCTAACCATTAACGATGCCGAAGCCCGCCAGTTATCCGGCGAATTCTCGTTAGTTAAAGCCGCCCGCAAAATATTAACCATGGGCCCTAAATACATCATCATTAAAAAAGGTGAGCACGGTGCATTGCTGTTCCATGAAGATAAGATTTTTAGTGCCCCCGCCCTTCCATTGGCCGAAGTATTTGACCCCACAGGCGCGGGCGATACTTTTGCAGGCGGCTTTATTGGCTACATGGCCAAAGTAGGCACAGTTAATTTCAACAACATGAAAAACGCCATCATTTTTGGCTCGGCCCTGGCTTCATTCTGTGTTGAAAAATTTGGTTCAGAAAGATTAAGAAACCTTAGCGAAGAGGAAATAGCCGCCCGGATCCAGGAGTTTGTAGGCTTATCTAAATTTGAATTGTAAGATAGCTGTTTAAAAACATCATTTTTTTGTGTAGAGACGCATCACATGCGTATCCCGTTTGCAATTCAAGATGGATAGTAACGCTCTAAAAAGCAGCTTGCCCTATGAGAGACGCATGTGATGCGTCTCTACAAAAAAGAACTTTTATAAAGCATTTTAGGGTATGTTCAGAAGAATCTCTAAAATACAAAAAATAAACCCTCTATATGTTTTACATACAGAGGGTTTACAAATAATAAATTGTAAATCAATAACTACAGGCAGAATAACCGGGTTCGCTATCCTTTCAATACTTCCCTGCTAATCACTATCTTCTGGATCTCACTCGTACCTTCGCCTATGGTACAAAGTTTGGCATCGCGATAAAACTTCTCAACAGGGAAATCCTTGGTATAACCGTATCCACCGAAGATCTGGACAGCCTCGGTGGCTGTACGAACTGCCGTTTCTGAGGCAAAATATTTGGCCATGGCCGATTGTTTTGTTACCGGCAAGTGGCGGTTTTTCAGATCGGCGGCCTGCATTATCAGCAGTTCGGCTGCTTCAATTTCGGTAGCCATATTGGCCAGTTTAAATGCTATCCCCTGGAAATTACCAATAGGCTGTCCAAACTGGCGGCGTTCTTTGGCGTAAGCAACCGCTGCTTCAAAAGCACCTTTTGCAATTCCTAATGAAAGTGCCGCTATCGAGATCCTGCCGCCGTCTAACACTTTCATAGCTTGTTTAAAGCCTTCTCCCTCAACACCCAGCAAATTTTCCTTTGGCACACGGCAGTTATCAAAAATAAGCTCCGTGGTTTCTGAAGCGCGCATACCCAGCTTATTTTCTTTTTTGCCATGGGTAAAACCCGGTGTACCTTTTTCAATTACCAGTGCCGAGATCCCGTGCGAATCGCCTTTGTTGCCTGTACGCACCATCACTACCGCCACATCGCCCGATTTACCATGGGTTATCCAGTTTTTTGAGCCGTTCACTACATAATGGTCGCCATCCAAAACGGCGGTGGTGTTCATACCCAGCGCGTCCGAACCGGTGTTGGCCTCGGTTAATCCCCAGGCGCCAAGCCATTCGGCAGTGGCCAGTTTGGGCAGCCATTTAAGCTTTTGCTCTTCATTGCCAAAGGCAAGGATATGCCCAGTACAAAGTGAATTATGGGCGGCAACCGATAAACCTATAGCACCGCAAACTTTGGCTATTTCGCTGATCACGGTTACATATTCAAAATAGCCGAAACCGGAGCCGCCATATTGTTCGGGCACAAAAACGCCCATCATGCCAAGCTCGCCCAATTGTTTAAATAAGTCGATAGGGAAAACCTGGGCTTCGTCCCATTCCATTACATGAGGTTTGATATAACGTTCGGCAAAGTCTTTGGCCATCTGGCCAACCATTTGCTGATTTTCGTTCATAGCAAAATCATACCCATCTGTTGAGGGGGTATCGGTTAACAAAGTATCCATACATTTATAATTGGTTACTACAAAATAACGCATAAAAAACGAGATTGGTTTGCCCGTAAAAGCCTGCAAATCAAGAACAGTTTGGTATTGGGTATGAATTATAGGTTTAGTTAAAACAGAGTGGTTTTGGGGGAGAGAAAACTGATGAAAAATATTTTTCAGGAATTATTGGAGCGGGGACTAACCGGACAGTCTCATAGGGGCTAACCGCTACCAACTTTACCGATTAAAAAAGGTCAGCTCAGGCACGTGCCGGGCCGGTAAAAACGAAAAAAGGGGCACCCCTGCCCCTTAATCTATTAACTAACCTTATGAAGAATGAATTGTATAAAAATGCTGATTAATTTGCAGTGCCGTTTTTCACGTCGATCTTAAACGGAGTGGGCTCAGGAAGCCAAAGCTTACCATCTCCGATCTGAACAGGCATCCATAAATACCGGGAATCCCATTGTTCTTTCGGCTTCCAGATATCCCCCAGGAACAATACTGTCGTATCCTTCTTCCCGCTAACTTTGAGCAATAAGGTAGATTGCGAACCATATGTGTTTTTTTCCTTCGGCGCTATGTCTTTAAACTCCGACCATGGGCCTTCCAGGGTCTTTGCTGTGGCATACCGGTTAGGATTGGGCCTCCAGCCCGTAAGCGCGGAGCCTATGGCGTAATAAAGGCCATGATAATGCACTATAGCCCCGCCTTCCATATGTTCGGCTATCAGGCACATTTCCCGGTCAATGCTGAGGCAATCATCCGAAAGCCGGACGATATGAAACCCAAGCGGACGGTCTTCGAAAACAAGATATGGCGTACCATCATCATCTATAAACTGGCCAATGTCCCGGCTTTCATGCTCCAGGGGCCTGAAGCTTTTCAGGTATTTAAAATCACCATCAGGGCGGTCGCTTACGGCGATGCCAACCCGGGCAAACTTATAAGTTGCATTGTCAAGATGGAAATACATGACATATTGCCGGCTCTTTTTGCTGTAGAAAACTTTGGGCCTTTCCAGGACCCAGCGCTGCCCCAGGTTTTCGGGATCGGTCATCTGAACAACATCACCTTTGAATGTCCAGTTCGTCAGGTCTTTTGACGCATAACAGCTAACATAACGTTTGTTTGAATCCAGTCCCCGACGTCTTTCTTCTCCGTACCAATAGTATGTGTTCTTTATTTTTATAATCCCTCCGCCATGCGCCTGGATATGTTCTCCCCGGTTATCGGGCCAAACTGCTCCGGGATTTATGATTTTTTGATGCTGTGCATATACCTGGCCTGTAATCAGCAAAGTCATGATAGCCATGGTTATTCTTTTTAAAAGTATTTTTTTAATCATTCGGTGTTTTTTTTCAAGGTCAGGAAATCTTATATACGTTTTTATGAAAGCACCAGTTCGGTTGTGGCAATCTTACTGCCTTCAGAAAGTTTAATACGCAGTTGATTGATGCCCCTGTGTACATGATTAACTACCGACTGATATTGTAACCCCGTTACTTCAGCAATCTGATCGTAATTCCAATTATCAAAATACCTTAAAAAGATCATCTCCTTCTGGCGCCTTGGCAAGGTATTTAAGGCAAGGGCAAGCATGTGCTCCACTTCTCTCCCGGTTTCTTCCAAAACAAGCACATCTTCCCTCGAAAAAACAATATCGATATCATGGCTTGCGGATAAGCCTACAAACTCGGGCCTCGCGGCCTTTAAAAAATTAATGGCAAGTGACCGTGCCGATTTAAAGAAATAGTATTTAACATTTTTAATAGGCCCAAATGTTATCCTCCGCTCCCACATTTTTATAAACAGTTCCTGTAAAACATCCTGGGCTGCATCCTCATCTTTAATAATTTTATAGAGGTAGAAATACAAACCGGAATACAGTTCGTCATGTATCCTGCCAAAAGATTTGACATTTCCCTGGAGGGCTTCTTCCCACCATGTAGTTAGCTGGTTACAATTGTTCATATTGGCTTTAAAAACTGGTTTCTCTTTCAATTGGTCGTTACCGACTTTAGGAACCTAAGCTGAAAACCGATTTACATAATCGATTAAGTAAGTTTGCCTGTGGTTCTAATAACTGGTTTATATAAGCTAATATGAATAGATTTTATTCGGCAGATGGGACTCAAACTGGTCATTTATGCGGTATAAATTCGGCAATTTATCAATTTACTCAATTGATTAAGCAATGGAGAGAATATACATAAATAACTTAATATCAGTTAATTATATTTTTATTTTTCTTAAATACAGGTCTTTTTTGCTTAAGAAAGTCTGATGGGTTAGCGCCGAACAGTTTAAAAAACTGATCGCGGAAGTATTTGATGCTGTTAAAGCCTGTTTCAATGGCTACTTCATTAACATTCATATCCGACTGGATCAGCAGCTCAGCCGCCTTTCTGAGCCGTATGTACCGGATGAAGCTATTAACGGTATGACCCGACAGCGATTTAATTTTGCGGTAAAGATTTGAATGGCTCATGCCGATCTCCGAAGCCAGTATTTTGATATTGAAGTTTTCGTCGGTAATGTGCTGCTCAACAATTTCGATACATTTTTCCAGGAAATTTTTATACTCATCCGAAATAGTGACGTTAACCGATTTCAGGGTAATGGTATTATAAAAATAGCTTTGAAGGTTACTCCTGTTTTGCAGCAGATTGGCAATGCGCGCTACCAGCACATCTTTATCAAAAGGTTTTGATATATAGTCATCCGCGCCGCTTTCCAGCCCTTTGATCTTATTTTCGGCAGATGAGCTGGCTGTTAGTAAAATCATCGGGATATAGCTCAATTGCTGGTCCTGCTTAATGGTTGAGCAAAGTTCAATGCCATTCAAACCAGGCATCATTACATCGCAGATAATAAGATCGGGTTGCTTTTCTTTCGCTTTCTGTAAACCGGTCAAACCATTATCTGCCTCGTAAACCCTGTAACGGCTTTCAAGAATGGAACAAATGTAAGACCTGATCTCGCTGTCATCATCAATAACCAGGATCCTTTGCTTGTCGGTAAAAATCTTATCCGCTTCAAAATCAATATCATTAATTTGGCCGGCTTCAGCTATCGCCGGCTGGTCTTCAACCATTTCACGAAGCAAGGGCGATAAGTCAGCAGCATCGGCTGCCTCTGCCACATCCGGCGAATAATGAGCTGTCCCTTTTAACAGGGTTAAACAAAAATCAGAGCCCTTACCTTGCGCACTTTCAAACGTTAATGAGCCGCCGTGATCTATGGTAAACTGGCGGGCCAGGAATAAACCGATCCCAAAGCCCCCTTTTGCCGCCTGGCCGTGTGTATTTGACCTGTAAAACTTTTCGAAGATATGCTTCCCCGCTTCCGGAGATATTCCCGGGCCATTATCAATCACATTGATCACCACCTCGCCCGGCCCCGGTTGCAGGCCAACGCGCACGGCTTTCCCGGCCGGCGTATATTTAATAGCATTGGATATGAGGTTAAACAGGATAATCTCGATCTTTTCCCTGTCTCCATAAATCAGTACCGGCTCTTCCGGCACGTTTAATTCAAAACTGATACCCGAAAGCCTGGCCTGCTGCACAAAACATAAAAATACCTCCCGGCAAACAAGGGTAATGTCCATTGGCGCAATTTGCAGGATCCCAACGCCCGAATCGGCCTTACGAAACAGCAACAGCTGATCAACAAGGCTTAACAGGCGCCTTGAATTACGATAAACAATATTAAGTTCCGCACGGTTCTCAGGGCCAATTTTCGCAAGCAAATCCCTTAAGGGGTTGATGATGAGCGAAAGGGGCGTACGAAACTCATGAGAAACACCCGTGAAAAACTCTACGCGCCTGTCATTCAATTCGCGTTCCTTTTCCTGCAGGTCGCGCTGGTGTGCAGCGGCGGCATTGGCCAGTTGTACTTCATATTTAAGCCGTGTTTCCCTAAACCTATAACGCAGGTACCAGTAAACAACTGCCGCAAGCAACATCGCGTAAATGAGGTAGGCCCAGACGGTACGATACCAGGGCGGCAAAATAATGATATGAAGATGGATTTCCCGGCTAATCCATTGCCCTTCGGCATTAGTACAGTTAATTTTTAACGTATACGTACCGGGCTCCAAACGGGTATAAAGCGCATTACGCTGACGCGCTGCATACACCCATCCCCTGTCCCAGCCCTGGAGCGTATAACGGTAACCGATCCTATCCTGCGCGGTAAATTCGATAGCTGCGAAACTAACGGCTATTGATGCCTGATCGTAAGGAACCTCTAACGACCGGATAACATTCCCGGCATCCGTCTTCACATAGTCCGGATAAGTACTTATGGGCTTATTGTTAATTTTAATATCAGTTATAACAATGTTGGGAGCATCATGCAAGGGCAGGATTGCCTGCGGATGAAACATCGTGACACCATTGATTCCCCCAAACGCAAGCTGACCATTGTTTAGCCTTAAGCCAGCGTTAAAGTTAAACTCATTGCTCGCCAGGCCATCGCTTTCAAAAAAATCGGTAAAACTAACGGCTTTGGGATCAAAGCGGCAAAGCCCGTTGTAAGTGCTTAGCCACAAACGCTTTTGCGCGTCTTCCAAAATGGTCAGTATCGTATTATTACTAAGTCCGTTACTGGTGGTATAGTGACGAATTATTTTTTCCTTAGATGCTGAAAAATACAACAAACCGGCCTCCGTACCTAACCACATATCGCCGTTGTCTGCTTTCTGCATTGATCTTACCGCTTTACCTACCGGATAAAACTTATGTGCGTTGCTTTTTAAGTCAATTTTATAAACACCTTCGAAATTTCCAGCCCAAAGGTTTCCAAAATGGTCTTCGCCCATTGAAAGGATATTGGTCAGTGCCGCGTCATACAACCGGAATTGGTTATTATGCTTATCATATAGAAACAGCCCGTCCTGTAAGCCGCTGGCCCAAAGATTTCCAGCATGGTCCAGGTACAGGCACCAGAACACTATCCGGCTGGCAGCTCCCTGCCTGTCTACACCCCGAAATGTAGTGAATGTATTGGAACCCGGCTGGTACAGGTTAATGCCGCCTCCATAAGTGGCAATCCAGGTCCTGCCTTCCCTATCCCCGGCAATACTGGTTACAAAGTTCGAGCTTAGAGTACCCGGCTGTGAAGCATCATGGCGAAAATTAGTGAAGCGATGGGCCTGCCGGTCCCAAATGCTCAATCCGCCCCCGTCGGTGCCTATCCACAGCCTGCCATCGGGGGCTTCATATAACGATTTAACAAAGTTACTGATAAGGCTATTCGTGTTCAGGTCATTATGCCTGATATTTACAAAACGTTCTTTTACCTCATCAATAACATTTACTCCGCCCCGTAAGGTACCAATCCACTTTCTGCCTTCCCTGTCTAAAAATAAAGCATAAACAGCATCACTTGAAAGTGAGTGCTCGTCACTCCCCGCAGGCAGATAGGTAATCTTGTCGCGCCCTTTATCCAGGATCTGGATCCCGCCGCCGTCAGTGCTCACCCAAAGTGTACTATCGGGCATGACTTGCAGGCTCGTTATTCTGCCCGATTTGAAAGGCCCGTTAAACTCGTCAAAAAGACGGTCATATTGCCCTGTTTTGAAATCATAATGGTGCAGGCCCTGGGTTGTGCCTACCCATAAACCATTGCCTTCGGGATAAATACAGGTAGCGCCGGTAACCGAAGTGTTCAGTAACTTCAAAGTACCGTGTACCGCATCATACGTAAAAAGGCCCGCGCCGCTGATCAGCGCATAGATCTCGTCGCCTGGCCCTACATACAACGCGCTAACGCTATAACCCTGTACAGCTTTTCCGTTATCATAGTATGGTATAATACGGCCGGTTCGTTTGCCCTTATCCATAACGATAAGGCCGTTGGAAAGAGAGGCAATGAAGATGCGCCCCGAACGGTCTGTTTTGATGTCCCTGATAAAGGATGTCACGGGTGTTTCTTTGCCGGCCAAAATTGCATAGGCCGGAGAAAACTCTTCAGTTACCGGGTTTAAAATACTTATGCCTTGGCGCGTACCTACCCATAAATTATTGGCTGCATCCTCTGCAATACAATTAATAAAATTATGAATAATTGAATGCTGCTTTTCGGGCTGATTGCGGTAAATACGGAAGTCATACCCGTCAAAACGGTTCAGGCCATCGTAGGTACCAAACCACATATAGCCTGAATGGTCCTGGAAAATGCACCGTACTTCGCTATTGGAAAGCCCGTCTTTGAGGCCAAGCCGCTGAATATTGGGTAAAGCAAGCGCCGCGGCATTGCTATTTAAAATCAGTGCTCCTAAAATAATTACACAACACCAACGTGCGGCCGCTTTAAATAGCCGCATACAGGAGGATACCGGTTGTTGAATACTGCTCAATTTGAATATAAGTGCCGCGAAACATTTGGTTTGTGTTTCAAAAACTGTCCCGTCAGGTTAAACATTACTCCTGGCGCTTCTTTTTAGGGTCCTGATTTATTTTCTGAACTATTGAATTCCAGCTTTTTTTGATCGTTTGTTCGTCTGCTTTCGGATTTTTTATCTGAAATAGCCCTAAGGGTTCCGCTTCGTTTCGCTTTTTTTTCATAAATCGATACACTATCATGTCTGCACCCTGTAACATTTTACTCAAAACAAAAATATAATTATCTGACAAATAAAGAACAAGGATTATATCCGTGCCCCAACCGATCATTTTCCTCAATATTCCCTGCTGTTTATCCTTAACAAAAAGGGCTTCCTTTCAGAAGCCTTATTATAACCAACTTAACTAAACCGGACGGTTTATTAGGGGAGAGTTACAACAAAGACAATCCCAAACAGGTTTGATACTCATTTTTTTATTTTTTTTTATTTTGGATAAATTACACCAGTAACCTTGCGGATGAATCCCTTATGATCAGTTTGGTTTTCAATAAAATATTTTGCGAATCGATTATGTGGTTATCCTGAAGCTCTTCCAATAAAATTTTGGTAACCCTTAGCCCGATCTCTGTAATTGGCTGGGCTACAGCGGTTATGGCCGGGTTGAAAAGGGCAAAATTGTTAATATCATCAAATACGGCAACACCAATATCTCTGGTAATTATCAGTCCTGATTCCTTGAGGGCCTGCAGGCCGCTTAAGGCGAGATAGTTGGTCGCAAAAAAAATGGCATCTATATCCTTTTTACTTTTCAGGAGGCTTTTAAGGTTCTGGACGGTTTTGTGTGGATCTTCATTATAGATAATTTCTTTTAGGATTGGCGGTAGCCCGTGTTTTTGGAGGGCCGCGTGATAACCGTTAACACGTTCGTTCATTTGGTCCTGCCCGGCCGCAAGCGTAACCATGGCAATGTTACGGAAGCCGTTATCTATCAAATGCAAAACAGCGGCCTCACTGCCGCGAAAGTTATCGACAAGTACTTTGGAACATTGCAGATCAGGCGAGGCGCGGTCGAACACCACTACCGGGTAACCTTCCTTTACAAGCTGGTTGATATCATCTTCCAAACCGGCAGTAGGTGCCACGATGTACCCATCTACCTGGTAATTTTTAAAGGTTTGCAGCAGGTCGCGGGCAATAACGGTAGAATTTTCAGAACTGCCATAAATAACGCGGTAACCTTCTTTATAAATATGCTCTTCCACGACCCTGGCGATGGCCGAAAAAAAAGGATCGCTTATATCTTCCACAATCATGCCCACTGTTTTACTTTTTCCTGTCCGCAGGCTGGCTGCCAGCCGGTTGGGCCGGTAACCTACCTTTTCAACAAACCTCAGTATTTTATTTTCCAGCGCCACGCTGATGCCATATTGCCTCGCCTTGCCATTAAGAACATAGGAAACAGATGCTTCTGACACTTTTAACGCGGCAGCAATATCTTTCAAAGCCAATTTTTTCTTCATTTCGCCCAAAGCTGGATCCTCCTTAAGTCAAACTAACACAATCATTAATAATGCCCCCAACAACATCCCCACCCTCTATTTTATTTGAGGTCTTATGATAACAGCCTGACCCCCTTTTGCATCCAGGTCAACAACAAAAGCATCATTGTGCCTGAGCTCAACCTTTTTTACCTGTATGCCGCCCTGTCCGTCATCGCCATAAACAGTAGCGGTGTATATCTGATTTTTTTCCAGGAAATCGAGCTTGAAGTTTGCTCCCCATTTCTGAAAGCCAGCAGCGCTGCCCAGGTACCAGGTACGGCCTTTACGGCGTGCTACGGTAATGCCTTCGCCTATCTCTCCCTGTACATATCTGCTTTCGTCCCATACAGTGGGCACATATTTAAAAAATTCAATGTCTGCCTCATCCTTATAATCCTGCGACCGCCCGTACCAGAAAATCGCCTGGAGCGGGTCAAAGTATACAATGGTCAGGGCCATTTGCTGGACTTTGCTTACCCGGATATTTTTACTGTAATCATTCACCTTGTTGGGGTAGCAAAAGGTAAAATCGGCAGGGCCGGCCAGGTAACGCGTAAATGGCAATACGGTATTATGGAAAGCATCAGGACTGTTTTCACCGCCCCTGATCCCTTCCTGGCTCAGCACACACGGGTACCGGCGGCTTAAACCTGTGGGTTTATAATGATCATGTACGTTGAGTATCATGCCATAATCATTTACTTTTTTCATGGCCGAATCAAGCCAGGCAAGGCCTTTCTGCGTGCCGCCGTCTACAAACCCAAACTTCAGCCCGCTAACTCCCCACTTTTTATAAAGCGGCAATATGGTATCTATCTTAGCTTTGAGCCCCACATAATTTACGTATAAAATAACGCCGATGCCTTTTTGCCGGGCATGGGCAATGATATCCGGCAAGTGGAAATCAGGTAAGTATCTGGTAGGATCAGAGGTAGTTCGAAATTCAGCACCGTACCAGCCTGCATCAACCAAAATGTATTGAAAGTTCATTTTTTGAGCAAAATCAATTCCATCAAGGGCGCCCTGCGTATTGATAGGTACCCTGAAAACCTTTCCGGGTTTTACATAATCGGGCACCTCATTACTAAGTGGTTTAACCAGTTTAAGATTAAGCTGACTAAAAGCGTGCAAACCTATGGCAGTACTACTGCAACTGATGGTTCGCCAGGGAGTAATGAGGCTATCGGTGAACCGGATCAACGAATCCTTCCGAACGGACTGAACGCGGTGGTCGCGGTAAAGGGTATCCGTATAAAATTGTAGCGTCAGGCTATTGGGACGGCTGCCGTGAACCAATACGCATTTGGTGTAATTGCGGTTATCGGCTTCGCCTATACTTATGTATGACTGTGCGGCTGTGAGCGTTGAAGGAAGGTCACTGGCACCCGGCAATGAATCGACCATAACCGGCCTGAAAACAGATTCTTCGTGATACTGGTAAATGCGATAGCTTGTTGCAAGGTTAAACTCCGTTAGTTCCGATTTAAGTTGTACAATACTATCACCAAGCTGCTTACAGACATACCTAAACGCCAGGCTTCCATCATATACCCTTACGATAATATTATAATTACCCCTGCCAGAGGTGCAATGAAGCGTGAGCTCGTTACAATGGTTTACCAGGCTGGCATCTTCTCCCAGCGGCCACAAAAACTTTTCATTGACTTCTTTTTTGGCCGATCCCTTTAACGTGATACCCCGAACTAATGAAGAACCGGTAGTTTCGATCCCCAAACGCGACCAGTTAACAATTAACCGTGTGTTGAAAATTAACCGATAATACAGCTGCCCCCGCTCATCCAGTGAAAATTGCGCCCGCGTGCGGTTATCTGGTGAATAAAGCAGGGCAACAACCTTTTGCTTTGCGAACACAGCATTATTGTATGGGAGAGAAAGGGCTATAAAAAAGGCAAAAAAAGGGTATTTATTCTTCATTGTTCAGGATACGGGGCAACAACAGTAATAAGGACAAGCAATGCTCTTAAATATACTCAAAGAGATCAGTGATTTAATTCAAGGTATCTCATTTCGGCACATTACCTGCGGCAAATGCAGCTATTTTTTTCGATATAGTTTTTTTATTGAGTATGAGAATCCGCCTTTATTGTCTTCCTCTATACACTATAAAAACTTCTATGAACAAATTCCTGGCGCTGACATGTGCGGTCGTATTTTTATTAAAAACAGTCAAGGCAGAAATCATAACTTATAAAGCACCCGAAAGTAACTTAGTTAATCATACAATTAAAGTAGATGTGCGGCAGGGCACAGGCAACTGGCAGCCCTTAGATGTATATAACGCCGATGTCGCGGCTCGTTTTGACGCGCAGCGCATTATTAAAAAAACCGCTTTTACTTATTTTGATTGTTCCGGTTCGGTAAAGCTTCGGGTTAAGCTAAACCAGGGGAATATCAAAGAAGTAAGGATCAGACCTACCGCATACGGTATCAAGCCCGAGGTTAAAGGCAACGTTGTGGAATTTGAATTAAGCGCTTCGCATTATGTTTCGTTAGAGGTAAACGGCAACATTTTTGAAAACCTGCAGATTTTTGCCAATCCTATAGAAAGCAGCCGTCCCACAAAAGCTGATGCGCAAACGCTTTATTTCGGTCCGGGCATTCATAAAATCGGCCGGATGGTGATCCCCTCGGGTAAAACCGTGTATGTAGCCGGAGGCGCTATTGTTGAAGGCTCATTTGTTATAGATCATGCAGAGAACGTCAGGATCTGCGGCCGCGGAATCCTTACACAGCACCCGGTACAGGGCGACAGCGTTAAACCCCAAAATACTACAGGAACACTCTCAAAATTAAGGAATGACCATTTGATCATCCAGAACAGCAATAACATCAGTGTCGACGGGATCATTGAATTACCAACGGGTTATTCTATTTTGATGGGCGAATCAAAGCATTTGAGTATAAGTAATTTCAAAGCTTTCAGTGCAACCGGTAATGCCGATGGTATCGACATCTTTTGCAGTCAGGATATTAAGCTTGATCATATATACATGCGAAACTCTGACGATTGTATCGCTATTTACGGTCACCGTTGGAATTATTACGGTAATACCTCCGATATTACAGTTAACAACGCCATTTTATGGGCAGATGTAGCCCACCCGCTACTGATAGGCACCCACGGCGATACTGACCACCCGGACACTTTACAGAATATCCGGGTTCAAAATATGACCGTACTTGACCATAACGAAAATCAGCTTGATTACCAGGGCTGTATATCACTTAATGCCGGCGACAGCAACCTGATCAGGAACGCCAGTTTTGAAAACGTAGAGATTGAGGATATCCGCAAGGGACAACTGTTTAATTTAAGAGTGATGTACAATCGAAAATATAACACCTCTCCCGGGCTGGGGATCGAGAATATACTGTTCAGGAATGTTAATTATAACGGCAAGCGGGCTAATATGTCTATTATAGTCGGCTACGATGACAAACGCGGCATCAGGAACGTTATATTTGAAAACCTGAAGATAAACGGCACCCTGATATTCGATAAGATGCCGGGCAAACCCGGCTTTTATAAAACAAGTGACATGGCCAATATATTTGTGGGTGAACATGTAGATGGGATCCAGTTTCTGAGCAAGGATTAAGCCGGATAAACGTAAGGCTTATTGACCATCTCGTCATACGCATTATTTTCTTACGCCTCCAATTTCATAAACGGTGTTCGGAATAAAAAAGCGCAGCAGTGTGTGATTTTTTTCCTATCAATAATTGAAAAAATGTTCCGAACAGCTATGTCTTTTTCTCTTCTCCCCCCACTTAGCTCCCATACTAAAGAGACTTATTCCGAGCGATTTAAAGTCGAAAGCCTGGCTTAAAAATTTCAAAAACACCACATTTCTGTGAGTATCATTTACAGCAGTCATTGTCTTTGATGTGTCTGATTATAAAACTGTTTTGTTCCACGTCCTTACACGACTTCCAAACATGCCGGAACGGCAGTAAATATGTTTACCTAAACAATTAAACCATGAAAAAACTTTTTACGCTTTGTAATTATTTGACAGGTACGCACCGGCGGATAAGGCTGCTGTTGTTTTCGCTGTCGATGTTTGTCACGATGGGTGTATGCGCCCAACCTTTTATCCATCCTGGCGTGGCCTTTAACCGGGCGGATTTGGACCAGTTGAAAGCCAACATTAGCCGCGAACCATGGCTATCCGGTTATAACGCATTTAAAAACGATTCGCATTCGCAATTAGGTTATGGGCAAAAGGGGCCTTTTGCAACAGTTACAAGAGCGCCCAACCTAAACAACAGCGCCTGGATTGAAGACATGCAGGCCGTTCACAACCTGGCCTGGATGTGGTGGTTTACAGGCGACTCTACTTATGCCCGCAAAGCTACTAATATGTTGGATGCCTGGGCAGTAACCAATACTACATGGGGCGGCGGAGAAGCTATGCTGGATATTGGCGACTATGCCCAGTATTGGGGCGTAGGTGCTGAAATTCTTCGTTGTACTTTTCCCGGTTGGACCGCGGCAAATACACAGCATGTAAAAAATTATTTTGCCAATGTTTTATTTCCTACTTCCTGGGTGCCAAGCCCCTTGCGCGACGCGAATAAAGGAGCTCTTCAGTTAAAAATAGCTCTTGCCGCATCCGTTTTTTGCGATGATGTAACCCGGTTTAACCAGGCGGTGGAAGTGTACCGGATGGATGCCGGAGGAGGGATGCGCAATTCATTGCCCGGTGGCGAAGTTGGAGATTCGGGCCGGGACGACCATTGGCGTGTGCAGGCAGCAGCATTGGCCTGGGGCGCAGAAGTTGCCTACAAGCAAGGTGCAGATATGTTTGCCGAATTGGATAACCGGGTATTAGCTATCGGTGAGTTGTATCATAAATACGCTTTTGACGGCGCAACAATGACCTTTATCCCGTTGGGAGGGTATGCAAGTTACTGGACCGGCTGGGGAATTCAGCCCGGAGCGAGGACCGGCGATATGACTAATCTTATTTACAGCGCTTATGCTGTACGCAAGGGCATACCTACTCCTAATACCGACAGGATGAGGGCTGCGTTAATGCAGCCCGGTGCAACCAATTATTCTCCGGCCGGCGGCAATTTCTTATACCTGAAATCATCAGATACGTCTACCGCCGTTAAATTGCCACAGGTGTATTATCCTGCTGATCATGTGCAGCCGGTGAGCAATCTAACAAATATAGATATCGGTAATACCGGATTAGCGGGCAGCGCCTCCTATAATAACGGGGTTTGGACACTTCAAGGTGCCGGAACTTCCACCAGTAATGCCTTCAGCTTTAATTTTAAAAAAATTAGCGGTGATGCGGGCCTGGTGGTAAAAGTTGAGAATATGTCGTTAAATACCGGTGGTTGCGGGGTCATGCTACGCCAATCGCTGGCGTCCGGTTCAGCTTTTTATGATATTTTCCTTAAAGCGACAGGCGGTGCCGGAAACCACTACCAACCCAAAGCCCCCTGGTGGTTAAAAATTGAGCGTGTAGGCACCCGCATATTTACATACCATTCGCAGGATGGCATCAGTTGGACCGGTCTCAGTTGCTGGTATTCTGCAACAGGTTTCCCCGCGGATTTGTATGCCGGATTTTATACCCTTTCCAGTAATAACTCGGCGCTAAATATAGCCACCTTCAGTAATGTAGCCTATAGTCAATCCGCACCTGCCGGGTCTCCGGAGATTAGCAGTGCTACCACCGCCACAGCTACCAGTGGTGCGCCTTTCAGTTATAACATCATAGCCAGTGCTAATCCATCTTCTTATAGTGCCACTGGCTTACCATCGGGGCTTAGCATTGATGCGGCCACCGGTATCATCTCGGGCACACCTACCGCGTTAGGGCAAAGCGAAATTACCATAGCCGCCACTAATGCCAGCGGCACCGGCACGGCAAGCCTCATGCTGAATGTGGTCAATAACCAGGCGCCGGCAGCACCTGCTTCAGCTGCGGCAGCGGTTGTTAACGCTACACAAATTAATATTTCCTGGGTAGCTTCAGCCAATGCTACCAGCTATTCGGTAAAACGGTCGTCGTCATCCACCGGGCCGTTTACTACTATACAATCAGGTATAACCAACACATCATATATTGACGCCAGCCCGGTACCCGAGGTAAACAATTATTATGTTGTTACCGCGCTTGCCGGAACATTGGAAAGCGGAAACTCGAATGTTATTTTCTCATCCGTACCGCCGGCTGCCCCTGCGCAGCCTGCAGCTGTTAATAAAAACAAGGAGGTTGACTTGAGCTGGAATGCAGCAGCAGGGGCGGCTACTTATAATGTAAAACGCGCTACCATAAGCGGCGGTCCTTATACTACTGTTGCCAATGTTTCAACTACGGCGTACGCGGACCTTAATGTAAGCAACGGTAGCCCATACTATTATGTTGTTTCATCTGTTGGCCAAACCAAAGAAAGCTCCAATTCGGCCGAAACATTTGGCGTGCCCGGCTCAAGCACTTCAACATGGAGCCAGCAGCCCGAGTCCGACTCGCTTACCCTGGCCAGTAACTGGCAGGAAAACGCGACACCGGTTAATCCCGCAATTATTACTTTTCAAAACAGTGCAGATACCGTACTGACCAACGACATCCCAAACCTTGTAGCCTCGAGGATTCAGTTTAATGCAAACGCCGGCAGCTATACCATTGACGGCGCAGCAATTCATTTGCGAAATGACCTGGTTAATAACAGTTCTGGCTACCAAACCCTGA
Organism: Mucilaginibacter sp. 3215; assembly: GCF_050433785.1. Lineage (NCBI taxonomy): Bacteria > Pseudomonadati > Bacteroidota > Sphingobacteriia > Sphingobacteriales > Sphingobacteriaceae > Mucilaginibacter > Mucilaginibacter sp. 3215. Next base: position 79,175 of record NZ_JBNPWO010000011.1, read on the forward strand.
AGATGCCTGTAACACTCGATACATTACTCAATGTAAACACACCCAACGTAAGCGGCACCATAGCATTAACCGGGCAAATAACAGGCTCAGGCAGCCTGCTCAAGAACGGTATCGGGTTCTTGTACGCAGGGGGCAATAACACCTACTCCGGCGGTACTATCCTCAACGGAAACGGGCAAAGCTGGCCGCCGGTTTATGGCATGGAAATATCAGGAACAAGTACAGGAGCACCATCCGCTCCTACTTCCGGTCCGCTCGGTACCGGAAAGATCACCATGAACGGCGGAGCACTTTTTTCGGCGAACGGCGATGCTACCTTATACAACGATATTGAAATCGCTGCCGGCAAAACCAGCTATTTTTACCAAACCAGCAATGCACTGAACCTTTACGGGCGGCTTACCGGCAGCGGAACAATTATTCAGGATGGTAACGTATATGCCGGTTTACATTTGTTTGCCGATAACAGCAGCTTTACCGGTTATTTTGTATCCAAATTACGCAGCGGCAACTCACGTACCCGCTTTGAAGTGCCGCAATCAGGCAGCGCGAATGCTTCATGGAATCTTGACGCCAACGGGAATGATTGCCAGGGCATCATGTTCCCTACCGGCACTATCAGTTTTGGTGCGTTAAGCGGCCGCGGGGCTATCCGTACTGATGGTGGCGGCAGCCCAACCATCAGCATCGGTGCACTGAACATAACTACCAGCTACGGCGGAACGATGACAGGCAGCATGAACGTAGAAAAAGTTGGTACGGCTGTTCTGACGTTTACCGGCAACCAGGCTTATTCGGGAACAACAACGATAAAAAATGGCATTTATTTGCTCAATAACGACCCTAACAGCGGCACATTCACCAGTCCGGTGGTTGCAACGGCCGGCACGTTTGGCGGCAGTGGGAAGAGTACATCATCGGCTACTATTGGTACAGGCTCAGGTACAGGCGCGGTACTGGCACCCGGTAATCAGGCCATAGGCACCATAAAAGTGGGCACCCTCACCATGAATGCCGATGCCACCTATAAAGTAGAATTAAGCACCAGTTCGGCCACCAGTGATAAGGTAAGTGCAGCCATTGTTAATTTAGTGAACCAGCCTAAACTGCTGGTCACGGCTATCGACTCGACCAGCCTGGCCCAGGGAACTTCGTTCACTATCATTGATAACACCGGAAGCGCGGCAATATCCGGTACATTTAAAGGCTTGCCCGAACTTGCCCCGGTAACTGTTGGTAATTTCACGCTTCGCATCAGCTATAAAGGCGGTACGGGCAATGATATTGTGCTCCTGGACGACCGGCCATTACCGGTAATTATCACCAGCGCGCCAACGGATACCACGCTGATAGGAAAACCTATGACTTATACCGTAACCGGAATTAAGTCGCCCAACCATTTTTCGGCCAGCGGATTGCCGGCCGGGTTACAAATTGATTCTTTATCAGGCGAAATTTCAGGAACACCAACGGAATCAGGCACCTTTAATGTAAGCCTGTCGGCAGGCAACGGCAGTACAACAGGTACTTCGACATTGGTACTCACAGTGCTTAGCAGTGCCGTAAACTCTTTGACAGTTGCCGCTGGCGATGCCAAAAACATCCTTGAATGGCAATCACTTCCAGGCTATACTTATAACGTTAAACGTTCAACAACTTCCGGCGGGCCATATATCGCACTTGGCTCGGTTAGTAACCTTACCTTCACCGACAGCAATGTGAGCAATGGCACAACCTATTTTTATGTGATAGCTCCTGCAGACAGTACCGGCGAAGGTACCCAAAGCACAGAAGCGGTTGCTAAACCCAATGCCGGGCAACGCGACTTTTATCAATTTGATGAGGTAAGCAGCAGTAAAGGCATTGATGCCTGGGGCGCCAATCATGCTGCACTCGCGGCAACAGCAAGCCATGCTGTGGGTAAATATGGAAAATCTTTGCTGCTTGATGGTTCGGCGAACGCTTATGCAACTTTACCTGCCGGTATTTTCAGTACCCTGAACGATTTTACCATATCTGCCTGGGTGCGGATGGACGCCATAAGCACCTGGATGCGTGTTTTTGACTTTGGCTCAAGCACTACCCAATATATGTTCCTTACTGTACAGGCCGGTGTTACCAACGGGCAGTCAACCATTCGTTACGCTACTAAAAACGGCTCGGCTGCAGAACAGAATATCAATTACAATTACACCTTCCCATTAAATACCTGGACCTACCTGGCGGTAACCCGGGCGGGCACTACTACTACACTTTATGTAAATGGTACATCGGTTGCCTCCTCAACAAACATTACCATCAAACCATCGGCGCTCGGTAGCACCACACAAAATTACCTGGGCAAATCGCAGTTTGCCGATCCGATGTTCAAAGGCTCCATTGATAATTTCAAGATCTACGGCAGGGCATTAAGCAGCACCGAAATTGCTGCCGATGTATTGGGCGATCAAACAATTACTTTCACATCCTTCAGCGGAAAAACATTCGGTGATGCAGATTTTGTACCCCCGGCGACAGCTTCATCAGGTTTGGCAGTTTCTTACAGCAGTTCAGATACTACTGTTGCCAGTGTGATCAATGGCGCCATCCACATTAAAGCGGCCGGAACAACAACCATCACTGCTTCCCAGGCCGGAAACAGCAGTTTTAAAGCAGCTACTTCTATTAATCAAAACCTCACCGTTAGCCAAAAAGCACAAACTATTACGTTTAATGCGATCCCTGCAAAAACAGTTGCCGACAGCGATTTTGTGGCCGGCGCTGTAGCCAGTTCTGGCCTTGCGGTAAGCTGTAGCAGTTCAGACAGTACTGTAATTCAGGTAGCGGGCACAAAGTTGCACATCACCGGTGCGGGTACGGCCGTGATCACCGCTTCGCAGGGTGGGAATGCTAATTATCTTGCGGCATCACCGGTTACACAAACGCTTACAGTTAACAAGCTGAGCCAAAGCATCACCTTTGCTGCTTTGCCGCTAAGCAGGCCCGGCGATGCCGATATCAGCCTGAATGCGACAGCTACTTCCGGACTTACAGTTGTTTACACCAGCTCAAACTTAAACGTAGCTACGGTAATCAATAACAAGCTGCATATTGTAGGCGCGGGCAGCAGTACTATCACAGCGCAGCAAGGCGGCAACGCACGTTTTGACACCACAGCCTCAAGCAAAGCCTTCACCGTATTGCCATACAATGTCCAGGTGCAATCATCCGACGGGGATAATAACCAACCTTTAAACAATCTCATTAAGCCATTTCTGAAAATTGTTAACCAGGATTCTGTCGCCATTAATTTAAACGAGCTGACCATGAGGTATTGGTTTACCGCGGAAAATTATGCCGGGATCAATTCGTGGATTGATTATGCCCAAATAGGCAACAGTAACGTTACCATGAAATACGTTCAGCTACCCAACCCGCACACCGGGGCATTTGGATATATAGAATATGGTTTCCTGACAAACGGCCAACTCAGCGCAGGCGGCAATTCCGGGGTTATTCAGTCGAGGTTTGCCAACCAGGACTGGTCAAACCTTTCGGAGGCCGATGATTATTCATACCTGCCATACACCGGGAGCTATGCTGCAAACAGCCATATCACCCTTTACCGCAACAGGCAGTTAATTTACGGTACCGAGCCTGCTGCAGTTACAGCTACCACGGCTTTTACTGTATCTTATCAAAACCAAAATCAAAGCACATCCGGAAATACGATCAGTACCTACTTGGCGCTTAACAATACCGGAAACGTGCCTGTCAATTACAGCGATTTATCTGTTCGTTACTGGTTTAGCCGCGAAGGCACAGCAGGATTGAATTTCTCGGTAAGCTACGCCAAACTGGGCAACAGCAAAATCAACAACCGGTTTGTTACTTTAAGTCCCCCTTTAACCGGGGCAGACACCTATCTTGAATTAACCATCGATCCATCGGCCGGTTCGCTTTACCCCTTAAGCAATACCGGTAACATTCAATACCAAGTAAATAAAACAGACTGGTCGGCATTTAACGAGGCCAATGATTATTCGTTTGCTGCTAAAGCTGCTATGGCGCTTAACAGCCATATTACCGTTTATTATAAAGATCAGCTGATTTATGGAACGGAACCTTCATTGCTCAGCAGCAATTCGCTGGCTTCAACCATAGGTCAAAAAACCGGTATTGTACAGGATAACAGCGCACCTATTGGTACTGTTCAAAACAATGTGATCTACCCAAACCCGGTGGCTGCACGCAGCTTCAACATTAAACTAACGCCCGACCTGGAGCAGAAAGAGATCAACCTGGTTATCCGGGATAATTTTGGCAAGGTTATGCAAAGCGGCAGGTATCGTGGTTTTGGCGGTAACCTTGGGGTTCAGTTAACCCGGTCGTACATGACCGGTGTTTACTTTGTTCAGATCAACAATCTGGCACCATTGCGCATGATAGTAAGCCCATGATTTTAGCTAAAAGCAGAATGCACAAAGCTTAAAGCTAAAAACTTTAAAACGCAAAAAGGGATGGCAGTGCTGCCGTCCCTTTTTCTTTTACAGGAATTCCCTTTACCCCTGACAGAAACCCTTGGTTTATTAAATATTAATACTCGGTAGCCCCAATATCAAAAGCCGTACCCGATGGGCGTACAGCATCATAATAATCAAATTTTATGCCGTATGATAAAACATTTGCCCCCTGATCGATAAGCGGCGATGACGGTTGTAAATGAAAATCATCTCCGTTATAATCTACAAACCCGCAAACACTTACATCTGTGTTTACATAATTATTTGATTCGGTAAGTTTAACGCTGGTGCTTTTTAAAATTATCGGCTGTACCGATCCCGATTGTATGATAGCATTATTAATAACGGTATTCATGGGGATAGTTTCGGAGTTTAACTTTATACCGCCTAAAACAGAGCCCACAATGGTATTATTGATAAACTGAAAATTCGGGCCCGGCGTATACCGTGAATCTGCAAAAATACCATAGGCTTTTGAATCTATAATATAATTATTGAATACCTGGTTGTCCCCAAGGCCAAGAACAATGATACCATTGCCGGGCGCATTCTTAACCAGGTTGTTATAGCATTGTCCGCCGGTACCTTCTCCTATTTGTATGCCATTATTTTGATAGGAAGCAAACGGACTTATCCCCGGGTTTTTAACGGTGTTACTATAAATCATACATCCCGACGTAGCACTGCCAACCTGGATCCCTTCGGCACCGGTTGAGTCAACAAGGTTTTTGTAGATCCTGGCATTCACGATATCGTGGGGTAAAACTGTACCGCAGGAAGTTGAAACGCCATTCTGATAAAAAGAATTTCCTATATAAAGGCCTTCCCCTCCTGTTTTGTGAACGTAATTATCATGAATTATTACATTACTCATCGTAAAATTGCCCCGCCAGGTTGCAGCGTCGCATGATGGATCGGTTTTTGCCATGATCCCGGCAAACCCGCTGTTACGCACCTCAACATTCGCGATCTCAAAATCCGAACTCAGATAGTCCATCGTCATACCGATGTTGCCGCCGTTCATATCAAACCCGTACTTAATTGAGGAAACTCCATTTCCCATTACCTTAAAGTACTGGCAATTTTGTGTCTTAAATGCATACGAGGCGGTAGTTTCTGTAGTGAATGATACCCTGCCACCCTGGTTAACAATTAAGATTGGTGCAGCGGCTGTTCCTTTAAAGTTTTTAAGCAGCAAAGCCCCACGTTCACCGGCGGGGATATATATTATAGCCCCCGCGGGGATATTTGTCCCGTCAACCATCCACTCGGTAGTTTTAACGGTATAAGTATAGGTAGTTACCGGCCTGGTTTTCAAACTTTGCAGTTTTCCATCCTGCTCCGGAATTGAACTTGCCGGTGTCTCAATTTTGTTTATACTTTTTGAACACGCGAAGCATGATATTACCAGCATACCAGCAATCATGCTTAGTAAGTAATTGTTATTTCTCATTTATTAATCTGAAAGAGTTTTGATAATCAACCAGTCCCTGTTGTGCGGAACCGGCAGTTCTACGTTATTTTTTCAGATATTGTTGCCCACACGATTAAATCGCCCGCTTGCAGCGTTCAGGGACTTCAGCAACAACAAAAATTGTAAAAAAGGGGGTTGCTTTAACAGCAAGTGCTTTGCTTGGGCTATCGCCGACGCAAAAGGCTTGCAGCTTATATCTGAATGGAATTACCCTCCCAGACGCCGTTATTATTATATAAAGCCCATTGCTCCTGACTTAGCCTCATAGTCCATCCTGGTAAGATTAAACCTGTTTTACTTTACTGCGCTTAGCCTGCTGGTATTCAGTAGGCGTAGTACCGAATTGTTTCAGGAAATTACGACCGAGGTGTGATTGCGAGCTGTAGCCTACCATGTTGGCTACTTCGTAGATCTTATAATCACCTTCTTCCAGTAATTGCGCGGCAGCCTTGAGGCGGGTGATATTGATAAGCTCGTTAATAGTAAGGTTGGATATAGCTTTAACCTTGCGGTACAGCGTTGGCTTACTCATGTTCATGAGATTGGCTATCTGCTCTACATCAAGCTCGGCGTTTTGGATGTTTTTATAGATAACACCATTTAGCTTATCCAAAAAGCTTTCATCGGGTTTTGAGTAAGCCATCGATTTGATATGCGCCAGCGGCGAACTCGCAAAATGCTCCTTAATTTTATTACGGTTAATAAGCAGGTTAGCTATCTGCACCTGCAAATGTTCGGGCGAAAACGGTTTTTCGATATAGGCATCGGCACCAACCTCCAGGCCTTCAATTTTACTTTGCAGGGTATTTTTTGCAGTAAGCAGTATTATGGGGATGTGGCTGTAATCGAAATTGGTTTTAATGGTTTTGCACAGTTCAAACCCGTCTATTCCCGGCATCATTACATCGCTTATAATAAGCTGAATGTTCTCTATGCCTATCATATCCAGCGCTTCCTGTCCGTTAAGGGCTTTAATAACCGAATATTTGTCGCTCAGATCATCCGAAATAAAATCAAGTATTTCAGGGTTATCATCCACTAAAAGTATAACTGGTTTCATAAAGTCAATATTCTCCTCTCTGTTACTTAGGTCTGCCTGCTCATATTCATCGGGGGTAATATGAAGGTCGAATTCTTTTTCCTGGTGAACAGGCAAAGTAAGGTTAAATATATTAAAATCGTTAATAGATTTATTCAACACCAATAAACCCTTATGCAATTCGGCTAACGAGCGCGATAAAGAAAGTCCTATCCCGGTGCCAATTTGTTTTTCCGACCCTTTCATCCTGAAGAAAGGCTCAAAGATCTTTTCGCGCATTTCATAAGGGATCAGGTGACCGTTATTCCTTATTTCGATGGTAAAGGTGGGGTCGTTAACCGGGTGATCAAGCAGTTCGATCTCAACAACAGAAGTGCTGTATTTGATGGCATTACTGATGAGGTTACTCATTATTTTGGTAAACGCTTCAATATCAACATAGGCATAAACGGTTTTAACCGGATGTATAAAGGTATAACTGAGGTTCTTTTGTTCGGCCATGGGCTTAAACCGCAAAAAGGTATCGGCAAGCAGATCCATAATATCGGTTTTAACAAAGCTGAGGCTAAAGCCATTGGTTTCAGTTTTTCTGAAGTCAAGCAGCTGGTTGGTAAGATCGAGCAGCCGGTTGGTATTCTTTTCCATGATCTTCAGGTTGTTTTGAATATCCGGAACATGCTCCGCCCGCCTGATTACTTTTTCCATCGGCCCTTTAATAAGCGTTAAAGGTGTACGGATTTCATGGGCCACGTTGGTGAAAAATTCAATCTTAGCATTATAGATCTGTTTTTCCTTGTCATTTTCAAGGGTTTCGATAATGCGCTTATTTTTTTCGCGGGTTTTACGGTGATAGCTTCTGAGCAGGTAGTAACCTGTTAGTAAAAATAACAGGCAGTAAGCAATGTATGCCCAAACGCTTTCCCAAAAAGGAGGTGCTATATCAATTTCAATACTTGTTTCTTTTTGGGTCCAGATGCCGTTATTGTTTGCCGCTTTTACTACAAAGGTGTAATGTCCGGGCTGCAGTTGCGTAAAATAAACTTTTCGGTTGCGTTTAAGTTCGGTCCAGCCTTTATCCAAACCTTTCATCGTGTATTTATATTGGGTCATTTCGGGCGATGGGAAGCTCAGCGCAGCAAAATCAATACTGAATGAAGATTGGTTATAATTAAGGTTGATCTTTTTTGTGGTGATGATAGATTGTTTTAATAATGAATCGGCGCCGTTAACAGAGATCTCTTTATTGTGCACCTGGAAACCAGTTATATAAACCGGGGCTATAAAGTAATTTTGCTTAAAACTGGCAGGGTTAAAGCTAACCATACCACGTACACAACCAAAGTACATGGTACCGTCGGCATCTTTAAAAGATGAGTTGTAGTTAAACTGATCACTTAATAAACCGTTGGCTTTTGTATAAATTTTGATGCTCCCGGTATTATCATTAAAGCAAACCAGTCCCCGGGTAGTGCTGATCCATAGGTTTTTATGGCTGTCTTCTTCGAGTCTGAAAATGTAATTGCTCGGAAATCCGTTACCGGTGTCATAAAACTTATAGCTATCGGCTTCGGGATCATATCTCCATAAACCCAAACCTTCCGTAGCAAACCATAATTTGTGGTTGCTATCCTCAAAAACGCCATTAACCGTGGTGGTGTTAAGCACATTTTTAACGGGGTAACGATAGTTTAGCTTAGTGCTTGTATTGTTTGCCGGATTGTAGCAGTAAATACCATCCCTTACCGTGCCAACCCATATTTTGCCCTTATGGTCTTCGGTTATGGCGTAAATAAAATCATATGGGGGTAATTTATCTACCAGGGTAAAATCCTTGCTTGCCAGGTTATACCTATAAATGCCACGGGTAGTACCAACAAAAATGAGCCCGCTGCGGGTTTTGCAAAAGCAAATTATAAAGTTACTTTTGAGATCATTATTTCTGCTTCCGGCCAGGTAAACGCGTTCAACCTTGCCGGTTTTAATGTTCATGATATCCAGTCCCCGTTCAAAAGTGCCTACAAACAGTTCATTGCCTAAGGCTAATATACCGTGGATGTTGGTATTGGAGATACTGGCACTTCCGCCGGGATTATAATGGGTCCAGATGTTATCGGGAGCCAATTTGTTTAACCCGTTATCTTCGGTGCCCATCCACAGGTTGCCATACATGTCTTTGGTAATTTCGCGCACCACGTTTCCTTTAAGGGAATTTGGCTCAGTGTCGGGGTAAAATTTGTTAAAGGTTGAATATTGTTTAGGGTAATAGTTGAGGCCGCCAAAATAAGTGCCTGCCCAAACCCCGCCTTCCGAATCCTTATAAAGGCAATAAACGGCATTATCCGATATGGAGTAAGGGTCATTGAAATGCTTTCTGAGATTAAGAAATGTGCCCTTTACCGGGTCATAAATAAATACGCCCGATTCTGTGGCTATCCAATATTCTGTATCGCTGTATTTTAAAAAATCGCGCACGTAAACAGCCGTTTTATCCGGGTTGTAGTTAAGCAGGTCCTTGTAGGTATAGGTTTCAGCATTAAACTCCTTAAAACCATGACTATTAGTACCTACAAATATTTTGTTATTGCCTGCATAATAAATCTTTTCAATAAACTTTGAGGTAACTTTATCAGTTGGCTTAAACACGTTGTAAGCGGTAAAAGTGCGGCTTGCCCGGTCAAATTTCTCCATTGCGCCTGTTGAAGAAGAAGCCCAAACTGTACCATTAATGATTACTACAGAAGTAGCCTCAAAATGCTGCGAAGGCCAGTAATCAGTTCTTTCGCCGGTTTTTGTGTTATATCTTATTAATGAAGCTCCGGCCACAAACCAGCAATTATCATGTTCATCAAAAGTGATACTGCGCACACCGTTAATATTTGCCGTATTGATATGTGTAAATGTTTCTGACAGGGGATCATACTTATCAAGGCCCTCGTCGGTACCTATCCAAAGCGTACCTTCTTTATCAAGGCACAGGGTATGCACCATGTTGTTGGAGATGGTGCTCTTATTTGCAGGGTTATGTCTGAACGTTTTAAAGGTATAACCATCAAAACGGTTCAGGCCGTCCTTAGTACCAAACCACAAAAAGCCGCGCCTATCCTGCATGCTGCAGTAAACGGTATTATGCGATAACCCATGCTCAACCTGGTAATGCTTGAAGTAGTAGGTTTGGGCATTGCAAATACCGCATGATACTGTAAAAAATAATAGAAATATGTATAGTGGTTTCAAAATAATCAGCTTAACGCAAATATAGCCAATCTGTTGCAGCGTTTCCCTTCTCCCGAAAATTGATACTTTTTGACTAAGTATTGATATGATTTGGTTAAGCGCCGGGGCCAAAATCCTTTTTCTTTACAACATGATTTTAGATATGTCAATTGTACATTTTTAAAATCAAAACTTAACCAATTAATAGATCATTTATGAGAAAATTTTTACTACTCAGGCATGGGGGGAACCCTCATGTGCAGTGGCCACCCAGTAAGTGGGGCCCCAAAGTAACGCTAATCGCTTTTTTCATCATGACCGGTTTCCTTTTTTCGTTTAGCGCATCCGCGCAAAATAAAATTAAGGTAACAGGCAACGTGGTTGACACCACCGGCCAGGTACTTACCGGCGTAGCCGTACGGGTACAGGGCACACAGGGGGGCACCACAACCGATGCACAAGGCAATTTCAGCATTAACGTACCAAGTGCAAACAGCACTTTGGTTTTTACTTACATCGGTTTTACTACACTCGAATTACCATTAAACGGCCAAACAGCCGTAAAAGTGCGTTTGCGTGCCACAAACTCGGCTTTGCAGGAGGTGGTTGTTACCGGTTACGGTACGCAAAAGAAGGCATCTATCACAGGTGCCATCTCAACTGTTACCAGTAAAGACCTCGACCGCGTACATGCCGGTTCAACTGTAAGTACAGGTTTGGCAGGTAAAATTCCGGGTGTAACTTTCAGGATGTCTGAAGGCAGGCCTGGTGCCAGCGCCAGCATCCAGATCCGTAACATGGGTACACCTTTATATGTAATTGACGGGATCCAGCAGGATGAAGGCCAGTTTAACAACCTTGCCCCTAACGATGTAGAGAGTATCTCGGTACTAAAAGACGCATCGGCAGCTATTTACGGTGTACGTGCGGCTAACGGTGTTGTTGTGGTAACTACAAAAAAAGGTGCAGGCGATGCCCGCATCAATATTGATGCTTACACCGGTTATCAAAACTGGTACAGGTTCCCTAATGTGTTAACCAATTCATATGATTACATGCGTTACCGCGCTGATGCCGAGGTTAACAGCAATGGCTCAACCAGCATTACCCAGGCCGAGCTTGATAAGTATAAAGCCGGCACCGAAAAAGGTTATCAAAGCTTTAACTGGCGCGATTATGTTTTGAAGGCCAATAACAACGCCCCGCAAAACTCGGTAAATGCCAATTTTACCGGCGGTAACGACAGGGTTAACTATTATGTTTCGGCAACTAACCTTTATCAAAATTCGCAGTTGGGTAAAGAGTATAAATTTAACCGTTCAAATATCCAGTCGAACGTTTCGGTTAAAGTGGCCAACGGTTTAAAAGTAAGCCTGGACATTAACGGGCGTATCGAAACCCGCGAAAACCCTGGTGTACCGGGTGGCGATGATTACTTCCTTGCCCGTTTTGCCGTATTAAGAAATACGCCGCTTGAGCGTCCTTATGCTAATGATAATCCCGCATACCTCAATGATATCGGTCATACTGAGTCAAACTATGCCTTCCTGAATAAAAAGCTTTCAGGACTTTATCACAGTGATTGGCGAGTACTTCAAAGTAACTTTGGCGTTGAGTATCAAATACCGGGAGTAAAAGGATTGAATGTGAGAGGTTTGTACTCTTATTATATTGCTGATTATTTGCTTAATAACCAGGAGTACACGTACAATGCGTATACCTACAGGCCCGCTACCGATACTTATGATGTAACCGGCGGCAGCACCAACCCATGGCGCGAACGTGAGCAGCGTAAAGAGTTTGCCAAAACTTACCAATGGCAAATTAACTATAACAACAGTTTTGGTAAACATACCATTGGCGCTACGTTTGTTTCCGAACGTATTGAGTTAAAACATTTACGTAACTGGATCCATGCTTCGCCAATTTCAAATAACCTGCCATTGATCTACTTCCCAACAGCCGATCAATACCAGGATAGTGATAATACCGAAACCCGCATAGGTTACATTGGCCGTGTAAACTATAACTATGACAACCGCTATTATTTAGAAGCATCGGCAAGGCGGGATGCATCATACCTGTTTGCCCCTGATAAACGTGTGGGTTATTTCCCTGGTGTATCTGCCGGCTGGCGTATCACACAGGAAGGTTTCATGAAAAAACTATTAGGCGAAAACAGTATCCTGAATGATTTGAAATTCCGTGGTTCATATGGTGTGTTAGGCGATGACCGTGACCCGGGAAATTCAGCCAACCCTATCGTGGCTCCATACGCTTACTTGCCGGGTTACAACTACAATCAGGGTACTTATATTTTTGATGGCAACGCAGTTATCACTTCAAGGGATAAGGGGATCCCTGTAACCCGTATCTCATGGCTGAAAAGTAAAATTACCGATGTTGCTGCCGATTTCAGCTTGTTTAACAGTTCACTGAATGGTACTATCGATTATTTCTATCGTAAACGTACGGGCTTGTTAGGTACTAAAAATGATGTTGTGGTACCTATTGAAATAGGTTACTCTCTGCCGCAGGAAAACGCGAGCAGCGATTCGCAACGCGGTTTTGAGATTTCGCTTAACTATAACGGTAAAATTGGCAAAGCAAGCTATAATATAGGCGGTAACTTTGGCTACACCCGCCAAAAAAACCTGCAAAGCTATAACCCGCTATTCTTTAACTCATGGGATCAATATCGCAACTCGACCGAAAACAGGTACTCGCATATCGACTGGGGCTACCAGGTTATTGGCCAGTTTACGTCGCAGGAGCAGATCAACAACTATACTGTTAACAACGATGGCAAAGGTAACCGTACCTTATTGCCGGGCGACCTGATGTATAAAGATCAGAATGGTGATGGTAAAATTGACCAGTATGACGAGCGCCCTATAGGTTTCGGTTATGGTACACAGCCTAATATCAACTTTGGCTTTACAGTTGGTGCTGCTTATAAAGGCTTTGATTTCCATGCTGATTTTTCAGGTGGTGCAGGTTATACCTGGTTCCAGAATTATGAAACCCGCTGGGCGTTCCAGAACAATGGTAACCTGAACTCAATATTTGAAGACAGGTGGCACCGCCAGGATATGTTTGATTTAAACAGTCCGTGGGTACCGGGTAAATATCCTGCAAATAGGGTGAACCCAGGTTTTGGTCATAGCGATTACGAGCTAAACGGCCAGCGTAACTCAACTTTTTGGTTGCATAGTGTAAGGTATTTAAGGGCCAGGACTTTAGAACTGGGCTATTCATTGCCGACTGATATGCTTAAGAAAGTGAAGATCAGGAGAGCGAGATTTTATGTTAACGCGTACAACATGTTTTCATTTGATAACCTGAAACAGTATGGCGTTGACCCGGAAACTACCGATGATAATGGTTTACAGTTTCCGCAAAGTAAGGTACTCAACTTCGGCGTTAATTTAACCTTTTAATTAATTCCTAAAGTTTAAAAGCAAATGAAAAAGATTTCAATTATAACAATGCTGGCAATCTCGGTAGTAGCGGGATCGTGCAGAAAAGATAGTTCATTTTTAGATGTGCCGCCTAAACAGGTGCTGCCAACAGATCTGGCATTTTCAGACCCTGCCCTGGTACTTTCAATCCTTGGCGATCTTTATGACAGGCAACGCGATTTCTCAAGTTTAGATGGTTATCCCTCAAGAGAATATCCTCAGTCACCAAATGGTGACAGGGAGCCGGGATGGCGCACATTCGCTGATTTCAGCGAGGCTTTCCCTTCAGAAAATGGCAGCAGCTTCCTTGTGCAACGTACAGGCTGGGGCTACGGCGAATGGGCAATATGGGATTATGGTTACATTCGCGACCTGAACCTTTTTATACAACGTGCAACCGCGGCCACCAAACTTACCGAAGGTGATAAAGCGCGTTTTATTGCTGAGGCCCGTTTTTTACGTGCTAACTATTATTTTGAAATGGTTAAACGTATGGGTGGCGTTCCGTTAATTACCGATCCGTTGGCTTATGATTACTCCGGTAACGTTACCCCGCTTCAAAGGCCGCGTGCTAAAGAATCAGAAGTATATGATTTTATTATCAGCGAAGCAGAGGCTATTAAATCAATACTCCCGGCAGATGTTAACCAAAAATCAAGGGCAACTAAAGCGGCAGCATTAGCCATGGAAGCAAGGGCTGCACTATATGCAGGTTCAATTGCAAAATATGGCGCCACTACGCCCCAGGTATCATTACCGGGGAATGAAGTTGGTATCCCTTCAACCTTATCAAACGGTTACTATACCAAAGCACTGGCTGCTGCCCAGGAAATTATTAACGGTTCGGCAGGCAGCTACCAGTTATACAAAGTACTTCCTGACCTGAGCGATAACTTCGCTGCTATTTTCCTTGATAAAAGCAGTGTAAACCAGGAAGCTATATTTGTTGAGGACTTTAAAGCCAACGGCGGTAAAGTACACGGGTTTACCACTAATGATCAGCCGTTCTCAATATCCGACGAAGGTTTGGACGCAGGTCGTTTAAATCCGTCGTTGAACCTGGTTGAGGCTTTTGAAAAGCTGGATAACACCTATGCGCCAATTGCAACAAAAGATGGTGCAGGCAACCCGATATACTACGCTAACCAGCTTGATGCATTTGCCGGCCGGGATGCAAGGCTTGCTGGTACCGTGCTTTTACCAAACGGCTTATTTAAAGGTAAACGGACCGAAGTTTATGCAGGTTACCAGCTTGGTGATGGTACTGTGATCAGCAGCGGCGACGCTACGATAACACAAGACGTACCGGGATTAGGTAAAACACAGGTAGTGGGCAAGGACGGACCGGTTAACGGCCTCGAGTTCCGTACACAAACCGGTTTTTATGTACGTAAATATCTCGATCCAACTGTTGGTTCAGGCCGTCGTGGCCGCGGAAGCGACGTTAACTTTATCCGTTATCGTTATGCCGAAGTGTTGTTGAATGCTGCGGAGGCCGCCTTTGAACTTGGCCAAACAGGTACCGCACTTGGTTATATTAACCAGGTAAGGTCACGTGCAGGCTTAACCACTCCTTTGGCTTTACTTACTTTTGACAGGATAGTACATGAGCGCAGGGTTGAGCTTGCATTTGAAGGCCACACTTTGTATGATATGAAACGCTGGAGACTTGCAACCAAAGTTTGGGATGGGAACCAGATGTCAGTTGCCGACCTGGTTAGCAACATCGGCAGCGCTACCAAGCATAATACACAGCCTTTTGGTTTATGGCCATACAAATACTACAATCCGGGTAACGCCAATAATGGTAAGTGGATCTTTAAGGAGGTGAAACCAAGTGCGGTTACGGGCGCCAATAAATTCCAGGCAGGTAACTATTATTCGCAAATTGGTGATGATATTTTATCTGCAAACCCTAAAATTGTAAAGCAACCAAATCAATAGGTATTAATAAATTAACCATCATGAAAATAAAATTTCATCATATCATATTAGGGCTCTTACTTGCTACCATGGGTTGCAAGAAGGACAACTATGAAGCGCCCGCATCAAAGCTCACCGGCCGCCTCACATATAAAGGCCAGGCTATAAATGTTGAATATAACCAGGTGCCTTTTGAGCTTTATCAGCCGGGCTTCGGTAAAAATGCACCTATCAGAGGTACTTTTCAGCAGGATGGCAGCTATTCGTCACTGTTGTTCAATGGTAATTACAAATTCACTATTCCCGCAAACCAGGGGCCTTTTATGTGGAAGGAAGTAAGTGCCGGGAAAAGGGATACAATAGCGGTTACCATTAGCGGCAGCCAAACTATGGATGTTGAGGTAACGCCTTATTATCTTATTAATAATGCCAAAATAACAGCTGCCAATAAAATAGTTAACGCGGTGTTTGATCTGCAGAAAGTTATAACTGATGCCAATGCTAAAGATATAGGCTCGGTGGTGTTATATATCAATAAAACCCAGTTTGTATCGGGCAGTGATAATATTGCTGCTACTGAAGTTGCCGGTTCTGCTATAACAAGCATGAATGGTATCAGCATCAATGTAAATATCCCTACTATCACGCCTACGCAAAATTATGTGTTTGCCCGTGTAGGGCTTAGGGTTGCCGGCGTGGAAGATATGATCTTCTCGCCTGTGGTAAAAGTTACTTACTAAGTTTTATAATCAGGCCCCGCTGTATAGCGGGGCCTTTTTTTCCTATGCAATAATTTAAATTAATATAATAACTCATCTCTACTTTTTAACTGATGAAGAAACTATCGCTTTGCCTGTCTCTTTTTATTACTACTTATCTATCTGCCAATGCACAGCAAGGCGAATGGCATTTGATAAAAGACAGGATCACTACCCCATGGGCCGAAAAGGTTGACCCTAAGGCACCGCTACCCGAATATCCGCGCCCGCAAATGGTACGCGGCAACTGGCAAAACCTCAATGGTTTATGGAACTATGCCATAGTGCTTAAAGCAACCACAGGGCCTGCCAAATATGAAGGAAAGATATTGGTGCCTTTCGCGGTTGAATCTGCCCTGTCGGGAGTGGGTAAAACGGTTGGTAAGGATAGCATGTTGTGGTATAAAACAACCATCAGCTTAAATAAAACATTAAAAGGTAAAGATGTACTGCTGCATTTTGGTGCGGTTGACTGGCGTACCGAAGTTTTTGTAAACGGTAAAAGTGCCGGTATCCATGAAGGCGGCTTTGATCCTTTTACATTTAACATTACCCCTTATTTAAAAGGCGGTTCAAAACAGGAAATTACCGTAAGCGTGTGGGACCCGACAGATGATGGTCCGCAGCCGCGTGGTAAACAAGTAAAAAAGCCCGAGAGTATCTGGTATACTCCTGTTACTGGCATCTGGCAAACTGTTTGGCTGGAAGGCGTTGCTAAAACGCACATTGAAGCCACCAAACAAACCCCTAACATTGACGCTCACACACTATCGGTTTCGGCCGAAGTTACCAATAGCCAGCCGGGTGATAAGCTGAAGATCAGCGCCTGGAACGGCAAAACCCTCGTATCCGAAAAAACAATTGACGCCGGCGAAACCGCCGTGCTGGATATCAAAGATCAGCACTTATGGTCAACTACCGATCCGTTTTTGTATGACCTGAAAGTTGCCGTTATCCGCAATAACAAAGCTGTTGATGAGGTAGGCAGCTACTTTGCCATGCGCAAAATTTCGCTTGGAGCTGATGCCAACGGCATTCAGCGCATGTTGCTGAACAACAAATTTGTGTTTCAATACGGTCCTCTTGATCAGGGTTGGTGGCCCGATGGCTTATATACTCCGCCAACTTACGAAGCCATGAGCTTCGATATCGATAAGCTTAAGGAAATGGGCTTTAACATGATCCGTAAGCACATTAAGGTTGAACCTGCCCGTTACTATGCTTATTGCGATAAAACAGGTATGTTGCTATGGCAGGATATGCCGAGCGGCGATTTAGGCAACCATTGGGAAAACCGCCCGGGTGTGCTTGACCGTGCTACCGATCAGCAGCGTACCCCTGAGTCTGAGGGTTACTACCGTAAAGAGTGGAACGCCATTATGAACTCATTATACAACTACCCATGTATTGTGGTATGGACTCCGTTTAACGAAGCATGGGGCCAGTTTAAAACTGTTGAAATTACCGAGTGGACAATGAAAAAAGATCCGTCACGTTTGGTGAACAGTGCCAGCGGTGGCAACTTCTACGATACCGGTAACATTGTCGATTTGCACAACTACCCGCACCCGGCTATGCCACGCCCGGAGATCTTCGGTAAAACTAAAGCGGTTGTTTTAGGCGAGTTTGGTGGTTTGGGCTGGCCGGTTGACGGACATACCTGGCAGGCTAATAAAAACTGGGGCTACCAAAACTTCAAAAACGGCGACGACTTGTTTAAAAGATATTCAACCTTTACCGATAGGCTGGAAGAATTGATTAAAGTTGGCCTTTCGGCAGCTGTATATACCCAAACAACAGATGTGGAGGGCGAAGTGAACGGCTTCATGACTTATGACCGTAAGGTTATTAAAATGCCTGTTGAATTGTTACAAAAAGCCAATAGCAAATTGTATGATCCTGCCCTGGTGAAATAATATCTTTACGTAATGACTATAAAAAACAGTATAAAATTAATACGCAGGGAAGTTTGTCTTTCCGTGGCGATGATCTGTGCCGGCTTTGCAACTGTGAATGCGCAAGGTGTGAAAGCAACGACGGTTACAACGGTTGATAACAAAGGCGCAAATGCTTTTTATGTAAACAACCGTGCCCCTTTGCAAAGACAATACTTTACCAAATTGCCTACAGGTAGCATTGAAGCCGGCGGCTGGCTCAAAAAAATGATGGAGCTGCAGCGCGACGGCTTAACAGGTAACCTGGGCGAGATCAGCGTATGGCTTTCAAAAACCAACAATGCCTGGCTTAATAAAGAGGGCAAAGGCGAATATGGTTGGGAAGAACTTCCCTACTGGCTAAAAGGTTATGCCGATATAGCCTACACGTTGAAGGATAAAAAGATGATTGCCGAAACTAAATTTTGGATTGATGCCGTGTTGAACAACCAGCGCGATAACGGCGATTTTGGTCCGGCGGTTGAACATAACGGCAACCGTGACCTTTGGACTAACATGCCTATGCTTTGGTGCCTGCAATCCTATTACGAATACACCAAAGATCCCCGTGTTATCCCTTTCATGACCAAATACTTTAAGTATGAATTAGCTACGCCTGATAACAAGTTTTTAGAGGATTACTGGGAAAACAGCCGCGGCGGGGATAATATGCTGAGTGTTTATTGGCTGTATAACCGCACCGGCGATAAATTTTTGCTTGACTTAGCTACCAAACTTGACAAAAACACTGCCGACTGGCGCCAGGCTAATAACCTTCCCAACTGGCACAATGTTAACGTAGCGCAGTGTTTCCGTGAGCCGGCAACTTATTACCTGCAAAGTCATGATAAAAAAGATCTGGATGCTACATACAATGATTTTAAACTGATTCGTGACATCTATGGCCAGGTTCCAGGCGGTATGTTCGGTGCTGATGAAAACGCCCGTAAGGGTTATGATGATCCGCGCCAGGCAGTAGAAACCTGTGGTTTGGTAGAGCAAATGACATCCGACCAGATGTTATTGGGCAATACCGGCGACCGTTTCTGGGCAGAGAATTGCGAGGACGTAGCTTTCAATACTTTCCCGGCTGCCTTTATGCCCGATTATCGTGCTTTGCGCTATTTAACTGCACCTAACATGGTGGTGAGTGATGGTAAAAACCACCATCCGGGTATTGCCAATGAAGGGCCGTTTTTAATGATGAACCCTTTCGGCAGCCGTTGCTGCCAGCATAACCACGCTGCTGGTTGGGTATATTATGCCGAAAACAGCTGGATGGCTACCCCTGATAACGGCATAGCTGCCCTGCTTTACACCGAAGGTAAGGTGAACGCGAAGGTCGGTAACGGAACTACGGTAAGCATCGCAGAAACAAGCCACTATCCTTTCCAGGATCAGATCAACTTTACAGTTACTACCCCAAAAGCAGTTGATTTCCCGCTTTACCTGCGCATCCCGGAATGGTGCAAAGGCGCATCGGTAAAAGTTAATGGCGTAGCTGTAGATGTAAATACCTCAACCGGCGATTATATCCGCTTAGCTAAAAGCTGGAAAAATGGCGATAAGATAACGCTTCAGTTGCCAATGCAGCTCAAGGTGAAGGAATGGGCTAAAAACAAAAACAGTGTAAGTATTAGCTATGGCCCGCTTACCTATTCGTTGAAAATTGAAGAGCAATATACCAAGGGTGATAACTTGAAAGATGCACAGGGCGATTCGCACTGGCAACCCGGTGCCGATCCTCAAAAATGGCCATCTTACAATATCTACGCTGCATCGCCATGGAATTATGGTTTACTGATAGATGAGCAACATCCCGAAAAATCAATAGAGGTTGTTCACCGTTCATGGCCAAAAGATAATAATCCGTTCACCAATACCAACGCGCCGATAGAGCTGAAAGCAAAGGGAAAACAACTCCCCGGTTGGAAGATAGATGAAACAGGTTTATGCGGGGTATTGCCGCAAAGTCCGGTTAAAACAGCGGAACCCGCTAAAGAACTAACATTGGTACCTATGGGCGGAGCAAGATTAAGGATCTCGGCTTTCCCGGTTGCTGAATAATGAAAAATGCATCCATGATAAAAGGAATACTATGCTGTTTAATGATGATGGCTGGTTTTGCCGCCCTGGCACAGGATGCTGCGGTTAAAAATCAGCCGCCATCACCGCTGTACCGCGACCCGATTTACGATGGCGCTGCCGATCCTGTTTTGGTTTATAACAAAGTCGAAAAAGAGTGGACAATGTTATATACCCAGCGCCGGGCCAACGTACAATCGCCGGGAGTGGCATTTTGTTATGGTACTGCCATCGGTGTTGCTACCTCGAAAGATCATGGGCACAGCTGGGTTTACCGGGGAGCGTTAAACCTGGAGCATGAGCGCGGGCAAAACACCTTTTGGGCACCCGATGTAGTTTTTGACAAAGGCGTTTACCACATGTTTGTAGTATACATTCAGGGTGCACACAGCCAGTGGGGAGGCGATTCGCACCTGGTGCATTATACCAGTAAAAACCTATGGGATTGGAAATATGAGGGGCCGCTGAACTTGCCCGATCATAACATCATAGACCCAACACTCATGAAGCTGCCCGATGGCAAATGGCACATGTGGTACAAGGATCAAAAGCTTGGCAGCATCACCATGACTGCCGAAAGTAATGATCTGGTAAACTGGAAAGCTGATGATAAACCTGCTATTGAAGGCCGCGCACACGAAGGCCCAAAGATCTTCCGGTTTAAAGATTATTACTGGATGATCACCGATGAGTGGCAAGGTCAACGTGTCTACAGATCAAAAGATGCCAAAACCTGGGAGCATCAGGGTTTGGTGCTGGATAAGCCCGGTCGTCGGCCGGAAGACACACCGACAGGTGCCCATGCCGATGTGGTAGTAAGTGAAGGCCATGCCTATATCATTTACTTTACCCATCCGGGTCGTAAAAAGCATTTTGAAGATGGCGGACTTGATGCCGATGGGGCTTACAGTTACACAACCAAGCGCACGTCCATCCACGCTGCCGAACTGGAGTTTAACGGTGAAACATTGGTTTGTGACAGGGATAAGCCATTTAGTTTTTGGCTGGCAGACGTCGAATAAAATATCGACAGAAATAAAAAGAATATAATTGGTTATGCGGCAGATATTCATTTGGTTAATGGGTGTGTTTGCCCCGGTGATGGTTCTGGGGCAACACAATGCCGTTAACAACAAAACCATTGCCTGGGATCAAACCACCTTAAAACAGGTGGGGAGCAAAAACGGCAATTACGCCCGCATGATACAGCTGAGTAATGGCAACCTTTTTTGCGTTTATGAAAGCGCCGGGGGCATTGAGTGTATTACAAGCAGCGATCTTGGCAAAAGCTGGTACCAACCTGTAATAATTGCCAAACCGCTACCGGGTGTAAATATGGCGGTGCCTGAAATATTAGAATTAAAAGATCACTCGTTACTGGCATCATACAACCCGCGCCCGCATAAGGTAAACGGCGGTTGGGATACCACCAAACACTTTGCTATCTGCACCAAAAAAAGCTACGATAAAGGCAAAACATGGATGGACGAACGCCTGATTTACGAAGCCCGTTACAATTTTGACGATGGCTGCTGGGAGCCATCGCAGATTCAATTGCCATCGGGCGAGATCCAGTTGTTCTTTTCAAACGAAGGCGTTTACATCAAATCAAATGAGCAGAATATTTCCATATTCCGATCGAAGGATAACGGCTTAAGCTGGACGACGCAGCCTCAAATTGTATCTTTCAGGCCCGGCCACCGGGATGGCATGCCGGTACCAATCCTCCTGAAAGGAAAAAAAGAGATCGCGTTTTCGATAGAGGATAACGCCGGCGCAACTTTTAAGCCATCAATTATTCGCAGCGGTATTGGTCAAAACTGGCAAAGAACGGTTGGCCCCGATGATGCCGAACGTACATACGCGCTCACACCCAAATTGCAGGATACGGTTTATGCAGGCGCGCCCTATTTAAGGCAGCTGCACAGTGGCGAAACTGTGCTATCATACCAAAGTACCCAAAACCGTAACCATAACTGGGAACAATCCTGTATGCAGGTAGCTTTGGGTAACAGCGATGCTAAGGATTTTGTAAGTGTGCCAACGCCATTTAATATTCCGCTTAATAAACACGGGCTTTGGAATGCGTTGTGTGTGCTTAATGATGATACCATCATAGCACTAACATCAACCAATGCCTTTGGAAAGGGGACGGAAATTTGGATGATAAAAGGGAGGGTGGTAAAGAAGAAGTAAATTAAACAAATCTTCGCCGCCGCTCGGCTCCAGCCGGGTGGCAGTTATTAAGCGGCCTCTGGCCGCCGAAGTTGGAGTAGCAGGCCAGAGGCCTTGGGATAATTGCCACTCGGCTGGAGCCGAGCGGCGGCGTGGTTGACAAGTAAGTGTCGACACTTACCTAAATACAGTTTAAGCGAGGACGCTTGAACTCACAAACAATACAGAATTAAACTATTAAACACTTATAAATGCAAACAAAATTAAAAGTATTGGCGCTTGCTTTGGCAATGCCATTGGGGATGAGGGTAATGGCGCAGCAAAAGGCGCCGGCACAGGTATGGTCGCAGGAGAAGGCAAAAACCTGGTACGCGCAGCAGCAATGGCTGGTAGGTGCCGATTTTATTCCAAGCACGGCCATCAATCAGTTGGAGATGTGGCAGGCCGATACCTTCGATCCAAAAACAATAGATAGAGAATTAGGCTATGCGCAGGGTATTGGTATGAATGTAATGCGTGTATTCCTGCACCATTTAGCCTGGGAGCAGGATCATGAAGGTTTCAAAAAACGCATGGACGAATACCTTGCCATTTCAAGTAAACACGGCGTAAAAACCATGTTTGTGTTTTTTGACGACTGCTGGAACAAAGTGCCTAAAGTGGGTAAACAGCCTGAACCAAAACCTGGTATTCACAATTCAGGCTGGATGCAGGACCCGGGTCAGCCGGCATCTGATAACGCGGCGAATTCGCCGGTTCTTGAAAAATACGTGAAGGATGTTTTGAAACGTTTTGCCAATGACAAACGCATTTTACTTTGGGATTTATACAATGAACCGGGCAACTCGGATAAAGGCAACAAAACCTTGCCCTTACTGAAAAGTGTGTTCAAATGGGCAAGGCAGGTAAATCCAAGCCAGCCGGTAAGCGCCGGTGTTTGGCGCTGGGATCTGGAAGATCTGAACAAATTCCAGATAGCTAACTCGGATATTATTACTTATCATGATTACACGCCTGAAGCTGAACACCTGAAAACAGTACAGTTTCTGAAAATGAACGGTCGCCCATTAATTTGTACCGAGTACATGGCCCGTCCACGTAACAGTCTGTTCGGTACGGTATTGCCAATGCTTAAAAAAGAAAACGTAGGCGCTATAAACTGGGGCTTTGTAAGCGGTAAAACCAATACCATTTACGCCTGGGATACCCCAATGCCTGATGGTAAAGAACCTAAGCTGTGGTTCCACGATATTTTCCGTAAGGATGGTACTGCCTACATCCCGGAAGAAACAAACCTGATCAAGAAACTAACCGGACGATAGTCTGTTTGATGTCGGCAAAGCGTTGAGATCCAATAAAAATGCGTCATTGCGAGGTACGAAGCAATCCCCGATAGGCAGATCCGCCCTGTACAGTTTGGGATTGCTTCGTACCTCGCAATGACGCTTCTTTGATTGCCTGCTGGATAAAATTATCTGTGGCCGCCTTCAATGTATTAAACCAAGTATACCTATGAAGAAGTTTTACCGCCCATCAGGGTCTCTCGCAGAGGACCCTGATGTTTGCGCGCAGGCGATAAAAGACTTACGTTTTTAAAATTGGTAAGTCTTGTTCCAAATTATAAACCAATTACACCTATGAAGAAGTTTTTTAGTTACCTGATGCTGGGCCTGTTCGGCACTATAACCGCCTGTCGCAGCCATGCACAGCAAGTTGAGCCAACTAAACAGCCAGCGCCTTATAATGGTCTTATTCATGTTGTGCTTGACAGGGATTTCCCCGATCCCACGGTGATCAGTTATAATGGTAAGTATTACGCTTATGCAACCCAATCGCCGGGAGGTGGTGGAAAGATGATCAATATCCAGGTGGCCTGGTCAACTGATCATGAACATTGGACTTACGCGGGTGATGCTTTGCCACAAAAACCTTCATGGGCTTCCAATACGCAAAACTTTTGGGCGCCGGATGTTTTCTTCGATGCCAAACTCAATAAATTTGTGATGTTCTTTTCAGCCGATCCAAACGAGTTGACCGGCAAATGGATGGGCATTGCTTATGCAGATAACCCGCTTGGCCCGTTTACCGACCGGGGCATCCCTTTTATGAAAGGCCCAAGTTTTCACTGTATAGATCCTAAAGCTTTTGTTGACCCTAAAACCGGGAAGCATTTTCTTTACTGGGGATCGGATTTTCAGCCACTGCGGGTACAGGAGCTGAAAGATGACTGGTCGGGCTTTAAAGAGGGTTCACAGCCAACAGTTGTTGTTGAGCCGGGCAAGGATAAAAGCTACAGCAACCTGGTTGAAGGCTCATGGCTTGATTATGATAACGGTACGTATTACCTGTATTACTCGGGTGATAACTGTTGTGGTATCGGGGCCAATTACGCTGTGATGATAGCCAAAGCTGATAACCCACTCGGTCCGTTTGTAAGATTGGGAGAAAGCAATCAAACACTTAATAGCGCCATTTTAATAAAAGACGCGGTTTATACAGCCCCCGGCCACAATTCTATTTTCACCGATGAAAAGGGGAACAAATTCATAGCCTATCATGCCATCGAAGTAGCACATAAGGAAAAAGGCAGGGTAATGTGTATTAGTCCTGTTAAGTATCAAAACGGCTGGCCGGTGGTAACTAAATAACAAAACAACATGGCTCATCAATTAAAACATCTTGTTCTTTGCGGATTGCTGTCGCTCATTTTTTTTAATGCAGGGGCGCAGGTATCAGGTAATAAAAACTTTAAACCGGCAGCCGGCGTAAGTGTAATGGCAAATACCGCAAACGTAACGGTAACCTGGCCGGCAGGGATTAACAGCAAGGCTAAACTTGTTTTAAATTTAAAAAATGGCGAACCGCTATTTACCAGCGTACAATTAGGTAAAGGAGGAATTTATAAGCCGGTAATTGAAAATGTTGATCCGCAGTTTATCCTTACAGAAGGTAAGCGTGACCTCATCTCTCAAAACGGCTGGAATATCTTTTTTGATAAAGTACCGCTGAAACCTCACCATTCATACAAAATAGATTTTCATAAAAAGGGCATCAGCGTAAGCAACAAAGGCTCGCGCACTATAATTACATTGCCCGGATTAGAAGCTCCCAATTTTAAAGGCGACCTGGAGATAACCCTCTATAACGGCCAGCCCATGTTTAATGTGGCCGCGGTGGTATCTACACAAATTGACTCGACAGCTATTTTGTATGATGCCGGTTTGGTAGCGAAAATTCAACCCGTTAAAACAGTAAGTTACAGTGATGTTTATGAACACCTGCAAAATGATAAGGTTAACCAGGCAGATACCGCCAAAAATCTTGCTGTAAAATACCGTGCTATTATTGGCAACAATGATAAAGGCAGCATAGCGGTGTTCCCCGCGCCGCACCAGTATTTTTATCCTTTGGATGAAGCCTTCAACCTTAAATTTGTTTGGCACGGTAATAATTACCGCAACCTGCTTCCGGGTTTTGGCCTTGGCATCCGGCAGGAATTGCAGGGTGATAAACGTTTTGTGCCCTGGTTTAATGCCCCTCCGGAAACCAAACAACGGCTTAACTTTTTTTGTCTGTTAGGAACTGACGGCGCAGACGCATTGCTGACGAATGTTAAGCAATTTACCCATGATGACAGCTACAAGCCGCTTCCCGGCTATAAAACCATGGCAAGCCATTTTCATAATGAGTTTATCATGAGTGTTGTACTGGCGGGTAAGCCTGTGCCTGATAGCCCATCGTTTGTAAAAGTATTAAAGCGTCAAGGCATCAACATAGTTCATTTGGCTGAGTTTCATTACACAGCGCACCCTAAAGGACCGGACGAGCAGCGCCTTAAAGAATTAAAAGCGCTGTTTGATCAGTGTAACCGCTTGTCTGATTCTAATTTTTTACTGCTGCCCGGCGAGGAGCCTAATGAGTTTTTCGGCGGGCATTGGCTGGCATTTTTCCCTAAGCCGGTTTACTGGATCATGTCGCGCAAAGCGGGTACGCCTTTTGAAAGTACCGATGCCGAACATGGCAAAGTTTACCATATTGGTGATAAAGCCGATATGCTGAACCTGCTTAAAGCGGAAAATGGTTTGGCCTGGACAGCGCATGCCCGTACAAAGGGATCAACCGGTTTCCCGGATGCTTATAAGAAGGAAGATTTTTACCTGTCCGACAGGTTTTTAGGAGCCGCCTGGAAAGCATTACCGGCTGATCTGTCGGAGCCTCGTTTGGGCAAACGCATTTTCGACCTGATGGATGATATGAACAATTGGGGGCTAAAAAAGAAAGTACTCTCTGAAGCCGACCTGTTCACTATTGAGCCTGAAAACGAAATGTACGCGCACCTCAATGTAAACTACCTGAAACTTGCCAAACAGCCGCAATATAAAAATGGCTGGCAACCTGTACTCGATGTACTGGAGCAGGGAAAATTCTTTTCCACTACCGGCGAAGTTTTGATAGAAGATTTTACCGTAAACGGTCATTCGTCCGGCGAAACCATCGCCCTCCCTGCCAATGGTAAATGTACCATCAATTTTAAAACCAGTTGGACATTCCCGCTCAATTTTGCCGAAATCATTTCAGGAGATGGGAAGCGGGTTTATCGTGAGCGCATCGATCTTACATCAACCCAGGCCTTCGGCACAAAAACATTTAGTAAAGTGTTAAACATGAAAGGCCGCAAATGGGCACGATTGGAAGTTTGGGATGCCGCCGTTGATGGTGCTTATACGCAGACGGTTTGGTTGAAGTAAAAACCCCGCCGCTCGGCTCCAGTCGAGTGGCAACTATAAAAACGGCCTCTGGCTGGCCGCCGCCGTTGTTTGTGTTGTCACCAACAACTCTGCGCTATGCAATTATAGCGTTACATTAGCAAATAAGCATTTCGTGATTATAAGAGCAATAACGCATGAAAAGTTGTTGGTGACAACACAAACAACGGCATAGTTTAAATAGCGTGAACACTTATAAAATTACGGTTCAGGTAATATTCAGACCTGAACCGTTCTTCTTAAATATTTCGGTGTGTATTTTACAGGGATTTTAACCAGTGCCCGCTCTGTGAAAAAGCTTTTCAGGGCTGCCACTTTCCCGGTGCGGATGAGATAACTGATGAATAAGGCAATTAACATAAATTTTTACTTAACAATAGTTGCAAAACGTTGATAAAAGGCGGTAGGGCTGTCGGCATGCTTGGGCTCATATTTGCCTGCAATAATGGGGATATAGATTACCCTGCGGCGGCTTGCTTCACCAATTACGGTTGACTGGGCTACGCGGTGCCACAAGCGGCCGTCATGTATGGTCAGGTCGCCGGCTGTGGGGATAATAGCTACCTCATTTTCGTCGGTATCATGATCAAGGAAATACTTTTTACGGAAAAGCATCTGGTAAAGGTTTTGCTTATGTGTACCGGGAAGGATGCGTAAACCGCCGTTCTCGGGTTTCAGCGTGCTGAGATGGATGCCGACATTCAACATTGGGTTTAACTTTTGCCCGTGAAAAATATCGCGCAGGCCATCGGTATGCCAGCCCATTTTGGTAAAGCTACTTTCGGGGCCATTTACATAGTGGTTAAAAACCATGCCGTCCTTTTCTTCAGTTCCTAAACGCGAGCCTTCGCCTATGAGGTTAAGCAGTACCTCGAAACGCGGATCTTTGGTGAATTCATTTAACAGGTTATGGTGCTGATTAATAAAAGCAAAACGCTGCACAATAGGCGACCCGTCAAGATCTTTGCCGTATTTAATAGGTACGCCATTCACCTTCTCAGTTTTGTTGCTGATCCAGGCATTTTCAACCTGTTTTGATGCATTGATGATGTCGGTAACTGTTTCGGGCTTAATAAAGTTTTTAAAATGAATAAAGCCGTGATGATTAAAAAAAGCCTGCTGTTCGGACGTAATTGTTGAGCCTAATGTGAATTTTTGATATGACGCTGCCATGTGGTGGAAAAGATATTATTGTACCGGGAAATGAATTTGTAAACGCTGGGTACCGCCTGGGCGGTGGAAGAAAGGAGCGGATCCTTTAATGGGAAATTAACAACAACAGCTGCACATGACCCTTGTTATCAAGGGCATTCGCATTGGAGATGCAAATATTATGTTGTGCGCATTATTCAATGTATATTAAATCTATCTTTTTAGTAGATTAGTACAAATGTAAACAAATTGTTAATCATACCAAATATTTCTGAAAATATTTCTTAATGCTTGTAAAGCCCGGCGGTTACGCGTTCAATCAGGCTTTTAGGACTGTATGTTGCCGCTGCGGCCGACAGTTTATTTAAAAATCCGGGGACTATTTCGGCCTTTTTATTGAACATTCCTTTTATGCCGATAGCCGCAACCTCATCTGCTGTCATGTTAAATTTGGCTGCCAGTTCGGCCAGGGCATCCATTCCCGCGCTGTGGGCAAAGCCCGTATCTGTAGGGCCAGGGCAAAGGCAGCTTACTGATACCGGCATATCCTTAAGCTCATATCTTAAAGCCCGGCTAAAGGATAAAACAAATGCTTTCGTGGCTGCATATACAGCCAGCGTTGGTACCGCCTGGTAAGCCGCGGTGCTGGCTACATTGAGGATAAAAGCCCGCTGCTGCAATTTTAAAAGCGGGATAAAATGATAGGAGAGCTCGGTAAGCGCATTCATATTGACCTGCATCATCCGGGTTTGTGCGCTCAGATCCAGCTCATCGAAATTTCCCCATGCACCATGCCCCGCGTTATTTATTAATATCGATACTGGTACATTTAAGTTTTTAGCCCAGTCAAAGACCCGGAGGGCCGCACCTGCGCCCGAAAGATCAATCGCGAGATAACCAGTCTTAACATGCAAGTTGGCTTTTATTTGGGCGGATACGGCAATGAGGTCATTCTCCGACCGGGAAACCAGCAGTAGGTTATATCCTTTTTGAGCCAGCAATATAGCCATTGACCGCCCAATGCCTTTACCTGCTCCCGTAATTAAAGCGTACTGAACCATCATTTTTATAAGTATATCTGCACTGCAAGTTTAAATAAAAATAATCTACTAAACTTGTAGACTATTTAAAATGTTATTACGTTTGTGTTGATATGAAAACTATACTGTCCCGTTTTCGTTTTTTAAGCTACAACCAGCAAGGTTATTGTTGTTGCCGGTAAATCGTAACCGCTCCCCTATTCCTTATTATATCTGTAACACAACAATTATCACAAGCTTAAAATTGATCATGACCGCTTATCGTACAAAATATTTATTCAGCGCCTTTGTAGTCATTGGTTCTATGTTATCTGTACTTCCTGCATCGGCCCAACTCTCGGCTTCGATAAGGTATAAGCTCAACCTGCGGCCCGATACATCTGCCCATAGTATAATTGATGATAGTTATTCGTCCAAACTGCTTGCGGGGGTATCAAACAAACCAGTTATTGATAAAGCCGACGCCGCTTTTGAGACGGATCTGGAAAGTGAACTGGACACCCATGCCGGCCGTAAAAAGGTGTTGAACTATTTAAAAGAGCTATCGGTCAACAATACCGGCGAAAGTAATTATAACCAGGCGAAAGTTAAATCATATTATAAGCTTGCCAATGTATTTGCCAGGCTGCATTTATACCCTTTGGCCATGAAGTGCTTTTTTAAAGCGATGGTATCTAAAAAAGCGGGAGGTGATCTTGCACCTGCTGCTCCGGATTCTCTTATTTCTGATACAACCGGCCGGCAGTTACATTTAAACAGCGGCCTGTTGGCCATTAACGCGAGTGACGATTCGATATTTGTAAACACCCCGGTTCAGCTGAAAGATAAAAAAGAAAAGAAGAGCAAATCGATCACTTATAACCGCATCCTGAACACATTTGACGATGGCAAAAAAGCGGCTGCTTACGCGCTGTTATTTCATGTAAAACAACCAAAACCGGGTAAACCGACTGTATTTGTACGAGCTAACACCGGTCATACTTTTATCACCCTCATCAAGTACAACACCGATTCAAGCTCGGTTTCTGTTTCTTTCGGATTTTATCCTAAAAAGGACAATATATTTTCAGCCACTCCATGGGAGCCGGAAACCTCGGGCACTTTCAAAAACGATGAGGCGCACAAGTGGGATGAAGTAATGGGCAAGTTTATAACCGAACGCCGGTTTAAAAGGATCCTGAAGCTCACCCGATTATACGATGGGTTGGAGTATCACCTGTCAAAAAATAACTGTACCGATTTTGCTTTACAGGCAGCTTCCTATGCCGGATTTGGGGTTACCAACTCAAAAGGCTCATGGCCGCTGGGCCAGGGGAACAATCCCGGAACAACCGGGCAAAGCATAATAGCAGGCGGTATTTATGATAATGATAAAGCCGATCTGTTTATTGATTTTGATGAAAATCTGAAATAAAGGTTAAACAGATTTAAGCACACTTCCTTCCGTCCCAACCTCAAGTGTATGCCTTACACCGCATTTAAGGGCGAAATTATTTTTCTGATGGCCCACCGGGAAATCAAAGCAAACAGGATAAATATAATCCTTTACTTTTTCGATAACGATATCATAAATGGTATGGCCAAATTCTTCGCCTTCAATATCGGGCGTTAGTTGAAAGCCTCCTATAATTAGCCCGGCCAGATGCGAAAGTTTACCGCATTGCTTTAGGTTCCAGAACATGCGGTCGATATTGTAAAGGCGTTCATGGGTATCTTCAACAAATAAGATTTTTCCATTCGTATCAAGGTCAGACGGCGTACCCGAAAGCGTCGCGATCAGGCTCAGGTTACCGCCAACCAACGTGGCTTCGGCTTTGCCGAGGCGGTTTTGGGGGCAAGCAGGTGACGAATAATTAAGACTTTCGCCGGTAAGCGCCTGCCTTATGGATTGAATAGTGGCTATCTGCATAGCATCGGCGTTTGCCCAGTCATCAGGAAAACTATTGCACATTTTTGAATGCAGGGTTGCGATACCAAAATTCCGGTTGATATGGCAATGCAGGGCAGTAATGTCGCTGAAGCCGATAATCCATTTAGGATTTTTCTTAAACTGTTTGAAATTGAGTCGGTCAATGATCCTCACCAATCCGTAACCCCCTCTTGCACACATAATGGCTTTAATCTCGGGGTTATCCAGCATCTGCTGCAGGTCTGTCACGCGTTCTTCATCTGTTCCTCCGTATATAAAATCCTTTTTGCCGGTGTTATTGCCAAGCTCTACCTTAAAGCCCCAGGTTTGCATAAGTTGTACAGCCGGCATAAGGTCAACCAGGCTCATATATGCCGATGGACTAATAATGCCTATGGTATCTCCAGGTTGTAAATAGGGAGGGATTTTGTGATGAGCTTTAGCATAAGGATTGGGGGGCGTAACCGACCACGCCCCTGAGGTTGATAATGCGGCGCCGGCAGTGACTAAGGATGAGATGAAGCGTTTACGGTTCATTTTATACCTGCTGCATTTTGATACAACAGGGTTTATAAAAGTATAAAAAAGGGGTAATAAGTGATGAATACCCGGCAGGTAAAATTCATTATCCTATAATCTTTACATAACCCCTCGCCTGCTTTTACCTAAAGATCAGTAAATTTGAATTTGATGAAGATAAAGCATATCCCATTTACCGGACTTAAATTATTTACAGGGTTAGCCCTAATGCTATTATCTCTCGTTTTCCAGGCTTGCCACACCTCCGGCGATAAAAATGAAACTGATACCGCAACTTCAAGGCCTGTAACAAATGCATCATCTGCCGGATTTAAAATAAAAGCAGCTATTTCCTGTACAAAAAACGGAATGATCAGGGAAGACAGTATTTTATACATGCACCAGGGCGGGGAGGCATTTAAACCTACAATAGTTAACGATAACGGTACACCAGCCGATAAAGCAGATCATGATATGGCATGGATTCCTGGTGGTACCTTTAGCATGGGTGGGGTTAATCCAAGGGGTATGACCGATGGCGGTATGGAAGCCATGGACGATGCCAGGCCTGTTCACCGGGTTTTTGTTGATGGTTTTTACATGGATAAAACCGAGGTAACCAATAACCAGTTTGCCAAATTTGTAAAAGCTACCGGCTATATAACCGTGGCTGAACAAAAACCTACCGAGGCTGAATTTCCGGGTGTACCGGCCGAAAAACTGGTTGCCGGATCGGTGGTTTTTACCCCTCCGCACCAGAAAGTACAGTTAGATGATATTTCGCAATGGTGGTCGTACCAAAACGGGGCCGACTGGAAACACCCGCTTGGACCGGGTTCTGACTTGATAGGTAAAGAAAATTACCCGGTAGTACAGGTAGCCTGGGAAGATGCTGCTGCCTATGCCAAATGGGCCGGAAAACGACTGCCCACAGAGGCCGAATGGGAGTTTGCTGCAAGAGGAGGTAAAGCCAGTGAACTATATCCCTGGGGCAACCAGTTAAAACAGAACGGACGCTGGATGGCCAACACATTCCAGGGATCTTTTCCTGATCATGATAATGCCGAAGATGGTGAAACCGGCCTGGGGCGGGTAAAAAAATACCCGGCGAATGCTTACGGTTTGTATGATATGGCCGGCAACGCATGGGAATGGTGTGCTGACTGGTACCGAAATGATTATTATAATAGTTTTAATCCTAATATGGTTGCGCGCAATCCTAAAGGGCCTTCTGATTCTTCAGATCCGCAGGAGCCGGGGCAAAAAAAGAAGGTTCAAAGAGGCGGCTCATTTTTATGTACCGACCAGTACTGCACCCGCTATATGGTAGGCTCAAGAGGTAAAGGCGAATATCGCTCGGCAACAAACCACGTTGGCTTTAGATGTGTAAAGGATGTTAAGCATGGTAATAATACGACACAGGACACCCAAAAAGCACTTTAATATTTTTCGTGATATTTATATATAAGAATTTATCGGGAACAATGGGTAACAAGTTCAAAAGCTTTCTGCTTTAAATATTCCGCCTTCCGCTTCAAAAAGGGCATAAAAAAAAGAAGCACTCCTGATGGGCAGGAATGCGTTCTAACCAATTATAAACCTAAATTATGAGAAGAGATGTAAACCCGGAGTCGAACCGGTGGCGCTGCCTGTCAGCCATTCACATGATGTTACAAATATACGTGTAATCTTTACATTTATTGTCATCTTAATATGAAAATTTTATTTTTATTGGTATATTTTTATAGATAACGATTGGTTTATAGATAATTGGCAATGAACTAATGAACATAGTCGTTAACTTAAAAGGTGGGGGATTGCGAGATTCCCTCTTAAGTTTAACTTAACCCATAAAATACTGAGACCATTTGAGTGGCAAAGCGCACGGTTTTGTCCCTCTGGGGCAATGGAAAGCTGGAGGCGCTAATATGCTACAAACCTTTGCACCTCTGGTGCAGCTTGTCAATTCTTAATTTAACGGTATCGGGTATAGCGCTTTATAATCAGGTCCTGCGGCTTTCCACAGTGTATACGAAGCTTTCGGCTTTGTAATAGCCGAGGTTATACTCCATGGGGCGCTCGCCCTGGTCGTAAACAAATCTTTTTCTGAACAATACGGGGCTGCCGGTTTCAATTTCAAGCTTGGCGGCAATAAACTTATTAGCTTCCAGCGCACTGATCTCTTCTTTTGACAGGTTTGCTATCGTAGAATATTCGTCCTCCAGCATTTCATAAAGCGGGCGTTTAAAATCTTCTTCGCCGGTAAGGCCTATGCGCGGGTGAAAATAAGAGATGAAATAAACAAAAGGATTGTCGCTGCTGCCCCGTAGCCGCTCCATTTTTACAATTTTTTTCTCTGTACTGATATCGAAAAAGCTGGCAGTGCTTTCATCAGGAAATACCCAGCTTACATGCAGCTCATAATTTTTTACGGTAATACCTCTCGCTTTCATTTCCTGCGAAAAACTGAGCCAGTTCATTGATTTTGAACTGATCCTGGAGTTGGCAACTTTAGTACCAAAACCCTTTTTGCGGATCAACAGTTCTTCATAAACCAGTTTATTAATAGCCTGGCGCAGTGTTGTGCGGGATATAGCCAACTTTTTTGCCAGTTCTACCTCGTTAGGCAATAATTTACCCGCCTGGTAAACCGGATCTTTGATCAGTTCGCGAAGCAATTGCTCGGCCTGTATATGGAGTGGAATAGGGCTTTTATGGTCGATGGCTAATTTCATAGTGGCTTTTACTAACCTTAATGAGGATATAAGTACAGGTAAAGATAGTAAAAGGTTAATTATGTATTTACATGGTTTAAGCGAGTGTTTTTAATTTGCCAAACAGGATATTTATAGATTGTATGGAACGTTAATGATTCAATGACTTATTCTATTTCTACCAACCTAACTATACAGCAGTTATTGGTATCGATTATTTACTTTCAGATCTTCATAGCTTAAATGTTCATACAAATGAGTTTTTCATTGTTTTAATATTATAAATTGTTCCATAATTACCCCTCGACTAAAGGTACAACTGATGGAAATAACCCTTATAAATTCACCTGATTATGCCGTTATGAATCTGGCGAAAGCGTTACTACTTTCATACTATTTGCTGTTCCTGGTATCAGTATTTATATTCTGAACTGGCGCCGGGTTGGGCCATTCATAAAAACACGGTCGAAACCAGTCATCCGGCTACTTCTTAGTATGCAACTTAGTTAACGCAAATTGCCCTATCCTATCGCCCTCATCTACACCGTTAGTTATTGATGGCATATAATGGATACCTCCGTAAAACCTGCTGATAGCGGCCTCTTCGGCCGCGGCTTTAAAGGATTTAAAATTGCGCGCGGGGATGGCAAACTCCATTTCTGTCGAGTCGACGAACGAAAATTCATCGCCAAATAATTTGCTTAACACGGCTGCTGATGCGGTAGATACAACACTATGCCCGCTGGTATACTCGGGGAAAGGCGGCGTTTGCAGCAATGGCATCCAGCTTTGATCAATATACTGGTTGATGTAGGTTTCGGGCCTGATCACCTTGCTCCGGTATTTTTCGTCCCAGCAGTTTATAAAACTATCTGCAATAACTACGGCTATACAGGCATAAGCTTCAGCGCTTTTCACGTAACCGGCCTTAGCCTTACGACAAGCCAGCGCCGTGATATTGATCCAATGCCCTCCCGGCGAGATTTTTTTTGTGGCGAACATAGTATGCCCGTTAATATTCACCTTAAAGGGGTTATCATCCCAAAAGGTGGCAATAGTTGCCTCATCATCGGTGAGGTGCTTGCCGGTATCATATACTTCCATAGCCAGCTTGTAAAAATTACTACCGGGGATGTTGCTAAAGGTAAAGGGATGAGCTGGTTTAAATTGCTGTGCCGAATCAAGCAAAAATGGGCGGATCTCGTTCCAGTGCGGTTCAATACCTTTCATGTAGGCCGGTGGGGTGGGCTTCCAGCTGGCGTCATCTGTTTGCACATCATATTTTGATAATGAGCGGGTATGTTTATAGTTATCCTTACCCGCCCATTTTATGACCCTGTCGGCAATAAGTTTACCGTACGCTATCGAGTTATCATACACGCTATCAGGCATGCCGGTATTTTTAAACTCCTGCATCAGTTTGTCATGAAAACCCTCTATCCTGCCCTCACTCATCACCAGGATCTTTCCAACGGTTAAAATAGCGTGCGATGCCGATAACGTGAAGCAATATTTTTTACCGGCTATAGGCTTAGGCACCGAGTCGAGCCCTTTCAATTGCCCTTCAAGCGATTGGTAATGATTATCGCCATTTCGCGCAGCCTCGTATGCAGCCACACTGATATAGGCATAAATGCGACTGGCAACCGGCGGCGAATAAATATCATGCCTTACCACATCAGTAACATCTTTGATAGACCGGTGGATAAAATCCGGATTTTCGGCCGGTTTTTCCCAGCTCTTTTTACCGCATGATGAGCAGGTTATAATAACGATAAGTGCAAAATATAGTCTCTTCATCATGATGAAACAGCAACGGCTTGATCAGTTTAATTGGTCTGCCCCTCAAATCAGGGGTTCAGATCAAAGCTAACAGATAATCAATATTTAAGTATGGGCCGATAGTAATTAACTAACTTTTGATACAATTTGCAGAAACCGGAATTGTAAAATCCGTTTTCTTTACAGTGGCTTATTGCATTATAACCAATAAGTTAAAGCTTAACCAAAGCATAAACCATCAATCAATTATTAACCATATCTGCATGATAAAAAGTTTACCCCAGGCGTTTAAACTATCTACCTTATTGTTACTTTTTTTTGGTGCCGGATGTTCAAAAAAGTCATCGGGACCAACGCTCTTTAAGCTGCTCGATGCTTCACAAACAGGTATCGATTTTAAAAATACCGTTACCGAAAGTGACAGCATCAACATACTTAATCACCCCTACCTGTATAATGGCGCCGGTGTTGGTATTGGCGATTTTAACCATGATGGCCTGCCCGATGTTTACTTTGCCGGCAACATGGTCGCCAATAAATTATACATTAACAAAGGCTCACTTACTTTTAAAGATGTTACCGATGTGGCGGGTGTAGCCGGTAATGGCGACTGGTACGCAGGTGTATCAGTAGTTGATATCAATAACGATGGCTGGCCGGACATATACGTCTGCTCATCATTTAAAAGCGATCCCAGCCACCGCAAAAACCTGCTTTTCATCAACCAGGCAACTAATAAAGATGGCGTGCCAACCTTCAAGGAATCGGCGGCAGCATATGGTTTGCAGGATACCGGCTACAGCACACAAGCCGTATTTTTTGATTACGACCATGACGGCGACCTTGACATGTACCTGCTCACCAATTTTTTAGGTAAAGAAACTCCGGTGGCCTATCGCCCAAAATTAACCGATGGCAGCGCACAGAATAACGACCGCCTTTACCGCAACAACGGAAATGGCACCTTCACCAATGTAACCAAAGAAGCCGGGATACTAATAGAAGGCTTTGGCAATTCGGTTTCCATATGCGATGTGAATAACGATGGCTGGCCGGATGTTTATGTAGGTAACGACTTTATATCTAACGATGTACTGTGGGTGAACAATAAAAACGGCACGTTCAGCAACCGCGCGGGCGAGTATTTTAAACACACGGGCTGGTCGGTAATGGGATCGGATATGGTTGATATCAATAACGATGGCAAGGCCGACCTGGTATCATTAGAGATGCTGCCCGAAGAAAACGTACGTAAAAAAACGATGCTTGTAGGTGATAACTACATCACCTATATCAACAATAACAAGTTTAAATACGAGCACCAGTACATCCGCAATGTGCTGCAGCTTAATCAGGGGCAAACACCCGCTGGTCATCCGCAATACAGCGAAATAGCTTACCAAGCCGGTGTTTATCAAACCGACTGGAGCTGGACACCTCTTGTGGCCGATTTTGATAACGACGGTTATCGTGACATGATGATCACCAACGGTTATCCCCGCGACGTTACGGACCTTGATCACGCGCTGTACAGTAACGATCAGGGCCGTACAGTTAAAGAGAATACTACTTTAGCTGCTGCCGATTCATTTCCGGTTGTAAAAACACCGAGTTATGCTTTCAGGAATGCAGGCGGGTATTTGTTTAAAGATCAATCGAAAGATTGGGGAATTGTAAAACCTACCTTTTCAACCGGCGGCGTTTATGCCGATCTGGATAATGACGGCGATCTTGACCTCGTGATCAATAATATTGATGACGAGGCTTTTATTTATGAAAACACGGCTAACAGCAAAACGCAGGTAGCCAAAGATCACAACTACCTAACTGTTGCACTACAGGGCGACAGCAAAAATACTGGCGGTATTGGTGCTACCATTCGTATCTATTACAAAGGCAAGCAGCAGTTTTATGACCAGCAACCCTGTCGCGGCTATATGAGTACGGATGATGCCCGCGGGCATTTCGGCATAGGGGCCACTACATCTGTCGATTCATTGCGGGTACGCTGGCCCGATGGTAAAACCCAGTTGCTTACCAATGTTAAGGGAAACCAAACGCTTACATTACAATATAAAAACGCGTCGGGTTATTTCCCGCCAGAGGCATCCGGCAAAATCATCCCGGTGTTTCAGGAGGCTAATAACCAAACAGGCATAAAATACGTGCACCAGGAAAAAGACGCTATCGATTATAATATACAGCCTACCCTGCCGCACAAGCTAAGTCAGTATGGGCCCGCTATTGCTGTTGGCGATGTGGATGGAAATGGTTACGATGACCTTTTTATAGGAGGTTCAGCAGGCAACAAAGGGGTATTTTTTATGCAGGATGCAGGCGGTCATTTCGCTATGGATAACAACCGTTTTATGCACGAAGATTTTAAAGAAGAGGAAGACATGGGCGCGTTGCTGTTTGATGCCAATGGCGATGGCTTCCCTGATCTGTATATCGCCAGCGGCAGCTATGAATTTCAGAAAGGGCATACCACGGCTCAGGACAGGCTTTACATCAACGATAAAAAAGGCCATTTCACACGCGACCTTGCCGCGGTGCCAGTGGAATACGATAACGGTTCATGCGTTCGCGCCGCCGATTTTGACGGCGATGGAGACCTTGACCTTTTTGTAGGTTCAAGATCGGTTTCAGGCGCTTACCCTTCATCACCCGTTAGCCATTTGCTCAGGAACGATGATGGTAAATTTACCGATGTTACCAGCCAGTTTTGCCCCGAACTGATACATGGCGGCATGATCACCGACGCGCTTTGGTCGGATTTTGACAAGGATGGCAAGGCGGACCTGGTGGTGGTTGGCGAATGGATGCCGGTTACCTTTTACAAAAACACCGGCCATGGCCTTAGCAAGATCAAATCGGGCATTGATGATCATGTGGGCTGGTGGAACAGCATAGTTGCAGGTGACTTTAACAACGATGGTAATATCGATTATGTGGCCGGTAACCTGGGCCAAAACTCAAACTACAAAGCATCATTTGAGCAACCCATGACCATTATGGGTAAAGACCTGGATGGTAACGGCTCCTTCGATGCCATGATATTTTGCTTTATGAAGGATGAGGACGGCTCACAGAAACCCTTCCCCATGCATACCCGCGATGACCTGATCAGTCAGCTGATCTCCATCCGCAAAAAATATCCAAGCTATCGCGGCTTTGGTCATGCGACAATGAATGATCTTTGGACTGAGAAAGACAAAGAAGGCGCCGTAATCCTTAAGGCAACCGATATGAACACCAGCCTTATCACCGGCAAAGGCACTGGTACTTTTAGTATCAGTGCACTACCACAAGATGTACAAATGGCCCCGGTGTACGGCATGATAGCTGAAGATGTTGACTACGATGGCAATCTCGACCTGATAATGACTGGTAACGACTTTGGTATGGAACCTTTTACCGGCAGGCATGATGCCTTTATGGGTTTATATATGAAAGGCAATGGAAAAGGCAGCTTTGCTCCGCTATCAGTAGCTAATAGCGGCATTTATATTGCGGGCGACGGTAAAGGGCTGGCAAGTGTGCAATCGGCAAAAGGAGGCGGGGTTTTAGTAGCTACCCAAAATCAGGATAGCATTAAAGTATTCCGGAAAACGGGCGTTAATTCTGCCAGGCGATATATTAAATTAAAGGCCGATGATTTTTATGCTGATATTACGCTCAAGAACGGAGGCAAAAAGCATATTGAATATTATTATGGATCAACCTACCTATCGCAATCGTCAAGGATCTTGGAACTGGATGCCAATATAGCAGAGGTAACCATAACAAGCTATAACGGGAGAAAAAGGAAAGGGGGTTGATGGTTGTAAATTCATGCATGTTCGTCATGCCATACTAAACCGGCGGCCGATAGCCAAAAGGGGGGGATATTGGTAAGTTAAACTCCAATCTTCCTACTTTAATCAACCAACTCACTCACAATTTTTGCCGACAGCAAACACAATGGGATCCCTCCTCCCGGGTGTACGCTTCCCCCGCAAAAATATAAATCTTTTATTTTCGACGATTTATTGGCGTGCCGTAAAAATGCTGCAAACCGGCTGTTGGAGCTGGTACCATAAAGCGAGCCCTGGTACGAGGACGTGCGGCTTTCGATGCTCCGCGGATCAAGGATGCTTTCATTAGCAATAAGTTTGCGAATGTCTTTATTTAGCAAACGGCTTAACTTATTTAATACATTTTCCCTCGCCCCGGCTATCAGTGCATCCCAATCCTGCCCGGTATTAGCAGGTACGTTGATCATTACAAACCAGTTTTCGCAACTCTCGGGAGCATCGTCTGGTTTATATTTGGAGCTGATGTTAAGGTAAACGGTAGGGTCATGATAAATCTCCTTTTCCCGCCAAATGTGATTAAACTCGGCCTCATAATCAGCACTGAAAAAAATATTATGCAGATCAAGTTCTCTGAACTGATCCCGGATCCCCCAATAAAATATCAGGGCCGAACTGCTTCGCTCCTGGTTTAATATTTTTTGAGGGTGAAGTTTGGGATGACTGCTTAGCAGCTTGCGATAGGTGAACCAGATATCCATATTGGATACCACAAGCCCCCCTTCAATTACTCCATCATTCGTCTTGATCCCTTTTACTTTGTGTCCTTGCAATACAATTTCTGCTACCGGGTTATTGTAGTGAAATTTTATACCTAATGATTCGGCCAGCGCCACTAAGCAAGAAGTTATGTTATACATCCCACCCTCTGGGAAATAGGCGCCGAAATGCTGCTCCAGGTGCGGGATTACGTTCAGCGTGGCCGGCGCACTATAAGGGTTTGAACCGTT
Source organism: Mucilaginibacter sp. 3215 (assembly GCF_050433785.1). NCBI lineage: Bacteria > Pseudomonadati > Bacteroidota > Sphingobacteriia > Sphingobacteriales > Sphingobacteriaceae > Mucilaginibacter > Mucilaginibacter sp. 3215. The sequence goes on from NZ_JBNPWO010000011.1 coordinate 120,425, forward strand.
ATAGGTTGCATACCTGTCGAAAAATTGTACTATCCTTTTATCCTTGAAAAAGACCTCATTGGCCTTGTGCATAGTTCGAAAGGCATCTATCTTACCAAACCGTAATATTGATTTAAATGTATCCTGGCGCAGATAGGTTTTAAGCCGATGCAGGGAGCGCTCTAAAAAAACGTGGTTGGTAACGTTATAGACCGTACTGCTGTTATCAAGGTAATGCTTTACAGCTGCGGCAGGTTCTCCTGTCTTTTCCTGTATCTCATCACTAAACTTGCCTGCATTGGCGTAGGCGGTTAAACGCGTACCATCTTCATAAAAATACCTGCAAACAACATCCAGCTTTTGATACCTGAAATAATCGGAAGGATTTTTTCCGGCCAGCTTAAAAAGCTCGTCGACATATTGCGGCATGGTAAACAGGCTCGGCCCGGCATCAAAGCGGTAACCATCCTGCTCAAACCGGCTCAACTTACCACCGGGGTAACTATTAGCCTCATAAACTTCAACCTGATATCCTTTTACCGCCAGGCGGATAGCTGTCGCAATACCCGCTATACCGGCGCCAATAATCAAAGCTTTTTTGGGAAGAGGCATGGGGGTAAAGATAAGCAAGCCCCCTCTAATCTCCCCCGGATAGGGAGACTTTTTAATACATAATAAAGCTCTCCCCATCCGGGGAGGGTTGGGTGGGGCTAAACATGATGAACGCCTTCGCCAATCTCTTCAATAGCTTTACGGTTAAAGGCTTCCAAATCATCCGGCCGGCGACTTGTCACCAGGCCATTATCAACCACCACCTCTTCATCAACCCAATCGGCGCCGGCGTTTTTAAGATCGGTTTGTAACGATGGGTATGAAGTTAACCGTCTCCCGTTGATCATACCTGTTTCTATCAGCAATTGCGGCCCGTGGCATATTGCTGCTACCGGTTTGCCCTCATCCAAAAACGCAGATGCAAAGGCAACGGCATCTTTATTTTGCCTTAACTTATCGGGGTTAAGTACGCCGCCTGGTAAAACCAGAGCGTCGTAATCATCAGGGCTTACTTCGTTTAGCTGCTTATCAACATTGATCTCAATACCCCAGTTAGTTTTATCCCACGCTTTGATCTTCCCGCTTTTGGGTGATATTACGTGTACTGTTGCACCTGCCTGCTCAAGGGCTTGTTTTGGGCTTGTTAATTCAACCTGCTCAAATCCTTCTTCGGTAAGGATTGCCACCTTACGACCATTTAAACTTGCCATAATTTATAATTTATTAATTAATGATTATAAAAATTAAATACAATATAAATACAGGCCAAAACAAGGATGGTTTTAGGAATTTTAAAAGAGACTATAATAACTTGATTAGTACCTATCTTGATTAGGCTCCTTAAATAGTTTTCTCGCAGAGAGGCGAAAACACAAAGTTTTTCCTGGCGATTTGGTGTACTTTATTATTCAGATGAGTGTCCAATATGCTGCAACGCGTAGTTTATAAAGTTGCTTGTCAGCCCATAATCTTCTGTCCCTTTACGGCGGATAAAAAAGAAATCACGCTTAATTTTCAAACCCTCAATAGGCACTTCAACCAAGTCTCCTTCGGCCAGTTGACGGATAATTGACGGGCGCGGCATAAAGCCAAGACATTGATCGGCCAGCAGGAAGTTTTTCAAAGCTTCGGTACCACCAAGGCGGATCTTTACGGACAGGTCGGCCGGTTTAATATGCAAAGCAGACAAGGCTTTTAATACGGCATTCAACGTGCCCGAACCACGCTCTCTCACGGCGAGGGGCGTTTTAACAAACTGTTTAAGCGTTAACGACTTTCCTGCCAGCGGACTTTTAGCCGAGCAAACCGGGATCACCTCATCACTCATAAAAGGTTTGTATGATACGGTAGTGAGTTTGTTATCAACTTCGATAATGCCGATATCAACCTCATGGTTTAACAAAGCGTTCAGGATATACTCGCTGTTACGGTTTACCAGCTGCACATCCACATTGGCGTATTCCCGCTGAAAACCAGAAAGTATCGAAGGTAAAATATACAGGGCAATAGTTGTACTTGCACCCAAACGCAAATGCCCGGCAGCTTGTGACAGGTTACTTAATACCGAAAGGTCATACTCCACCTTCCGCTCTATCTCTGTTGCCTGCTGCAGGTATTCGTTTAGTTTGTTGCCGGCTTCGGTGAGTAAAATACTGTTGCCTTTGCGTTCAAACAAGGGCACTTTATATTGATCTTCAAGCGCTTTAACATGTTTACTGATGGCCGGCTGCGTAATAAACAGCACCTGGGCAGCCTTACTGAAACTCAGGTTGGCGGCAACTTCCATAAATACACGATGGGCGAAAGAGATCATGGGGCAAAGTTAATTTTTTACCCGTTCAAAGTACTTACCTGTAAATTTATATACGATATAGTCGCGGGTAACCTCTCGTTTTGCATTAACTAACGGACTATGGATGCTTTGTGTTTTAGCATCATAATAAATAGTCGGGATTACTTTCATATTAACTACCGAAAGGAAGTTATAATCAAAATAAAGCTTGCTATGCATCCCGGTTGGGGTTTTAACCAATAATACCACTCCATTCAATTTACCATTCTCGACAGTAAAAAACTGGATGCCCTGGGTAGCATCAACACTGGAACGTACCGAATTATACGCCGCCAGGTAGTAAACCTTGTTGTTTGCCTTGAGGGTATAGATTTTGGAGTACCAGTAAACCGGGTTATGTTTTTTGCCAACGGAATCCATTTTAAGCGATGACGATACTTTGCCGCTAACCTTATACTGCAAAACATTGTCAAAATCATAGCCGGTGCTGCCCAGCCTGGTATCCCACGAATAAGTACGGAACAAGCCATCGGCAGATGTGGCGATCACTACCCGTTCTTTAACCAGTTCGGTAAATGGATAATTAATAGTTCCGGGATATTTGGAGGTATAATACTTCAGCTTAAAACCGAAGATCTTGTTCATTTTTTCTAATGAATCAATTGCTTTCCACTCTTTTTTGTGAGTACCGTAATAGTTTACCCTTTTAAAAATCCGTAACAGGTCGGTTTCAATGGCCTGCGGACTCTGGGCAAACAAATTTGCTGAGTAAAAACAGCAGCAGAAAACAATTATTAACTTAAAGGTTTTCATCGGTAAACAAGATACACAAAAAAAGCAAATCCGGCAGACATTCTGTTACGATGATTGCCAGTTAGCTGTTTTTTAGCTTTTTATTTTTTCAAAATACCGTCCGTTGAATTTGTAGGTGATAAATTTTGAGGTAACCTCTGCTTTGGCATTTACCAGGGGTACATATATAGTTTGCGTTGTTTGATCAAAAGTGATAGTAGGACGTTTTTCAAACGGGATATCAACCACCGAAAAGAAGTCATAATCATAATAGATCTTACTTTTCAACCCGGAACCTGTTTTGATGACCTTCACATCGTCATTAAGTTTTCCGTTTTCTATATCAAAAACCTTGATACCGGTACCTGCATCTTTACTTGAATATATAGTGCCGTAAATGCCCAGATAGTAAGTTTTATCGCCCGTTTTAAAAGTGTACAGGTTGCTGTAAAAAGGTATATAAGTTTCCTGGCTCCCGGTAAGCAGCACTGATTTTGTTTTAGCGTCAACTTTATACTGCAGCACATTAGCAAAATCGCGCATGGTACCTCCCTGCCAGGTCTCCCACGAGTAGATCCTGAACAAACCATCTGCCGAAGTGAAAATATCAAGTTGCGCTTTCTTTAGCGAGTTAAAAGGCATACCGATGGAGGCGGGATAAGTTTCTGCATACTTTTTTAACTTGTTGCCAAATTCGTCATTAGCATCTCCCAAAGCATCGCTCGCGCCGTCGTCGCCTGTATCTTGTTTCTGATGCCAGTATTCAATCTTTTTAAATGATTTAAGCAGATCGGCCTCAACGGCTTGCGGTGTTTGTGCAACGAGTTTATTAACTGTAATAAAACAGAATAGAGCAATCAGGTTCAAGGCTTTCATAACAAAATATTACTGCATAAAAATAGGGATAATCAAACGACTATCCCTATCCTATTCTTCTGAAAAGAAATATTCTGCTTACGCTTCAACCGGCTGACCGATCAAGTGCTGAGCAGCAAGGTACTCGGCAATCTGCACGGCATTGGTAGCTGCACCTTTACGCAGGTTGTCAGATACAATCCAGCAGTTCAGCGTATTGTCCTGAGTTTCGTCACGACGGATGCGGCCTACAAATACCTCATCTTTATCATGCGCGTCGAGCGGCATAGGGTATTTCAGGTTAGCAGTATCGTCAACCACCACAATGCCGGGCGCGTTAGCCAACAGTTCACGAACTTCGGCCAGGTCAAAATCATTTGCAAACTCAATGTTAACCGACTCAGAGTGGCCACCCATAACCGGGATCCGCACAGTAGTAGCAGTTACTTTAATGCTGTCATCGCCCATGATCTTTTTAGTTTCGAGGATCATTTTCATTTCCTCTTTAGTATAACCGTTTTCGGTAAATACATCAATCTGCGGGATCACGTTCAAATCGATAGTGTAAGGGTAAACTTTCGGTCCGTCGATACCTTTACGCTCGTTAAACAACTGATCAACAGCTTTAACACCAGTACCGGTAACCGACTGGTAGGTTGAAACTACCACCCTTTTAATTTTATATTTATCGTGCAGTGGTTTTAAAGCCACTACCATTTGTATAGTTGAGCAATTTGGATTGGCGATGATCTTATCTTCGGCGGTAAGTACATCAGCGTTTACTTCGGGCACAACCAGCTTTTTGGTTGGATCCATACGCCATGCCGATGAATTATCAATAACAGTTGTACCAGCAGCTGCAAATAAAGGAGCCTGCTGTAATGAAGTGCTTCCGCCGGCCGAGAAAATTGCTACGTCCGGCTTCATCTTAATCGCATCCTCAACAGAAACCACCTTAAACTGCTTACCCTTAAAAGTAATTTCTTTACCAATACTTTTTTCTGAAGCTACGGGAATTAATTCTGTAACGGGGAAGTTGCGTTCTGCAAGAACCTGCAACATTTTGGTGCCTACTAATCCTGTAGCACCTACTACTGCGACTTTCATTTTTTAAATTGTTTTTGAATGTATCAGGCTGCTTCACAGCGCCTGTTTTTAATTAATTATGTGTTTTAAAAGTTAAACCCTCAAATATGCACATTTTTTTGGTATCGGAGAAATATTAAGTCTATGGTTATTGTGGGGATTAGGGAGTGGTTGATTAAGTGAATGGTTGGTTGTCTGAATCAGAATTTTCAGGATTTGAGAATTAACAGCATGAAATCCCGATACTGGCGCAAGTCTTGAGCGAAGGCCAGCGGGTGGCAGACTTGTGACTTCTGCAAGCGATTAGTTTGTCTGAACCGGAATTTTTAGAATTAAGTGAATTAATAGAATGCCAGGCAAAATTCCAGAAATTCCAATAATTCGTTTAATTCGAGTTCAGACAGAAACTAACTGCAAACTGCCTAATCAAAACTGCTAACTGAATCAGGACGTTACCTGCGGCCCGCGCTATCCGCTCATACTACACAAGGCATTAGCCACAGGCCGGTATCCGCTACTATCGCTAACGCGGAAAAAGTCTGAAGTCTGATGTCCGTAAGTCCGAAAAATTAAAATGGCTTGGACTTTCGGACATCAGACTTCAGACTCACTCCCACTCACCTAATCAACCCAATCAACCACTCACTTAATAAACCAATTTCCTACCTTTGCGCGGTAAACTCAAAATTGCATGAGCGAAAAGATCTTAGTGATAGGCGCCAATGGCCAGATCGGTACCGAACTGGTAATGGCTTTGAGAAATATACACGGGGCCGAAGCGGTTATAGCTTCGGATATTAACAGCCCAACCTATGCTATGCGCGGCAGCAGCGGACCGTTTGAATTGATCAATGTACTTGATAAAGACAACCTGCACCATATATTTGATAAGCACCGCCCAACACAAGTTTACCTGTTAGCTGCCATTCTTTCGGCGGTAGGAGAGCAAAAACCCAAGATGGCCTGGGACCTGAATATGACCGGTTTGCTGCATGTGCTTGATTTTGCGGTTGAGTTTAAAGTAAGTAAAGTTTTTTGGCCAAGTTCTATAGCGGTTTTCGGGCCGCATTCGCCGCAGCATAATACGCCGCAGTATTGCGTGATGGACCCTAATACAGTTTATGGGTTTAGCAAACTTGCAGGTGAGCGCTGGTGCGAATACTATTTTAATAAATACGGCCTTGATGTGCGCAGTATCCGTTATCCCGGTTTAATAGGTTGGAAAGCTAATCCCGGCGGTGGCACTACTGATTATGCCGTACATATATTTCACCAGGCATTAAAAGCAGGCAGCTATGAAAGCTTTCTGGCCGAAGGGACTGCCCTGCCCATGATGTATATGGATGATGCCATCAGGGCTACCATCAGTTTGATGGATGCACCTGCCGAACAGATCAGCATCCGTTCATCATATAACCTGGCTGGCATTAGCTTTACGCCCGAACAACTGGCGGCTGAAATCAAAAAACTGATCCCTAAATTTGAAATCAGTTACAGTAATAACGACCCGCGACAAGCCATCGCCGATAGCTGGCCAAAGTCAATAGATGACAGTTACGCGCAAAACGACTGGGGCTGGAAACTGGAATATGACCTACCAAAAATGGTGGCCGACATGTTGACCAATTTGAAAACAATAATTTAAGGTTAAAGGCGAAAGGATAAAGGTTTTTATCTGTCATTATATAAACAAATATTATATTTACCGCCTTGTCTTTATAAGGCAAAGCTTTGTAATACAACAAGGTTGATCTATCACTATCAACCATGAACAATGAACTAAAAAAACATGGGAAGAGCATTTGAATTCCGCAAAGAAAGAAAGTTTAAGCGCTGGGCCAAAATGGCAGTGCAGTTTACCCGTTTAGGTAAGGAAATTGTAATGGCTGTAAAAGCCGGCGGCGGCGATGTTAACACCAACTCACGCTTACGTACCGCGGTACAAAACGCCAAGGCTGTAAACATGCCTAAAGACCGTGTTGAAGCCGCCATTAAACGCGCGAGCAGCCGCGACGAAAAAGATTACGAAGAGCTTGTTTACGAAGGTTACGCGCCTTATGGGGTTGCCGTGTTGGTTGAAACCGCTACCGATAATACTAACCGTACTGTTGCCAACGTACGCAGCTACTTTACCAAATACGGTGGCTCATTAGGCAAAACCGGCTCGCTTGATTTTATCTTTACCCGTAAATCAGTTTTCACTTTTGAGCCGGGCGACCGCGACCTGGAAGAGCTTGAATTTGAATTGATAGACGCAGGTTTGGAAGAAATATTTGTTGAAGCCGATGAAAATGGCAACGATATTGCGGTAATCCATACAGCTTTTGAAGATTTTGGTAAAATGCAAAAAGCGTTAGAAGAGATGGGTATCGAAGTAAAATCGGCCAAGCTGGAGCGTATCCCGCAATCATTCCACGCTGTTAGCGAAGATCAGGTGCCTGAAATTATGAAACTGATTGACCGTTTGGAAGAAGACGACGACGTGCAGGCTGTTTACCATAATATGGCGGAGTAATCCTGGTATCGGATTCCGGAATTTCGATTTCGGATTTAGTTCCACTCAAACAATAAACACCATGTCATTGCAAGCGATAGCGTAGCAATCGCACAGAAGCATCATCGCTCTGTACAGCATGCGATTGCTTCGTCGTTCCTCCTCGCAATGACATAAAGAAGAAACATCATGCCACTATTCAACACACGTAAAGGAGAAAAAAAAGTAAAGGTTACCTTTGCTAACGGCCTTCTTTTTGTGGAAACTGATGGTGGCAAGCCGCAGGCTTTCCCATTGGAATGGTTTCCACAGTTATTAAACGCTACCGATGAGGAACGTGAAGACTGGGGCCAAACCGAAAAAGGCATCCGTTTTAACAAGCTGGGTGTAGATGTAACATTATAAGATTTGAGATATGAGACGTGAGATATGAGACAAGGCTCTAAACCTTCAATTATCTCAAATCTCCTATCTCAAATCTCCTATCTAACATCTCATATCTAAACAAAATGGTTTTTGAAGAATTTTTAAAGAAGAAAAGAATTGATCTTGCCGCCCTGCAACAGGGCGAACCTGCTTTGTTTTCTGAATTTAAAGATCACTTTGAACAGATGGGCGAAAAAAGCTTCGACCATACCAAAAAATACTGGTTTAATAAACTAAGGCGGCGGTTCCCGGTTCCGCTTGAAGTTAAAACCGAAAAAGCACATATCAAAAACCCGCTTGCCGAACAAACCATAACCGAAAGTTTAACAGAACCCGCTACGCCGGCCAAAGTTGGCTTTACGCCTAAGTTCCGTCCGGCAACGACACCTAAGCCTGCTCCTTCTGCTGAGGAGCCTAAGGAACAAGCAACGGAGCCTACTGCATCAGAAGCTTCATCGCCTGAAACTGCACCAAAACCAGCATTCAAGCCGCGTTTTAACCCTGCCATGGCGAAGGCTCAACCGGCGGAAAGCGAAACATCACCCGAAACAGATAAAGAGCCACAGACCGAAACTCCTGCTCCCACTGTTGAAATACCGGCAACACCAGCCAAACCCGGTTTCAAACCACGTTTCAACGCTGCAATGGTAAAACCGAAGCCAGCCGAAACTGAAGCACCGGCAGAGGATAAAAAAGAGGAAAACCCGGTGGCTGAACCACAGACGCCACCTGCAGAGACTCCAGCGCCTAAAATGGGCTTTAAACCACGCTTCAATGCCGGCATGGTAAAACCTAAGCCGATTGAAAACGATGTAACTGCTGAAGAGCAAAAAGAAGAAGCACCGGTAGTTGAAGAGCCTAAAATACAGGAGCCTGAATCACCTGCATCCAAAATGGGCTTTAAACCACGGTTTAATGCCGCTATGAGGAAGCCGAAGTCAGCTGAATCAGAGCAGGAACCTGTTGAAAATAGCAAGGTAGAACCATTAGCCGAAACTCAGCAACCATCAGTTGAAGAAGAAAAACCGACTGCTGAGGTATCTGCGCCAAAACTTAGCTTTAAACCACGGTTTAACGCGGCAATGATAAAGCCTAAAGCTACTGAAGTTGAAGAAACACCTGTAGAAGAAAAAAAAGAAGAAACTCCATCGGAAGAGCCTCAGACACCATCCGCCGAAACTCCCGCACCTAAATTGGGATTCAAGCCACGTTTTAACGCCAAAAATCTTCCTAAAAAATCAGAGGGAGAAGAATAGGTTAATAGCTTTTCCAATCAAGCTAAAAATTCATGTCATTGAGAGCGTAGCGTGGCAACCGCACGGAAGCGTGACCGCCCTGTATAGCATGCGATTGCTTCGTCGTTCCTCCTCGCAATGACATGTTTTTTGTATTACCCGTCTCCTACTTACTATGCGAAAACAACCAATGCAACAGATCAGGCTCGTTGAACGCGTTGTCCCAACTGTTGTGCCCTACACCTGGATATAGCGTAAATCGCGGCTTGCCTCCCGCCTCTTTAATAGCATCAACCATTACCTGCGAATGGTCGGCAGGTACTACCGGGTCATTATTACCGTGAAAGATCCAGAGCGGAACTTTTTTAGCGTATTTCTTTGCGTTCAGCGTATTATCGCCGCCGCAAATGGCAAAGGCTGCTGCAAATACATTAGGTTCGCGGCCAATGATTTCAAATGTACCCATACCACCCATGCTAAGGCCTCCCACATAAACTTTGTGCTTATCAACAAATGGCTTATCTAAAAACTGGTCAACCAGTCCCATCAACATGATCATCGCCATTGTTGGCGGCGCATTTTCCTGGAAAATAAATTTGCGCTTATTGGTTGCCGAATCCGTAACCTGCTTTACATTGCTCCAGTAACTTTTTGCCGGGCATTGCGGAAAAACAACGATAGACTCGTATAACTCCCTGCAGCTGTCCTGTAAGAACCGTTGTGCCCCATAAGCCAGTTGCGACTCATTATTGTTTCCCCGTTCGCCCGAACCGTGTAATACAAACAATAAAGGGTACTTTTGACCCGGATTAAAATGCTTTGGAAATAAAATTCGGTATGGTAGTGTGTCTACTTTAAAAATAAAGCTGCCCCTGTCAAACGAGGTCAAATTTTGGGACTTGGCTAAAAAAGAGAATGCTAAGAGTAAGCTTAGCATTCCTGTAATTCGTATTGTTTTGATCATGGGTTAAAATGCTTCTTTGTTTTGCAACCGACGTAATTACCGCCGTTGCTTTAAAACAAATTTAACCTCTTTAACGGCCTTTTGTTTATTTTTTATGCCGAATTAATTTTTCACGATAGCAGGGCTTTCAAAACCCAGTTTTTTCAAACCACCCTGAACCTCGGGGCAGCTCATGAAAAGTTTCCAGAGCAAACCGGTCCGGTAGTTTTCAATCATCACAATGATCGGGCCCTGATCGATGGCTAAATAGGAGTTGGCGTACCAGTTATGCGACTCGCTGAAGGCATCGGTAAAGCCATACTCGCCCCAGATCTTATCGCCCAGGTCATAATAAAAATGACGCAACGCTTTCATCGAATATTCCGGGGTATATGGGAATGCGGATAACGCGGCCGTAGGCGTAATTACGCCGAGGTCGTTAGTTGGCGAATGTGCATTGTACCCCTCAAAGTTATCACTGGCAGTTAAGCCCCAGCAATTTTCACCATAGCCTTTAAATTTTTTAGGATTATCAACGCAGTAAGCATGATTGATCAAAGTATGATTTTTATTTTGTTCCCAGTAGTCGGCATACTCGTCCTTTAATCCCTTAGGGTTAAGGCCGAGGAAAGAATATTGCGAGAAGAATAGCGGACCGCCGTAATCAAAACCAAGCGGCAATTTAAAACCGTAAAAAGTTTTTCCGTTTTTAAAGAAATCGCTTTGCGCCCAACCATTATGGTAAACATTGGCACTAACGGGGTAACGTTCGGCAGATGCGGCAAGCACGTAAGTGATCAAACATTCGTTAAAACCGTGGATCGGGAAATTCATGGCCCAGCCATTGTTGGGGCTCCAGTGCCAGTAAAGGTAGTCGCGGCCATCGCGGGTGTACCAGTTCCATTCCATTTCACCCCACATCCAGCTAATCACATCACGGATGCGGCGTTCTTTAGGAGCATCAGCATTAAAATACTGTCTTGCGCACAATAAACCCTGGAATAAATAGGCAGATTCAACAATATCAGCCCCATCATCTTTACGGCCAAAGCGGATCACTTTACCGGTTTCGCCGTTTAACCAGTGCGGGAAAGCGCCGTGAAAAGCATCGGCCTTGTATAAAAAGTTAACGATCTTAACCATACGGTCAACCGCCTGCTCATGGGTGATCCATTTGCGGCTATCGGCCACAATGAGCGACATGATGCCAAATCCCGAACCGCCGGTAGTCACCACCTCGTTACCGTAATCAAAAGAAGTGTTGCTGCGCTCCCTGGCCAGACCGCTCACCGGGTGACCAAAATCCCAGAAATAACGAAACGTTTGGCGCTGCACCACATCCAGCAAAGCGCTATCGGTAAGGTTTTTTATAATACCAACGGGCTTAATGCCGTCTTCTGATTTTTTTGTTTGCTTTTGGGCAAAGGCGCAAATGGCAGCCAATATAAATACCGGAGTAATAAATAGTTTTTTCATAAAGCTATTTGCATTTGGATATGAAAAACAGGGTTTTCATTAAAAAAAGAGAGGTTGCCCGTTAAACCCAACAAGGCAACCTCATCATCAATCAACTGTGTGTATTTTATTGGCTAATTAATAACCAGGGTTTTGTGTTAATGCGCCACCGCTCAGGTCAATTTCATTTTGTGGCACAGGCCAAACTTCATTTTTGCCTGCTTTCCAACCACGTGAGCCAAAAACTGCGGTACCCCTGCCCTGACGGATCACGTCGAAGTAACGTTCAAATTCCATAGCCAGTTCAACCCTTCTTTCCTGGTATATAGCAGCACGAAGCGTTGCCTGGTCAGTTGTAATTACTTTTGGCAAAATAGCGTTGTTACCGGCACGGGCACGGGCGCGAACCTGCTCTAACGGAATTAAGGCAGCTGCAGAATTACCAAGCTCATTGTTAGCTTCAGCGTTCATCAGCAATACATCAGCATAGCGTAAAACGATCTTGTTTTGCTGGCAGCCTTCATTAAAGCCTGATACATACAGGCTAAAAGGAACGTATGATTTTTGGTTATACATCGGGTTATCTCCGCTGGCCGGGATCTTATCACCCTCTGGCGTAGTTTCGCCCCTGAAAATGATGGTAGCGTCACGTCGCGGATCGCCGGTTTCATAAGCTGCCGCCAGCTCCGGACTTGGCACATTAAAGCCCCAGCCACCACCGGTAACGCCACGTACACCCTGTACCTGCGAGTATTGTGAGTTTGACGCATCCGGGTTATTAGGGATCAATGCGCACTGGATTTCAAATATCGATTCCTGATTATTTTTATGATTGGTGCGGAACATTTGTTCATAATCAGGAAACAACGAATAGCCCATGCCCATTACCTGGTTGGTATAATTCAATACATCGCTCCACTTTTTCAGGTACATGGCAACTTTTGCATGCAACGCAATAGCGGCACCTTTTGTAGCGTGACCGATATCGGCAGAGCTGTAAGTTTGCGGCAATACATTAGCGGCATCAGTTAAATCAGTTTCTATAGCGGCCCAAACCTGTGCTTTTGCTGTACGCGGCAAATTATATTCAGATGCATCTTTAGGTAAGGTTAAGCGCAATGGCACATCGCCAAAAGCCCTAACCAACCTGAAATATGAATAAGCCCTGATAAACTTAGCTTCGGCCAGGTACCTGGCTTTTAAAGTTTCGTCCATGGTAATACCAGGCACATTAGTCAGGATCTGGTTGGCAAAGTTGATGTTTTGATACTGTCCTCTCCAGAAACCGCCCAATTGGGCATCGCCCGAGGTAATGGTAAAGTTATGATAGTCATTAAAAAAGGTAGCATCACTGGCGGTGCTGCCTTTTTCTACATCGTCAGAGCCCATGCTCTCTACAGCAATAGGTGCAAAGGCGATGTTGTTCCACTCGCGCAGGTTAGCATACATGGCGCTAACTGCTTTAGTAGCATCATCCTGAGTTTTGAAAAATTGGGTTGCCGCGGTGTTTTGAGCCGGATCGACATTTAAGAAGCTTTTTTTACAGCTTTGAAACGATATAATTGAAGCGATAAGACCTAAAGCAACGACCTTACGCGAATATTTTGTACTATTTTTCATCTTTATATTGATTAAAAAGTAACGTTAACACCAAAATTATAGGTAGCAAATAACGGATACACGCTTGCGTCAATACCACGGCTGCCTACAGCACCACCGATCTCTGGTGAGAAGCCTTTGTAACCAAACAGGTTAATGGCGTTCTGCGCGTTTGCATAGATCCTCACTTTTGAAATATTCAATTTTTTCAGGAAATCGCCTGGTATGGTGTAGCCCAATTGCGCATTTCTCATCCGGAAATAAGCACCGCTTTCAACATAGAAAGAGTTAGGAGCGGCATTACTATTTTTACCAACATTTACCGAAGGGTAGGTATTTGAAGTACCTGCTCCATGCCAGCGGTGTTCGTAAAAGTCTTGCGTGAAATTTTCATTACCAAAGCGGTAGGCGATATTGGCGTTATAAACACTTACACCGGCCACGCCCTGAAAATCTAAGGCAAGATCAAAGTTTTTATAAGTGAATGAAGTATTTAAACCGTAGTTATATTTTGGCAGCGGGCTACCTAAAGCTACGCGGTCACGGCTATCAACAACCCCATCGTTATTGGTATCCTGGTAGATAAAATCTCCTTCTTTGGCACCTGGCTGTTTTGAAGCAGCGGCGATAGCATTAGTTTGGAAAATACCAGTTACCTTATAACCATAAAACTGTCCTATCGGCTGGCCGACGATAGTACGTGTTGCAAGCGCGCCGTTGGCTATGCCTTCACCACCGTCATAAATTGGGTTTTGGCCGGTTATAACGTTAAGTACTTTATTATTGTTGATACCAATATTAGCACTAACGCTATAATTGAAATCTTTAGACGGATTATCTCTCCAGCCTAATGAAAACTCCCATCCTCTGTTTTGGATACTTGCCTGGTTACCTATCAATGAGCTGTTATTTGTACCCAATGAACCGGCTACCGGGATCGCGAAAATAGCATCCTGAGTTTCCCTGTTATAGTAATCTGCTTCAAAAGTTAACTTGTTATCAATCAAGCCACCTTCGATACCAAAATCAGATGATACTGTTCTTTCCCAAACGATAGATGGAGGTACTATAGAGTTAATACTTGCACCCGGATAAGTTGTAAGCGGGTTACCGAATAAACCTGTCAGGTAAGGATCTGTCGCGATAACCTGTACGGTTGGGTTAATAGGTACGCCTGAGTTACCTACTTTACCCCAGCTTCCGCGTAGTTTCAGGTTGCTCAATACCTTCTGATCTTTCATGAACTCCTCGTTGGTAATTACCCAACCGGCACCAACCGAAGGAAAATATCCGTAGGTGTGGTCTCCATAAAATTGAGAAGCACCATCACGACGAATAGAGGCGTTCAATAAATATTTATCTCTGAACGAGTAATTAACACGTGCAAACTGCGATAACGCACGGGTATGGATCTGGCTGCCCGGAGTTGCAAAGTAGTTCACATTGGTGGTATCAGGGAAAGAGTTTCTGATGCTGCCGTTTTTCACATACGGAACATAATCGGCCTTACCGTCTATTTGTTTAGTCCGGTTATTCTGGGCACTATAACCTACCAACGCTGTAATTTTATGATCTTTTATTTTAACATCATAGGTAAGGGTGTTTTCCCAAATCCAGTTACGAACATCGGTGTGGTTGATATCCAGATTGGTTTTATTGCTTTGCTGACGCAGGGTGGCCGTATACTCAGGTGTAAATGCCCTTACTTCATTCTGGCTGATATCGCCGCCAAAGCTTGATTTAAATTTGAAGTTTTTAAGGAAGGTAACCTCGCCGTAAGCATTGTAAGTAAAACGCTTGTTTTTTGTTCTCTGGTTAAAGAAATCAATAGTAGCCTGCGGGTTATAGTTATTACCATCACCGGTTCCATAATCGTTAGGGTCGCCATAACTGCCATCCGCTTTGCGTACAGGCAGTGTAGGGGCCGCGCCAAATAACTGGTGGAAGATATCGCCATTGACATCGCGCGATACATCAGACAGACCACTTGCAGTGTAACCAAATTTTAAATTTTTGGTTGGCTTAAAATCATTTGACAAGTGAACTGTGTAACGCTGATAATTGTTGGTTTTGGCCAAACCATCCTGGTTAAGGTAACCGAACGAATAGTTGTAAGTGTACTTATCGGTACCACCACTTATTGATGCTTCATGGTTAGTGGTAAATGCTTTGCGCAGTATTTGTTTATACCAGTCAGTTCCTTTACCGTATGATGAAGGATTGCTGAATATGGGATCACCGCTGTTTAATGCCGAAAGCTCATTTACCGCGGTAGCATATTCGCTGGCATCTGCCATTTTTACCTGGTTAGTAACAGCCTGCAAACCTACGTAGCCATTATAATTAATAACCGGTTTACCTTTTGTACCACGTTTAGTACCTATCAAAACTACACCGTTAGCTGCACGGATACCGTAGATAGCTGTACTTGACGCATCTTTCAAAATGCTGAAGCTCTCGATATCCTGCGGGTTAAGGAAGCTGATATCATCATACCAAACACCGTCAACAACAAACAGCGGTTTGGTATTACCATAAATAGTACCTAAACCACGAATAGTAATGTCTGGTGATTTACCCGGTGTACCGCTGTTGGTGATTTGTACACCTGATACTTTACCCTGTAAACCGCTCAATGCGTTAGGTGAAGCTTGTTTGGCAACATCGGCGCCTTTAACAGTAGCTATCGAACCGGTTACGTCAAGCTTTCGCTGCGTACCATAACCAATAACAACTACCTGCTGCAATTCGTTTGTCTTTGGCTGCAGGGCTACGTTTATGGTTGTTTGCCCGTTAACTGCTACCTCTTGTGTAGCATAACCTATATAAGCAATTGATAAAGTTGCATTACCCGGTGCCTGGAGGGTAAAGGCTCCGTTTACGTCTGTTTGGGTACCTATAGTTGTTCCTTTAACTGAAACAGACACGCCTATTAAAGCCTCGCCTGTTTTTCCGTCAGTTATTTTACCTTTTAGTGTAACGTTTTGTGCAAACGCCGCGTCATAGCAAAACAACAGTAACAACATCAACCCTGAAATAGTAAATATTCTTTTCATAGTGGTTAATAAATAATACGGATCGAAAAATAATTGGTTTATTGATTTGCAAAGCTGTACAGATAATCAGCCTTTAGCAAATAATGTAACTCAACATTAATACATCAGCATAAGAATACTTTCACACGAAATGTTTTTATAAAACACAAACACCTATTTAACAGACAGTTAAAATAAAACCAACTACTACACAGCCCGCTTAGTACCCAATACCACTAAATAACACAATGAGAGGTAATGATGTAGTGTTAAAGCTCGATGAGAAACTCGGTGAGGTTTTTATCATGCTCCAGATTGAGCTTTTTGCGCAGCCTGTAACGACGAATTTCGACACCCCGCAATGAAATATTGAGCAGCGATGCCATCTCCTTACTGCTCATATTCATGCGCAGGTAAGCGCATAATTTAAGGTCATTGGGTACAAGGTCCGGATGACCGGCTTTTAATTTTTTAAAGAAATTTTCGTGCGCTTCATTAAAACTGGTTTCAAATATGTTCCAGTCACGCTCATCGCTCATACCTTCATCAATCACTTTCTGGATGCGGCGCAATTGTTCGTCGGCCAGCTTTTTACCATCTTCTCCTTTGAGGTGAGTTAGCTCGTCGCTTATCTTTTGCAGCAGCTCATTTTTGTAAACTATGTTCATAGCCGAATTTGCCAGTTCACGGCTTTTACTGGCCAGGTCGGCTTGCAACTGCTCGTTCTTTATGTTGATGATATGCTGCTCATTGGCTATAGCCTCCTGCTTCAAAAATTCTTCCTTCTCTTTCTGCAGCTTTTGTTGAATCTGCTGCTGATGTTTTTTCAATTTAAGCCCGTAGTAATACCTGATCACATAAAATAGCAATACAGCCAGCAATACATAAAACACCAGCGCTATTTTGCCGGCATACCATGGCGGCAATACCGTAAAAGTTATTGTTGAAACGGCGGATTGGTACTGATCATTGATCTTAGCCCTCACCTTAAAATTATAAGTACCCTGGTTAAGATTCGTAAACTCCTTTTGGCTTTGCGGCATCCACTCGCTCCATTGATGCGAATAGCCTTCCAGATAATACTGAAACCTGATTTTAGCCTGGGTATAATAAGGCAGAGAATAACTTATACGGATGTTATTTTCGGCGTAAGGTATTTCAATGTTATTGCTCTGTTCTGCTGCTTCAGTTATCAACGATACCTTATCGGTAACATTCTCTATCCTCCTGATCAAAACATCAGGTATTTTGATCCTATTGGGCAGTTGAGCATCTGCATCGTTTAATATCACAAACCCGTCATCAACACTTATCAAATAGGTTGAGTTGTTTATACGGTTAATGGTTTCATAATGCTGTACCATCTGTCCGTTCAGGATAGAAAACCTGTTGGTATCGATGGTTAGCTTCCCGGTAACAGACATATCGGCCAAACCAACCCTGCCCTGGTTAATGAACCAGTATTTTTTGCCTATAGCCTTAATGATTTTGCTTGAGGTGGCAAATGTGCCCAGCTTGCTGTTTAGCTGCTGATATTTATAAAACCTGTCTGTGATATCGTCATACACATAAAAACCCGAATCTGAAGAAAAAACAATGCGGTTATCGAGGTCAAACACGTTGATGTTATAACTACCCGGCAATCCATGCTTCCTGTCATAATAAACGTGCGATACCACAGTGCGCTGATCGGCGCTTAAAGTGAGCTTATAAATACCCTTATAAGCATGGCTTACCCAAATTTGACCTTTGGCATCACGTTCAACATAGCGCGAAGGCTCACTGAAACCGGCTAATTTATGGCTGAATTGCCAATTGCCCGCGGCATCTTTCCGGTAGATCACCAAGCCGGTATAAGTGCCCTGCATGAGCATATCGGGGGCCATTTTCTTAATAGTCCATCCGCCCGTCACATCCGAGATCTTTTTTATGGAAGCTCCGTTTACCTGGTAAGTTCCGTCGTTATGGCCGCAAAGCAACCTGTTATCCTGTAACGACAAATCCCACACCTGCCCCTGCGAGCCGGGGATCAGCTTAAAATCAAAGGTTTGAAATGGGCTGTTATGGCTATCAGGCAGCCAATCGCTGTAAAACAAGCCCTGGTTAGTGCCGAGATAGATCTTTTTATCAAAAATGATGCTGGAATAGACCGTACCGAATTTGCCCGTTTTGTCGAAATAAAAATACAAAGGCGAGTTAACCTCAATTCTATCGATACCATTATCAAGTCCTGCCCAAAGGTTTTGGCTGGCATCGGTATAAAGGCTTAACACCGTATTGTTTTGCATACCGCTGGCTTTATTGATATGCTGCACTACACGCCCGGCAGTATCAACTATCACAATACCATTAAGAATGGTACCATAGGCAAAATACTTATCGGCGATGGCCGCGCCGTTATTCAGCTGGTAGGTTTTTAAAAAATCATTTGCCTGGCTCACCCATGGCTTAACTGTTTTACCATCGTAGATAAATAAACCATTTTTTGCCGTACCGATGAGATATTTACCCTGTTGAAATGGCAAAATAGATAACACACCACTTGCACCTAAAATATTGCTGCCTTCAATATATTCAGTCTTTGAACCTTTAAGCTCAAAAAGCCCTTTTGTTAATTGCTCTACAAAAAAGCGGCTACCACATTTAAAAAGGAACAAATACGGCTCATGTGTTTTTACCACTTCAATTTTACCAGCCGAATAAATATAGATAGCCCCGAATGATTGGAAAAGCACCCTGTTGTTATCGCAATATATTTTCCAGATCTCTTCGGTTACCGGTAAAAAGTTTTTCGGTACCAGGTTAACGAGTGAGGTGTATTTTAAAATGCCCTTACCATCGTTATGCCAGTAGCCAAACTCACCGTATCCGCCGGCATACACCCTGCCCTTGCCATCAGCACTAACTGAGCGTACAATTAAACCATTAGGCATGTGGTACTGCTGCCAGTATTTACCATCAAAGGTGAGCAGGCCTTCGGCATTGCCAAAATACATGATATCGTGCTCATCGCGCGTTACCGACCAGTTTTGGTTACCAAACTGGTAAAGCGCCTTGGTATAATTTTGCACATACGGAACACCTACGCTCTTAATATCTACCGACCAGGCCGGCCAAACCGATATAAAAGCAAGAACGATAATAATACACAAGGTTTTACGCATAGGATGTAGCGGCTCAATTTGCTAAAGTAGTGTTTGTACCCGACAAAATAAAAAAGCCTACCCTTGAGGGTAAGCCTTATATAATTAATTGTGCCACAGCTGTTATGCTATTGGCTGCAGTTTGTTTTTACTCACATTTACCGGTTGAGGTACTTTTACATAATACCCGGTACCATCATAAACCCGTTTACGCGGATGCTCTTTACAAGCATCGCTGCAGCAGCCGTCCATAGCGGTTCCGCATTCATCGCACTGGGTAAAATGCTCGTTGCACTCGGGATTGGCGCAATTGATCATTTTTGGTGTGGTTTTGCCGCAATTTAAACAGGTTGAAATAACAACCGGGTTCACGCTGTTTACATCAACCGAAAGGCGGTTATCAAATACATAGCATTTGCCCTCAAAATCCTCGCCGCCGGCTTCCTTACCATATTTAATGATACCACCATGCAACTGGTACACTTCCGGGAAACCTTCGTGCAACAACAAGGCCGATGCTTTTTCGCATTTAATGCCACCAGTGCAATAAGTCAGGATCTTTTTATCCTTGTACTTGGCCAGCTCATTAATCATGGCCGGAAAATCGCGGAAGTTTTCAATATCAAGGGTTACCGCATTTTTGAATTTGCCTAATGAGTGCTCATAATTTGAGCGTACGTCAAGTACAACCACATCGTCTCTGTCTTTCATAGCCAAAAACTCTTTTGGCTCCAGGTGTTTGCCGGTTTTTTGTTTCGGGTCGATAACGTTAGGGTCACGCAGTCCGGAGTGTACAATCTCTGATTTATAACGCACATGCATTTTTACAAAGGAAGGCGTATCTACTTCATCAATTTTAAAGTCGATACCGGCAAAACGCTCGTCGGCGTGTACAGTATCCATATAGGTTTTACATGCCTCAACAGTACCCGAAACAGTACCGTTAAGCCCCTCATCGGCCACAATAATGCGCCCGGTTAAACCTAAGCTTTTACAAAATTTTAAATGATCGGCAGCAAATTGCTCCGCATTAGCTATTGTCGAATAACAATAGTAAAGTAAGGTATTATACATTTCCATAAAATCATTGATACTGCTGCAAACAGTGTTAAATGAGCGGCGCAAAGATAGGAAATTGAGCTGAAAGCTCAAAATTAGGCGAAAGGTAAAAGGTTAAAGGCGAAAGGTAGCTGCACCTTAATCTGGTGTAGGCAAAAAACCTTTTACCTTTCGCCTTTAACCTTTCACCTTATCTGATTCCATAAAAGATCCTGAACCCCTGGATGTATTTTTTATCGCCGGCGTATGAGATACCGTAGTCAACCCGGAAAATGAGGCGCTGTACGCCTACATAAAACTCACGGTAATTGCGGTTATTTTTCGTGGTGAGGTAGTTGGCGCCGATGATTTCTTCAAGCTTCCACTTCCTTAACAACGGGATATGATTAAATAGTGAACCTGCAAAATTATGTTGGTAATGCGCCTCTAAAAACGCACCGTTGGTACTATAGGTATAAAAAGGCAGGAAGTGGAAACTACCTACATAGGTAGGATCAAAAGTGGTACCCTGGTTACCTAAAAAGTGGTTATAATCCATGTAGTACAGGTTGTTGTTATTGAAAAAGCCTCCGCCCGATACTTTAAATGATGAATAGCCCGAAAGACCGACACGGATATGGTCCTGCGAAAGGTCGACTGAGGCAAAATCATAATCTACATCCGAGCCAATGATATTTTTAAACCCTTTACGGTAGTTTACCGTTAAGGTTGGATATTTTGAGGGCAGGTTAAACTTGCCGGTGGGCCGTGTCTCGTATCGCTGATCGAATGTAAAAGTAGCCGAGGCGTTAAATACCAGTGCCTGGTTATCCGGAAACAAAAACGAATGGTCATCTGCCGGAGTACCCGAAGGGGCTAATGGATTATTTGATGTAAACTGACGATCCTTAATATCCTTTATCTTACTAAAAGACGTATTGTAAAGCTGCGAGCGACTTGAATACGACAAACCTCCTTTTAAAAACACGCCGTTTATCACTTCGCGCTGGTAACCAAAATCGCCATAATGGCTTCGGTAATATTTAACATAGTTATTTTCGCTTAGGAGTGTACTCAGTGTGTTAAAATATAACGAACGCGTGCCAACATTATTCAGATCAAGTACATCGCTTCCAAAATCAGCATAAAATTTTGCATTGTGAAAAGGGTCGTTTTTATAATCAATACCCATATTGGCGCTGAAGATCTTGTTAGAGAAGCCATAGCGCACAGCCGGCGTAACTGTAAGCGAATGAAAATCATCAATGGTACGGATATAACTTACTTTGGCGTTAATACCGAAACCCTCGACCGTATTGTAATAAAAGGTTTGTATAAACGGGAAGATGTATAATGAGTCCCTGTTGCTTTTATTGCTGGCCGCGTAACCAAAAATCAGGTAGCCCGGATAATTGATATGATTTTTATGATGCTGAAGCGAATCGAGGTAAGTATCTGTCTTTTTATATTCTTCAAAGGCGTCCTTTTTTTTGTAATCACGATCCTCCGAAGCAGTTAAGGGTATTGGTCGTGCATCGGCCCAATAGCCCGGTTTTTTACTATTGGCTGCCGTATCAATTTTAAGGATCTCACCGGTAAAAAAGTTATCGGGGAAGGTTGGGTTGATTTTATAATTATTGTAAACAGCCGCATAGTATCCGCCAAATTTAAATCCAAAAACAGCTCCTTTAAAGTTGTACTGGGTTGATGCCGGCATCCATACGCTATCGGTAATAGCTACGTATTGCTGCCTGATCTTTAAAGTATCAACCAGGTTAAGGTTGCTTGTTTTATTTTCAATAAACAGGTCAACGCTATAAATGCGCCAGTCGCCGTCGATAATATAAATATCACCCTGAAAATACTGACCGTGCCCGCGTTTCGGAATCACCTGGATTTTATGAATAGTATGTCCATTTTCAACAGAAGTTCCCAACAATTTGTAATTATAAAACCTGGGACCATATGAAGCAACCGGAGAAACAAAGCCTCGGGTAGCCAATCCGTTGATGATAAATACGTTCTGATAAAAATTAGCCTGCAGGTCGGACGCTTTTTTGTAGCCAAATGCTGTATTCTGCCCTGCCATCCGGTTGGCAATGGTAATCTCGCGTACCTTGTTGGGCTTTTGAAAATTATATTCAGACAGCGATTCGGATTGATAGAGTATCCCCCTACCGTTTGTATCCAGATCGAGGGTTTTTCTTACCTCCTGCCCCAACAATGATTTAGGTACGCTCAGTAATTTTTGTACACCTTTGATATAAACAGCACAGGAGTATGAAGTGGCCTCCTCAATATAGTATTTGCGTTTTTTCAGCACTTGCTTCATAATAGTATCGGCAGCATCCCGGTTTTTACGATAGGTTTCGGCTACCCTGTTGGTGGCAAATACTTCATCGGCCATTTGTACATTATGTTCCTGATCCTGATCTGTTATGGTGACCTGCTCTATCTTTTCAGTATATCCAACATAGCGGTATATGACGTTATAGGTACCGGGGGCAAGTTTAAACTGGTAAATTCCGTTTTCGTTGGCCGTTGTACCATAGGTGGAATTACGGATATAAATAGAAACAAAAGGAATGGCCTGTCCATTTTTATCGGTTATCTTCCCTGTTAAAAGTGATTGCTGTGCGGAGGCCCTTATTACGCAAAAAGCAGTGATTAATAGTAGTATATATTTTCTCATATGTTACTTATGGGTAATGTGTTATGGCCTAAAAATGTTTTATTATTCAGTTAATAATTATTTAAGGTTTAATAAACCCTATCAAATGCCCGCGAATGCTTAATTTTGCCCTCTTTAAAACACGCATGCTATGTACAACACACTAAAGCCGGTTTTACAACAGGAGTTAACCGAAATTGAAAACGCCGGGTTATACAAAAAGGAACGGATCATTACTTCGCCCCAGGGCGCCGATATTACTGTTCAGGGCGGTGCCGAAGTAATTAACTTTTGCGCCAATAACTACCTCGGCCTATCGGGTAATGCCAAAGTAGTACAGGCCGCCAAAGATGCCATGGATACGCATGGTTACGGTTTATCGTCTGTACGGTTTATATGTGGTACACAGGACATACACAAAGAGCTTGAAAAAAAGATAGCTGAATTTTTGGGCACTGAAGATACCATTCTGTATGCGGCAGCGTTTGATGCCAACGGCGGCGTGTTTGAACCTTTATTTAATGATCAGGATGCCATAATTTCTGACGAGTTGAACCATGCTTCGATCATTGACGGTGTGCGCCTTTGCAAGGCCCAGCGCTACCGTTACAAGCACGATGATATGGCCGACCTGGAAGAAAAATTAAAAGCTACGCAGGAACTGCGTCACCGAATCATCGTTACCGATGGCGCTTTCAGCATGGACGGCACCATTGCCCAGTTAGATAAAATCTGCGACCTGGCCGATAAGTACAACGCGCTGGTCATGATCGATGAGAGCCATTGCTCGGGCTTTATGGGCAAAAACGGTCGTGGTACGCATGAGCACCATAATGTGATGGGCAGGATTGATATCATCACCGGGACATTAGGTAAAGCTTTGGGCGGTGCATCTGGTGGTTTTACATCTGGCCGTAAAGAAATTATTGATATGCTGCGCCAGCGCTCCCGTCCTTACCTGTTCTCAAATACTTTGGCACCTGCCATTACCGGAGCCTCAATAGCGGTATTGGATATGCTAAGCGAAACCACCGAGCTTCGCGATAAACTGGAAAGCAATACGCAATATTTCCGTCAAAAAATGACGGAAGCAGGTTTTGATATTAAACCCGGCGTACATCCTATAGTCCCGGTTATGTTATATGATGCCAAGCTGGCCCAGGAGTTTGCCGCAAAAATGCTTGACGAAGGTATTTATGTAATAGGCTTTTACTACCCGGTAGTACCGCAAGGTAAAGCAAGGATCAGGGTACAGATCTCGGCAGCGCATGATATGCACCACCTTGATAAAGCCATTGCAGCGTTTACTAAGGTTGGAAAGGAACTGGGAGTATTGAAATAAGGTAAATTGTCGTATTTTTGCGTATTGACGATTGAAAGTTATGGCAAAGTTAATTTTAGATATTGAGCCGGAGGTTTTAAAACAGGCAGAACTTTATGCCGATGAAACGCATACCAATCTGTCCAGGTTAATTGAACGTTATTTAAAAAGGGTTACATCCAGCGCTACTGCTATTGAAGAGCCTAAGACAAACGTAAAAACTGTAGAAATAGCGGATTGGGTTAAAAAACTAACATTTTCAAAAACGCCGATTCCTGATTTTGACGCCAAAGCAGAGTACCATAAACATCTTGATGAAAAATACGGCTTATGAAATTGGCCTTTATTGATTCAGATGTATTGCTTGACGTTATTTTAAATAGGCCGACCTTTTATAGCGCATCTGCACAAATTCTATCGTTACCCATAGATAGCGGATATAATTTTTGCACAGCGGTACATACGCTCATTAATGTTCACTACTTTACAAAGAAACACTTAGGAGCGGAAACCGCAATCGAAGCTATAAAATTACTATCGAAACAGTTACGGGTGTTAGGCGAAGACGCCTCAACTATAAATGATGCGATAGCTTCAGACTTTAAAGATTTTGAAGATGCCGTTCAATATTTTGCCGCCAAAAATGCGGGTGTAGATCTAATCATCACCCGAAATATAAAAGACTATAAAAACTCAACAATACCGGTTTTAACAGCCGAACAATTTTTAAATACATTATAATGCAAGCTCAGATAGACCAATATACCGCCGAGATCAATGCTTTTTCGCCGGCCAATGCCGACGAACTGGAAGCGTTCCGGATTAAATTTTTAGGCACCAAGGGTATTATTAAAGACCTTTTTGAGCAGTTTAAAAGCGTTAGTCCGGAAGAGAAACGCACCTTTGGCAAGGTACTTAACGAGTTTAAACAACTGGCCGAGGCTAAGTATAACGATCTGAAGGAAAACATTGGCTCAAGCGTTCAGAGCAAGGGCAACGATCTTGACCTTACCTTACCCGGCGATGGTTTCGCTGTTGGCTCACGCCATCCGCTGTCGTTGGTGCGTAACGAGATCATCGACATTTTTAAGCGCTTAGGTTTCGTTGTTGCCGAAGGTCCGGAAATTGAAGACGACTGGCATAACTTCTCGGCCCTGAACTTCCCTGATGAACACCCGGCACGTGACATGCAGGATACCTTCTTTATTAAAAAGAATAATGGTAAAGATGATATTGCGCTGCGTACCCACACCTCATCGGTACAGGTACGGATGATGGAAGCCGGCAAACCACCGTTCCGTGCAATTATGCCGGGCAGGGTTTACCGTAACGAGGCTATTTCGGCCCGGGCACATTGCTTTTTCCACCAGGTTGAAGGTTTATATGTTGATGAGAATGTATCTTTCTCTGATCTGAAACAAACCCTTTACCACTTTGTACAGGAGCTTTATGGCGAAGGTACAAGGGTACGTTTCCGTCCGTCATACTTCCCGTTCACCGAGCCATCGGCCGAAATGGATATTTCATGTACCATTTGCGGCGGCGCAGGCTGTAACATGTGTAAGCACAGTGGCTGGGTAGAAATTTTAGGCTGCGGCATGGTTGACCCTAACGTTTTGGAAAACTGCGGTATCGACAGTAAAAAATATACAGGCTTTGCCTTTGGTATGGGTATGGAGCGTATTGCCAATCTAAAATATGTAATCCGCGACCTGCGCCTGTTCTCAGAGAATGACGTACGTTTTCTGAAACAGTTCCAAACTGAAATTTTATGAGGAAACTCACTATAATACTATTGGTAGTTATCGGTTGCTTTTCGTGCGGAAAAGCAACCGATAATGTACCGAGCGTACCTGTTAATTTCCAGGCCGCGTTGGGCACACCGGCATTGAGCCCCCTTAACGTTGTGGGCGGCGCGGTGGCCATTAACGGTTATGGTGTGTCCGGATTGATCATTTACCGTAAAGTGAATGGCACTTATGCGGCCTACGACCGGTGTAGCAGCTATCAGCCTGAAAAAAAGTGCGCAGTAACTATAGACAATACAGGCTTTACAGTGACCGATCCCTGCAGCGGTTCAAAGTTTAGCCTGGAAGACGGCACACCGGTAAAAGCTCCGGCCACAAAGGCATTAAGAACCTATAGGGTAGCGGTTACCCAGTTTGAAATTCAAGTAACTAATTAATGGAAGCCGATAAAATAAAAGACAGCATTAAGCGGGCAGCACAGGAACTTTTCCGCAAATTCGGGTACCATAAAACCAGTGTTAATGAGATTGCCAAAAAGGCAAAAATTGCCAAGGCAACTATCTATAAATACTTCGATAGCAAAGAGGCCGTATTACACGTGCTGCTGATGGACTACATCAAAGCCAGTGTTGACGACCTCGTACAAAGCAATTGGAATGATATTGATGAAGAGGTTTATCTCAATAACCTCATCATGAAAACCTGCCGCCTCTCCTACACCGTTTGTAATGAGTTTATCGGCTGGGATTTTATCCGTGAGTCAACCAACTCCCAGGATTTTTTAAAGAACCTCTCTAACGAACTTGAGGAACTGCTCATGGCATCGTTTATCCAGCTGCCAGGTATCCGCAAGCACGAAACCTACCAGCAACGCTTACGCTTCCTGATCAAGTGCAGCAAAAGCATCGTGTTCAGTTTCGCCTTTACCTCGGTAAGTGATTCGGATGTACGGAAAAATTTTGTTTCTTTCCAGAAAGAGATTTTGCCTTATCTGGTTAAGGCTGCGGTTTCGGTGTAAGAATACCTTTCAATTAAAAACTACCTAAAGAAAGACTACTTATTGCCGTTGACTTTAGTCAACGGATTAAAGAAGTAAATAGCCGGGCTTCAGCCCAAATCCAAGCTGTATTTCGGCTAAAGCCTTCTGTCTTTCGGCAATAATTCCGTCGACTAAAGTCAACGGCAATGAATTTATTTGATAGCTATCTGACCGCCCTTTAAACAGTTTTTAACTATTTGAGTAAAAATTTCTATTATTTACTTTGAAATACAAAGTACTTTATATTATATTTGTCTTGGGCTTAACAAAGAGCCCTTTCTTTTTAATTATAAACTTTGAAATACAAAGTGCTTTATATCTAAACAATCATGATAGAGGAACAATCACCCAAACAAACAACATTAAGCTGGCTCAAAGAGTCGGCAACATTTAAATTGATCTTTATCGGCCTGTTGGCGCTTTTACTCTTAATTCCATCAGCCTTCGTCCAAAACCTGGTAACCGAACGTGCGGTCAGACAGGGTGAAACGGCCAAAGAGGTATCAGATAGCTGGTCGGCCAGCCAGATCATCAAAGGCCCGATATTGGTTATCCCCTATAAAAAAGGAATAAATATGACCGATACCGCTAAGCAGACGCTTATAGAAAACCTGTACATTTTGCCCGACAACCTTCACATTAAGGCAGGCCTCACAACACAGCTTAGGCACCGGGGCATTTTTGACGTGGCGGTATACAATACGCAGGTAAAAGTAAGTGGTAATTTTGCCAGGCTTGATCTCTCCTCACTCGGTATAAATATAAATCAGCTCCTTTTAAACAAAGCCAGGTTTGAATTTAGTGTGAGCGACCTAAAAGGTTTGAAAAGCAACCCGGTTATAAAAACAACTCAACCCATACTTGGCGCCGAACCTTCATTTGAATCCGTATTTGGCAATGGTTTGCAAGCCGGTGTTGACCTTTCAGCAATAAACAATAACGAAATTCCATTTGATTACACGCTTGATCTGAAAGGCAGTGAAGGATTAAGCTTTTTACAACTTGGTAAAACTACCGATGTGCGGGTAAATGGCAACTGGAGCAGCCCGAGCTTTGATGGCAATTTCCTCCCCGATGATTCTAAAGTTGATACCGGCGGCTTTAGCGCCGGCTGGCGTATGATGTATTACAACCGGCCATTCCCGCAACAGTGGACCGGTCAGCAAAAAACCTTAGATAACGACAAAAAACTGGAAGAGGCCACTTTTGGTGTAAAGCTTCGCCTCCCGGTTGATCAGTACCAGAAAACCATGCGTACCAGCAAGTATGCGATATTCATTATCCTGCTCACCTTTATATCCCTCTTTTTAACCGAGGTTATCCGCAAACAACCGATACATCTGTTCAACTACATATTGATTGGCGCGGCGATGGTTATTTACTATACGTTGCTGCTGTCGTTTTCTGAGCAGGTTGGCTACAACATGGCTTATATTATTGCATCTGTATCAACAATAGCACTGATATCCGTATTTATATCATCCCTGCTAAAAAACGGGAAGGCGGCGTTACTGTTCGCCTTTATTTTAGCGGTGTTTTATGCGTTTATTTTTGTCATCATTCAACTGGAAGATCTTGCTTTAATGGTTGGCAGTATCGCGCTGTTTATCATTATAGCCGTGTTGATGTACTTTTCGCGCAAGATAAATTGGGATAAAAATTAAGCATTGCATATACCAATCAGCAAAGTTTTCAAAAATCTTTACTGATTGGTAATTAAACCTTATACCGATTTGGTTTTTAGTTTAAAAATTACTATGTTAGCATAGTAATTTTTTGTTTTATGAGCCGCGAACTAACAGAACTTTCCGACCTGATTGATGAGCAATTTGAGATAGAAGATATCGATACCACTGATATGGTTAAATATTTGCTAAGCTTATTTGTTTAAAAAGCTTGTTTTAGTATCGTAACGTCTTTTAAAGGCGACAGGCTCTCTTTTGCCGCTCCTCTCCCATTTTCAGGATTAAATAAATAGGGTTAACTTTGCAGCCTGATGAGTAAAGCTAACAAACCAAAGTTTTTTGAGAACGTACATATCATTGATATTGCCGAAGAAGGCAAAGGTGTAGGCAAGGCAGATGATTTTGTTCTTTTCGTAGATAAAGCCGTACCCGGCGACATTGCCGATGTACAAGTGTACCGGAGTAAGAAAAACTTCGGCGAAGGTAAGATCACCGAATTAAAACAAGCTTCTGAATACCGCACCACTCCTTTCTGTGAGCACTTTGGCACCTGTGGTGGCTGCAAATGGCAGCACATGACCTATGAGGCTCAGCTTAAATTCAAACAAAAATCGATAGTAGATGCTTTAAGCCGCTTAGCTAAGATCAACGTTGACGGCATTATGCCTATTGTGCCTTCACCTGCCGACAGGTATTACCGCAACAAGCTTGAATTTACCTTCTCAAACAAACGCTGGCTTTACGACGGCGAAAACAAAGAAGATGGCACCCTGAATATGAATGCACTGGGTTTTCATATCCCCGGCAGGTTTGATAAAATATTGGATGTAAACCATTGTTACCTGCAAGCCGAACCATCAAATAACCTGCGCAACGAGATCCGTGATTTTACCATTCAACAGGGTTATACCTATTACGACCTGCGGAATCACAGCGGTATGCTCCGCAATTTGGTTGTACGCACCTCATCAACCGGCGAGATCATGGTGATTGTAGTTTTTGCTTACGCAGAACAAAGCGAGATTAATGGCCTGATGAGCCATATTGATACCCGTTTCCCGGAGATCACTTCCTTACTCTACATCGTAAACCAGAAAAAAAATGATACCATATTTGACCAGGATGTTATAGCCTTTAAAGGCCCGGATTACATTCACGAGGAAATGAATGGCATCAAGTTCCGCATCGGGCCAAAATCTTTTTACCAAACCAACTCCATCCAGGCACTTCGCCTGTATGAAATAACCCGGGATTTTGCCGGTTTTAAAGGCGATGAGCTGGTATATGATCTTTATACCGGTGCCGGCACTATTGCTAACTTTGTTGCCGGGCATGTGCGTGAAGTTGTTGGCGTTGAGTATGTACCAACTGCTATTGAAGATGCTAAGGTAAATTCGGCCATTAACAATATCACCAACACCAAGTTTTATGCCGGTGATATGAAGGATGTATTGGTAGCCGATTTCGTAGCAGAGCATGGCAAGCCGGATGTGATCATTACCGATCCACCGCGTGCAGGCATGCACCCGGATGTGGTAGTCCGCTTAATGGAGATTGAAGCCCCTAAAATTGTTTACGTAAGCTGCAATGCCGCCACCCAGGCCCGCGATTTGCTGGTATTAAAAGAGAAATACAACACGGTAAAAATTCAGCCGGTAGATATGTTTCCGCATACCCAGCACGTGGAGAATGTGGTGTTGCTTGTTTTGAGAAGCGTATAGTTCATGATTGATGGTTCATAGTTATCGGCTTGCTGATAATAGAATCTTAATCAAAAAAACCGGTGTAATCCCCTAAAAAAATCAACGAAATCAGCGTAATCAAAAAAATCAACGGTCATGAACCCTGAAGAACTGCTTAACGAAGGAAATGAACGCAACAAACCGGCGGCCGATAGTCCGCTGATAAGTTTGGAGCGCGACCTAAAATATTTTAACGAATCAATTAAAGAGGTATCGGAAGAGATCATGAACGAGGGTCTTTCTTCTTACCCCATTTTTATAGCTCACCAGCACGAACTTAGTTTAGGCGAATTAATCCTTGATCGTCATGATTTAAACTCGGAATGGAGCATTCATGCTTCTACATTGGAAGAATTTGTAGAACGAGACGTTATAAAGCCTGTACTGAAAGAACGCTTTATTAACAGCTACAAAGATCCGTACCAATTTATGTGCGTATTTGTAGTGGTTCCCGAAGGCGCAAACTTTGTGTTTTTCCCTTACGCTAAGTAAGTTTTATTTATATAAATTTGAGACGTGCGGCCCCTTCTCCCGAAGACGCAATATGGAATGGACTATTTTAGTTGAATCCTGCTTCCGCATAAAAGCTCCTTTAAAAAGAGCAATAAATAATGCTGATAAAAATGCCTGAAAAAAAGCTTCTCATACTAAACAAGCAACAGATCCAGCAAAAGCTCGACAGGATGGCCTACCAGATACTGGAGGATAATTTTGACGAGAATGAAATACTGATAGCCGGTATTCTGCCACGCGGTAACCACATTGCCGAACGCCTGAAAACCATACTTGACGGTATTGCGCCTTTCAAAAGTCGTATCATCACCATCGAGCTCGAAAAACAAAGCAGCAGCCTGAGCGCCAATATTGATTTTGAGGTTGAGGAATGCAGCAATAAAGTGGTGATACTGGTTGATGACGTACTAAACAGCGGTAAAACCCTTGCTTATGGCTTCGGTGTGTTTTTAGATGTTCCGCTCAAGAAACTTCGTACCGCGGTATTGGTTGACCGTAATCATAAAAGCTTCCCCATCACAACAGACTTTGCTGGTGTAGCCCTTTCAACCGTTATCAAAGAGCATGTTGATGTAGTGCTTGATGAAGAAGATGGCGAAGAGGATGCGGTTTATTTGAGGTAAGATACAGATATATAAAATTCATGCCATTGCGAGCGATAGCGTGGCAATCGCACATAAGCAGATCCGCCCTGTATAGCATGCGATTGCTTCGTGCCTCGCACGGACACCGTAGAGGTTAATTATACCCCAGCGCCTCTTCCAGCTTCTCAACCGACATATCTATTCCTTCAACGATGTTGCTTGCCTGCAGATAAAAGCCTTCGCGTTCGGCCAGTTTGCCGGTTATAAATCCAATCAGTTCATCGCCTTTTTTCCCTTGCAATACCGGACGAATGGTTTTGCTGCTCTCCAACCTGTCGGCCAGGGTTTTGGGAGATAGTTTTATGTAGAGGGTTTTACCGTTGGCATTCATCCAATCCATGTTATCAAAAAAACAAGGCAATCCTCCACCGGTTGATACCACCGTATTTTCGGCATATTCAGTTTTTTTCAATACCTGCGATTCCAGTTTACGGAATGCATCTTCGCCAAAAGATGAAAAATATTCGGCTATGCTCATGCCTGCTTTGGCTTCGAGCACATGGTCAAGATCAATAAATTCATAGCCCCATTTGGCGGCCAGTTTGCGGCTCCAGGTTGTTTTGCCACACCCCATAAAGCCTACAATAAAATATTTCATAAAAATTTCTTCAGCTTAATTTTACCCGCGGATCAATCCAAACATAAATAACATCCACCAGGATACTGATCACTACAAATATAAACGCGATAAACAATATAGAGCCCATCACCACCGGAAAATCCGACATTTCCAAAGCATCAACAGT
This sequence comes from Mucilaginibacter sp. 3215, assembly GCF_050433785.1. NCBI lineage: Bacteria > Pseudomonadati > Bacteroidota > Sphingobacteriia > Sphingobacteriales > Sphingobacteriaceae > Mucilaginibacter > Mucilaginibacter sp. 3215. The sequence goes on from NZ_JBNPWO010000011.1 coordinate 152,958, forward strand.
AGCTTTGCCTAATCCGTTATAACCAAAAATGTATTCCACAAAAAACGAACCTGCCAAAAGCGACGCAAACCAGTTGGCAATGGCGGTAATTACCGGGTTCATGGCATTTTTAAGTGCATGACGGTAAATAATCGTCCGGTTATTTAATCCTTTCGCTTTGGCAGTTCGGATGTAATCCTGCCCCAAAACATCAAGCATCGCATTGCGGGTAAGCTGCACAATAATAGCCAATGGACGCAAACCCAAAGTAATTACCGGCAGTACCAGATTTTTCAGCGTAATCACCTCCCCTTTAAAAGGATCATAGCTATATAAGCTGCCCGACATATTTAAATGCGTGTAATTACTTAGCACAAAACCAAAGATCCAGGCAATGATAATCCCGGCAAAAAAAGAAGGGGCAGAAATGCCCAGTGTTGAAAAACTAATAGCCAGTTTATCAATCCAGGTATCTTTATTAACCGCGCTTGCCACGCCCAAAAAAACACCGATAATAATGGCGAAGATCATGGCCACAACTGCAAGCACCAACGTATTCGGGATCACTTCCATCAGCAATGAGGCTACATCCTTACGGGTTTGGTACGAACGTCTCAGGTAAGGCCATTTCAGTGCAAGTACTTTACTTTTGCTCACCGGGAATAGTTTTACATAGCCGTAGCGCTGTTGCTCGTCAGCCGTATTAAGATGGATACCTAATGGGGAAAGATCATTCAGATAATAGGCGAATTGCACCGGGACTGGTTTATCCAGCCCAAACTCTTTGCGTACGGCCTGAAGCGATTGTACGTCGGCACGCTGCCCCTGGGTCATGCGGGCAGGGTCGACAGGTAAAATATTGAACAGGAAAAAAACAACAAACACTACCCCCAGCATTACTGCCAGCCCGTACATTAATTTGCGGAGCAGGTAGGGGATCATTTGGTTATTTCTGCAAGTATTCCTTTACTATGTCTTCGTATTTAGGCACCAAATGATAATGCCACTTATTAATAACGGTGCCATTCTTAATTAACAAAACGCCCGGATTGGAACGCACCATTGATTTCAGCGGAACACCGTCTGCATAAAAGATCTCACTGATCAGTTTATGCTCTTTGGCAAACGCTTTGGCATCGGCTGCGGAATTTGAGGTGAGCAGTACGGTACGGATATTATAATTATCAGTCAAATTAATGGCCAATGCGTTTAAGCGATTGATCGCATCTTTATCTGTTTCGCTCAAATCATAGGCTACGATGAACAGGCTATAAAAAGGGCTCGAAAGTAATTCTTTGGTATAATCGTTCCGCTGTTCATCCTGAATAGCCAGGTCACGAATTTTAGGCTCATATCCCTTTTTTACCAGGCGGTTTTCCGGGTCACCAACAACTTCCCAACTGGCGTCCTTCCAGATATCGCTTTTAAGGTATTCCTTATCGTTCATCACCTTGGTAGCGCCAGTCTTTTTGTTTTTGAGGTGATAGGTAAGTTCAAACTCGTCAAGAGGTGCACCGGGCGGGATCTTCATTTCATCGGGTAGGTTAGCACCTATTTTGTATGGCAAAAAATCAATGACGGGCGAAAAGTTGTAGGTGTATACGCCGAAGCCAACCGAAACTACGGCAGCGCAGATCAGCCACTTATCGCCAACCTTCGCGCTAAATAACGGCTTAATTTCTTTGCGCTTTACAAACAATACCAGCACCAAAGCAAGCAAAACCATATCCTTACTGAAGGACTGCCATGGTGTTAAGGGAATGGCATCGCCAAAGCAGCCGCAGGTTTGCACCACTTTAAAAAAGGCCGAGTAAAAAGTTAAAAAGCCAAAAAAGATGATCAGCAATAGCAATCCCCAGGCAACCTTAACAGCGCGGGCACCAATGAGCAAGGCGAAACCCAGCAACATTTCAAGCGCGCATAATACAATAGCCATCGTAAGCGCAAGCCCATTGAGGAAAGTCATATGAAAAACCTCGAAATACTCCACCAGCTTATACGAAAAGCCCAGCGGATCATTGGCTTTGATCGCTCCCGAAAATATAAACAACAAGCCCACCAATAAGCGTGGGATCCATATTACAGCGCTATTTGATGATGTATTTTTCATAAGCTTTATTTGCCCAGATGTATATTAAGCTTGATCAGCGCGAAAACGGCATAGTTCAGCATATCCTGGTAGTTGGCTTTTACACCTTCTGAAGCTTCTGTAAGGCCTTGATTATCTTCTATCTGTTTTACGCGGAGCAGTTTCATCAGTATCAGATCTGTCAATGAACTGATGCGCATATCGCGCCATGCTTCGCCGTAATCATGATTTTTGGCAAACATCAGTTCTTTGGTTTCATTCACCTTCTCGTCAAACATCTGGCTCACATGATCAGGGTTAAGCTCGGTCGACATTTCGGGGCCGCATTCCAACTGCATCATGGCTATCACACAATAGTTAACAATGCCGATGTATTCGCCGGTGATATCATCCCCCACTTTTGAAATTTTCTTCTCTTCTAAAGTGCGGATGCGCTGGGCCTTGATAAAAATCTGATCGGTAATGGATTGCGGACGGAGGATACGCCATGCGGTGCCGTAGTCGCGGGTCTTTTTCATGAAAAGGCCTTTACATATATTAATTACGCCTTCGTATTCTGCTGCTGTATTAGTCAAAAGATGCTATGTTTTGTTTGTTGTAACGTTGTAAAGCTTAAATGTTGGAAGGTTTTGAAGCCTGCGCCTGTAAAGTTAGTTAACTTTGCCGTATTATAACTTTGCAACACTTAACTAACCGTGACTAAATATACATTTTTCCGTAAAAAAGTTACACTTAATGCCGGGGGCCGATTGATTGATCTTTCATCGCCAAAAGTGATGGGCATTATCAATATTACACCCGATTCGTTTTTTGCCGACAGCCGCAAACCCGGCGTTGATGAAGCCTTAAAACAAGCAGAAAAAATGCTGACCGATGGTGCAACGTTTTTAGACATTGGCGCGTATTCATCACGCCCCGGAGCGGTTGATATTTCGGTTCAGGAAGAAACGGACAGGTTATTGCCTGTTGTTGAAGCTATTGCTGCCCAATTCCCGGAAGCTATTATATCGACGGATACTTTCCGCGCCGGTGTTGCCGAAGCGGCTATAAGGGGCGGCGCACATATTATCAATGATATATCAGGCGGCATGCTTGATGGTGACATGTTTGCTATTGTTGCCCGCCTGCAGGTGCCATATATTTTGATGCATATGAAAGGCACCCCGCAAACCATGAACCAACTGGCAGAGTATGATGATGTATTTGGTGAGGTGTTTGATTATTTTATCTCGAAATACAGCGAATTAAAACGCCTTGGCGTACATGACGTGATCCTCGACCCGGGCTTCGGCTTTGCCAAAAAAGCTGAGCATAGCTATGAATTGATGAGCCGGATGAATGAATTTAATATGTTGGGTTTACCGGTGCTTACTGGCATCTCCCGTAAAAGGATGATCTACGGTTTATTGGGGAATACGGCGGAAGAGGCGTTGAATGGTACTACAGCTTTAAATACTATTGCATTGACGAAAGGTACCAATATTTTGAGGGTACATGATGTGAAAGAGGCCGTGGAGGCGGTGAAGATTTGGGAGGCTTACCAGATTTGAGCTTCGGCGGCCGGCAGGCCGTAAAATAGTCGACACTCGGCTGGGGCCGAGCGTCAGCGAGGGTGAATAAAAAACAAAAATATGCCGGCGCTCGGCTCCAGCCGAGTGCCAAACTATCAAGCGGCCTCCCGGCCGCCGTAGCCTAAAGGTTACTCATCAACTTTAAAAACTGAATCCGGATTAGCACTACTATACACATACGCTGTTGGGTCATTTACAATCATCCCTTCAACAGGGTTATTGTGAATATAATCTACCTTTTGATCAAATACTTTTGCGGTTATTAATTCGGTAGGATGAGTGGTCTTTTGCCAAAATTGATACTCGCTGTTTTGCTGAGTGCTGTTTGCAAAATACCGGAACATATAAAGCAGCCATTCTTTTCTGCTTTCTGTTTGACTATCAATTATCATCGCTATAATCCGCTTAGCGGTATAACTTTTCAAGTCTCTGATAATTTGAGGCAGCTTTGCTTCCTCAGATTCAACAATCAGATGAATATGGCTACTCATTATACAATAAGCATACACCTTTAAACCCTTGTTTTTTCTGCAAAATTCCAGGTTATTTAAAAAATCTTCGCAATATTCAGACCGGGTGAAAACATCTATCCAGCCAACTACCGTGAGGGTTACAAAAAACGGGCGATCTGTATTGGCTTTTCTAAATTCCGACATTCTTTGGCTTAGGCTTCGATTTTGCTTCGGCGGCGAGAGGCCGCTTGATAATCGACACTCGGCTGGAGCCGAGCGTCAGCGTGTTTGTTTATTTATTTATTTTATTTCTATTTTCCCGCCACCGCTCGGCTCAAGCCGAGTGGTAAATATCCCCAGGCCTCCGGCCTGCTACTCACTATAACAACTTTATATTTTCTTGCTTCTTAATTCTTAAAGTCCTGGTTCTGAAAAGCCCCTTCCATCATTTTCAAAATAGCATCGACATATTCCCGGTCATTAGCTAACCGCGGCACCTTATGCTGACCGCCTAATTTTCCCTTTTCCCTCATCCAGTTAAAGAAAGTACCATCAGGTGCGCGACGAACTATCGGGCGGCGAAGGGCAAGGTCTTTAAAACGTTTGGCGTCATAGTCGGAGTTGATGCGGCGCAGGGTTTCATCCAACAGGTCAACAAAACGCTCAAACTCGGCCGGTTTCTTTTCAAATTCAATAATCCACTCATGGGCACCGCATTCATTGCCGTTAAAATACACGGGAGCTGCGGTGTATTCCCTGATAATGGCGCCGGTCTGCGAGCAGGCCTCGTCCAATGCACGTTCGGCATTGTCAATGATCACCTCCTCGCCAAAGGCATTGATAAAATGTTTGGTACGACCCGTGATCTGGATCCTGAATGGCGAAAGCGATGAAAACTTAATGGTATCCCCTATCATGTAGCGCCACAGGCCTGCATTGGTTGATATAATGAGCGCATAGTTTTTGTTCAGTTCCACCTCATCAAGAGTAAGCGTTTCAGGGTTTTCATCGTGAAGGTTTTCGATCGGTAAAAACTCGTAAAAAACACCGTAATCAAGCATCAGCAGCATATCGCCGGGCTCCTTGGTATCTTGTATGCCAAAGAAGCCTTCGGAAGCGTTATAATTTTCGAGGTAATACATATCCTCGTGAGGGATCAGCTTTTTAAACTGCTCGCGGTAAGGTGTAAAATTCACCGCGCCATGGAAATACATTTCCAGATTGGGCCAAATTTCAAGCAGGTTATTTTTGCCGGTGATCTCCAGGATACGTTTAAACAGCACCAGGTTCCAGGTGGGTACGCCGCTGATACTGGTAACATTAACATCCTTGGTAGCATGGGCTATCTTCTCAATTTTTTCCTCAAAGTTTTCGAGCAGGGCGATGTCTAAATGCGGTGTACGGTGAAACTCGGCCCACATGGGCAGGTTTTTCATGATCACCGCCGAAAGATCTCCAAAGGAAGTATCCGGACTTAACTGACTGATCTGGTGACTGCCCCCAAGCGTCAGGATCTTCCCCGTAAACATACGGGCGTTAGGCTGATTATTGAAATAAATGGTAAGGAGGTCCTTACCACCTTTAAAGTGGCATTCTTCCAACGCTTCTTCGCTTACCGGGATAAATTTGCTCCTGTCACTGGTAGTGCCTGATGATTTGGCAAACCAGCGGATCTCTGAAGGCCACAGCACATTTTTTTCGCCTTTAAGCATCCGCTCAATGTAAGGCTTTAATGTATCGTAATTTTGTATGGGGACGCGCTCCTTAAACTGGCCCAGATTTTCGATACTTTTATAATGGTGTTTTTTGCCCCACTCCGTGTTTTCAGCAACCGATACAAGTTGCTCAAACCATTCTTCCTGCACTTCATTAGGGTACTTCATAAAAAGCTCTATCTGGTGGATACGCTTTTTCATGAACCAGGTAAATACGGAGTTAAAGAGGGTCATAGGGTTATTATTGAGGAAAAACCTTTCTTTTAAGTACAAAGTTTGCCCCAAGATACACTTTCCTCACCATTTCATTCTCAGCCAATACCTCGGGCACGCCTGATTCTAATATTTTACCTTCAAAAAGCAGGTATGCGCGGTCGGTAATCGACAGCGTTTCCTGCACGTTGTGGTCGGTTATTAATATACCGATGTTGCGGGTACGCAGTTTGGCCACCATCGCCTGGATCTCCTCTACCGCGATCGGGTCAACCCCGGCAAAAGGCTCATCCAACAGGATAAAGTTTGGCTCGGCAGCAAGCGCGCGGGCTATTTCTGTACGGCGGCGCTCACCACCCGATAGCAGGTCGCCCCGGTTTTTACGCACTTTGTGCAAGCTAAACTCATCGATCAGTTCTTCCAGCTTATCTTTTTGCTTTTCTTTAGACATATCGCCCATTTCCAGCACGGCTTTGATGTTATCCTCAACCGAAAGTTTGCGGAATACCGATGCTTCCTGCGCCAGGTAGCCTATGCCCTTTTGGGCACGGCGGTACATGGGGTCCTGGGTTATGTCTTCATTATCCAGGTGAATAGTACCTTCATTAGGTTTTATCAAACCTACTATCATATAAAATGAGGTAGTTTTACCTGCACCATTAGGCCCAAGTAAACCAACAATTTCGCCCTGTGCCACATCAAAAGACACGTCGTTAACAACGGTACGCTGCTTGTATTTCTTAACTAAATTATCTGCTCTTAGTATCATTTTTTCTGAACCATGATTATGGGATTCATGGATTACCCTGATAATATCTTCATGCCGTCATTGCGAGGTACGAAGCAATCCCCGATTAGCAGAGCCGCCCTGTATAGTTTGGGATTGCTTCGTACCTCGCAATGACGCTTTTTTTAATAACCTCTAATCACTAAACCTTATCCCCTTTACATTCAACTGTATCGTTCTTCTTTCGCGCCAAACATTTTCTTCTATCGAATAGCACATTTCGAACGGAACACCCGGCCTCAATTGTTCCAGGTACTGGCCGTGGTTAAAGGCTATGCAATCAAATGCTGCCGATCCTTCCTGCATTACGCTCATTTTAATGTGGGAGCCGCCAACCAAACCGGCGTTACCACTAACATACACATTTTTACTTATGAAAACCGGCGCCATATTTTCGGGCCCGAAAGGAGCAAATTGGCTCAGGATCCTGAAAAATTTTGGTTCTATCTGGCTTAAACGTAATTCGGCGTCAATTTGTATTTGCTGTATCAATTGTTCGGGTTTTATGGTAGAGCTTACCACCTCTTCAAACCTTTCAATAAAAGCTTCAAGGTTTTCGGGGGCCATGGTAAGGCCGGCCGCATACTTATGCCCTCCAAACTGGATCAGCAGGTCTTTGCAGCCACAAAGCGCTTCATACAAATCATATCCTAAAACAGAACGAGCCGACCCGGCTACATGCCCGTTTGAACGGGTAAGCACAATGGTTGGTCGGTAATATTTTTCGGTTAGTCGCGAAGCCACAATACCGATAACACCTTTGTGCCAGTCTTCATTAAAAACCACCGTCGATTTACGGGCAATCAACACCTCATCACTTTCTATCATGCCAAGCGCTTCGTCGGTAATGTTAAGATCGTGCCCTTTTCGCTCGGTGTTACGCACATTGATCATGGCGCTTTTTTCTTTGGCAACGTCTTTATCGGTAGCTATCAGTAATTCAACCGCATGTTTGGCGTCGTCTATCCTGCCGGCTGCATTAATGCGCGGACCCAGCGAAAATACTACATCTGATATAGTATATGTCCCTGTCTTGCCTGCTATCTCCATTAAAGCTTTAACGCCTATACACGGATCGGTATTTATTTTTTGCAGGCCGAAGTGTGCCAGCACCCGGTTTTCGCCAGTGATGTGCACAATATCGCATGAAATACTGATCACCACTAGGTCGAGATAGCAGTTTACTTCTTCAACCGGGATATCATTCTTTTCGGCATAGGCCTGGATCAGCTTGAAGCCAATGCCGCAGCCGGATAATTCTTTATATGGATATTCACAATCTTCGCGTTTAGGGTCAAGCACCGCCACCGCATTCGGGATAGATGTGCCCGGTAAGTGGTGATCACAGATAATAAAATCAATGCCTTTTTCATTGGCATAGTCAATTTTATCAACTGATTTAATGCCGCAGTCGAGCGCTATGATTAACGTAATACCATGCTCGGCAGCGTAGTCAATACCCTGGGTAGAGATCCCATAACCTTCTTTGTAGCGGTCGGGGATATAATATTCAATATTGGCATACAGCTTTTTGAAAAAACTGTAGGTTAGCGCAACAGCTGTGGTGCCATCCACATCATAATCACCGTAGATCATGATCTTTTCGCCTGCTGCCATGGCCTGTTCTATACGGAGGATGGCCTTTTCCATATCCTTCATCAGGAATGGGTCATGCAGGTGCCGGTGATCGGGCCTGAAAAAATAGCGGGCATCTTCAAAGGTGGTGATACCACGCTGCACAAGCATAGCGCTTAATACGGTATCGATATTGAGTTCGGCGGCTAATTTTATTACATCATCATGGTTTGTATTATCCTTTAGCGCCCAACGTTTATTCATATCTTTGCAGCTTGAAACAGTAAATATACTTATGCTCTGTTAAAGAGCCAAAGTTACATTCAAAATCTGATACTACGTTTACTATGGAATTTTTTGCTTTAGGTGAGGGCTCATATTCGGTTGATGCAACCAAGAAATTTATCCCATTCAACCCGGAAACTGACAACCCCAAAGATCGCCCGGCTTCGTTGTTCATTCACGTTAACCCTTTCCTCATCAAAACAAAAACCGATTTGATTGTATTGGACACCGGCCTTGGCTTTAAAGATACCCGCGACGAGCTCATGCTGCACCAAAACATCCGTAATGCGGGTTTCGATCCGGATGATATAACCCTGGTAATGATGTCTCACCTGCATTATGACCACTCAGGCGGTTTGGTAGTTGAACGGAATGGTAAATTAGTACCCAGCTTTCCGCAGGCCGAGCACGTGATCAATAAACAGGAATGGGAGTTTGGGATCAGCGGGAAAGGCTCATCATACCATGTTGAAATATTTGAAGCGTTACAGGCCGGAGGAGCTAAGATAACTTTCGTTGAAGGCAGCGGCGAGTTTAAACCGGGCATCAGGTATGAACATTCGGGTGGTCATTGCCCTGCGCATCAGGTATTTTGGTTTGATATAGAAGGCGAGAAAGTATTTTTTGGTGGCGATGAGCTTCCCGAACCAGAGCAGCTGCTGAGGAAATTCATTGCTAAGTACGATATGGATGGCCGCAAGGCTATGATGCTGCGGGAAGAATATGGTAAAAAAGCTGCCGCCGAAGGATGGAAATGCCTGTTTTACCATGCTAAATCATTCACTATCGGAACCGTTGAAACAGAAGGAGACCACTTTAAGGTTAAACCGGTTTAATTTTCGGCAGTTACCTCAAAAAGCTCTTTTATTTTTTCAACGTTGAGCGGCTTGGAGATAAAATCTTTCACCAACGGATATGAACGCGCTTTGTTAATATCGTTGCTGAAAACAGATGATGAAATAATATAGATCTTGCTTTTGCCCAGGGGATCAAGGTTGAGGCGCTTATACTCATCCAAAAATTCCCAGCCATTCATAATGGGCATATTAATATCAAGCAAAATATAATCGGGTAGTTTATTAGGGTCTTTACGCTGAATATCAGAAAGTTGCTCAATCGCATATTTTCCATTCAGGCAGGCCATAATTTCTGTATTAAGTAAAGCTTTCTTTATCAGTTTTATGGAGATAAAGTTATTTATCTCATCGTCATCAACCAGTAATACACTTATGGCTTTATTGTTAATATTCATATCTATAATTTAAGCGCGTTGTTTTATACGAGACCGCGATTCAAAAAGTTATATTCCTTATAGTTGTAAATTATAAAAAACAATACATTTAAACGGCTCCGCACCGTGAATATTTTATTTGATCTGGCCAATTAATAAAGTTCAAAAAAAATATGGGACAGGAATTAGCCATTGAATTTAAAAGGCGTAGTCATGCTCCACCCGGCAAATGCGTACTTTATAATTCAGGTACCATTTATCGCGCCCCTGCTGCTGGGCAAACAGGTGCCGGGCATTAGCTTTCCAATTCTTAATAGCTTCTACCGACTGCCAATAAGACACCGTTATTCCAACATTGTTACGCGCGGATTCAACGCCCAGAAAACCTTCCTGCCGCCGGGCCAGTTCAACCATTTCAACAGCCATATCGCCATAGCCTTCCTCTACACCGGTACGTAGGGATGTGAATATTACCGCATAATAAGGGGGCTGTGGTGTTTGGGCGATAAGCCCCTCTAAATCTCCCCTGAAGGGAGAGACTTTTGAATTACCTTCGTGATTAGCTGAACTCATAATATATATTTGTGTGAAAAATAAAAACCCTCCTTGTTTAGGGGAGGGTTGATTTAAAATCTATTCAATCACGCTTTCTTCAAACTCATACTCTTCTAACGGAGGACATGAGCAGATCAGCGTTCTGTCGCCATAAGTGTCATTAACTCTCCCTACCGAAGGCCAGAATTTATTGGCAGCAACATAAGGCAGCGGGAATGCCGCTTTTTGACGGGTATAAGGATGCTCCCACTCGTTGCCGGTAATTACAGCTACGGTATGAGGTGCATTTTTCAAAGGGTTATTTACCTTGTCAGACAGGCCATCAACCACATCGGCAATTTCATGGCGGATAGAGATCATGGCATCGCAAAAACGGTCGAGCTCATGCTTAGGCTCTGATTCAGTCGGCTCAACCATTACCGTACCCGCAACCGGGAATGATACGGTTGGTGCATGGAAACCATAATCCATTAAACGTTTAGCAATATCCGTAACCTCGATACCTGCCGATTTAAATGAGCGGCAATCCAATATCATTTCATGCGCGCAACGGCCATTAGCACCAGCATATAGTACAGGGTAATGCTCCTGTAACCTGGCTTTAATGTAGTTGGCATTCAGGATAGCATAACGGGTAGCGTTAGTCAAGCCTTCGGCACCCATCATGGCAATGTAAGCATGTGATATGATGAGGATAGATGCAGAACCCCATGGTGCTGCAGATACAGCATGAATTGATTTACCCCTGTCGATATCAACCACAGCATGGCCTGGCAGATAAGGCACCAAATGTTTTGCAACACCGATCGGGCCCATGCCGGGGCCACCGCCACCGTGAGGGATACAGAATGTTTTATGCAGGTTGAGGTGACAAACGTCGGCACCGATATTGGCCGGACTGGTTAAACCTACCTGGGCATTCATGTTAGCACCGTCCATATAAACCTGGCCGCCGTTTTCATGAATGATCTCACAAATTTCGATAATGCTTTCTTCAAACACACCATGCGTTGATGGATAAGTAACCATCAGGCATGAAAGCTCGTTTTTGTATTGCTCAGCTTTGGCGCGCATGTCGGCAACATCAATGTTTCCGTTATCATCGCACTTAACCACCACTATCTTCATGCCGGCCATAGCTGCCGATGCAGGGTTGGTACCGTGTGCCGATGAAGGGATCAGAGCAATATTACGGTGGCTGTCGCCCCTGTCATTGTGATAAGCGCGGATTACCATTAAACCCGCGTACTCGCCTTGCGCACCGGCGTTTGGCTGCAGGCTCATGGCTGCGAAACCGGTGATTTCGCTTAGCCAATTGTTGATCTCATCAAACAACTGCATATAACCGCCAACCTGGTCGGTTGGGGCAAATGGATGAATTTTACTAAACTCGGCCCAGGTAACAGGTACCATTTCGGTAGTAGCGTTCAGTTTCATGGTGCAAGAGCCTAAAGCTATCATAGAGTGGCAAAGCGAAAGATCTTTCGCTTCCAGTGATTTGATATAACGCAGCATTTCATGTTCAGACCGGTGGATATTGAACAGGCTGTGCGTTAAATATGCAGAGGTGCGCTGAAGTTCTGTAGGAATAACCGTTTCAAGGCTTGCATTAACGCCATCAAAATCAACATCGTTAAATGTTTTACCTTTAACTTTGGCAAAGAACCTTACTATCGTTTTGATATCCTCAACCGAAGTGGTTTCATCAATTGCTATAGTTACTATTGAACCTTCGTAGTTAAGGTTCATTTCGTTATTTAATGCTTCCGAATGGATAGGACCAACAAGGTTGCCCACATCAAACTTAACAGTATCAAAGTAAGCTTCGTTCAATTGCTCATAGCCAAGCTGCCCTAAGGTTTTAGCTGTTAATACGGCTAAACCGTGGATCCTTTCGGCAATCGCTTTGATACCATCCGGACCATGATATACGGCGTACATTCCAGCCATAATAGCTAATAGTGCCTGTGCTGTGCAGATATTTGATGTAGCTTTATCGCGACGAATATGCTGCTCGCGGGTTTGCAGGGCCATGCGCAGGGCATAATTATTGGCGCTGTCGATAGTAACACCGATGATGCGGCCCGGGATAGAACGTTTATACTCTTCTTTAGTAGCGAAGAAAGCGGCATGAGGGCCGCCAAAACCCATCGGTACACCAAAACGTTGTGATGAACCAACTACGATATCGGCGCCCCATTCGCCCGGAGGGGTTAATAGTGCAAGGCTCATGATATCGGCAACAACGGTAAGCTTAATACCTTTTTCATGTCCTTTTGCAGCAAAATCGGCGTAGTTATAAACCGCGCCATTACCTGCAGGATATTGTACAATAGCGCCAAACATATCGTCGGTTAAGTCAACGGTACGGTGGTCGCCTATTCTCAGCTCAATGCCATAAGGCTCTGAACGGGTTTTTAAGATATCAATAGTTTGCGGGAACACTTCTTCGGAAACGAAGAAAACGTTGGCACTGTTGTTTTTACGCAGGCTGTATTGCATAAACATAGCCTCGGCAGCGGCAGTACCTTCATCAAGCAACGAAGCATTGGCAATTTCCATACCGGTAAGGTCAATAACCATGGTTTGGAAATTTAGCAAAGCCTGCAGGCGGCCTTGTGCAATTTCGGCCTGGTACGGGGTATACTGCGTGTACCATCCGGGGTTTTCAAGAATATTGCGCTGAATAACGCCCGGTACAATTACATCATAGTAGCCTTTGCCGATGAATGACTTGAAAACTTTGTTTTTTGAAGCCGTTTGCTTTAAGGTGTTCAGGTAATCGAACTCGCTTTTTGCCGCGGGCAGGTTAAGCGGTTTGGCAAGCCTGATCTTTTGCGGTATGGTTTGCCCTATTAATTCATCAAGCGTACTTACACCGATGGTTTTTAACATTTTGGCCGTGTCGGCCGCGCTTGGAGCAATGTGCCTCGACTGAAACTGCTCCTGATAGGTTGTATTCAACTTCATGAATTAATCGTCCCTCTTAAATTTACCGCAAAGGTACGATTTTGCAACATGAGTAACAATTAGCTAATATGATATTGACAATGCATTTACAGGAAAAAAATGTAATTTGGCTCTTGAATACCTAAACATGACGGGCAGGCGAGTTTTACTCTTTATCACTATTTTTCTTTTCATCAGCTTTAAAAGCTTTTCGGCTGTTTTTACGGTAACCAGCAATGCCGATTCGGGGCCGGGTACCTTGCGCGAAGCATTAACCTTAGCCGCGGCCAATGGCAGTGCGGAAAAAGATTACATTTATTTTAATTTACCGGATTTGAGCGAGGCGGGAAGGACGATAACGCTGCTTACCGAGTTACCCAATATTTCGTCAAATATAGTTATCGACGGAACGACCCAACCGGGCGTTAAATTTGGTGTAAGCAGCACTAAAGTTATTATTCAATCGGGAGCAACAACAAACCTCTCGGTTTTGATAATTGATAATTCCGATAATGCTTTAATGCCCAACATTGAGATATATGGTTTATATATCCGCAATTTTATAAAAAAGCCTATCCTGGCGAATTTCGAGTTTGGAGCCGTTGGGATCAAAATTCTACAACACTGTCAAAATCTCATAATTGGAGCATCAGGCAAGGGGAACATTATCTGCGGTACTCACTATGCAATTGCCAACATTCGTACAGACCTTACTTCGAATAGTTTTGTCACCGGGCTAACTGTCCAAAATAATATTATCGGGCTTTTAGAGGACGGCATAAGCCCTAATTCAAATTTTGGCGGCATAAACGTTATAGCAAGAAGTGGTGATATCTTAATTGGAGGGCCATTGCCATCACAAGGCAACGTTATTGCTGCCAATGGATTCGATGTAAACATAGGCCAATATCCAGACCCAAACAATCCGTTTCCAACCGGAAACACTGCTGTTATTCAGAGCAATATGATAGGAACAGGGATTGACGGTCTTGAAAATTACGCAGACCATTTCATTGGTCAGAATCCTACTGCTGGCGTTAACTACCCATTTTATGGTGTAGTTTCAGAGTTACGCCAGGGCTTTACCATAGTAAAAAACAATGTTATATCAGGACATACAGGCACGGGGCTCCTGCTCCGCGTAAGTACATTCGATATTAAAGGCAATAAAATAGGTACCGATATCACCGGCACAAAAAACTTTGGTAACAGGCGTAACATTGAACTAAATGCAAGTGGTATTGTTGGCGGCGATAATGACGAAGATAAAAACTATATAGCCTACGGTGAAGTTGGGGGACTATGGATGGAAGAAGACGGTGCAAATACTGTAGTAAGAAAAAACAGTTTTTACTGCAATAAAACATTTGGGATTAAACAGCATGATACCGAATATGCCCCAGCTCCTATCATAACGAGCCTTACAGCTTCGTCAGTTAGCGGAACGTCAAAACCCGGAGCTGTTATCGAATTGTTTCATACGGCTGAGTGTACACTTTGTGAAGGTAAAGAATACATTGCAAGTGTTGTTACCGACCCCGATGGAAAGTGGTTATATCACGGCGCAATTAATAAACAGGTGATTGCTACCGCCACATTCAACAACGTGGCTACTTCTGAATTTTCGGCACCTTACTTAAATGTGGAAATAGATGAATCCCTTGAAGAAAGAAAGCCGGCCAGTTGCAACAATGCGACTGATGGCTTTATCAAACACATCAAGATTAAACCCATTGGGCTTGATAATGGCCCTTATACCTTTACATGGAGAGACGCGTCAGGAACAAAAGTAGGCTCGTCACTTGACCTTGACGGAGTACCTGAAGGAGAATATACATTACAAATAAACGGCCGGGGTTGCGGTTTGGCCTATTTAGGCCCACTTACACTTGGCTCTAATCAAATCACCCTAAACATATCGGAGTTAACCAGGCAAGCAGCAAGCTGCAATCAAAATAACGGCGCTATTAAAGGCATTACGGCACCGGGGGCAACTAAATATACATGGATAAACACGCTTGATAACAGTATAGCCGGTACAAGCCTTGATTTAACCGACGTTCCCACCGGTAAATATCAACTAACCGCAAGCAATGATTTTGGGTGTAGCGTATCCAGTTTACCTTATCAGGTTGACGTTAATCCGCCAACTGTATATCCGGCTTATTCTGCCAACATTAACAACAGTTGCACAGGTGAAAACAACGGCTCAATTACCGTAATACCTACAGATAACCTTGTTAAAACAGCACGCTGGATTGACGCCGAAGGGCAGCCTGCAGGTACGGGGTTAAATGTCCCAAACCTTAAACCCGGCACTTATAAAGTTTACTTTACCGATGCAAACGGCTGTGAAACGCTTTATCCGCATGATTTTACCGTTAACGAAATTGATCCCCTGCAAATAGTGGCAAACTCAGAAACCCGTACCGACGATCAATGCGGATTAAATACGGGAAGTATAAAAAACATTCAGGTTAAAGGCGGCACACAGCCCTACACCTATTTATGGCTTAATGTAGCCGGTGAGCATTTGTTTACATCGCAAGATCTTACAGACGTCGGTGCCGGGGATTACACGCTGCAGGTTCAGGACGCCAGCGGTTGCGGCGTTATGGCAAGTCGCATTTATACTGTTTTAAATGAAAACAGCAGCATAGATGCGCCGATAATTGCCCCCTTGCAATTATGCGCTCCGGGCGAAGCTTTGCTATCCGTCAGTTCTCCATCTGCCGGGAATACCTATCGTCTTTATGATTCGCAAACAAGCACTCAGTACCAGGATGAACAAACCAATGGCATCTTCAAAATCAAAGTAAACCCCAATAGCACTTATTATATAAGCCGGGTTAGCGGCCAGTGCGAAAGCGAACGAACCCAGGCGCAAATAACCATCAGCTTATCTGCTATTGATATCCCAAACGCGTTCACACCTAATGGCGACGGTAAAAATGACTACTGGAAAATAAACAATGCTCAAAACTATCCGCAGGCAATAGTCCAGATATTTACCAGGTACGGGCAAAAAGTATTTGAATCAAAAGGTTATAGCGTACCATTTGACGGAACTTATAATGGCACCAGGCTTCCTTCGGGAGTGTACTATTATATTTTAAATCTCGGTAAAAGCTGCAATTTGCTCTCAGGCAGTTTGTCAATCATCAGGTAACTATACAGCATTTCACTATTTTGATGTTGTTTATTGTATAATAACCACCTGATCAATATAATATTCACAGTGTACTTACAGCAAAAAAGTGTATTTTGCAGCTGATTACCTAAATCAATGTTTATTAATAAATTATCACTTTTAGTACTACTAATATCGATCTTGTTTTGCAATGTAGCCTCAGGCGCTACATTTATAGTAACCAGCAATGCCGATACCGGTCCAGGAACGCTGCGCGAGGCTTTAACCAACGCCGCGGCTAATGGCACTGCGACGCCTGATATCATCCAGTTTAAATTACCGGGAACACTCGTATCTGATAGAACCATCAGGCTAAGAAGCCAGTTGCCTGCCATTACATCTAACGTTGTTATTGATGGCACAAGTCAAGCTGGCATAGCTTTTGGCGTATCTGATGCACGGGTTATTATTGAGCCTGAAACAACGCCTGTAAATTTCAGCGGTCTTTTTATTAACGGCGATCCAAACTCGGGAGGGGCGGTAGCAAAAAGCATTGAGATCTACGGCCTGTATATCCGCAACTTTGCCAAGATCACCAATTTCTCCAATCCCGATTTTAACCAGGGTTCGGGTATTTATATTTTAGGTGATGCCTCAAATATCATAATAGGCGCGCCGGGCAAAGGCAACGTTATATGCGGAAACCTTAATGGTATTGTTAATTATTCAAACTACTATAACGTTAACGGCCTTGCCGATGCAAGCATTCAAAGCAATATAATCGGTTTACTTGACGACGGCTATACAGCCGCCAGCAATTTTGACGGATTGAACCTTTTCATCAGCAAAACTGTTAACATAGGTGGTGCAAATGCCAATATGGGCAACATCATATCGGCCAACGCTGTAAACATCGGTATCGGCAACACGTCCAATTTTACTGTGGTGCCAGGGACTATCAATATTCAAAATAACAAAATAGGCACTGATTATACCGGCAAAAAGGATTTTAAAAACATCCCGATATTTCAGCAGAACGCGTTTATGAAGGCTTATGGCATCAGTATCAATGCTACTAATACTACGGCTAATATCAGCGCCAATATTATTTCGGGGCAGCGTTTTGCAGGGATCGCTATTGAGCAGGCTACATTTAATATTACAGGTAATAAGATAGGTACTGATATAACCGGCACGGCCGATCTGGGAAACGGCGAAGGCATCAGGGTTGGCGAAAGTTCGTCGGGCACCATTGGAGGGCCGAATGCAGCAAATAAAAACTACATTGGTTATAATCAGTATGGCATTGAATCCCTTAACAGCAGGCATACACTCATAACCCGGAACAGCATTTTTTGTAATAAAGATTATGGCATAAGCGTCATGAGTAATTATTACACCGTTCCTTTTGTGCAGGTGCTCAATTTTGGCAGTACAGCGGTATCGGGAGTAGCTACACCAAACTCGGCTATCGAACTTTTCTTCTCAGACGATTGCGGAACTATATGTCAGGGCAAAACCTACATTACCACCGTTCAGTCGGATGCGAGCGGCAAATGGACATATTCAGGCAGTATCGCCAAAGCAGTAATAGCCACTGCTACCGATGGCAGTAACAACACTTCTCCGTTTTCATCATTGGTAATACGTGATGATGATATAGTTGTTAAACATTATACCTGTACCCCCGGCAGCATCACTATAAAGCAAGACAGAAGCGGGTTATTATTTCACTGGGATAAAAAGGAGCAGAACGGCAGCCTTACAGCAATAAAAGATGGTCAGAATGTTTCGGGCCTTTTACCCGGCACCTA
The DNA here is from genome assembly GCF_050433785.1 of Mucilaginibacter sp. 3215. Lineage (NCBI taxonomy): Bacteria > Pseudomonadati > Bacteroidota > Sphingobacteriia > Sphingobacteriales > Sphingobacteriaceae > Mucilaginibacter > Mucilaginibacter sp. 3215. The sequence goes on from NZ_JBNPWO010000011.1 coordinate 171,303, forward strand.
TCAGCTCACGGTTCAATACCCGGGTGGCTGCCAGAAGGTAACACAACTTTTTGAAATAAAAGATCTTCGGATCAAGATCCAAAACGTAATTGTTCCGGTTCCGGAATGCCGCCAAAAACTGTTCCCTTTTAACGTAAACTTTACCGGTGGTGCAGGCAATCTCACTTTTACATGGAAGGACAAGAACGGCAACGTAGTGGCCAATACCCAGGCCCCCTACCTACCCGAAGGCTCTTTTACTGTAACCATTCAGGACGAGGCCGGCTGTTCGGCAACATCAACCCTTACGCCACCTATAAAAGCCAAACCGGGCCCCGATTATGACTTATCTACAATGGCTGTGACCCCTGCCCGTTGCGGTATAGCCGACGGCAGCATAAAAAACATTACACCCATCCCCTCAGGGATAGGTACACTTACCTACAAATGGCTGGATGCCGCGGGCAAAACCGTTAGGACTTCAAAAGATCTGGTAGGAGTTAAAGGCGGTACCTATACCCTCGTACTCACAGATCAAAGCGAGTGCAGTCCTTATTCTACCCCGCCGATAACCATTACAGAAACATACTCGGTAATCTTTTATGGCGGGGCTGTAACCCCCGCGAAATGTGGGGAAAATAACGGGGCAATAACGGGGGTTTATGTTCAAAATGCAGACAAATATCAGTGGTATGATCCAAATGGCAATCCCATCACTACTAACCAGACTAACCTTGATATTTTTGATCTCGCCGATGGTACATACCGGCTAAATGCGTTAAATACTCATACGCAATGCAGCAACGACGCCTATTTTACGGTTAACCGTTTGGCACCCGAGGTATTTACCATTAAAAACCTTATTAACACACCTACTACCTGCGGGCTCAACAATGGCAGTTTGCATATTGATTTTGAGGGGACTATAAAGCCAAGTTCTTATCAATGGGTTGATGCAGCCGGTACAACGGTAAGTTACGGTACCGATGTTCCAAACGCCGCCCCCGGTTCATATACGCTTCATGTAACCGATAAAAACGGATGTGCTTCTGTATTGGGCACCTGGGTAATACAGGCAACCCCATTGTTACAATTTTCGGCAAATAATGCCCCGGTAGCCAAAACAGATGAGTGCGACCAGCTATTGGGCAGCATTACAGGCATCGATGTTTCCGGCGGTGTACCTCCGTATAAATTTATCTGGACCGACGCCACCGGCAATACCGTGGGGAACGATAAAGATTTAATAAATGTGGGCAAAGGCACTTATTCATTGACAGTTACTGATAACACTACCTGTGCAATTCCGTTACCATTCAGCAAGGAGGTTGGCAACCAAAAATTTATCCCAGACGCACCGGTATTAAACGACCAACGGATCTGCCTGCCCGGAAAAGTGGGCCTGTCTGTTTTAAACAAAACTACAGGCATGTATAATTTATATGCCGATGCTACATCAACAACGCCGCTTCAAACCAGTAATACCGGCAATTTTGAAGTATTAATAACCGAAACCAGTGAATATTATATCTCATACAGCATAGGGTCATGTGAAAGCCCGCGCACCAAAACACATATTGAAGTTGTATTGGTCGACGTAAAATTCTCCAATACTATAACCCCCAACGGCGATGGTATAAATGATTACTGGAAGATAGAAGGCCTTGAAAAATTCCCCGGCACCTTAGTTCAGATCTTTAACCGTTACGGAAAAAGGGTATTCGAATCAAAAGAATACGCCACGCCATTTTCCGGGCAGTTTAATGGCTGGCTGCTGCCTTCGGGGGTGTATTATTATATCATTAACCTCAATACTCCTTGTAAGCTGCTATCGGGCAACCTTACCTTGATCAGGTAAATTTGACAACATCATGAATAACCTGCCGCTCCCCTTTGCGGCGGGTATATTACATACAATATATCAACAAAAATCGTAACTTACTGGCAGGCAATATCAACCAATACTAACACCAGTTTATTGCCCAAATCAATTTATAAACTAACATTCCAGATTGTGTTGCCGCCATGAAACACAAGTTGTTTCTGTTCACGCTATTTTTATTGCTGACCTGTTTAAATGCAGAGGCCACGGTATTTACCGTTACGAGTAATGCCGATACAGGAACAGGCACACTGCGTGAGGCCCTTACTAATGCAGCCGCTAACGGCACAATTCAGCAGGATATTATTAATTTTAACCTGCCGGGCAGCGTGACCATCACTCTTTTTACGCAGCTCCCCGAGGTTACCTCTAATTTAATTATCGACGGCAGCACGCAGCCGACACCCAAACTCGGTAGAAGTGACGCCAAGGTTTATATCATACCCGATGTTAGCTATACTTTTCCGGGTACTAAAGCAGCAGCCCTGTTGATGACCGAAGTTACCAATGTGGACATATATGGCTTATGCATAAAAGGTTACAGCAGCAAACTCACAAACTTTAACGGCAACCTGCTTTTCACCGCTATATCGGCTTACGATTGTACCAATATTACCATAGGCGCACCGGATAAAGGAAATGTTTTTTGCGATAACATCTACGGTGTTTATTGCGGCACCAACTCACTAACCGACTCAAAGAATAATGATAATATCAACATCCAATCAAATTTTATTGGTTATGATGAATCGGGAACAAACGTTGTTGAATTAGGGTATGCACTTGATATAACCGCCGATAACTCATTAGTGGGTGGCCCTACCTCCAAAGAAAGAAACTATTTTGCTACCGCGATAGCCCTAAATGGAACCGATAATAAATTTATCAACAACTCGCTTTCACTTGATGTGAACGGCCAGGATAACCGCGGAAGCGCTTCAATTCTTTTACACTTCCAGGGAAGCGACGTGCAGGTAACCGACAATGATTTCTGTGTTACAACGTTTCAGTTTGTATCAGTAAATGGCTTTTACTTTCTGCGTAATAAACAAAGCAGTATACCTGGAAATTCGGGCATGTCGTTATTTAAATGCAACAATGCCTTTATAGGCGATGATAATGATAACGACATTAATATTTTCAGTAATGATGGCGGCGCATTCTATGCGGTCGAATCAACCAATATTACTATCGCCAAAAACAGTATTTCCTGCAATACAAACCCATACCTGATATCAAGTGGCACAGCCATTCCCAACATTAATATAGTTGTAAACAGTGCCGCCGAATTTTCAGGAACGGCATCGCCCGGAGCCGCAATTTATATTTATAATGATAATACTGATTGCCAGGTTTGCAATCCGGTACAATACCTCACTACCATTATTGCAGATGCAACAGGTAACTGGAAGTTTACCGGCGATTTTCATAATAAAAAACTGGTGGCCAACGCTACACTTAATAACAGTTCGTCCGAATATACCCAACCGGTCATTTCGACATCGGCGGCCGATTATGTGAAGGTTAATCCAACTTGTTTTAAAAACAACGGATCAATCACCCTGCAAAATTTAAAGAATGTTATTGGTATCGACTGGTATAATGATCAAAACCAGTTAGTGCAATCCGGCGGCCCTAAACTTAAAAATGTGGGTGTTGGCACTTATTATGCTAAATGTTACAACGGCAATTGTTTTGCCCAATCTATCCCTATAACCTTAACCAGTTCAAATCCCGGCATTGATGATTCAGGGCTTCAAAAAGTGAATGCTTCCTGCGATGCGGCCAATGGCAGCATCAGTAATTTAAAGCTTATCAATACAAACGGTGGTACACCACCATTAAGGTGGACAAATGAAGCCGGAGATGTAATACGCAACACACTGGATATCGACGGGCTTCCCGGCGGAACATATACGCTAACCATAGATCCGGACGGCTGCGCTGTGCCCTATCACATTACCCTGCTTAACCAGGAGCTTGTTATCGATCCGCCCATAATAAGCAGCTTTCAATTGTGCGGTCCGGGCGAAACAATAATACCAGTAAAAAACCCGGTAGCAACGTCAACCTACAGGCTTTATGATAGTGAAACCAGTACTACTCCGCTTGATGAGGAACCCAATGGCAAATTTAAAGTGAACGTTATCGCCAACCGAAGCTATTATATAAGCCGTTTTAGCAACGCTTGTGAAAGCACCCGCACAAAGGTTGATGTAAGCGTGGGCCTTTCAAACCTTAATATCGCCAATACCATTACGCCCAATAACGACGGTATCAATGATTACTGGCAAATAGCCGGCATGGAGAACTATCCGGCGGCAACCGTAAAAATATTTAACCGGTATGGCAAAAATATTTTTAACTCCATAGGATACGCCCGCCCGTTTAACGGCACCTATAATGGCAAACCATTACCTACGGGCAGCTATTATTATATCATTAACCTAAGCTCGGGCTGTGGCTTATTATCGGGCAGCTTAAGCATTATCCGTTAACGATAATTGCCTCAGGTACATTTGGATAGTGTTTTCCAGGCCATAGTACAAGGCATCACTTACCAGGGCATGACCAATGCTTACTTCAAGCAGTCCCGGTATATTTTCTGCAAAATATTTCAGGTTATGTAAATCCAGATCGTGACCGGCATTAAGGCCTAATCCCGCCTGTTGCGCAACTTTTGCGGCCTCGATATAAGGAGCAATAGCAAGTTCTTTCCCCTGCGGAAAATGAGTAGCATAGCCTTCGGTATAAAGTTCTACACGGTCGGTACCGGTTTTGGCGGCGCCCTCAACCATTGCAGGTATTGGATCAACAAAAATAGATACCCGGATGCCGGCTTCTTTAAATACCGCTATCATATCTTTTAAATAATGATAGTTGGTGATGGTATCCCAGCCATGATTAGAGGTGATCTGCCCTAATACATCAGGTACCAGGGTAACCTGCTCGGGCTTATTGGCGAGCACCAGGTCGATAAATTTTTGTTCCTGGCAATTACCTTCAATATTAAACTCGGTAGTAACAATTTTCTTAAGCTCAAACACATCGTTATAACGGATGTGGCGCTCATCGGGCCGGGGGTGCACCGTTATTCCCTGCGCGCCAAAACGTTCACAGTCTTTAGCAACCTGGATCAGGTCGGGATTATTGCCGCCCCGCGAATTACGAAGGGTGGCTATTTTGTTGATGTTGACGGATAGACGGGTCATACTTCAAAGTTATAGATCATTTAGGTAAATTGACGGATATATTTAACTTTAAACCATGAAGCCTAAACAAATCATTATCGAACTGGGCGTACTGATAATACTGTATTTATTTATTGCATTTGGTATACGCTTTTTGCTGGGTATTTTTTGGGGAAATTCAAGTTTCGACATAGCGCTACATGACACCTATTTCACACTTCCATTCAACTGGATAGATTTTACTTTATTTCCGTTTCTATTGCTTACAGCTATCGTTTATTTGATCCGGTCATTAACCAATCGTTTTAAAAAGCAACACATAAATATTATCCTGATAATAAGCAATTTGTCTTTAATAATTTCAACTTTTAATATTTACAAAACAGTTCTGTTTTTTGAACAGCATACAGCTCATACCGGGGATGGATGGACAGTTTATCCTCCCCTTTCTGCGCTTGACCGACAACAACCGGGGCCACTGCCTTCAGAACGCCTGCATTTCGATCATTATGTACTGACTTTTATTATCATTTTTATGCTGATATTAGTTGTCAGTACCTTTGTTGCCGGCAAAAACTGGGATGCAAAACCTCATGAACAAAACATTCAGTAATTTAATATTCGCGCTATTTTGCACTTCTACCATTTTTATTGAGCAAACATCAGCACAAACCGTTTACCGCAAAATCGGGAACTACAAGGTTTACTATGGCTGGGCGCACAACTATCCGCAGGACTGGATGATCCTTCGCCGCTTTGATAATGAAGGGCGCAATTATCTGTTGATGGTGAACCCGCAAACTCTGGAAACCAAAATAAACGAAAGCAGCTTTTATCAGATCAAACCCATGACGATGGAGCAGGCGCGTGAGTTTTTTAAAAGTACACCTTATCAAAAGGCGCTCAGTAAAGCCGAAAAACAATCTGTCAACATTCAGGACGCAGGCATCGAAAGCGGCATCCCCAAACAAACCGGCATCAGCCTTACTGCCGACCTTTGCCCATCGCACCGCCCGCTGGATAAACGCATTTTCACTGATATTTTCACTGAATTTAAAAAGGTAGAGCGCCCTGTACCAATAGCGCTTTCCATAACCGGCATCTGGATGCGCCAGCACCCGCAGGACCTGGCCTGGCTAAAACAAATGCAGGCTAACCGTGAGATCTACATTACCTGGATGAATCATTCCTTCAATCACCGGGTTAGCCCGAAAGCTCCGCTTAAAGAAAACTTTTTACTTGAACCAGGAACAGATATTAGTTATGAAGTACTGGAAACGGAACAAGCCTTGCTGCGTAATGGCCTGTTGCCGTCGGTGTTTTTCAGGTTTCCCGGCCTGGTATCTGATCAGCAGTTAGTATACCAAATCACTAACTTCGGCTTGATCCCGGTTGGCACCGATGCATGGCTCGCGAAAGGCCAACAGCCTCAAAATGGCAGCATTGTATTGATACATGGAAACGGCAATGAACCTGTGGGCGTTAACGATTTCATTAAACTACTGCAGTCAAAAACACGATCAATTGCCGGTAAGCAATGGTTACTGTATGATTTACGCGAAAGTGTGGATGAAGAGTTTAGTGAAGCGCCGTGAGGGAAGCTGGCAATGCACAGTGGCAGTTACCAGGTGCAAATACGCAGACTTACGAAGTTTAGTTTTTTGAGTATGATACCCTAAAATAAAAGCCCCATAGCACTCGCTGCATGGGGCTTTAAACCTAAACCTTATCACAAATCCGGGTTTGGATACCCGTAATTGAATTGTAAATATAAACATGATTTTTAATAATTTTATGGGGTTTGTTACAATTTAATTCTTTTGCACCATATAACATCCATTTATATAAATCTCATATTTTTTTCACCTTAATTTAACAGTATATTCACAATAGAGGCCTGCATCTATCTATCCGGATACGGAAAGCATATGTTTCCCAAGATTCACGCTACGGGAAGCAGCAATGACCTTTTAATTATCTACTCATTCAGCATAAACTTGTCAATCCCGTATGCCGGTTGCCACTTATCTCCAGGTTCAAAATAATGCCAAAGCAGCGCGGATACTTTTTTGATCAGCAATCCGGCTTCATTGTCGGGTGTCCAACTGGTATCTTTGTTATGATTAGTAATGATCGAAAACACATAATCTCCATGCGGGGCATTCACCAGCACGGTTTCTGACCTTGATTCATCAACCGCTCCCTGTTTGGAAATGGTATGTATATAAGGCGGAATTTGCGACAACGCGTGCTCATCCCAGTAAATGCGGCCCATGTTACGGTACATCCGCTCGCTGGCTGCCGGACTTACCGCCTTACCTTCGCGGATCATGGTGAACAGGCGGCACATTTCGCGCGGGGTACTTACTCCCCAACCATAGATACTGCGGATAGCTTCCCTGCCCGGCACACGTGAATTTACCCGCATTACCTTAAAGCCATTTTGATTAAGCCAGTTGTTAATATAATCGCCGCCCACCAGCTTTTGCAGCCACAAGCTTGCGGTATTATCGCTCATGGTGATCATGAGCATAGCCACCTTGCTCAGCTGCACTGTGTCTTTATCTTTGAACGAGCCCAGCAAATCCTCACCGGCATAAAGCAATGAATCGCGGTAAATTAATTTTTGATTATACTTTAGCTCACCTTTTTCTATCTTATCCATCACCCCGCATTGAATGCTCACTTTAATCATACTGGCTGTAGGGAACAGCGTATCTGCATTGATCTCCGCCGTTTTGCCGTTTTTCAAATTATGTACATAGATGCCAACCTGGCCCTGAAAATCTTTGACAGCTTCATTCAATTTAGCGGTGAGTTTACTGTCGGTTTGTGCAAATGCCGGTGCAGCTAACAATGTTAACAACAGTAAGGTAAGTTTATGTTTCATGTGATGGCGATCTAAAAAAATGAAAATACAAATTTTAATATAACAGACAATCACTCCTTTATATTTGCTAAAACATCCGTTAGCCCATGAACCAGTTTGTTGATATTACCAACCGCAAAGTGCTGTACCGCTTAATGCTTAATCTTCAGCCCGAAGCAGCGCCACTTTGGGGCAAAATGAAACCGCAGCAAATGATCGAACACCTTATTGACCAGGTTCAGTATACTAACGGTGTAAAAATACCAGCCTGGGATGGCCCGGATGATAATACAGCGGCACGTAAACACTCCGCCGTTTATACCGATGCCGAAATACCCCGTAATATCTTTTTGGAAGAATTGGCTGATACCTTAATCTACCCTAATTTGGAAACTGCTATTAATCAGCTAATGAAAGAACTTGACACTTTCGACAGGTATTTCAATACCCCCGATGTTAAAGTGATCCACGGTGCCTTCGGCCCTATGGATTATTATGAGTGGATCATATGGCACGGAAAGCATTTTACGCATCATTTGAAGCAGTTTGGGGTGATAGACTGATAGTAAATCGGCATCAAATATTAACTTTGTTGTTCTTCAGAAATTTAAAAGAAGAAAGACGTCGTTGCGAGGTACGAAGCAATCCCAAACTATACAGAGGGGCTTGCACTGCTGACCTGCACATCGGGGATTGCTTCGTACCTCGCAATGACGGCCCGCAAAATCATTTATGAAATTCCTCCGCTGGCTTTTAATCCCGTTTTCGCTGATCTATGCCCTGGTTGTGGCTATTCGCAACTGGTGTTATGACCGGGGAATTTTCAAAAGCACTGGTTTTGACATGCCGCTGATCGTAGTCGGCAACCTGGATGTTGGCGGTGCCGGCAAAAGCCCTATGACCGAATATCTGATCAGGCTGTTGAAGGGTAATTATAAAATTGCCACGCTTAGCCGGGGCTACGGTCGTATTACCAAAGGTTTTTTGCTGGCATCTGGCGAAAGTAAAGCCTCGGATATCGGTGACGAACCTGCGCAGTTCAAACATAAATTCCCGGATCTTGATGTGGCCGTTTGCGAAAAGCGGGTTGATGGCGTTGAGCAGTTAAAAGACGATCATGATGTTATTATTTTGGATGATGCCTACCAGCACCGTGCGCTTGAACCGGGCATGAGCATTTTGCTTTTTGATTACAGCCGTGTTAACGCCCCCCATTTCCTGCTCCCGGCGGGTAACCTGCGCGAGCCATTCGACGGGCGTAAAAGGGCGGATGTCATCATCATCAGTAAATGTCCGGCTTCGCTTACCGATCTGGAACAAGGCCGCGTGATTAAACGGGTCAAACCGTATCCGCACCAGTCGCTATTTTTTACCACCATAAACTATCTGCCGGCCCAAACTATCTATGGCGCCCCGGTTACAAGTGCCATCGACGATAAAACCGCGGTTTTCCTCCTTACGGGAATAGCTAATCCAAAACCCTTATTGGCACATCTAAAAAAGCAAACACCACTGGTTGTTCATCATAATTATCCCGACCATCACCGTTTTAGCTTAAAAAATATCAGTAAACTTGCCGATGAATTTTCGGCCTGTGCATCACAAAAAAAAGTGATCATCACAACAGAAAAGGATGCGCAGCGTTTAGGGGAACAGGACCTGCTTCCGATGGTTAAAAAACTGCCCATTTTGGTGCTGCCCATAGGCATTAGTTTTTTAAATAACGGGCAACAACAATTTGACGAATTAGTACAAACATATGTTAGACAATATTGAAGGCACCGCCCGGTACATCAAAAACCGGATAGGCGATTTTGAACCCGAAGTGGGTATAATTTTAGGTACCGGCCTTGGCGGCCTGGTAAAAGAAATTGAAGTTGAAAAACAACTCATGTATTCCAACATTCCTGATTTCCCTATCTCAACATTAGAGTTCCATTCGGGCAAGCTGATTTTTGGTACCCTTGCAGGTGTTAAAGTTGTGGCCATGCAGGGCCGTTTGCATTATTACGAAGGCTACAATATGCAGCAGATCACCTTCCCGGTTAGGGTGATGAAATACCTGGGCATCAAAACGCTGTACGTATCAAACGCCAGCGGCTCGCTTAACCCCGATTTTAAAAAGGGCGACCTGATGATCATTGAAGATCATATTAACTTGCAGCCTCAAAACCCGCTGGTTGGCCGCAATTATGAAGAGCTTGGCCCGCGGTTTCCGGATATGAGCGAACCTTACCGCCATGATATGATCGAAAAGGGTTTAGCCATCGCTCAAAAAAATAACATCACCTGCCATAAAGGAGTATATGTAGCCGTAACCGGCCCTAACCTGGAAACCCGTGCCGAATACAAATACCTACGTATCATTGGCGGCGATGCCGTTGGTATGAGCACCGTACCCGAAGTAATTGTTGCTAACCACATGGGGATCCCGACGTTTGCTATTTCGGTATTAACAGATGAAGGCTTCCCGGAAGTGCTTAAGCCCATAACATTGGAGGAGATTATTGCTATTGCGCAGGAAGCCGAACCCAAAATGACCCTGATACTTAAAGAACTGATAGCCGGTAATTAATGCGCCAAAAGCTCAAATATATTTTTTTATTGCTGATGTGCCTGTCGGTACAGGCTGCTTTTGCGCAGTATGGCAACCGCACTAACCCGCGTAACCTGCCTACCCGTGATACCGCGCGCCGGCAGGAAAAACAAATGACCGACGATCAGCTGCTGGACAGTTTAAGGCGAAAGGAAGAAAACAAAAAGGATTCGGTAGTTTTTAGCTCCAAATTTATCCGCGTTACCAACGAGCGTTTGCTGAATGACAGCACACAGCTGTTTCCGATTGATACGGGCATTACGAATTTCGAGATCTATAGCCCGCTTATTGATCCGCGCAGTCCCCGAATTCATTTAGGTAATATTGGTTTGTCACAACGGCCTCTGCTTTTTGAGCCCAGCAGGACCATAGGCTTTGACCTGGGCTTGCATGCGCTTGATATTTACGCTTTAAAGCCCCAGGATATTAATTATTATAACACGCGTGTACCCTATACCAAGCTTACATTGTACAATGCCTTTGGCGGCTCGGCCATTCAGTTGTTCAATATCGTTCATACGCAAAATATAAAGCCCAACTGGAATATTGGTTTTAACCTTAATTTTAACGGATCAAGGGGTTTCTACAACTTTAACAACGTGCTGGGCCAAAACGTGAGCGATTTGAATGCTTCTATTTTTACGTGGTACGAATCAAAAAGCAAACGGTATAACTTGCTGGCCAACCTTTTGTTCAACAATCTTAAGGCCCCCGAAACCGGCAGCATTCTCAACGATTCGGTATTTACAAGTACCAATGTAAATAACGCCTTTTCAAAAGACAGGGCAGCAGTACGTTTACCGTATAGTTATGAAAATTGGAATGATAAGGGCCTTTACATTAAGCAGTTTTATTATTTAGGCCGGATAGATAGTTTGAATAAGGGGAAGGACAATTCAAAGATCCTGCCTACCCAACGGGTATCGCATACCCTTCATGTATCAAACAGCAGGTACCTGTATAAGCAAAGCGGTGTAGATACCTATAATGTATTCCCCGATTATTATTACAGCAATAACCGGTCAAGGGATTCAACAGTCGTCACGCATATTCAAAATGAGTTTTCATATAGCTTTTATCTGCGAAGTAAATCGGTAAAATTTGTAAAGAACGAACTTAAGCTTGACTTAGGGCTTGTGCATGATTTTTATTCGTACAACCAATATGTTAGCGATACCACCCTTAACCAGTATGGCGCAAAATATATTCATCAGGATAAAGTACAGCACAATACTTTCCAGGACATTACGCTGAAAGCTAAACTGGGCTACCGTTTCAGCGATCGTATAGCCCTTGATGCCGATTTCAGGCAAATTGCGCAGGGCCGCGACTTTGGCAATTATTTGTATGATGCCAAACTTACCCTGGCAGGCGGCAAAAAAACCGGCAAGATCATTTTAGAAGCCTATTCACAAAACAGCTCGCCTCCGCTGGTTTATAATAACTGGGTCTCCAATCATTATATTTTTCATAATGATTTCAGTAATCAAAAAACTACCAGCGCATCGTTTAATTACATTAACAATGCCCTGCAAATTGATTTAAAAGCCGAATACTTTTTGATCAGCAATTACCTGTATTTTACAGCGCAGGATGGCGGTACCGATGCGCGCCCGGCTCAGCTTAACAACTCTATCAACCTGTTAAAAGTAAGTTTGGGTAAAAACTTCACTTACCGAAGCCTGCATTTTGATAACTATGTAGTATATCAAAAAACCGACTATCAGAATACGCTTCGTACCCCGGAAGTATATGCTTACAGCAGCTTATATGTTAACAGGGTTTTGCTTAATGTACTGCATGCCAGTATGGGTATAAATGGAAGGTATAATACAGAATATGTTGCCCCTTCATATGCCACGGGATTGGGCCAGTTTTATAACGGCGCGAACGTAACGTTTTCATCATACCCTATATTTGGCGTATTTTTCAAAGCAACCTTGCAGCGTACCAACCTGTTTGTTGCTTATGATTACATCAACCAGCGTGCCTGGAGTAAAGGCTATTACACGGTTAACCGTTACCCACAACAGGATGCTATCCTGAAGTTTGGCGTTTCGTGGACGTTTTATAATTAATAAAGATCATCCGATACTAAAAAGTCCGAAACCAATTAAGTGTTAGTTTCGGGCTTTTATTTTCTACCTGCTAAAGTAGTTCAAAAAATGTCATTTCGACGAACCAGGTGGGGTTGCGCACAAGGCGTGAGGAGAAATCTTCTACACCCTGCATTTACAGCCATAGTTGTAGAGTCTCATGCAGAAGATTTCTCTTTCGCTCCACCACTCAGCCCGCCCCTGCTCTATCGAAATGACATTTTTTTTAAGATGTGAAGGATCAACAGGCTTACCTCTTCAACTCCTCACTAAAGGTTAACCTGTTACCAAATGGGTCGTGAACCGTCATCATAATAGCCTTGTCATTCCATTCGGGCACTTCCAAACCAGGACGGTTATATTTATATTTTTTGGCGATGAGGTGGGCGTGGTAATCCCTTAGCTCACTAAAGTCATCGATCGCTATGTGGCTGCCGGGACTGGCATCGCCATGGTGTTCGGAGAGGTAAAGCACTACATCGCGCAGGGAAATTTGGATATATACCGGCACACCTTCGGGTTTGTGTTCCCAATCGGTTTTAAAGCCAAGCCAGTTGATATAAAATTCAATGGCTTTATCATAATCAAAAATTCGGAGGATGGGTTTTGTTATTGACATAGGTAATTAGTTATTAAACAAATTTAACGGAAAATGCCACCTTTTTTATACAGCGAAACCGCTTGTTTTCAATTAGCTGCCTTCAAATGTTAATAGATGTTAAATATGCCTTGTGCAGCACCTGAAATTGGGTTTCCATACAACAGATACCGTACTTTCGTCGGCACATTTTGCCCCATCGTCTATTACATTGAGTGCGGGTTTAAAATGAGGCTACCTTAGCATGATATGTTTACACGGATAAAGCCGGCGCTGATTATCGAAATTTGTATCCACCTGTTATTTTGGGCATTGATCATTTTTACGCCCATCATTTCCAGGCCGGATATGCGCGGTTTTCCGCAGCCTGCTTTTTCACCGGGACACATTATCAGTTTTAACCTGGTGCTCGCGGCCGAATTTTATCTGAACGCTTTTTTCCTTATTCCCAGGATCTTAAAAAATAATATCTGGCTTTACTTTTTTGCCTTGCTTGCCTCCTTTGTGGTGTTCAATGTAATACTAATGGAAGTACGGCATTATTTCCCTGTGCCTCATTTTCCCTGGATGGGGCAGCACCGTCGCCCTCCGGGGCCGTTCCTGGTTATTTTCCCCTTATTATCGGTTACCGCCGGCAGCTTTGCCTATCATTACCTGGCCGATCAATTTAAGGCTATCAACAAAAAAAAGGATATTGATAATGCTTCGCTGATCTCTGAACTGGCTTTTTTACGCTCACAAATCAGTCCGCATTTTATTTTTAATGTAATTAACAGTGCGGTGGCGCTTTCGCGTTTAAATCCTTCGGCAGTTGAGCCTACACTCATTCAGCTTTCCAAATTGCTCAGGTATATGCTGTATGTAACCGATGCCGAAAAAGTTATGCTTTGCCAAAAGGAAGACTACCTCCGCAGCTATATCGAACTTCAACAGCTCCGGTTCCGCGACCAGGTAAAGGTCAGTTTTAGCTCGGATATTAAAGCTCCTGAAAAAAGCATTGAACCCATGCTGCTGATCCCCTTTGTGGAAAATGCTTTTAAGCATGGCACGGGCGATATTGAGTCGCCGGCTATAGCCATCACACTTTTTACCGATGAAAAAAACCTGCGTTTCAGCGTACAAAACGTGTACAACCCAACCGAAGAGAGTAAAGATAATGCCTCGGGTATCGGTCTTGCCAATGTTAAACGCCGGCTTGAGCTGTTATATCCCGGCAAACACAACCTATATATCAACAAAAACGAGCATGCTTATATAGTTATGCTGCAACTGGAACTTAAATGATGCGATGTTTAATAATTGACGATGAGCCGCTTGCGCTCGACTTGCTGGAAGATAACCTGAAACATGTAAATACCATACAGGTAGTAGCCCGGTGCCGTAACGCGGGTGAGGCGATCATTGCCATGCAAAAAGAACAGATAGACCTTATCTTCAGCGATATATACATGCCCGGCATCAATGGTTTACAACTCATCAGGAGTTTGACACAGAAGCCCATGGTGATATTTGTAACCGCTTATGAAAAATTTGCGGTGGAAGGCTTTGAACTTGATGTGGTTGACTACCTGGTTAAGCCTGTACCCTTAGACCGCTTTTTGAAAGCCTGTCATAAAGCGCTCGATTTGTATGAACTTCGTCGCAGCTACGTACCTCAGCCAACCACTAAAAACTATTTCTTTTTGCATGCTGATTATAACCTCATTAAGATCAGTTTTGACCAGGTTGAATACATTGAAGGCCTTAAAGATTATATTAAAGTACACCTCATCAATCAGCAAAAACCGGTGTTGTCCCGCATCAGCCTCAAAGCTATTGAACTGCAATTACCGCCCGACCAGTTTTTCCGGGTACATAAATCATACCTCGTTAACCTCGATCATGTATCCCAAATGCGCCGTGCCCGCATCAAACTCATCAATACCGAGATACCTTTAAGCGATGGTTATCGCGATGTGATCAACAGGATGATTGGGAAGGTGTAACGTATTCCCCTAATCATCTTGGTTCTGTTTTTGAGGTCTTTGCCTTCAGACAAGGTTAAAAATATGTCATTGCGAGGAACGACATGGGTTTTAGCGCCGGGTGCGACGTGGCAATCTCGTAGACCTACCGATCAGATATTCATTGGCTACGAGATTGCCGCACTGCGCTCGCAATGACATTTTTCTCAGACAATTTCCAATCAACATATGCAACCACCCGCCATTGCCTCTAACTAATATTCTTTTTCCAACCTGCAACTACCACTAACAACTGCTACTAAGCAAAATCCCCCTGCCACACATCCAGGCATCTGGTCTACAGAAAACCTCCCATGGTCGATTTTATTTTAGGCGCTTCAAAACATGGTGCATTTTCGGCATCGAAGAAAATATACCCCTACATGAAGAAATTTTCCCTAATGTTAATAAGCTCCCTGGTTTTGTACGGTACGGTGGCTCATAGCCAGCAAACCCAACAAAAGTTAAAAAAGATTGTAGTTAACCATTTTTTTTCGTGCCCGCTTGATGAGCTCTTTGATACACTGGCCATGAACTATAAGGTCCGCATCGTGTTTGAACGCGAACCCCTACACGAAATGGACATTGTGGAGCACTTTTTTGAGGAGCCGCTTAAAAATGTCATTGCCAAGGTTTGTAACGAAAATAACCTGCATTACTGGATAGAATCAACCGGCACTATCTACATCCTCCAAAACACCGACGACCTGGCGCGGCTGCAAAAGCTCAACAAGTTGTCATTGCAGGCAGCCAATGCGGTAAAGGCTAAAGAAATTGAAGCGCCCAAAGCCAAACCCAAACATTTTTTGGTGAGTATTAACGGTCGGGTAATTGATCAGCAAACAGGCGAGTCGCTGCCATCGGCTACGGTTAAGATCAGGGGTACCGATCTTAACGTAATGACCAATGCCGACGGTTATTTTACCATGTTCAGGGTACCATCAGATACATCGGTAGTGGAGGTCTCCTATACAGGTTATCAAACCGATTATTTCAGGCTGAGCAGCGAAAAGCTGAATTCGCCGCTGATCTGTGGGTTATACTCATCGCTCAACAGTTTAAATGAGGTTACCATTACCGGCAAAAAAAGTGGTGTTATGAATACCGATAGCAGGCAGGTTGGCGTGTTACAGCTTTCGCCTGCCAATTTGGATAAGCTGCCAACCATGGGCGATAAGGACGTACTGCGGGCATTTCAGCTGATGCCCGGTGTAAGCGGTACCAACGAATCGTCATCAGGTGCTTATGTACGTGGCGGTACCCCCGACCAGAATTTGGTTGTGCTTGACGGCTTTACCATTTACCAGGTTGATCACCTGTATGGCTTTTTCAGTGCTTTCAATGCCAGTGCCATTAAGGATGTGCAATTATACAAAGGCGGCTTTACGGCCAAATATGGCGGCAGGCTTTCGAGCGTTACCGAACTCAATGGAAAAGAGGGTAACAAGAACGAAACCAACATCGGTACCGATTTGAGTTTGCTGAGCGCAAGCGGTTACCTGGAAACGCCGCTTTCTGATAAATCGACCTTGCTGTTAGCAGTAAGGCGCTCATACCAGGGGCCGTTTTATAACAAGATCTTTAACCAGTTTAATCAAACATCAACCACGCAGGGCGGCGGTCCGGGTGGCGGCGGCCGGGGCGGATTTGGTGGTGGCGGTTTCGCCAACCAGATTACCCCAAGCTCCTACTTTTATGATTTTGATGCTAAATACACGTACAGCATCAGTCAAAAAGATAAGGTATCATGGACTTTGTACACAGGTACAGATAAAACAGATAACAGCAGAGAGCTTGGCCTGCCATCGTTCCTGTCGTCGGGCAGCAGCGGTATCAACATAACCGATTATACCAAATACGGAAACCTGGGCAGCAGTATCAAATGGTTCAGGCAATGGAATAAAAAGCTATATTCAAACAACTATATTACCTATTCATCCTATTTTAATGACAGGAACAGGAGCACTTCGGGCTTTGCACAGATTGATACCAATGGCATTTCACATACGCTGAGCAATGGCACGCTTGAAACCAACAACCTGAAGGATGTAAGCTATAAATCTGAGTGGGAATGGACAGTTAGTAACAAGTATAAGCTGCTCTTCGGGGGTTTTGCATCCTACAAAAAAATAGATTACGAGTATACCCAAAACGATACAAGCAAACTCATCAACCAGCATAACAATGCCATGTTAGCGGGTTTCTACACCGAGCTGGCTATCGACCCAAACAATAAATTTCATATTCAGCCTGGTTTACGGGCCAGTTATTTCGGCCCTACATCCAAACCGTACTTTGAGCCCCGGCTGTCGGCAAGTTATAGCCTTACCGATAAATTTACCATAAAAGGCGCAACCGGGCAGTTTTACCAGTTTGAAAACCAGGTGATCCGCGAGGATATACTGGCCGGGAACCGTAATTTCTGGGTACTATCAAACAACAGCAATATCCCCGTTGGCAGGTCAAGACATTTCATATTGGGTACCAGCTACGAAACGGACGAGCTTTTATTCAGCGTTGAAGGATACTACAAAACATTGAGCGGCCTTACCCAGTACACTGTAAGGCAAACACAGCCTGCGGGCGGCGGCTTCAGGATAGAGGCTAACCAAAATCAAACGCAAACCGTTACCGAAAACTTTTATGAGGGAACTGGTCGTGCCAAAGGCGTTGAATTTTTGGTGCAGAAAAAAATGGGGCGTTATACCGGGTGGATCAGCTATACCCTTGCCCAGGCCCAGAATAAATTCTCGGCTTTTGGAACCGATTATTATGCTGCCGACCAGGATGTGCGCCATGAATTTAAATCCATCAACATGTACCATTACCAGCGCTGGAATTTTGCTGCCACTTTCCTGTTCAGTACCGGACATCCTTACACTGCCCCCCTATCCAGCTATACCATTAAAACCGTTGACGGCAACAGCATCACTTACCTCAACATCAGCGATAAAAATGCCGAACGTTTGCCGGCTTATCACCGGCTGGACATGTCAGTGTCATATGACCTGCTGAAGATAGACGGGCATAAAATAGGCTCCATAGGCTTGTCGCTGTTTAACGTTTATAATCATACCAACACCTGGTACCGCGAATACCAAATGCAGAACAACCAGGTTATTACCACCGACGTTAACTACCTCGGCTTTACCCCTAACGTTACATTAAGCTTAAGATGGAAATAAAAACATACATACGATATACATTTTTTGCACTGATAGCCGGCTGCCTGATGATGGCATCGGCCTGCAAAAAAAACTCTTCTGATACTGATGCGGTAAACAAACCTGTTGTTGAAGCATACCTGATTGCCGGCCAACCGCTTTCAGTAAAAGTTTATCAGCAAAAAGACCTGACGGATACTGCTACTTATGGATCGGCCATTACCGGGCTGACAATTAATGTAAGCAATGGTACACAGACTGTAAAACTCACCGAAGGAACAAACGGAACTTACACTTACAGCGATGCCTCGTTCGTAACTGCCGGTAAAACTTATTCCATGCAGTTTACCTATAACAATGTGGTTGTGAGCGCATCAACAGTGATGCCGGGCAAACCAGTTGGATTTAAATTAACCGACAGTGTATTCCATGAGCCTAATACGCTCGATCAGGCTTATAACGATAAGGTGCGCGCTACCATTACCTGGACAAACCCCGATTCGTTACAGCATATGTTGCTTTTCAAAAACACCGATAGTAACCCTTTTGAGATCATAGCGGTAAGGAACAACAGGAACCCAAGCTTCGAGATCAATACCGAACGCGCCTCTACATGCAGCATAACGCAAACCACTTTTAAATACTATGGGGCTTATAAAGTAATATTGCTAAGGGTAAACTACGAATACATTAATATATTAACCAGCAATACCCGCGGCAGCTCACAAAACCTGGTAAATACCCCAACCAATGTTGTTAACGGCCTCGGTATTTTTACCGCTATGCAAGCCGATACCTTGAATTTGAGGGTAACGACAGAGTAAAATCTGATAATTGGTATTGAATCATCTATTGGCGCAAGTTTCCCCGGTCCGAGCTGACTTGCGCTTTTCCTAAAAAACGGCGCTGAATCCAGATTTACGAAGTTTCAAAACTTTGTAAATCTTCCCTGGTGTTGTCATTTATCTCCCCTAAGTTTTATCACTCGTAATTGACATGGTTTATATATTGTCGCCTCGTCGCAAATCCCCCTTTTAATCCCCCCATTGTAAAATCCCCGGTTACATCATAATAGTGTAACTTATACATTACAAATGCACTATTTGTAAAAAAATAAAAATTCAGCATGTAACATTTAAAGTATTTTCGCCTCCAATTACCAAAATAATACTAAATGAAACGTTTTTACATACTTATTGCATTATTCTGCTTCGCGTTATCGGCTCAGGCCCAGTTTGGTGTGGGCGGCGGCGGACCTACAACAACAGGCAGAATATCAGGCACTATCATTGATTCGCTAACCAAAAAACCAATGGACTACGCCTCGGTTGGTTTATATCGCAGCGGAGGCAAATCGCCAATTACCGGTGTTGTAACCGATGAAAAAGGTAACTTTAAATTGGACAATATAAAGCCGGGCGTATATAAGCTGGCTATCTCTTTTATAGGTTACCCAACTAAATATATTGATCAGGTAACCACTACCCCATCAAAACCAGATGCTAAGCTTGGTCAGGTACTGTTGGCCCCAAGCTCACACGCGCTTAAAGAAGTTTCCGTAGTTGGCCAGGCCGCATTAATCGAAAACAAGATCGATAAGATAGTTTATAACGCCGAAAAGGATCTTACATCGGTAGGCGGTAACGCTACCGATGTGTTACAGAAAGTGCCTTTGGTTGCTGTCGACCTTAACGGTAACGTATCTATTCGTGGTGACCAAAACGTACGCGTATTGATCAATGGCAAGCCATCCGGTGCTACATCTGCCAGCTTATCGGATGTTTTGAAAACCATCCCCGCCGACCAGATCAAGAGCATAGAGGTGGTAACTTCGCCATCTGCCAAATATGATGCAGAAGGTTCGGCCGGTATCCTGAACATTATCACCAAGCAAAAAAATGTTTCGGGTATCAGCGGTTCAATCAGCGGTGGTGTTGGTACACGTCAAAACAACGGCAACGCCAATATCAACTATAACCACAACAGGTTTAGCTTATCGGCAAACGCCGGTGGTAACGCAACATGGCCTCAAACCTCGCTTACCTCAAGCGATCAGAACTTTAATTATAACGACCCTACCAAACACTATGAGCAAACATCTACCGGAACCAGCCGCGTTAAACGTCATGGTGTAATAGGTTCTGTTTCGGCTGGTTATGATTTTAACGCGTATAACAACTTACGTACTTCTATCCGTTTAAATCAGGGTGGTTTTGATCCGCATTCGCTGTCAACCACAAATCAAACCTATTATTTTGATCACACCAAAGATCAGTCTTACACTTCTGATGGTCGCGGTCACAATAGTTTTGGCGGCTTTGACTGGAACATTGATTACACGCACAAATTTAAAAAAGAAGGTCATGAATTGGACCTGTCTGCACAATGGAGCCATAGCAAAATTGTTACCGATTATACTAACTTGTATTCGGCTGTGTTTGATTCCCTTGAAAACAATATTAATGGTAAAAACAACGAGTATACTATACAAGCCGACTATACTTTACCTGTAAGCAAACTGCTTAAGCTGGAAGCCGGCGGTAAAAACATCATCCGGAGGATAAAAAGTATTTCGGATTATTTTGTACCGGACGGAAACGGCGGTTTTGTATTCAGCGATCCAAACTCAAACAGGTATAATTATAATCAGACAGTTTGGGCCGGTTATACCGTATTAACTTTCTCTTTGCCTAAAGGCTACTCCATCATGACAGGTGCGAGGCTTGAAAATACGGATATTCACGGCGAGCCAATCAATAGTGCTCAAAATCTTAGCCCTTTTGACCAAAACTATAATACGTTTATACCAAGCTTAACTTTTCAAAAGGCACTTACACCTACTCAAACTATCAAATTATCATATAGCAAGCGTATAACACGCCCAAGCTTACAGTTTTTGAACCCGTTTGTTAACAGAAGTAATATTACAGCGCAAACAGTTGGTAACCCCGACTTAGCGCCCGAAATATCGCAAACAGTTGAATTGGGTTACAACACATTCATAAAATCGTCTGTGATCAACCTGTCTGCTTATTATAAGCATACATCAGGCTTAATTGAAGGTATAGTTGAAAACCTGCCACCTAATGGTGATCAGAATGCTACTTTAACTACCTATCAAAACATTGGTGTAAATAACTCATATGGCGCAAGCTTTTTTGGTTCGGTAACCCCATTCAAGATCCTGACCATACGCGGACAAATCAACGCTTACACCTATAAGCCAACCGCTATCGACCAGTTTACGCATCAACAAACACAAACCAATACTTATGTGCAGTACAACGCATTTTTAAGTGCTCAGCTTACACTGCCAAACAACTTTATAGCTGAGGCATTTGCTGTTGAAAATTCGGCACGCCGCACCATTCAGGGCTCAAATCCATCGTTCAGCATTATGGGCTTTGGCTTTAAAAAACAGTTTATGCAAAAGAAACTTGCATTGGGTATTAATGCCATTGAGCCATTCAATACTTACAAAAACTTTAATACCGACATAAAAACACCAACATTTACGCAAAGCAGCAAATTCGCGTTCCCATTCCGTTCGTTTGGTGTAACGTTTAGCTACAGCTTCGGTAAATTAAGCTTCAGCAACCCGCAACAGCAGAAAAAAGGCATCAACAATGATGACATGAAACAAGGCGACCAGGGTGCCGGCGGCTCACCTACAGGAGGCCGATAGTTTGTTTAGAAGTCAAGACTTTTAGAGTCAAGAATCAAGTGGAAATAAAAGAGCCGGGAGCGTAAATGCCTCCGGCTCTTTAGTTTTTATACGTCATTGCGAGGTACGAAGCAATCCCCAATATGCAGGGGGGCTTTGCAAATCAGCCCTGTACAGTTCGCGATTGCTTCGTACCTCGCAATGACGGCGAAGAGAGTTACTCCGCATCCACCTCAATCCCTATCTGTTTAAGCAATAGCGAGGCGTTAAAAGTTTTGCATTCACCGTGCTTGATCTTGTAATCAAACAGCATTTCGCCGTTCACTACCTGGATATCAAAATAAAAGTTACGTACATAATCCGGATATTTATTTTCCAGATGGGCTATCTGTAAATCGTGAGTGGCTATCATACCCACCGCATTTTTGTGGATGAGCTGCTCGATAACCGCTTTTGAGCCGAGGTATTTATCAACCGAATTGGTACCGCGCAGCATTTCATCAATCAGGAAAAACACTTTAGGCTCATTTTCAACCGCGGCCAGCAGCATCTGCAGGCGGTCAAGCTCGGCCTTAAAGGTTGAGGTGCTTTCATTGAGCGAATCTTTGATGCGCATATAACTGATCATGGTGATCACCGATACCTGCATACTTTGGGCGCAAACAGGGGCACCGCTTAAGGCCAGCACGGTATTAATGCCCACGGTACGCAAAAAGGTGCTCTTACCGGCCATGTTTGATCCGGTGATGATATCAACCTTAAAGGTGTTATCCAGTTCGTAATCATTTTCTATACGTTTGGTGGCGTCAATAAGCGGGTGGGCAATGGCTTTAGCTGTAAGGGTATAGCCCGGCCTGTCGTCAATAACAGGAAAACTCCAATCCGGATAGTTTACGGCCAAACCGGCCAGGCTTAACAGCGATTCAAATTCAGCAATGACATCAAAAGCGGCTTCAAGGCTGTCCTGGTTTTGACGTTTCCAGTTTTCAATGGCGATGATCTGGCGGATATCCCATAAGAAAAACAGGTTGAGCACAAAGCCGATTAACAGGTTAAGATGATAATTAAGCTTATTGATCAACTCCCCCAGTTCTTTTATTTTGGCCGATGTCTTGTCTGTTTTTAGCTGTTGCGCCAGGGTGTTGCTATAACCGGCCTGCCATTGCTGGTCTTCAATGCACTTAAATACATTTGCATAGTTGGATAAAGTATCACCTATTTTACCGGCAATAAGATCGGCTTTGCTGATGTAGGCTGCTTTTGAAAACACCACCCCCATATTAAACAAGCCAACCACGATGGCCGCAAGCTTCGCCGGCGAATAAAAATAAGCGACAACCAACAACGCCGTAAACAAGTAAGGCGCTATTTTGGTATAAGCGGCAAGCCATTTTTCGCCTGGCATATCGAGCGGAATGTGCAGGTATTTGAAAAGGTTTTTAAGCTGGTTCACGTCCTGCTTTATGGCGAAAATGAGCCGTGTTTGCAGATCGAGCTTCCAGCTGTGCTTAGCGGCTATTTCTTTAACGGCTTCCTGCCGCTGTAATACGGTTTGCTTGCTTGCCGGGGCATTGAGCCAACCTGCCAGTTTATTATTTCCCGGGGTAGTAGCTGCACGGTTGATGAGCTGGTATAACGATGCATTACCGTAAATATCCAGGTCGGAAGTGTAGAAGTGTTTGTCGTTAGCGTAGCGCGCGCCATCGTTGTAGATATTTCCGTGGGTTTGGATACTAACTATCTCGTTTTCATTTACCTGCTGCAGATCGTCATAATACTGTTTCTGCTTTTCAAACGCACTTTGTCGCGCTACCAGCCAGGCAAAGGCAAAAACCAGCAATACAAAGGCTATGGCGATAATACTAAAATTATCGAAGTGAATGGCAAAGGCTATAGTTACAGCCACCATGGCAAAAATGCCGAGCCTCAGCAGTGAATAGGTATTGGCAAGCTTTTTATATTTGGCCGCTTCTGCAGCGGCGAGGCTTGCTCTTTGAGTATAATCGTTTATAATTGTTTGTTCCATTTGCAGATAAATTCAACCAAAATAAACACATATATTTTAAATAAACGTTTATTTGTTGCAGATATGAAGATCACGTTCCTTACCGTTGGAAAAACAGAGGATGCCTATTTAAAGGAAGGCATTGATAAATATGTAAAACGGCTAAAACACTATACCAAACTGGAGCTTGCCGAAATCCCCGAGTTGAAGAACACCAAAGCGCTGAGCCCCGAGCAGCAAAAGGCCAAAGAAGCCGAGTTGATCCTCAAGAAAATCACCCCGCTTGATTTTGTGATCCTGATGGATGAGAAAGGTTCTGAATTTACCTCAACCCAGTTTGCAGCTTATATCAATAAAAAAGAAGTTACCACATCTGCCAATTTAATATTCATCATAGGCGGGCCTTATGGCTTTGATACCTCCGTTTACCAGCGGGCTAACGACAAGATCTCTCTTTCGCGCATGACATTTTCGCACCAGATGGTACGCCTGTTTTTTGTGGAGCAACTGTACAGGGCATATACCATTATGAAGGGTGAGCCTTATCATCATGAATAATCCGAACCATGATTTTTAGGATTTAAGGATTGCCCTGATGATTGATCAAATAAACAGATACGGAGCGGGATTATGACCACAACGATGTTACAGCAAATGCTTATTTCAGGAAATCCTAAAATCATGCGAATCAAGGTTTTTCCCTACCTTTGCTAAATGTCAGCAGGTCACGATCATTCGCACTCACATTCGCACGGGCACCATCATCACGACCATGCCCCTAAGCTTGATCATTTAAATTCGGCTTTTATTTGGGGCATAGTGCTTAACTCGGTGTTTGTGGTGGTTGAGGCTATTACAGGTTTTATTACACACTCGTTGTCCCTGTTAACCGACGCCGGCCATAACCTGAGCGATGTGGCCTCCCTCGCGTTAGCCTTGCTTGCTTTTAAACTCACCAAAGTAAGCGCTAACAGTAAGTATACCTACGGCTATAAGCGGTCGACCATCATCGTATCTTTTTTTAACGCGGTAATATTATTTGCGGCCGTTGGTTTTATTATTTATGAGGCTATTACGCGCTTCATGAACCCCGAAATAGTATCGGGCGGCACCATGGCCTGGGTTGCTTTTATAGGCATTGGCATTAACGCTTTTACAGCGTGGCTGTTTGTTAAAGATAAAGATACCGACCTCAATATTAAAGGCGCTTACCTGCACATGGCTGTTGATGCCATAGTATCCTTTGGTGTGGTGATATCTGGTATTATCATATACTTTACCAAACTGTACTGGATTGACAGCGCAGTGAGCCTGATAATAGGTTTTGTGATATTACGCGGCACCTGGAGCTTGCTTACAGCCAGCCTGCGTTTGGAAATGGACGGCGTACCTGCCGAAATGGACCTTGACAAGATCAAAGCCGAACTTAAAAAAGCCAAAGGTGTGGTTGATGTTCACCACATGCACGTTTGGGCACTCAGCACCACCGAAAACGCACTTACTGCCCACCTGGTGATCAAGCCTGAAGCCATGGCCGATTTTGATAATATCAAGCATGACCTTCGCCACCGACTGGAACATCTTGATATCAGCCACAGCACTTTTGAACCCGAATTTTCGGAAGAAGGGTGCAAGCAGCCGGAGTGTTTGTAGGCTGCTTCTTCATATTTCATAAAACCCCTCAGTTTTCTTATTTTTGAGGTAAACAATTACCTTAACATGAGCAAAGCCCAAACCTTAAAAGTACTATCCGTTATCACTTTTCTTGAAATCGTCGGAATGATGGCATGGCCGGTTATATTAGGCTGGGGGCAGCTTATGAGCTCGGCGGGACTGCTGCTTTCCGTAATATTCGTTTTTCCGCTTATCTACTATGTGGTTTTTATCATATTCCTGTCCCGCTATGCGCAGAGAGATGTGCAGGATCAGAACATCGGGCTTGTGATATTTTTAAATGTGCTGCCTGTTATTGTGCTGCTTTATGTTTTGGATGTGTTTTGATTGAAACAACTTATAAACGTTTTAAATAATTCTTACTACCTTGAAAGCGATTATTTAACCTGTCATGAAATCAACCCGAAGAAAATTCATAACCACAACAGCGGCACTGGCTGCAAGTACAGTTACAGCATCGGCAATATCGCTGAAAGAGCAAAAAGAAGAATGGCCAATAGTTCACCATGTGTTTTTCTGGCTTAAAAATCCGGGATCAACAGAAGACCGTGATAAATTGGTAGCCGGAGTTAAAACCCTTGCCAAAATTGAAACCGTACGCAAACTTCGCGTAGGTATCGTAGCCAGTACCGAAAAACGCGACGTAGTAGATAACTCCTGGGCGGTGTCCGAACTGATGTTTTTCAGCGATCTGGCCGGACAAGCCACTTATCAAACCCATCCTATCCACCTGGAGTTTATTAAAAACTGCAGCCATCTTTGGGAAAAGGTTATTGTTTATGATGCGATGGATGTATAGCTTTTAACAAAAGCTTAATCAGATTCCTGCAAACCAATCATTTATGTTTGAGTTAATTAATACAAGTTAACCAAAACACTAAATGATATGAAAGTTAAACACCTGGCCATTTGCCTTGCTATTTCAAGCTTCACATTACATTTAAGCGCCACCGCTAATGCAAAAAGCGGAGGCGCCTATCACAAACCAGCAAAGGCTGCTCCTGCCGTTGAAGGATGGTATTTCAGGGCTGTAAGTGGCTATCCTGCTGCCATTGCCTTTGAACCCGTAGTATTATTTAAAAACGGCGAATACTTTGACGTTGGTGATGAGCCAATTGAAACGCTGGATGTAACAGCCGCTAAAAGCAGCCGCCCTAAAGCCTGGGGAACCTGGAAAAAAACGGGCGCAACCTTTTATCTTACTAATAACGAAGGAAAAACCTATGATTATAAGTTGGGTGAAGGCAATTGGTTCCCGGCCTATCCGTATACAGGCAGTATTAAGCTAAAAAAAGGATATGAAAAAGTAAGCGGCGGCGATTATGGCAACGGCACAAATGCCCTGGTAATCAAAAAGATCAATTTTATTGATGATACTCATTTTACTGAAGGATCAAACGGCGGAATCATGACACCTGCTGCCAGCGCCTGGAAAAAAACCGGAGGCAAAGGCGGCACCTACAAAATTTACGGCAACACCATCGAACTGAATTATGGCAGCAAGGTGATCAAAAAATCATTTGCCTTAGGTGCTTCGGGTTCACCTGCACACGCAACAAATACAATGATCTTTATTGGGGGCGATGCTTATACTGATACCGAGTAATGCTCTTAAATACCCGTATGTTCTTATAATATCATAAAGAAGATGTCATTTCGACGAACCGGCCGGGGAACAAACGGGATGGGTGAGGAGAAATCTTCTACGACATAAAATCAACGTTTTACAGGGCGTATAAGATCGTATGCATGAAACAGTTAAAGAAGAGTTCTTGAAAAAAAGGTTGTAGATTAAAGTAAACAACTAAGAACAAACACTTTAAATCAAGA
>NZ_JBNPWO010000012.1:0-182756 GCF_050433785.1 Mucilaginibacter sp. 3215
TTTCCCTCAAGGATAGGTCGGTTGATGATGGGCTTTGGAACACATGCCCAATACTTGCTAAAGTATATTTATCAAAGCGCCTTTACGGGCGCACCGAGCATTTCACGAAAACGTTTAATATTTCGGCCTTGATGAATATTTTTTGGCGGGTCGGTAGTGTTCATAAGTCAGTATGTAGAGTTTGCTCAAAATTAAACAAAATAATAAAAAGCTGTGCTTTATCTAATATAGAAATAATTGCCGGTGAAATATGCATATAGCGACGTCAGATAGAACATAGCTGAGTGGGATATACAAAAGGATCTCTTCAACTTCGGACATCAAACTATTATTCACTCAATTTATTAAGCTATGCGAGGTGACGAACATTATGTACCATGGGAGAACTATCCTAAATTCCTACTATTTAATGAAATCCGCGATCCCTATCGGGCGTTACGAGACGCTTTTTGGGGCGAACCTGAAAGGAATAAACGTTTGCTGGAACAATTAAAAGCATTTGCGCTAAGCGATACACATTACCAGGGGGGCAAAGAAGGCCCTGCTAAAATGGTGCTGGCGGTAAACGAATGGGTTCGGATGATCGAGATTTGCTATATTTTATGGCTCGACAGAAAAACGCCGGATGATTGGGATAAGGCTGAACTTGTTGAGGGTTGGCAGTTAAATTTTGCCAAGAATACCTGGAAATATTTTCCTGATGATTTGTCGTTTTACGAAGAGCGGAATCCGTATATCGTCTTTAGACGAATCTTTGGCTATATCGGATTGCAGGACCTGCGTGACTATTTCGATTACTGGCTTTATTCAGCGCTGAGCAATAAGGCCTTGACAGTAGCAGAATTCGAAGGAAATATGCCAGCATTATTCGACGATCTTTTAAAACTCCACTCGGCAGCTTATATGGTCGAGCAGCTTGCTATTGGCGCGGTATGGGAAACCCTCACTAAAAATAACGGTCATCACCTATCTTATACTAAAGATGGCCGTAAGGTGATCACTATTATGGAGGACAAGGAAGAATATAATCTTTTCGATTGGCAACTGCCCAGGGCACTCAAACGCAAAAACAGATTAGAGAGGGAATTTAAATTCGGGGAAATGGCCGCGACTCTCGTAACAGAATTTCCATTTATCCGGCATGTATGCCACTTGGGTGCTATACCATACGCGGACAGGATTTACCTGCTCATTTTAGTCGATGACAAGATTGGGATAACAGAAGATGAGATATCGGATAAAATTCAATCTGATAGGCTTGGAAAAACATTTATCATTCCCCTCGTTTATAAAGTCGAAGCCGCTTTAGATGAAATCAAAACGAACCCACGCTTTTGGGAATGGGTAGTTTATGCTGGGACAGTATTATATACCGATAAGGATCTTGTGATTCCTAATCCTGAATATGTGACTGTCGAAATGCATAAAGCGGTGTTGGAAAGGTGCTGGAAGGGCTCTCATAAAGAGTGCCGTAGCCTGTTAAAACGGATAGAAACCCACTTGAGAAAGGAAGAATACAAGTCTGCACTATCATTTATGATTAAAGCGATTGAAACGGTGCAACGGTGTGCGATAGAGCTTAAGTTGGGATACAACAGGCAGGACGGAAAATTTGCCAAACTGCAACAAATAATAAGCCTGTTTAGTGATGATTACCAATACATTCTTTATGAAGGTACGGATGATGATACGGAGTTTGTTTTCTACAATCTTTTCGATAAAGGATATCCAAAGGCTAAAACAAAAAATTTCAAAGCTGACAAATCCGTTATGGAAACTGCTGCAAAAAAGATAGAACAATACCTATCGAGAACTGAAGAGTTGTATAATCAGCAAATCGCTTTTCTCGAGTATTCTTTGGGTAAGTTTTCGTGAGCAGATACTGTAAACTAAAATATGACTTGTTTTAGGATACTTTAGAAATGCTAAGAATAGATTATCCGGATTTACATTGTGAAATTTGTAATGTACCGCCAAGAAACGAGTGGAGGACCGACCAAGTAGCCCCGGCGAAAGCATCGCGGGGCTGTGAATTATTCACATCCCCGCTTGCTTAGCTGAGATTATCCTTTTACCATTAGGTGAAAGATTTTTGCCCGATGAAGGAAATAAATAAAAATGATTCAATCGGCCTGCTGTTCCAGCAGGCATTAGACAAAAAACTGGCCTCTGATTTAAGCAAGCACCACAAAAACAATTTGCGCTATGCCTTTAACCATTTCATGGACTTTCTTGGAGCGGAAGGACGTGAAATGTCGATCCGGGAATTGACCACCTCCAGGATCGAAGAGTTCTTACAGCTTTTCGGTTCTTCTGCAACGTATTACATGAACAGGCGGCGGGAGCTGAACATACTTTTTAACCTCGCTTCAAGAATGATCGACGAGGATTTGATGGCCGCGAAAAGAACTGAATCCAGGCGGGTTAAAGCAACACTCCATCTGGCTTACGAAAAAGAACAGTTAGAGCCTGTATTTACTTTCCTGAAAGCTAACCACACAAACCTTTATCGGTGCTGCCTGATGACTTACGGATGCCTGCTGCGTCCACATGAGGAGATCAGGTTGTTAACCAAAAAGCACTTCAGGAAAGATAATACTGAAATTCATTTGGACGGCTCAGAAAACAAAGGCGGCAAGATCCGTGTCGTTTACGTGCCGGATTACGTCAGGGAAGAGCTGGAGCCGGTATTGCAGGAGTTAAAAAGGGAAGACAATATCTTCAGTGGTATTAGCGAACCTTTCAACCAAACCTATTTCGGAAAGCAATGGAACCGCGAAAAAAAGAAAATGCTAAGCCACGGCCTGATCTATCCCAAACAAACCCTTTATTCTTTCCGGCATACTGCTGCAATTGACGTGTTTCGCCGAACAAAGGATGTTTATATGGTTCAAAAGATCATGGGACATTCTTCAGTGGTCATCACATTGAAATACCTGCGCAGCCTGGGTGAGTTCGATACCGAAGAATTAAAAGCAGCGGCCCCGGTATTATGATCACATTTACACGTGAAGAAATATACCGGATAGTCTGGGAAACGCCAATGACGCTGATCGCGAAGAAATATATCATATCAGATGTTGGCTTTCGTAAGTTATGTATCCGCATGGACGTTCCTGTTCCGAAGCGGGGACAGTGGGCTAAGATCCAGGCGGGTTACAAACTGAAACAGCCCGTGCTGCCCGTAACCGGCAAAATCTATAAACCGGCGGTACTTGAAGAAAGACCAGCCGGAGCACCTGTGAAAAAGGTTTGTCAGCTAAAAATTCATACCAGGAAAATAGCATCCGAAAAGCTGCCTTTCAGAGTGCCTGATCGTCTCGTCAGGCCCGAGCCGGTTACGCTCGCTGCCAGGGAGAGCCTGAAAAGACTGACTGATCCGAATTTTCCGGCATGGTAATGACAGCAAAGCGGGAACTGGATATCAAAGTCTCACCAGCTAACGTAGGACGTGCGCTCCGCTTTATGGATACGCTTATCAAATGCGTGAGGGTACGAGGCTATTCATTTGAACTGCATGACGACGGCAATTATGTTGTGATACGCGACATCAAATTAAAAGTGACATTTCGGGAGCGGACAACCAAAGTGAGGGTGTATGATAAATCTTATCGTAATTACGAATGGCACCCGAATGGGAAAGTCGTTTTCAGAATTGATACGAGGCTGAAGTCGGAATGGCAGGACCTCAAAGCGGTTTTGCTGGAAGAGCAATTACCCAAAATACTGGCAAAGCTGGAACTGGCTGCAAAAGAAGAAGAACTTTACCTGGAAAAAGCGCGGATCTGGCAGGCAAACTGGGAGCGGGAAAGAAAAGAAAAAGCTGAATTTGAAGCTCGAAAAAAACAGGAAAAAGAAGCTTTTAAAGAATTGATGAGGGATGCCGAACGCTGGAAGCGAGCTCAGCTCATCCGGGAATATACATTGGCTGTGCAGGATCCCGATCCGCAATGGTTTTCCTGGGCGAATGCCAAAGCAGACTGGCTGGATCCTTATAATCCGTCCAATGATGAATGGCTGAAAGAAGCGGATAAAAATGATTTCTGAAGTTTGAGTGTGCCATCGTTAAATAAATACTAAATACATTTACAATTATGCAATTACAGATAGCCTCGGACCTTCACCTGGAATTCCCGGAAAACCGGAATTATATGGCTTTAAACCCTTTGCAGATAAATGGAGATATCCTTTTATTGGCGGGAGATATAATACCATTGAAAGATATTGACCGTCATAGTGATTTCTTTAGTTTGCTTGCCGACAATTATGAACACACTTACTGGGTTCCCGGTAATCATGAATTTTACCATTTCGATATAGCCAACAGGTCAGGTGTTTTTCGTGAGTCGATCCGATCTAACGTGACGCTGCTTAACAATTCTACTATTGAATTGAACCGGGTCAAGATCCATTTTACGACACTATGGTCGAAAATATCGAAATATAAAGCCCGTTATATCGAACGGGGGATGATGGATTTCAGGGTGATTAAAGATGAGGGCAGGTTGTTCTCGGTCGAAAAATACAACCAAATGCATTCAGATTCCCTGGCATTTCTCGAAACTGCATTGAAGGCTGGAGCGGATAACCGGAATGAGGATATCAGGAACATCGTTGTGTCGCATCACGTGCCTACATTTCAGCATTATCCCAAACAATATTTAGACAGCGTTTTAAATGAAGCTTTTGCCACCGACTTAGATGCTTTTATTGAGGACAGCGGTGTTGATTACTGGATATACGGCCATCATCACGATGCTACCCCTGAATTTAATATCGGGAAAACTGAGCTGCTAACCAATCAACTCGGATATGTGCACCAGGACGAGCATAGCAATTTTGATCGTGGCAAGACAATAACAATTGATGCATAGATAGAATAAAGGAACACTGGCATGAAATGAAAATCCATGCTGGTGTTCCTAAAATACCTAGAGGTAAATCAGATAATTGAATGTTTTTTATGCTAAAAATATTTTAACCACTCAGTTATAAATATTATAAGCTGAATTTCAATTTATAGGTGACGCAACACCAGGGCGCTCAATTTGATTGGTGATACAGCCTCTTTGGTGCGGGGAAAACACCAACCAGAAGCAAAAATAGGTGCGTTCTTTTTGTCAAAGTTTTTACAATATGTAATTTTTATTTAATGCGATATTGATTAAATAAAAATTACATATTTACTATATTTGTTTTACCTAACTAAAACTTTATACATGATTACGCTCATAACTTCGATGTCTTCAAACTTCCCGTGTAAAGAGGGGACTTCCGCTGCCATTAATTTCTCTGATATTGCTTTCAAACTATTTAAACAGCGTGCATAAACTGCAACATTTCCTGGTATAGTACAAATCAAACTCTCATATCGGACACTGTCAGACCACAGTGTCACCTAAGCCTTTTTATGAAAACGAAATGCCCCCGACTTGTTAAATCAGTGTGTTTAGCAATTATTTTGACCGGCTCTTTAAAAGCCGCATTCGCCCAGACCGGCCCCCTTCTGCCAAAGGTAACTCCTTCATCGCCCACTGCGTCAACCCTTCAAAAGTATACCGATTACCCTGTCAGCTTAAATAGCGGGCTCGTGGATGTCTCTATACCGCTTTACACCATAGAATCGCATGGTACGAGTGTCCCGATAGCGCTGAAATATCATGCTTCGGGTATCAAATATGATGACAATTGCAATGGTATAGGCATCGGATGGACACTATTTTCAGGGGGAATGATCACGGGTTCCGTTCAGGGTGTTATTGATAACCTCGGGGGATTGAACAATTACTTTAAAAGTGCCGGCTTAATTAATCCTAACTCGAGTTGCAACACGCCGGGAAGTGGTGGTGAAAACAGCACACTGATCAATTTCGACAAGGGCTATGAGGACAGTGAATACGATACCTATAATTTCTCCTTTTTGAATTACCAGGGTAAATTCTTTTATCCGGGTACGAGCACACCGGTGATAACACCCCTTCAAAACATGAAGATAGTGCGCAACGGAGGTGTAGCAACTGCAATAAGCAGCTATAGTTTCGATATTACCGACGAAAACGGGACGTTATACCGTTTCGGTTATTACTCGAATAGCTCGAACCTGGCAAAGGAAGTATCCTTTACGGACCAGGGTACCTGTAACTACCTGCTGACCGAAATTGTTTCGGCCGACAAATCCGATATCATCCGCTTTAATTATACCATTCGCACTGACGGTTTGCCCGGCCTTTCACCAGCCTCGAAACTGGTTATCACCGATCAATGGACCATTAAAGACGGACTTAATCGATGGGGAACTTACCAAGGATCTATAGATAATAACACCAAGGTATATTCCGGAGGTCATTATATGCAGAATTTCACTTATGCACAGCTAAGTTCGATTACATTTAATAACGGAAGCGTGGCGCTGACTTACAATAGCCAGAATCAGTTAACAGCATTAAATGTCTACAATAACGTTTCTTCAAGTCCGATTAAGACGGTTACATTGCAACAAAGCAATTATGGCAGCGACTATTACAAACTGGACCAAGTCAATTTCTTTGACAATGTTTTGCAAAAGAGTTACAACTATAAGCTGGGCTATACCGGTACGCCTTATGCCAAAATGAGCGGGATAGACTATTGGGGTTTTTATAATGGCACAGCATTAGGCAACGACTATGTTCCCAATTTCCAGGTGGCTAAGGATGCTGAAATGACCAACGCCGGATCTATGGACAGAACTCCTAATGAAAATGCCATGCTCCAGGGGACACTGAATAAGATTACCTATCCCACCGGAGGGTACTCAATTTTCAATTTTGAAGCGCACCGTTTTGGCGGCGGGCAAGTAGCAGGCGGACTCCGGATAAAGAAAATAGATAATTACGATAGTAACGGTACCTATTTGTTTTCCAAGTGGTATAAATATGGTCAGACAGAAAATGGCGATGGCATTAGTTACGCACCAATAAACCCAGCCGATTACTGTTATTCAATGTTGAATGTCTATACCAATACCTATAGCTACGCTGGAACAAATACACCGGGCTACAACTATACCTATAATGAACGTATCTACGGTGCATTCCCCAAGTTCAGTTATTCCTGGGCAGGCAGTTCTGTGGTCTATGATTATGTGACGGAGTATTCAGGTGACGGCGTAAACGCTAATGGAAAAACGGTGAGCCAGTTCGAGATTATAAAGGATGACCTTGCGAATTTTCAACCGTATTTTTATAAGTATATCCCGATGGTGTATCGTTCCAACTTATGGAAATCCGGTAACCTTTTGCAGAAACAAGTATACAATAAAACCTCTTCGGGTTATTCCCTGGTTTCTTCAGTTACCAACCAGTACCAGGATTTCAATAACCATGATTACACTTGTTTGAAAATTATAGCGTCCATTGACTGGAATACTCCCGGAACAACCGATAACGATAAATTCATGGGCCTCGAGTGTTTTAATGATGGCGATAATCCGCTTCAGGCATTACACCTTCCATCTATTCATGCTTATACTGATTACCAGCTAAGCACCGGGTCGAGGTTACTGATCAGCAGCAATGAGACTACTGATGGCGTCAACACTACCACGCAATATACTTATCACCCTACCTACCTGAAAACAACAAAGACCACCGTTTCAAAAAGTAATGGTAACAGTAAGTTATTGGAATATACTTA
Organism: Mucilaginibacter sp. 3215; assembly: GCF_050433785.1. Lineage (NCBI taxonomy): Bacteria > Pseudomonadati > Bacteroidota > Sphingobacteriia > Sphingobacteriales > Sphingobacteriaceae > Mucilaginibacter > Mucilaginibacter sp. 3215. Next base: position 7,675 of record NZ_JBNPWO010000012.1, read on the forward strand.
TCCCTATGACTATGCTGCTGCTCCGTATACAACTATGGTTAATGCCAATATTATCGCTCCAGTGATCAAGCAAACTGCATTTAAGAATGATGAAGCTCATTTTTTGTCATCGACGCTGACCAATTATAAAGACTGGGGCAATAATGTATATGCACCCTCAAGTGTGGAAACCCAAAAAGGTACAGATGCATCGGAAGCACGGGTTGTATTTGATGCTTATGATAATAAAAGTAATATCCAGAGTGTTTCCAAAAGTGGTGCACCAAAAATCTGTTACGTTTATGGATACGGCGGTACTTACCCGATAGCTGAAGTAAGTAATGCGGACTATGCAACTGTAGTTGCAGCTCTTGGCGGCGCGACTGCCGTGCAAAACTTCCGTGACAACCAGGCACCAACAGATGCGGCAGTGAACAGCTTTCTTGCGCCGTTGCGAACAGCCTCGGGACTTTCGGCCGCAAAGATAAGTACTTACACTTATTCACCGTTGGTGGGCATGACGAGCATGACCGATGTCAAAGGGGTGACGACATATTACGAATATGATAACTTCCAACGCCTGAAGAACATCAAGAACAAGGATGGCAATATTGTTAAACACATCGATTATCACTATCAGGGACAATAAAGGAGATTATTTACATGAAAAGAATATTAATAGCCATTGTTATATTAATGACAATAAGCATAGGCAGGAGTTACGGGCAGCAGGTGGACAGTGTTAAAATAAACCGGGTAAGTTATATCAGGAACCTGTTGAAGACCGATACTTCGACAGCACGGAAGGCCAGCGATATCCAGGACAATTACAAACAGGCCTTAAAGCTGGTACTGAGCAATGAGGCATTGACCGACCGGCAGAAGCGTGCCGCGATTGATTCGCTCATGAACGAGAAGAACCGTCAGTTGGAGGGGCTGTTGCCGGAAGCGCAGCGTAACCTGATCATACCGACGACAGAGCGGAAACAGACCTGGAAACGTGATACTACATTTAAAAGCAACCGGTAACAGAGAACCACACGATAACCTTATTACAATTATAATGAAAAAGACATTCATCCTGCTGATATTGCTGGCAGGTATTACCGTACAGGCCTTTTCTCAGGGAACTACGATGGGCACCGCAATCAACGCGGGCAGTTACAGTGTGTCGGGCAGTTATTCGGATACAAAGACCAATACGACAGCCAATGGTTTTGTCAATAATTACGGACAGGCATCACCGGATGTCTGGTACAGTTTTACCATCGGAGGCTCCACAAACTCGGTAAATGTATCGTTGTGCGAAAGCAATTTTGATACCTATCTGCATGTGCTGAACAGCAGCGGTACGGAGATAGCAAGCAATGATGACGGTGGTCCGCTCTGTACGAGTTCACGATCATCACTGAGTTTTACCAACCTGGCACCGGGAACCTATTATGCAGTTGCAGAGGGCTATTCAACAAATACCGGGGCCATCATATTTGCTCTGGATGTGACCATAATTACGCCGCTAACGATCAGTTATGCCGGCCCTCAGACCTATTCGGCCGGAACTGCAATTGCGGCGCTGAGCCCGACAGTAAGCGGCGCGGTATCCGCAGCGGGGCAAACCTCTACATTCGCGGGGACGGGAAGCGCCGGTTCAGCAAACGGTACGGGGACCTCGGCAAGCTTTAATCAGCCGCTTGGCGCTACGGTTGACGTTTCCGGAAACACCTACGTAGCTGAGGGCGGTTCACACCTGATCAGGAAAATCACACCGGCGGGTGTCGTAACGACCTTTGCTGGGAGCGGCACACAGGGATTTGCAAACGGAACGGGAACAGCGGCGAGCTTTTATCATCCGGTAGGATTGGCGGCTGATGCTTCCGGTAATATTTACGTTGCCGATGAGGATAATAACGCGATCAGAAAAATCACGCCGGCAGGTGTGGTAACAACGTTCGCGGGCAGCGGCGCACAGGGCAGTACGGACGGAGCGGGCGGATCAGCGACATTCTATTACCCTTGCGGCGTTGCGGTAGACGGCTCCGGCAACGTATACGTAGCGGATGCTTTCAATAACAAGATCAGAAAGATCACTTCGGCTGGAGTGGTAACCACGCTTGCGGGAAGTGGTACTGCAAGTTCAATAGACGGAACAGGCACTGGCGCTACGTTCAATCAGCCTTTCAGCGTGGTGACAGATGCCTCGGGGAATGTCTATGTAACAGACCGGGTTGGCGCAAAGATCAGGAAAGTGACCCCGGCAGGTGTGGTGACGACATTAGCAGGCAGCGGTACGGCATCTTTCGCAGACGGTACAGGAACTGCGGCAAGTTTTAACGCTCCAACCAGCATTGGGATCGATAAGGCAGGGAATCTGTATGTAACGGACGAAGCCAATAACCGGATCAGGAAAGTAACATCTGCAGGTGTGGTTACGACCCTATCGGGTACGGGTGCCCAGGGTGGCATGAATGGTGCAGGTAATGCGTCAACGTTTTATTTGCCGTTTGCGATAGCTGCAAATGCAGGCGGCCTGGTGTATGTAGGGGACTTTACGACGAACCTGATCCGCAAGATCGTTGCCACACCATATACGGTGAATCCGGCATTCCCTGCTGGTCTGTCATTAAACAGTACTACAGGTGTTATCAGCGGAACACCGACAGCGGTGACAGCGCAGACAGCCTATACGATCACCGCCAATAACAATGACAATACGGCAACTACCCAGTTGACAGTTACTGTAAAAGCAGCGGGAGCTTTAAATCTGAGCCTGGATCGGAATTATATTGTGACCTATGTCCCCAGGATAAAAGACTTAACAACAGATGCCCAGGTAATCGCAGCCTCATCGGATAAGAATAATGAGCAGATCGATGTCCAGTATTTCGATGGGCTTGGTCGCCCGCAGCAATCTGTTCAGGTTAAGGGAAGCGCAACGGGACGCGATATCGTCCAACCAATTGTCTACGACGCGTATAATAGGGAAGCATTAAAATATCAGCCATATGTGGTAAAGGCAACGAATGGTGACGGAAGTTATAAAACAACAGCAGTGACTGACCAGGCCGCATTTTATACCGACCCGACAAACGTTTCAACATGGAACTCTCCCGGGGTACAAGCAAGTTCAGCGCCTTATGCGCAAACCGTATTCGAGCAATCGCCGATGAATCGTGTAACGGAACAAGGAGCTCCAGGGACGGACTGGCAACCATCAGGCACCACTGGTCATACAAAGAAGGTTGTTTACACAACAAACAATACAACAGCCATCAGCGATACAAGTAATACTTATTACGCGGCCTTATATACCGTAGGTACTGACGGCAGCCTGCTGCTCGGAATAAATGGTCAGAACAATTACGTGGCCGGGAAGCTGCATGTTACTGTAAGTAAAGATGAGAACTGGAAGAATACGGGGCTCGGTAACAGCAGAGGAGGAACAATAGAAGAGTACAAGGATGACGAAGGGCATGTGGTGTTGAAGCGGGTGTTTAACTTTGTACCAGGCAGCCCGGCAAAATTGGAGGTTCTCTCGACCTATTATGTATATGATGATTATGGTAACCTGTGCTATGTTTTGCCGCCCGGCAGCGGCGCAGACGGCGGTATTACAAGTGCTTTAAACCAAGCTGCGCTGGATGGCCTATGCTACCAATACAAATACGACGGGCGGAACCGGTTAATAGAGAAGAAAGTTCCCGGCAAAGGCTGGGAATTTATAATCTATAATAAGCTCGATCAGGTGATCTTCACCCAGGATGCTAACCAGCGGAGTCAGAACCCGCAGGTTTGGACGTACACCCAATATGATGCATTTGGCAGAATAGCGATAACTGGTATTTGGGGTTCAAGCGGAGCGCCTGGAAATACCGGCGACTCAAACATAAGTGCCCCAGTCATGTTTTGGAACAATGGCTAACCTCCTGGGCTGCCGGGCAGACCACTTTGTGGCTTACACGAGATAACACCCAAGCTACCGGCTACACTGCGCTGGCTCCTCAAGGAGGCCCGGTCCTCAGCATCAATTATTACGATACTTATCCGGCGATTACTGGTTTTCCCTCAGGTTTTGTTGCGCCAGCAGGCGCATCAGCGGCACCTAACGGGTTACTAACAGCAACGAGGACGGCAGTGTTGAACAGTAATGGTATTTCAACTGATATGTTATGGACGGCGCATTATTATGATGATAAGGGTCGCCTAATAAAAACGTACCAACAACATTATCTTGGTGGGACGCTTAATGCCGCAAACTATGATGCTGTTACAACGACTTATAACTTCAATGATCAGGTAACAACGACGACACGACAGCACTATACAGCGGTCGCTGGTGGCCTTAAGTTGACGCAAGGACTCCGTTATCTGTACGATCATATGGGTAGAAAACTGAAGACATGGTCTGTACTTCAGAACGTGGGGCAAACAGCTGATACCAGGACATTGATATCGAAGCTGGACTATAACGAAATAGGACAGTTATGGAAGAAGAACCTGCATACTACGGATACTACCGGTACCGGCAATGCCCGGCAATTGGTGACTTATAGCTATAATGAACGCGGCTGGCTGTTAAGAAGCAGTGCTCCGCTATTCGAAGAACTACTTTATTATAATACAGGAACCAATAAGTATTATAACGGCAATATCGCCTACCAGTTTTGGGGAATACCAGGCAACCTGGATAAACACTATAGCTATTCTTACGATCAGCTTAACAGGCTCCAGCAAGGCTATAGCTCAACAGGTGACCATGAGAACGGCATCACCTATGACCTGATGGGTAACATAAAATTCCTGCAACGTTATGCGACCACATCAACTACGCTGATCGACCGGCTGACTTATAATTATCCGGCCAACTCAAATCAACTGGGCAGTGTTACGGATGACAGCGGTAACGCCCTGGGACAAAAAAATGGGACAGCGACTTATGGTTATGATTTGAATGGCAATCTTACTTCGGACGATAGCCGGGGTATTCTTTCGACAAATCCGATTAAGTACAATCTGTTGAACCTTCCGCAGAGTATTGCAGTACTGAACACGGCCTATACCTATGATGCAAACGGGCAAAAACTACGGAAAGTGATCAGCGGTACCGGTGCATCAACAACGGAATACATCGGTGGCGTCCAGTACAACGGTACAGCAATTGACTTCATCCAAACAGAAGAAGGCCGGGCGATCCCGAACGGGGCTATTGGTTATAATTACGAATACAGCCTGACAGATCATTTGGGTAATAGCCGTGTAAACTTCGACACAAGCACAGGTACAACAGCCAGGCAGGTGCAGACGGATGATTATTATCCGTTCGGTATGGAAAGTAATAGCACTGTACTGGGAACAAAAAGTTTATATCTTTATAATAAGAAAGAGTTACAGCAAAACGGATTAAACCTGTATGATTATGGTGCAAGATACTATGATCCGGCGATTGCCAGGTGGACATCTGTCGATCCTTTGGCAGAAATTTCAAGTCGGTGGTCGCCTTATAATTATGTTGAGAACAATCCTATCAGGAATATAGATCCTGATGGTATGGAAACGGTTAATTTAGGAAGTGTGGGTGGAGGTAATCTATATTTTGAAGGTGATGCAGCTGTAGCTGCTTTTAAAAGTTTACAGAATCAATTTGGTCATCCTAACCCACCTGGTGATAAAAGTCAGAAAGAAAAAGAGAAGAAGAAAAACGATGCAATAATTCATAATATTATAGGCGGGCCTATTGGTGCAAATATGACCCAAGATGAAAGGGAAGAGTATAATAAAGAGAATGCTTGGGGATTAGCAACTTTCGCCGCTGGCGAGGCATTGGGATATATATTAAAGCCTGTATTTAGACCTATTGCATCCTGGGTGGGCAGATTATTTAGTACAGCAACGGACTGGGCTGCTATGACAGACGCGCCACTTGTTGGCAATCTCGCAAAAGCGATTGACTCTGAATTTGGAAATGGGACGGTTCAGGGAGTCGAAAGAGCTTACAAGAGTCCTGCTGGCATCGGAGATATAGATATTGATCTAAAGCAAATTAATATTGAGGTAAAATCAGGAGGAAAATTAAAAATACCTCAACAGGTAAAAAACATGGCTCAAGCTGCACATGAAGGAAAAGCTTATATCTTTTACATGCCCGAAGCGACAACAGCGCAGATAAGAGAAGCGGCCAAGAATGGGATTACAGTGCTTAAGAATCAAACACAACTTTTTAACGCAATAAAAGCTATTATCAAATAATATGGAAGTTGCAACAGTGATTACATCGAATAAAGATATTGTATCGTTATTTGACACATTTATTTATTCTTTTCCCGAGATTAGATTGGTCAGTAAAGATCATGACACGGCATTTTTCCAAAATGTTAAGCATCATCGCGGCAAATTGTATTATCATTTTGAATTAGATGACGTAGAACAAGAGTTTAGTGTGAACTATAAAGTGAATGAAGTTAATTTTATAAAAACTTTTTTTAAAGAGAAAAAGATCTTCATGTTCGATTTATCATACACGTCGGATAGTATATTAACAGACTTATTTAGAGGGTTTAAGGAATATTTGATCGCGAAAAATGACTCTTTGCCTGGTGATATTTTGATTGGTCATCCATTTGACGGAATAAAAAAATTTGAAATCGATTATTAAAGCATGAATTGAAACATGAAGAGCAATAACAACCCTCCATGCTCAAATGAGATGTAAGAGGAACTCGTTAGAATCAGTGGCCAACGAGACTTACATCAATAAAAAGACCCACTGTTTACATATAAAATGTAGGAATACTGGCATGAAAATCCATGCCAGTATTCTCTGAATAACAGTGGGTAAAATTCAGGCCTCAGTTGATTATAAGGTATCAGTATCCGGCATATAACCAATTCTTTTTCTATCTGTTGGTTGCGACTTTTTCTCTATAAGTTCATCCAGATATCCAAATATCAACTCAAGGCTTTTATCCTGCCTTATCAGTTTGCTTTTAATTTATTCAATTTCCAATCGAAGCGTTCGTTCAAACGCCTTGTTTCTACGCCATAAAGTTCAGCCAGATCGCTGTCAAGCATTACTTTTTGATCCCTGATATAATAGATCTTGGTCATGATGATATCGTCTGATGTTGAAGTTGCATTGCTCAATTATTTCTTGTTGTCTAAAAATTTAACGATTAACCATAGCGCCACTTATGGCTTTATGGTCATGTAAACAGGTGGCCTAATAAAGCTTTCTTAGCTTGGACATGTCCTGGGCCACTTTCATATCAAGGATTTTAGCGTAATGCTGGGTTGTTTTGATATTGGTATGACCAAGCATTTTTGACACGCTTTCAATTGAAACACCATTTGCAAGCGTTACAGTTGTTGCAAAGGTATGACGGGCTATGTGATAGGTTAATTCTTTATTGATACCGCAGGCATCTGCTATTTCTTTCAGATAGCTGTTCATTTTCTGGTTGCTTAATACAGGGAGTAACAAGCCATCATTCACGCATTGAGGATGCTCTTCATACTTAGCCATTAATTCCATAGCCTGAGGAAGTAAAGGAATGCGGGAAGAAGTATCTGTTTTTTGCCGATTGGTATAAACCCATTTTTGTCCGTCAATGCCTGTTACGATTTCAGCGCGTTTTAATTTCTTGACATCTGCATAAGCTAAGCCGGTGTAACAACTGAAAAGAAAAATATCCCTTACCTGAGACACCCGGTCGCTAACCAGTTTCTTATTAGCCATTACCTCCAGTTCTTCGGCATTTAAAAAATCCCGTTTAACTTCCTTTACTTTTGGTTTGTATTTAACAAACGGATCTTTATCAAGCCAACCATTTGCAATACAGATCAGAATAATCTTCTTAAAATTTTTAAGGTATTTGACTGTCGAATTATTGTTGCAGCCTCTTTCTGAACGGAGATAAAAATCGTAGGCCATAATGAACTCATGATCGATTGCCCTGATGTCGATATCGGCGGCATTATATTTCCAAATCAAAAATGCCTGAGTATGCTTCAAGCTTGTCTCGTAGCGATCAAGCGTGCCTTTTGCATATTCTTTACCAATAAGCGCGGCAACCTGCCTGTTGTGTTCCTGAAATATCGGCACCAGCATTCTTCCAGGTGAAGGCTTGCCGCCGAGAAGCCTGTCTTTCAAATTAGGTGCGGTGATCAACAACTTTCGCTCGATCATGTCCCGGTGAACATCATACACCTGGTGTTCTAAAGTTTTCAGGTAGGCATTGATACTTTTTACGTCTTCGCTATTTCCGGTTAACTTTTGTCCATTTGTGTTCCATTTGTCGGGATTGACATAGCGTTTAGAGGAGACTTCGATGCGTACGCCATCAACAGTGATACGCAGGTAAACAGGAGCGAGGCCTTCGGCATTTGTTTTTGATCTCTTTACGTAAAAGAGCAGGTTAAAAAATTTGTTCATCGCTGAAGCTTTTAAGTGAATAAAATTAGTTACATATCCTGCTGAAATCAAGATGTTTAAATACTGAACATGCTCAATAACAGCGACTTATAAGAATTCCGGTGACCGATAGGATTACCTTGAAAAAGGTCACCTACAGGTCACCAGACCAAAGCGATTGATTGGTTTATTTTGGTGAGGACTAAAAACAAAAAGCGCCGTAAATAATTCATTTACAGCGCTTTGATCCTAATTGAATAATACTTGGCGGAGAGTTAGGGATTCGAACCCCAGGAACCTTTCACAGTTCAACAGTTTTCAAGACTGCCGCAATCGACCACTCTGCCAACTCTCCGGGCGCAAAAGTACAAATCTGAACCGAATTGCCAAATCCGAATTGTTACTTTAAGCGAAGGTTAAGTAAAAGTTATAATGCAGTATCTGTTTATCAGACTATTATAATTGAAATTTTTTTTGAATTTATTATCCCGAGTTCGGAAATTCACCTCGATGCCCGTATAATCAGGTTTAATGATTCTGCAGATCATGTTCAAATCTTCTCATACTTTCAAATAGCATGGCAAATCCATCGGCCATTTGACCAAACAAGCGCTCATCAATACTGTATTTAATTGAGCCGCGTAAACCATGAGTCTTTATAATACCCATCCGTTTTAATTCGGCAATGTGCTTGGTTATTGTTTCCTGGTTAAACGGGATGCTATATAAACTTTCTTTGGGTACTAAATTGCCGTTAGCTATAATAATACGGACAATGGCAATTCTGACGGGCAATGCAAGGGCTTTCGCAAAATTAGCCAGTTCGTTATCGGTATTTGAAAATTTTAAGTTGAAATAAGGCATAACTTGTCCACACGGTTGTTAAATGAATTAATTGTTAGTACGGCATTAATTGCCGTAAATGCAGGTAATAAGAAAATAAGAAAACATTGTAAAGGTATTGGCAGGTGAGAAGCTGATAACTCAGATTTTCCAGGTACAGGTAATGGAAAAAATGTTAGCAGCATAAAAAACCTTGTGAGACCGAAATCTGCTTTGAGTATCATATTGTGATATGAACCGGAACGGGCATAACTCGCAGGTACGAATTAACCTGAATTGATTACTTAATGCAGCTAAGGTTTTGCCGAAAATTACCCGCGGGCGGGATAAAAAGAGAACAGGTGCAGATTTGCCATCATTTGCACTCGAAATAACCGGACCGTTTTGTTTTACCGGTCCGTTATTAAGCGTTAAATACTTTCCTGTTTTAGCATGACCTGCAATTTTGGGACATCGTGTAACATACAAACACGAAAAAAAGAAATATCCTATAGCTATAAATAAGCATAGTATTCTTTTACCTAATGTTTCTGTCGCCATGCATCATAATTTTCCAATTCAAATCTATGCGCCTAATATTAATAGTATGTTGTTAAACGATTAAAATAATATTAAGTCAATTGATGTTTTAATTTTCAATTTTGTATATTTAGACATAAAGCAGAATGCTTTAACCTTTATAAGTAAAATGATGTGTTTGCTATGGGCAGATATGTTAAAATATTATTCCCTTGTTTGATACTTTTAAGTACAGTTAATTTGTCTGCTCAAAATAACAGGAGGATTTGTTTTGCTTTTTATGATGGTACATTTAATGCCGATGCTTTAACTATTAGCGATACCACAAGCGGACTATCGGTAAATAACATAAAAAGCTTTTATGTCAATGTTGATGCCGGTAATTATAAACCTTTAATTAATGCATTGTTGAGTTATAAACAAGATCACCAGCTTAACGACTGGCTGTATTACCAACTCGTGCGCAAAACTGCCCAGCAAATAAGCCCTAAAGAAAAAAATTACAATACGTACACCTTATATAAATGGTTCCTGATGGTTAAATCGGGCTATGACGCACGACTGGCGCTGGCCGGAAAAAAAATCATTTTTTATGTTTACAACAATGAAGATGTATCAGATATTCCTTCTTATATGGTTGATGATAAAAAGTACATGTGTCTTAACATTCATGACTACCCGGGTACTGATCTTACAATACAACCGGCTATTCCTGTTGATATCAATGTGCCGGGTGCAATAAACTCATTTTCATATAAGGTTACGAGGATGCCTGATTTTACGCCTGCGGACTATGTGGAAAAGAACCTGCAGTTTACCTATCGGCATGAGGCATACTATTTCAGGATTAAGCTTAACCCGCTGATTGATTCCATTTTCAGGAATTATCCGGTTGTAGATTTCGAATCATACTTCAATATTCCTCTTAGTAAAGAAACTTATGGATCGCTGATCCCTTTGCTAAAAAAAAATGTGGACGGCATGAGCATTAAAAAAGGCGTTGATTACCTGATGCATTTTACGCGATATGCCTTTTTATATGAAAATGATGATATTAATTTTGGCCGGGAGAAACGGTTGAGCCCGGAAGAAACCCTGTTTGCTCAATACAGCGACTGCGATGATCGTGCCGCGTTGTTTTTTTACCTTGTTAAAGAAATATACAATTTGCCGATGATAGCGGTGTTATATCCCACTCATATAACTATGGCAGTGCAGTTTGATAAACCGATGGGGAAACCTTTGCTTTATAAAGGAAAAGCTTATTCTTTTTGTGAGCCTACCCCACAGCTGCGTGATCTGAAGATAGGACAGATATCTGCCTCACTTAAACAGGTACCTTATAAGGTTGTGTACGAATATAACCCATAAATTGAGCTGGCAGATCAGGGCTGCTGTTCCGCCTTGTTAATAGCACTGAGCATATTTTCAAACTCGGCTGTATATCTGTTCCAGGTTGGCCAGTTTACATCATACAGTGATTTTTTACCATCAATTGCAACAGTAATCAGCCTGGCATCCATCAATTCTTTTAAATGATGGGATACCGTTGGCTGCGCTAAAGGGAGTATTTCAACTATTTCGCCGCAGGTAAAATGCTTGTGCTGTGCCAAAATACGCATAATAGCGATTCTTGCCGGGTGCGACAGTGCTTTTGCTACCATTGATATGTCCTGATCTGTTGCGGCAAACTCAGTCTTTTTATGATTAGCCATGTTTAAATATGAGTTACAAATATATAATTCATATTTAAACATGAACAACTCTCGGCCGTAGCCTTCATCCAATCTTCATAAGGTTACATAAAATTGAATTTTGCTTTCTGAAAGTCTGGGTCTGGAAAACTCATATTATCGTCGAATACACTTTATATTGTTTCTGAATGGTATTATACTTCTGTGGTAGTAAACAATGGAAAAAAAAGATTTAGGGTCGAGTTAAAAAAAGTATTAGCCGCCAGGCCGAATTGTTTTTTGCCTGAAATTTAAAGTTCTCCTGATACGTGTTGTTAATAACAGTTCGTAGCCATCTTGTTGTATGATCCTGTTTACGCCGTTAGATGGTTACATTAAGGATACCAATACTATTCCCGATAAGCGGGCCGATCAAATCAAATGGCTGATAGGGGGGGATTTGTATTGTTTTATTTCTGCTTATTAATTAATTGTAACTTGTTTTTTGCATAGAAATATAACCTGAAGGAAATGTATAACGTATAAGGAAACAATTTAAAACCAAGCGCACAAAAATCTTGAAAATAAGCTATTTGAAAATTATCCTGCTATCAATCTGTGCACTCTTCATAAATAAGCTCGCTCTTGCAGCTACTTTTGATTGGACCGGCGCGGGGACATGTTCAGGTTTTTTATGTTCTGGTGGTTATATAAACGGCACTTTATGGAGTAATCCGGATAACTGGACTGTTGGAGGACTGACAACAACCTCGTACCCCGGCCAGGGCGGAAGCACTACCGATATTGTTCGCTTTGGTGTCACAGGATCTACTTACACAAATCAACCTGTCCTTTCGGCAAACGTTACAGTAGCTTCGATCACTTTTGGGCGGATTCAATACGTTTCGGGAGGAGTCTTAACGGGCACCTCGCTAACCGGGACAATATTAACTGTAAATAGCGCGACATTGACCGTAACAGGTGATATTACCCAGGATGTCAATACTAATGCAAGTGGTACCATTTTCAATGATATGAGGGGAACCGGTACAATTTCCTGCACAAACATACAGATCGGTACTAATTCAGCTACTTATGGCAGTTTTTCATTTTTGTTTTCGGAAGTCAACACACTAACAGCTAGCAACAATGTAAATATACATCTGAATGTAAAACAACAAAACGGAAGTGGATTCAGATTGGAAGGGGGGACTATGACCATAAATAACCAGATAACTTTTACGAATCACAGTGTTACCAATCAGAACGGCGCTTACTTTACGGTGAATGCTCTCACATCATATAAAACAACTAATACGGTTGTAAATCCAACATTAATCCTTAATGCGACAAACGCTATCGGAACGATACCTGTACCTTATGCGTCCTGTAACTTTTATGGTGACCATGGAGGTAAAGCTACTGTTAATTATAAAGGGGCTAACCCAGTGATTTATACAACTTCGGTTCAGGGTTTTGGTCCGGGTGGTGGTCCTGTAAACCCAAATGCGGCTACAGATCGTATTTATGACAACCTTATTATACAAGGCAGTGGTACCGCTGTTATTGGTGGTACAACGGCTGGTCAAACAAGTTATTTAAATATCGATTCCACATTTACTACAAACTCAAATGTGTCATTTTCCAATGCAACCAATACAGCTACAAAAGTTGGTGTAGCCGGATCAACAGCGGCCACCTGGACGAATAATTCGGCAGCAACCATTACCGGTGGTACGGGATCAATTGATATAAACGGAACACTCAGCAATGCAGGTACCATGAATATGGGTACGGGCGCTTTAAATATCGCGCGTAATTACACAAATACAGGCACGTTCACGCCTAATGCATCCGCGCTGATATCATTTGACGGTACAACCCAAACGCTTACAGACGCAACTGCTACGGGAACAAATTTTTACAACGTTACCTTCACAACTGGCGGAACAAAGACAATGGCCTCAGGAAGTAAATTTACCGTCGCGCCAACTTATACATTAAATGTTAACTCGTCGTCAACGCTTGCGGTAGGCAATGCCACGTCGACCACAACGGCGCTTACCATATTATCCACCGCTGCAGGGGATGCAAGTATCGGTAGTCTTTCAGCAGGCACCATTACCGGCAGTATCAATGTTCAACGTTATGTGAAAGGTACATTGCGTCGTTATATGCTAATGTCATCGCCGGTACTTAATACAACATCAACATTTTTAACAACAGGTTCGCTTAGCACCTATAATCTTTTACCGCTTATCGCTACAACCTACATTACCGGTCCAGGTGGTACAACAAATGGATTTGATGATGCTACAGCTACCGGCAACAGCCCTTCGGTATTTGTTTATGATGAAAACGCACCGGTTACTTCGGATGTAAATCAGGTATTGAATAATGAATACAAGCCTTTTAGCTCAACCAGTCAGGGTTTGCCACCTGCAAACGGTTTTTTATACTATTTCAGAGGGAGCAGGAGTGTAGCAAACCCCTTTGTAAGGCCTTTTCCGGCAACAGATAATGCTACGCTAAACTTTTTTGGAACTGTTATTAAGGGTACGGGGGCCAGCAATGCAACATTAACGGCCAATATTGTGAATTTTCCATCTACACCGCCAACTTATTATACAACTACGGCGGTAAGTGCCCCGGCTACCCTGTCTTATCACACGTCAACACCGGCTGTTAAACAAGGTTTAAACCTTATTGGTAATCCATATGCGTCGGTAATAGATCTGCATACCCTTTACACGGTAAACACCACCAACAAATTTTATTATATGCTGGTAAAAGATGCCAGTACCGGAACCAATAGCTCGTCAACCAAATTCGCGTTGTACGATGCCAGTACCGGATCTATTGGCACAGGAGCAAGTCGCTACGCTTTATCAGGGCAGGGATTTTTTACCGCTGCAACTTCTGCTTCAGCTATTAAGTTTGATGAAACAATGAAGGTGGCATACTCAAATTATAGCGGAGCGCTTCCATCAACCCCTGTATTTAATGTGGTTGGCAGCCCTTCAAAAAATATTGCGGCTTCATTTGCAGCAAGCCCGGCTACCAATAATGCTGAAAGCAGTATTCCCCGTCTAACCATGAACCTGGTACAAGACACTGTTGTTCACAACTCTACCGACATCAATTTTGATGAAAATGCTACCGCCAGGTTTGTCCCCGGCGAGGATGCGCCCTACTATCGGCCATCGGGGCAGGGCGATTTGTTTTACTCGTTAAGCAGCGATTCGGTAGGGTGCTTTGCTAATTACACAGGTAACCTCGAAAAATTAAAACGTGTAAACCTTATCGTTACTTTCTCTAATTATGGTACGTATAAACTCACTTCACCTATAAAAAAGAGTATTGACGCAAGGTACTCCATCTATCTAAAGGATAAATACACCAACGATTCGCTTGATGTTGTGCATAACGCCGAATATGCGTTTAAGGTCGAGTCGAACCCGGCAAGCTATGCTCATGACAGGTTTTATCTTAAAATCGGTATCGTGCCGGGCCATGATTACCGTTTATTGACCTTTACAGGAAAGAAAGTTATTGAAGGGGTAGCACTGAACTGGGAAACCAACAACGAAAGTGACTTTACCAAATTCGCCGTTCAGAAAAGCGCGGATGGCGGAAAAACTTTTTTAACCATCGATAGCCTGCAATCAACAGGAACAGGTAAATATACTTATACCGACCAAACTCCGGGGAGCGGCCAGATCATTTACAGGCTAAGCCAAAACCTGGTAACCGGCGAAACTAAATTATCTGATAACCTCAATTTTGAAATCCGACCGGGCGCCGGAGTCGTTAAATTTCTGGTATATCCAACCGTAGTTTCAGCCAGCACAGTCAATATAAAAGTAGAACAAACATCAACCAGACCTGTTAGGATCAATATAGTTAGCCCTTCGGGCGCTATTGTCAGAAAGCTATCGGCTATTGGTACTAATACCTTGCAGGAAAATGTTAATAGTTTGGGCCGGGGACTTTACATAGTAGTTGCAGTTAATGAAGGCACAGGAGATAGGATTGGGAGCGGAATGTTTTTTAAACAATAACAGTATGTACGTATTATCTATGATTATATCAAAATGGAAAACAGTATTAGCTATTATTATAATCAATTTGCTTGCAGTGTCCTTGAGTTTTGCAGATCCGGGAGATGGTCTTTGCGATGGTAATGATGGCGGACCTGATGGCTGCCCGCTGGATACCTGGGTATGGATATTAATTTTAGTTGCGCTATTTTTTACCGTTCGGCATTTAAGGTTGAATAACCAATCTAAAACTGCATCATAACTTCGGTTTAAATGATTTTTATTTACTGATAAATATACTTTATCAGTAAATAAATTCACTCCTGGGTTAATGCTAAAGTTTTAAGCTTAACGGATTAGGATAATTGTCGCTTTGGTCTTCCGCCACATTGTCCAGGCATTTAAAGTCTTTTTCAATAAGCAGATACATCGGGCCGGTATTATTTTCATAACCAACGCGGTCGGTACTTGTCCATTCAATGGCCATAGTAACCGGCATATGCATAATGATCGTATTGGCGCTGAAGTCTGCGGTTAAAGAATCATTTAAAGAGCGTTGCAATGCATATTTAAATACCTGTGAACCAAAATTGGTGCTTTCTTCCAAATAGCCGTCCCTGTCAAAGTTTTCAACGTCTGTTTTGGTTAAGCGATAGCGCAGCGAGTTTCCTTTTATTCTGATCTTCATTTTTTTAATTTTTTACGTTAACAACATCACCTATAATAATAATAGCTGGGTAAGTAAGCTGATTATCTGCCGCGATAGCTTCAAGCCCGCTTACTTTTCCTTTTGCAGATTTTTGTTGAGGCAATGAAGCATGTTGTATAATAGCTGCCGGTGTATCGCCTTTACCCGCTTTTATGTAGGCTGATGCTATTTCTGCCAGCTTTTTCATCCCCATATATATAACAACTGTTGCGTTACTGTGCATGGCGCAGGTTAAATCGGCAGATAGACTGCCATCTTTTTTGGTGCCGGTAACCATCCATACGCTTTCGCTCACTTGCCGGTGGGTTAAGGGGATGTCTTCCAGTCCGGAGGCCTGCATGCTGGTTACACCAGGTATGTAATGTGTGGTGATACCATGTTGACGGGCATAAACAATTTCTTCAAATCCGCGGCCAAATATAAATGGATCACCTCCCTTTAACCTTACCACATTACCTTTAGTAAATGCGTAGTGTTTTATCAGCTCATGAATTGTTTCCTGCGGTGTATAGTCACCATAAGGTTGCTTGCCAACGTATACCTTTTCACAATCATCCCGGCTTATCGCCAGTAACTCTTTGTTAGCCAGATTGTCATATAATATCACATTTGCCTGCTGTAATACCTTAAATCCCTTGATAGTCATCAATTCCGGGTCTCCTGGACCGGCTCCAAGTACAAAAAGTTCTGGATTTTGTATTTTTTTTTGCATTTTATTAAATTAGTGATTGAAAAATAGATTTTTAAGCCTTTATATTTCATTGATTTTGTGAAAATCACAAAATCAATGAAAAAAAACTGTTTAAATATTGATATAAATTATATTAATAGCACTAATTTATGAATTTAAACACCAATAATCATGATTTATTTAATAAAAAATTGAAATTAAATTTTTATTTGATGTTTTTTTGAGTTATAATTGTGATATAAATGAAATCAAGGTCGCAGTTGATTCATTTTTAGTTTGAAAATTGCTTTAACATTTAAAAAATTTCGATATGTCAAAACCAACCATCATTGTTGTTGGCAACGGTATGGTAGGTTATAAGTTTTGCGAAAAACTTTTAGCCAGATCAACACAGTTCCAAATAATTGTTTTTGGCGAAGAGCCGCGTCACGCTTATGACAGGGTGCACCTTAGTGAATATTTTAACGGTAAGACTGCTGATGACCTGTCGCTATCCACTTTATCGTGGTATTCAGATAATGGCATCGCGCTGCATTTGGATGACCCCATCCAGGAAATCAATCGCACCGAAAAAACAATCCACTCTTTAAAAGGCATTACACTTAAATATGATTACCTGGTTTTAGCAACCGGCTCATCGGCTTTTGTGCCCGATATCCCGGGTATTGAAAAGGAAGGTGTATTCGTGTATCGCACCATTGAAGACCTGGAGTTGATCAAGGCCTGCGCTGTTAATGCAAAATCAGGAGCTGTAATGGGTGGTGGCTTGCTGGGGCTGGAAGCTGCTAAGGCTTTAATAGATCTTGGTATTTCTGAAACGCATGTTATTGAATTTGCACCGCGCCTGATGCCGCGTCAGATAGACTCTGCAGGGAGTAATATGTTGCAAATGAAATTGAGCCAGCTGGGGTTGCATATTCACCTTAATAAAAGCACTGCTGCTATCACCGGCGATAGAAAAATCCACTCGTTAAAATTTAATGATGATAGCCAGCTTGCTGTAGATATGCTGGTTATATCGGCCGGCATCCGTCCGCGCGATGAGCTGGCTAAACTAGCCGGTTTACATGTAGGTACCCGCGGCGGTATTGTGGTGAACGAAAAAATGCAAACCAGCGATGAAAGTATTTATGCTATTGGCGAGTGTGCTTTATACGAAGGTATGATATATGGCCTCGTTGCACCCGGCTATGAGATGGCTGATATTGTAGTAGCTCATCTAACTGAGGCTGATAAGAGTTTTTATGGCTATGATATGAGCACTAAGCTAAAGCTGATTGGTGTTGATGTGGCCAGCTTTGGTGATGCCTTTATTACTGAACCTGATTGTCGTACTATTTTGTTTGAGGATACGCATAAGGGGATTTATAAACGTATTAATATAACAAACGATGGCAAGAACCTTTTAGGCGGTATTTTAATCGGCGATGCGGATGCATATAATATGCTGCTGCAAACCGTTAATAATAAAATAGTGCTGCCGCCGGATCCGGAAGACCTGATATTAGGATCACGGGGAGGTGAAACTAATGCGGGGGCAGGTGTAATGAGCTTGCCTGATGATGCGTTGATCTGTTCATGCGAGGCTGTTACCAAAGGTGCTATCTGTTCGGCAGTGAACGACGGCGGTGTTACCGGTATTGATGGCATGAAAAAATGCACCAAGGCGGGTACAGGCTGCGGCGGTTGCGTGCCATTGGTAAAAGATTTGATTGCCGGCACCATGAAGGCGAATGGCCAGTATATTAAAAATGTTATTTGCGAGCATTTTGATTACTCGCGCCAGGAGCTATTTGATCTTGTTAAAATAAACGGGCTGAAAAACTACGACCTGGTGCTTGACCATTACGGCAAGGGCGATGGCTGTGAGGTTTGCAAACCGGTTGTTGCCAGTATTTTATCCAGTTTATGGAATGATGTTATTGTAAAACAGGAAGTAATACAGGATAGCAATGATCGTTTTTTAGCCAATATTCAAAAGGGAGGCACTTATTCTGTTGTGCCGCGTATTCCGGGTGGTGAAATTACGCCTGATAAATTGATCGTGATTGGCCAGGTTGCTAAAAGATACGGGTTGTATACTAAAATAACCGGAGGGCAGCGCATTGATATGTTTGGTGCGCACCTGAGCGATCTGCCTTTAATTTGGGAAGAGCTTATTGATGCCGGTTTTGAAAGCGGGCATGCTTATGGCAAGGCACTCCGTACCGTAAAAAGCTGTGTAGGCAGTACCTGGTGCAGGTTTGGCTTGCATGATAGTGTGACTTTCGCCATCGAGGTGGAGGATAGATACAAAGGGATTCGCGCACCGCATAAAATTAAAGGCGGCGTAAGTGGTTGTGTTAGGGAGTGCGCCGAAGCGCAATCAAAAGATTTTGGAATTATAGCCACAGAGAAAGGTTGGAATTTATATGTGTGTGGTAATGGTGGCTCAAAGCCTCAGCACGCCCAGTTGCTGGCTACAGATATTGATAAGGAGACCGTAATTAAATATCTCGACAGGTTCCTGATGTTTTATATAAAAACAGCCGATCAGTTAACCCGGACAGCAACCTGGCTTAATAAGCTCGACGGCGGCATGAGCTATCTTAAAAATGTAATAGTAAATGACAGTCTCGGATTGGGTGAGCAGTTGGAAGAGGAAATGCAGGCGTTGGTAAATACCTACCATTGCGAGTGGAAAGAGGCTATAAATAACCGTTCAATGCGTAAGCGCTTCGCTCATTTTATAAATGCGCCTGATGAAAAAGATCCTCATGCTCAATTTGAGCCAATGCGTGAACAGGTTCGCGCTAAGGAATGGTAGGTTTTATTAGGAAATCCCGAGTTTTTAGTTCAAAGTTAGATTGATCATTATTAAAAAGAAAACACAATGGAAGCAACAATAGCAACCCAATGGATCATGGCCTGTTATGTTGATGATGTGCCAGAAAATGGCGGATCATGTATTAAGCACGGCGATGAACAGATAGCAATATTTAATTTTACACGTCGCAATGAATGGTATGCAACGCAAAATCTTTGCCCACATAAGCAGCAAATGGCAATATCGCGTGGCATGATCGGCAGTGCCGGCGAAAGCTGCGAGCCAAAAGTAGCTTGTCCTTTTCATAAAAAAACATTTTCGCTGCTTACCGGTGAGTGCTTGGGGGAAGAGGAATTGGTGATAAAAACTTTTCCGGTAAAAATAGCCGACGGAAAAGTTTTTGTCGGAGTTGATTAAATGCTGGTGTATTTAGGCGGAAAACAGAACGAAATTTACATTAAGCGCCGTTGCCGAAAGGGGTAATGGCGCTTTTTTTGCGTTTTTGTTTAAAATTTCAGTGTATTTTATACACCAAGGTATTGGTTAATAAAGCCATGTTCGTTTTTGCCGTCTTATTTTGAATTTATTTTTCGAATTTTTAGAGTTTAAAGCAAATTTAAATGGATTTATATCAATGTATGTGATTTTTTATAGTGGTTTTATTTTATTGAAAGGATTTTAATTTGTTTTTTGCGATGGTTTATTGGTTTTTTATCTATTAATAAATTGTTAAAAATGCATTTCAGCTGTTTTTGATCGTTTGTAATTTGAGTTTTTGTCAAAAAATATAGTTTTTAATGATTTTAATCATAAAAATTCATTTTAAAAATCAATTATTTGTACGCAATCATTAAATAAGTTATATTTATCATAATTAAACAGACAAATAAATCAAAAAAGGTTGAGCCTATGGTAAAAATCAAAAATTCATAAAAAAGCCCTGCCGGGAGGTCGCATTCCCAGACAGGGTTAAATAGTTTTTAATCGCTTTAACAAATAAAAAACCAATTCAAATGTACAAAAATGTATCTAATCAATACACTATTGGAAAAATTCTATTAATTATATCATGTTTCGTTTCTTATAATGCTTCTGCGCAGCTGTCTTTGACAGGCCAGATCAAAACAAGGGGCGAATTACGTGATGGTTATGGAACTTTAGAACCGGTAGGTAACAAAAACGCGGCCTTTGTGTCACAACGAACGCGGCTCACCTTTAATTACAAAAGCAGCAAGCTTATTTTCCAAACATCCGTACAGGATGTAAGGCTGTGGGGCCAGGATGCCTCAACTATTACTATCAACGACGGCAGCCGGCTAAGCCTTCACGAAGCCTGGGCCGAGCTGATCCTCTCCAACAAAAAAGACACTTCCTTTAAAAAATCACCTGTTGATTATTTCGCCATAAAAGCTGGTCGCCAGGAAATTAGCTATGACGATGAACGCTTGCTTGGCGCTACCGACTGGATTCAGCAAGCCCGCAGGCACGACGCCATCGTATTAAAACTTCTTCAATCAGGCTGGCAGGTTGATCTCGGCGCTGCCTTTAATCAAAGCTCTGATGCTATTAACTATAATGGCACCTATTATACACCGGCCAATGTACCCGCTACAGTAAAGGATAGCAAAGGTAATCTGGCTAACACCCCTGCCGGGCTTATCCCGCTAGTCAATGCCTCTGGTATTAGCGCCAAAAACGGCAACCTCTCATTTTTAAATCCTCCCGGTACTAACGGGCAAAGCCAGAACTATAAAGCACTTGAATATCTCTACTTTGCTAAAAAATTTAATAAAACTAAAGTAACCGGCCTTTTCCTGGCCGATCAGTTTGCCAAATACAAGCTCGATTCGGTAAAAAATGTATCAGGCGAAGATGTTGGTTATATATATGGCCGCCGGTTTAATCAACCAGGAGTTAATACCCGCTATACAACCGGGCTGCTTGTTAATCCCGTTTTCGGCAGCAAAGATGAATGGGCTGCTACCGCTGGATTTTATTACCAGGGAGGTCATGATCGCGACGGTGCTGAGTTAAGTGCTTACACTTATACCGCATCTTTATCATACAAAAGCAGTAACATGGCTTACACAGCCGGATGGGACTATCTGTCAGGAAATGATGCGCTGTCCACTTCAAAAACCAATCACAGGTTTGACCCATTGTATGGTACTCCGCATAAGTTCTGGGGCTATATGGACTATTTTTATGCAGGCACCGGATCCCCAACCGGCGGCTTGAGCAACCCTTACGTTAAAATCAAATATCTTTCAGATAATAAGCGATTTAGCGTTGATTTGGCTAATCATTACTTTCTGTTGGCTAAAGATCAGAAAGGAACAAACGGCCAACCTATCGACAAATATTTGGGTACTGAGTTTGATCTCACCAACAGCTATAAGCTTAACAAATTTACCGCTGTTGATCTGGGCTTATCTTACATGGCAGCAACCCACAGCATGGAGTATGCTAAAGGTTTAACGCCGGATAGCAGCAAACTGCACCCGTTTTGGGCATACCTGCAACTTAATATCAAACCTGAGTTTTTAAACAAGTAATGTAGGCTGAAAGCTTAAGGCTAAAAGCCGAAAGCGAGAAATGTTAAAAAATTAAAGTACAACAAACAGCTTTTAGCCTTAGGCTTTGAGCTCTAAGCTTAAAAAAATGGAAAAACAACTTACCAAACTCAACATATTTTCATTAAAGGGTGTACAAATGCGCACCTTTCACATTACCTGGCTCATGTTTTTTGTTTGCTTTTTTGGCTGGTTCGGACTGGCGCCATTAATGCCAACCATCCGTGCCGAATTACATTTGAGTAAAGGACAAGTGGGTAACACCATCATTGCATCTGTAGCTGCAACAATTATTGCCCGCCTTATTATAGGTAAACTTTGTGATACCTGGGGACCGCGTAAAACAGCAGTCAGGTTATTAATTATAGGGTCATTGCCTGTTTTTCTGGTAGGTCTGGCTCATGATTATACTTCGTTTTTACTGTTCCGCCTGGCTATTGGTGTAATAGGTTCATCTTTTGTAATTACCCAGTTCCACACTTCTATGATGTTTGCGCCTAATATAAAAGGTACAGCCAACGCGGTAACCGGTGGTTGGGGTAACCTTGGCGGTGGTGTAACCAATATGGTGATGCCTTTAATATTTGCTGCTATAGTAGGGGCCGGTTTTACCAAGGCCGAAGCCTGGAGGTATGCCATGATAGTTCCGGGTGTAATGATGCTGATAATAGCATTCGTATACTGGAAATTTACCAAAGACACGCCTAACGGTAACTATGATGAAGTAGGTTATGCCAAAACCAACCCATCAAAAACCGATTGGTCGATATTGGCCGACTGGCGTGTTTGGGCACTTACACTGGCCTATGCGATGTGTTTTGGTATGGAGATCACTTTTGATAACGTAGCTTCCCTGCATTTTGTAGATACTTTTCATTTGTCGCAAAGTTCGGCCGGTTTCTGGGCAGGTATTTTTGGCTTCATGAACATTTTTGCCCGTGCGTTAGGCGGCATCGTATCTGATAAAGTTGGCGGCAAATTCGGTATGCGCGGCAAAGGCCTATTGCTTGCCGGCGTGCTGCTGCTGGAGGGTATTGGCCTTGTTCTGTTTGCAAATTCGGGCAGCCTTACAATGGCTATTATTTCCATGCTTTCATTCGCGTTGTTCCTCAAAATGTCAAACGGCGCCACCTATGGCATAGTGCCTTTCATCAACAGTAAAAATGTTGGGATGGTAAGTGGTATAGTGGGTGCGGGCGGTAACCTTGGCGGGATGTTGTTTGGATTTCTTTTTAAATCGGAGCATATCACCTATATACAGGCATTTACCTACATCGGTATAACTGTTATGGTAATTTCCGTGATTGTGCTGATCACCCGTTTTCAAAAACAGGCTGAAGCTCAAACAGCAGATGAACCTGCTTTAGCTTTATAAGCTTAAAGCAGAAGGCTGAATAAATAGAAAAGAAATCATATGAAAGCTTTAGGCTTTAAGCCTTAAGCTTTCGGCTTAAAGAAAAGCTTTTAGCTTAAAAGAAATGTTGAACAAACGCCCTCAAAATACATTTAAAAGTACTTGCTGCTACTGCGGGGTAGGCTGTGGTGTGGTAATTAATAAAGAAAAAAATGGCAGTATAACGCTTGAGGGCGATAAGGACTATCCTGTAAATAAAGGCATGTTGTGCAGTAAAGGGCTTAACCTGCATTACACAGCTAATGATAAAACCGACAGGCTGCTGTACCCTCAAATGCGTTATAACAAAAGCATGCCCCTGCAAAGGGTAAGCTGGGACGACGCATTGGAGCGCACAGCAGCCATTTTTAAAACGTTCATTGATAAATACGGGCCGGATTCGGTTGCATTTTATGCCTCAGGCCAGTGCCTTACTGAAGAATATTATGTTGTCAATAAGCTAATTAAAGGTTTTATTGGCAGTAATAATATAGATACTAATTCGCGTTTGTGTATGAGCAGCGCGGTTGCCGCGTATAAAATTGCTTTAGGCGAGGATACTGTACCTGTTTGTTATGACGATATTGAACTGGCCGATTGCTTTTATGTAACCGGAGCTAACCCAGCCTGGTGCCATCCTATTTTATGGCGAAGGGTTGAAGCGCATAAAGCCGCAAATCCCGATGTGAAAATCATCGTTGTTGACCCCAGGGTTACGGATACCTGCAGCAATGCCGATCTGCACCTGCAGTTAAATCCGGGTACCGATATCACACTTAACCACGCTATTGGCAGGGTATTGATAGAGAACGGTGATATCGATATTGATTTTGTACACAATCATGCTGATGGTTTTGAGCAGTATAGCAAACTGGTATTTGAACGTACCCTTGCTGAATCGGCTGCTATTTGTGGTGTAAGCGAAAACGATATCCGCCTTGCTGCCGGTTATATTGGCGAAGCGAAAGGCTTCATTTCAATGTGGACAATGGGCTTGAACCAAAGCGCTGTTGGGGTAAATAAAAATTTAAGCCTCCTGAATCTTAATTTGATAACAGGCCATATTGGTAAGCCCGGATCTGGCCCATTATCACTAACCGGGCAACCAAATGCTATGGGCGGACGTGAAGTAGGGGGGCTTGCTAATCTTTTACCGGCGCATCGTGTTTTAACCAATCCGGCAGACAGGGCGGAGGTACAGAAGTTTTGGGGAGGCACAGAGATAGCCGCAAAACCTGGTCTTACCGCAACGGAGATGTTTGAGGCCCTGAATGATGGCCGCCTTAAAGCCATCTGGATCATGTGCACTAATCCGCTAACCAGCTTGCCAAACGTACGCCTTGCCGAAGAGGCTTTGAAAAAAGCAAAGTTTGTGGTGGTTCAGGAGATCAGCAATAAGCCCGAAACATTGGCTTATGCCGATGTGATCCTCCCCGCAGCAGCCTGGGCCGAAAAGGAGGGTACTATGACCAATTCTGAAAGGCGGATCAGTTATTTGAGTAAAGTACTTGACCCACCAGGCGAGGCTATGCCGGATAGCGAGATCATTTGCCGTTTTGCTCAAAAAATGGGGTACAAAGGCTTCGACTTCAAAAATGCCGCAGAAATTTATGCCGAGCATGCTAAACTTACCGGCAAAACCAATATTGATATCAGCGGGCTCACGCACGAAACCATCATACAACAACGGTCAATACAATGGCCTTATAAAAAACGTAATGCGATACCAGGGACACCCCGCTTGTTTACCGACAAGCAATTTTATACCGAAACACGTAACGCTAAGATAAGCGCGGTACCGGATGCGCATACCAGCGAGGTTCCTGACGGCGACTATCCTTTTATTCTCACTACCGGCCGCATTCGAGATCAATGGCACACCATGAGCAAAACCGGTAAGGTGAATAAGCTTAACCAGCATATTAAAGAGTCATTTATCGAGATCAATCCTGCTGATGCTGAAGCATTGGAAATCAGGGAAGGCGATGTAACTATTATTACATCCAGAAGGGGGGAAGTGAGGGTAAAAGCCAGGATTACCGAACAGATAAAGCAGGGTGTCGTTTTTGTGCCGATGCATTGGGGCAAGATCCTGAACAATGATCTGCACCGCATTAACAATGTTACTAATGACGCACTTGATCCGATATCAAAGGAGCCGGATTTTAAGTATTGCGGGGTAAATATCCAAAAATATAAAAAGCCATTTCAAAGAATTGTGGTTGTTGGCGCCGGTGCCGGTGCGCACGGCTTTGTACGATCATATCGGGAGCTCAACAAAGATGATGAGATCATCATTTTCAGTAAAGAAGACCATCCTTTTTACAATCGTGTTATGCTGCCAGATTATATCAGCGGTGAGCAACGCTGGGAGCAACTGGTAAAAATGACGGATGAGGAAGAACCCGAACTTAAAATAAAGTTATTACGTGGCGTAAGTGTCGAGAAAATAGATCGTGTTAACAAATATGTCCTCGATAGCCGCGGTGTAAAAACCTATTACGATGTGTTGCTGTTGGCTACCGGCAGCCGGGCGGCAATTCCTAAAAACGTTCCATCCCTGCCGGGGATCTTCAGTATGCGCAGCCGTAACGATGCTGATAATTTCAAAAAGCATGTACCTAAAAACGGGCATGTGGTTATTGTTGGTGGTGGTTTATTGGGATTGGAGATGGCGGCTTCCCTGCGTGAAATAGGGATTACCATCACCATTATTCAACGTACATCAAGATTTTTAAACCGCCAATTGGATGAGTTGGGCAGCAGGCTCTTGCACGAAGAAATGGTTGATCAAGGCTGCGATATTTTTTATGACGACGAAGTACAGTTATTTTACGGTCGCAGCAAGCTTACCGGTATAGGTTTAAAAAGCGGGCGAAAAATTGACTGCGATGCCATGATCCTGGCCATCGGTACTACGCCAAACCTTGAAATTGCAAAAGATTGCGGCCTTGAAATTAAGCGCGGCGTAATTGTTAATGAACGTTTGCTTACCAGCGATCCGAACATATACGCCATTGGCGAAATAGCAGAGTTTAACGGCACATTATATGGTATAACCGCTGCTGCGGAACAACAAGCTGCTGTAGTTGCAGGCTATATGAACGGCGACATAGCCAGTTATTACAAGGGCAGCCTGTTTATGAATATCATCAAAATTCATGGTTTTGATCTGTGCAGTATCGGTTTATCTGATTGCCCGAATGAAAAAGACTATGAAGAAATTGTGTTTATAGACAAGGCCAAGCGTTATTATAAAAAATGCATTATTCACCAGGACAGGCTGGTGGGCACCATTTTAATTGGTGATAAAGGTGAATTTCAGGAATTCAGGGAGCTGATAGCAAACAAAACCGAGCTCAGCGATAAGCGCCTTAAATTGCTTCGCAGCGGTAAGGTAGCCGAACCTGTTTTGGGCAAGCTGGTTTGCAGTTGTAACAACGTGGGGGCCGATAATATACGTAATAAAGTAGCCGGCGGCTGTACCCAACTGGCCGATGTTTGCAGCCAAACCGGAGCTGGAACGGGCTGCGGATCATGCAGGCCCGAAGTAAAACGCCTGTTGGAAGAAGTACTTGAGCAACAATTATTAAAAGCTTGAACTAATGGATAATAAGCAACTAATTAAGATAAATTTACCCGGCGGTGTAGCTTCTGCCGGTGATTTTTACGAGATGCTCATCATCGCGCAAAATGCTGGTGCTAAACAGGTCCGTTTTGGGAACCGGCAGCAACTGTATTTTGAAATTGAAGAAGCGCAGCTGGAGGATCTGGGATTTGATATGCTTAGTGCCGGTATTGACCATGAAGTTAACCAGGATACTTATCCCAACATCACCAGTTCGTACATAGCTGATGGTATTTTTAACCAGGAGAACTGGCTCAAAGAAGGTGTTTATAAAGACATTTTCGACCTGTTTGATTATCAGCCCGAACTGAAAATAAACCTGGTTGACAGCAATCAAACTTTTGCTTCTTTTTTTACCGGTAACCTTAATTTTATTTCTTCGCCGGTAAGTAATTACTGGTACTTGTATATCAGGTTTCCTAAAACTAATATCCTGTATTGCTGGCCTGTATTGGTTTATTCGGATGATATTCCCGCCATTGGCAAAGCAATACAACAGGTTATATTTGCCAACAAAAAGCTGTTTTACGATCAGGTTGAAATCAATCCCGATAAGCTTTATCAATTAGTTACTGCCGGTTACCAATTTGTAATCCAGGAAATTGATCAACCGCTTATTATTCCCGAATTTCAACTACCCTATTATGAGGGTTTTAACAAACAGGGTAATAAATACTGGCTGGGTATTTACAGGCGCCACGAGCTTTTTGATATTGAGTTTTTGAAAGAAATCTGCAACCTGTGTATGCAAACCAGGGTTGGACAATTGTATTTTAGCCCGTGGAAATCCTTACTCATTAAAAATATCGAGGCAAAGCACAGGCCGTTATGGGGTAACCTGCTTAATAAATACCGGGTAAACATCAGGCATGCTTCAAATGAGCTTAACTGGCAGGTTGAAGACCTTTGCAATCCCTGCCTCGAGCTTAAGCAGCAATTGGTAAGCGAATTTGAGGAGGCCGATTTGCGAACATATGGACTTAGCTTTGCCATAAAGCGCTCGCCTAAATCGGGGATCTATGGTTCGGTTATGATCCGCGCACGGATGCCTGATGAATTTGAAATTGTGCATACCCGCGATTTTAACCACAATACCCGCGAATTTGTGATTTACAAACAAGGTGTTGCCAAAGCAGATTTAAGCAGGCACCTGACAGCGCTTTGCGATATGTTTTATGAACAACAAATCAATAACCTATCACCATTGCCGGTAAGCAAAACCAATAATGAAATTAAATCACCCAATCAAAAAACAGTTCATCAATGTAAAAGCTGTTTCACTATTTATGACGAGTTGTATGGAGATATCTTTAATAATATAGAACCCGGAATGCCTTTTGAAAATTTAAGCGAATATGAATGCCCAACCTGCGGCGCCGAAAAGGAGAACTTTGCAGAACTGATGTATCAAGCCGATTAATCGTTTTTAAATAAATCAGTTTGAAAAAAATCGGCCTGTTTGCTTAGTATAAACAGGCCGATTTTTTTAATAATATACCTTCGGTAATTTATTTTGCCGGAGTAATGATAATGTTTCTGTAATCGATAGGTCCGTGATCCCCCTGAATCAGGAGCGGCCCTGGTTCACCTTCTTTACTGTCGATAGCCCCGCCGGTAATGCCCGGAATCTCCTGCTGGCATATCACCATGGTGCCATTGGCTACGATGGTAACTAAACGCCCTACCAGTGTAATATCATATGATTGCCATTCCCCGGCATTTTTTGCCATCATTTTATTAGGCGGCAGGAAACCGTAAATAGCGCTAAACTGGTTATTGATAGGTTCAGGCTCACCGGTTTTAGTGTCGATAACCTGTACCTCATAGCGCCCTCTCAGGTAAACGCCGCTGTTGCTGCCTTTTTGATAGCGAAATTCGATGTGTAATTTAAAATCGCTGAATTTTTGATCGGTAATAAGGTTTGCGCCGGAGTGCTTGCTTCTCAATATGCCCGATTCTACTACCCATTGGTTTTTGCCGTCAGTATGCCAGCCTTTGGTGTCTTTACCGTTGAACAGTTTAACAGGTTTGCCCCAAACAGGTGCCTTTGCCCTTGTCATTGATGGAGCTCTGACACCTGTAAAATGATAAGTAACCCCATCTGAATATACCATTGTTCCGGTTAATTCTTCACCCTTAACCTCAAATTCAAAATCCATGTTCCGGTTTCCCTCTTCCCATTGCAGCGGGATAGAGAAGCTGTATTTGCCGTCGTGTGGTTTTACTTCTGATATTGGTCGCGCACTTCCGAAAGCATAGGTAAAACGGCCAATCAGGGTATGTGTGCCTGATTTTTGAACTTCCAGCCAGGAAGGAAGGCTTTTGCCACCTTTGTCGATGGTTATATCCCATCGGCCGATAACGGCAGGGTCCTTTGCCTGTTGAGCTTTGGCTCCCGAAATCATTAAAAGCAGCAATCCTGCGATGAGCTGTATGCGGATGAATCTGCTATTTGAGTTCTTTTTAATAGTAGGTTGGTTTCTCATAATTTTTAAATCTACAAACTATCATCCAATATTTTATTAGACGGTTAGTTTTTTGTAACAACCATGCAGCGATCATTTTCTTAAAGTTTAGTTAACATTAGTAATGTAGGTTTGTAGCATCAAATGATAGAAATTGCCGATACTATTTTACTTTCACGAATCAGGGAAGACGATCATTCGGCTTTTGATCTGCTGTTTGAGCGTTATTGGGAGCGCGCGTACCAGGCAGCCCGTGCCAGGCTTGATGACGAAGCACAAGCGCAGGACCTCATTCAGGAAATTTTCATCAAACTGTGGCAGCGCAGACATTCCCTAAACATTCAAACAAGTTTCGAGCAATATTTATTGAGCGCGGTACGTCTGAGCGTGATCAGTTATTTCAGAACTCAAAAGGTTACGCATGTGCGCCTGGAGGATGCGCTGCAGCGTGTAGAATTGCTTGAAAATTCCGTACATGACCATTCCGGATATCTTGAGTTGGAGCAAACGCTTGAACAGGCGGTTAAGCATATGCCCGAAATGCTGCAAAAGGTTTACGAACTGCGCAGCGAAAACCACTCGGTAAAAGCAATTGCCAGCGAATTAGGACTGGCTGAGCAAACGGTAAAAAATTACATCTCTGAAGTACTGCGCCGGCTCCGTATCGCTATCTCCGAAAAACACCCCGAACAAAGCGCCGCCTATTTAGCACTAATACTATTTGTGCTTTACAATTAATTAACAAAATGTTGATGTAAATTATAAGTACCTCCAGGGCCTTTTAACGACTTACTGTTGAAAACCCACTATGGAGCTACGTAAATTTATAAAACAACTGGGCCGGTACCAGAAAGGCGCAACTAACGAAACCGAAAAAGCGATCATTGAAGCCTGGTATGATTCATATGATGCCGGGAATGAAAAGCAAGCGTTGCCGGCAGAAGAGCTGGAGCGCGCAAGAAATGCTATGCATGCAAAGATCAGCGGCTCCATCAATACGCCTGTACGGTCGATGTGGTTCAGCTATCGAATTGCTGCAAGTATTTTATTGTTATGCTGCTCCGCTGCGTTGATTTATTTTCTGAGAAACCCCGCAACTATAGTTCCGGAAACTTATACCACTTTAAGTACACATAACGGTGAGATCAGGAAACTGACATTGCCGGATAGTTCTGTTGTTTGGTTAAATGCCCAAAGCCGTGTACGGATCCCTTCTAATTTTGATAAAACTATACGCCAGGTTTACCTGGATGAGGGGGAGGCTTATTTTGAGGTTAAGCACAATGTTCACAAACCATTCAGGGTTATCACCGCTCCTTTACAGGTGCAGGTTTTAGGAACCTCGTTCAACATCAACGCATATCACAGCCTTCCTCATGTTAAAATTACTGTTGTTACCGGCAAGGTAGGGGTAAGTAAAGGAACAAAGTTGCTTTCATTCCTCGCACCGGGACAGGAACTCAGCTATATGACGGACAATGGCACCTTTGAGCAGAAAAAAGTGGATGCCGGTCAAAGCCAGAGTTGGAAAGATGGTGACACTTATTTAAATCGAGTAAAGTTTGAGGAACTGTCATTGGTTTTTAAAAACCTGTATGGCCTTACTTTAAAAGCAGGCAGCAAACGGGTGCATGATTATTTATTCACCTTACGTATTAAGCGCAATACACCGGCCACAGAAACGCTGAAACTCATCAGCGCCATACATAATGCACATTTCAGAAAGGAGGGTACTGAAGTAATTATTTATTAACCCTTAAAAAAGAAACCGGTCCTGTTTCAGCAGGAGCCGGCTTTAATTTCAGCAGGTGAAGGTTTGCCGACCACAACCCGCAATGCTCAGCAAAATTTGACTATTACAAAGCAATCAAAAATATGAATTTCCATACACAGTTATGCAGACAGTTTATGCGTATCTCTTTTTTACTAATTTCCATATCAATAACCATCGGCCTGGTATCGGTAAAAGCCACTGAGTTAGCGGCCCAGGGGGTTAATACCCGGCTTGATATCAGCATCGGGAACGAAGACCTTTCTTCAGTTATAAAAAAACTGGAGCAAAAGGCCAACGTTGCTTTTGCCTATGACGAGTTGTTTTTAAAACTCGCTAATAAACACGTCAATGCGGCAAATTATCAGAACGAAAGCCTGAAAAATATCCTAACGGATTTGTTTAAAGGGCAGGAGATAGGCTTTAAGGAGCAAGCCGGTAATATTATACTTTACAGGCAGCTTACCGGACGGGTAAGCGGGCGGATAACAGATGAAAGCGGACAGCCCTTACCTGGTGCATCGGTAAGCATAGTTGGTACCTCGTTTGGAATGATGACCGATGCAGATGGCAGGTACAATATCAGCCTGCCCGAAGGTACTTACACCGTGGCTGCTTCATTTGTGGGTTACAGCCGTGTTGAATCTGCCAATGTTACAATCAATGGTAATCAAACAACTACTTTAAATATTCGCCTTGTGGCCGGCAGCCAGTTAAAAGAAGTTACCGTAAGTTATGGAAAACAGCGTGCAAGGGAAGTTACGGGTTCGCTTACCCAGGTTGATGCAGCTCCGCTTCAGGATATGCCTGTAATGCAGTTTGCTCAGCAATTGCAAGGTAAGGCTGCAGGTGTTCAGGTAGCACAAAGCAGCGGACAGCCGGGCCGTGGTGTAGAATTCAGGATTAGGGGGGCGGCATCCTTTTATGCCAGTAACCAGCCTTTGGTAGTGATTGATGGAATCCCTGTTACAGGCAGCATCAATAACATGAACCCAGCCGAGATCGAGAGCTTCAGCATATTAAAAGACGCCTCGGCTACTGCACTTTATGGATCTCGTGCTGCAAATGGCGTAATTCTGATCACCACCAAACATGCAAAACCGGGTGATGCACAGATTGATTTTAACGCTAATTACGGTGTACAGAAAATACCGGGCGAGCGCGTTCCGAAAATGATGGATGCACGCGGCTTTGCCCAATACATGAATGAAAAATTTGCCGACAGCCGTAAATATGAACCCGGTTATACAACTGCCACCCCAACTGAGTACCTTAATCCGGAGCAATATGGCGAAGGTACAAACTGGTATAAACTGCTTACCCGAACCGCGCCTATACAAAGTTATGATATCACCATCCGCAGTGCACGTGAAAAGTCAAGCTCAACAGTTATGGCCGGCTACCAGGAGCAGCAAGGTGTATTGATCAATACCGGTACCAAATTGTTTTCATTACGCATTAACCAGGACCTTTCATTAAGCAACAATAAATTAAAAATAGGCTTTAATCTTGCGCCAAGCTATCGCCTTGACCATAACAATCGTTTAGGTACTGATGGGGTTGGCGGTTTGTTTGAAAGGATTTTTGAAGCCAGTCCGTTAAAGTCGCCTTATAATGCAGATGGCAGTTACAACCGTGATACTTATTCACCGGGTATGGTAGCTTATATTAACCCGCTGGCCCAGTTCAACCTTACTAACGATGATTATAAAACTACACGCATCCTGGCCAATGGCTATTTAAACTACGAGTTTTTAACCGGCCTTAGCATCAAAGCTAATATTGCTGTAGATAAAGGCGGTGAAACGCGGCAGTATTTTCAGTCGGGTGTGGTTACTTCAACGGTAGGCCAGGCCACCGGAACCAGCAGTTCGGTAGATAATGGATCATATACAGCGGAGGCGAACCTCGTTTACCGTAAATCTTTTGGAAATCATAATATCGAAGCGCTGGCAGGATATTCTGCTCAAAAATATAGCGGTACTAATAATACCTTAACCGGTTTAGGTTATCCAAGTGATGATATTCCCTATTTAAATGCGGCGACCAGTTTATCTGCAGGTGGGAGTTCATATAATGCCTATTCGTTGTTGTCAAGCATCGCACGTATTAACTACAACTACAAAGGCAGGTACTTGTTACAAGGCGCAATTCGTCGTGACGGTTCATCCCGCTTTGGCTCAAACCAGAGTTACGGTAATTTCCCATCAATATCTGCCGGTTGGGTA
The DNA here is from genome assembly GCF_050433785.1 of Mucilaginibacter sp. 3215. Taxonomy (NCBI): domain Bacteria; kingdom Pseudomonadati; phylum Bacteroidota; class Sphingobacteriia; order Sphingobacteriales; family Sphingobacteriaceae; genus Mucilaginibacter; species Mucilaginibacter sp. 3215. The sequence goes on from NZ_JBNPWO010000012.1 coordinate 41,397, forward strand.
GTAAGCGATGAAAAGTTCATGGATCGTTTCAGCTTTCTTAACCTGATGAAGATCCATGCAAGCTATGGCGTAACCGGTAATAATTTCTTCCCTGGTTATTATGATGCACAGGCAACCATCGGAAAATATTATTATGAATTTGGTGGCGCATCTGTGGCCGGGCAAACTATTAACCGATTGGCTAACAGTGATCTTCGCTGGGAACGCAATAAACAATTTGACCTCGGCCTGGATCTGTCGCTGTTCAATAACCGGTTGAATTTTACTTACGATTACTACCACAAAATATCCGACGGGCTTATCATGCAGCGCCCTATACCTAAGGCATCAGGTTTCACAAGTATCCTGGATAACGTTGGTGCTATTGAGTTGTGGGGACATGAGTTCACGGTTAATTCAACCAACCTTGCCGGGAAATTGAAATGGACAACTAATTTAAATATTTCGTTCGACCGCAACCTGATCAAAAATCTTGTTTCTCCGGGCTATATCCGCCGTAACAATACCGTATCGTCAGATTATTACCGCCAGCAGGAGGGACATCACCTCGGCGAGTTTTATGGCTTCGTGTTTTTAGGCTTATATAAAGACGCCAATGATCTGGCTAATTCGGCCAAATATGGCAGTGCCTCGGATGTTGGTACCATCAAGGTTAAGGATATTAATGGAGATGGCGTTATTGATGATGTAAATGACCGTACCTTTATCGGCGATCCTACGCCAACTTTTACCGGCGGCCTTACCAATAATTTTGTTTATAAGAACTGGGACCTGAACATCCACATGGCTTTTTCAGTTGGTGGCAAAATATTAAATGCGGCTAAATGGGCTTATCAAACCAATCTCGATGGTTCACGTGTGATGCTTGCCGCTGCTGCCGACCGTTGGAGGTCGCCGGAAAACCCTAGCTCGGGCGTTTATCCACGTACAAAAACCGGAACTACAGCAATGGGAAGGCAAGTTAACTCGCAATGGGTTGAGGACGGCTCATACCTAACTGCAAAGAATATTTCGCTGGGATACCGGTTTAATTTGGGCGAAAAGTTTTTGATGCGCAGCTTAAGGGTTTATACCTCTGTTCAGCAAGCTTTTGTGCTTACCAAATATTCGGGTATGAACCCGGAGATCAACTTCGCCGGGCTTGATCCTACGCTGGGCATTGGCGTAGACGAAAATGCTTACCCAATCCCACGCACCTTTTCATTTGGTGTTTCAGCAACTTTTAAATAATCTCCCAAAGACCATTGTATGAAAAAGACATATATCATCCTTGCATTAACAGCGCTTACCGCTGCTTCGTGTAAAAAAGACTTTATCGACCTTACACCAAAGGATTCCTATACCGATGCTACATTTTATAAAACTGTTGATCAGTTTAAACAGGCCAACATCGCCGCCTACGCACCGCTGCGTGACGTTTTGGTAAACGATTACTTTACTTCAGAAATGCGCTCGGACAATACCATTTACCAGCCTTATCCCAGCAACCGTGGTACCGCGTATTTATATCGCGAAAGTATTTCAAACTTCACAAATACATCTACCAACGATTATGTAAACGCTGTTTGGCAGCATTGCTATACTGGGATCTCCCGCACCAATATTGTTATTGAGCGATTGAGAGCTGCGGATTTTGACGCGGCTGTTAAAGCGCCCATTGACGGCCAGGCCAAATTTTTAAGGGCTTTTTATTACTTTAAACTGGTTAAGTTATTTGGTGGCGTTCCTTTATTTTTAAAGGAAGTGACCAAGGCCGAAGATGCCTTTTTACCACGTTCAGCAGCTGACGCGATATATAATCAAATTATTGCCGATGCTAAGGATGCCATCAGTGAGTTGAGTGCACCGGCGAAATTCCCTCAAACAGGAGAAGCCACCAAAGGATCGGCAACGATGCTCCTGGCCGAGGTTTACGCTACTCAAAAGAAATGGGCAGATGCTGAAACCTTACTAACTACGCTTTCGGGCATGGGTTACGGATTAAACGCTAATTACGCAGATGCCTTTACACCCGGAAATAAAAACAGCAAAGAATCATTATTTGACATCCAGTTTTTAGAAGGGACAGTTTTAGGCACTACGCCAAACCCGCTGCCTTTTCATTTTTTACCGAGGAGTACAAATACCTCAATCATCACCGGGATTAATATCAACAACAGCTCAACCGGTGGCTGGAATACACCTACCCAGGATCTTATCAATGCCTATGAGCCCAATGACAAGCGCCTTGATGCTTCTATCGGGATTGTTGAAGGTACTTATAACGCCAGCGACCTGTTTGTTTATTCGGCCAATAAAAGTGTAATTGGTTATACACCGGCAGCAGGTAAAATGGGCGTACCTTACATCAAAAAGTACGAGCACCCGCCACTCATTGCGGTTACCGGGTCAAGTGATAACTTCCCTGTTTACCGTTATTCAGATGCATTGCTGCTTTTAGCCGAAGCACAGAACGAGCAGGGTAAATCGCCATTAACTGCACTGAACACAGTAAGGTCAAGGGCTGGGCTACCCGCAACAACCACTGCCGACCAGGCATCTTTGCGCACTATCATAGCACATGAACGCCGGGTCGAGCTGGCCTTCGAAAACCACCGCTGGAACGATCTTGTACGCACCGGCCAAGCTGTTGACGTGATGAACGCTTTTGGAGCTGTACTAAAAACTCATGTAAACTACCTTACACCTGATACTTACAATGTAACAGCCAATAAATTGTTATATCCCATCCCACAGCCCGAAATTGATTTAAACCCTGGCTACATGACTCAAAACCCGGGTTATTGATCCATCAATGTTTACTGTCCCCGCTTTCAGATTGCTGAAGGCGGGGAATAGTTTCACCATCAAACTAATACCACATGTTACCGAAATACAGAAATGCATTCGCAGCCGGGCTTTGCCTTGGCTCATTATTGTTGAATAACAGCGCGCAATCAGAACCATTGCTTCCAAGAGATACCGTGTTAAACACTCCGGGACCCGAAGCAACGGTAAAATCCGGCGATTTTTCAATCGCTGTAATTCCCGATTCGCAATACTACCTGGCCCAGGCACAGCTTGGCGGAACTTTTGAGATGTTCAAGGCGCAAATTGACTGGATCCAGAAGAACAAGACTAAAGAAAACATAGCCTATGTAGCACACATGGGTGATATTACCGAACATGGTGATAACCCGGTAACAGCCAGAAGCGAGTGGTACCTTGCCAAAACCGCGCTTTATGGCCTGGAAAATCCAGTTAGTATTCCTTACGGTTTGGCTGTTGGTAATCATGACCAGTTCCCGTCACAGCACCCGGTTACAGGCACTACTAATGGATATAATCAATATTTTGGTGTAAAACACTTTGAAGGCCGTTCATATTATGGCGGTCATTACGGTGATAATAACGATAGCCATTATGACTTGTTTACTGCGGGAGGTATTGATTTTATCGTGTTGTTTCTCGAATTTGATGCTTTTAACGAAGATCAGGCAGGGCTGTATGGTTGGGCTAACCAAATTTTAAGCAAATATGTCTCCCGCAAGGCAATTGTGGTAAGCCACTCCATTTTACACTTTAACCCGGTAAAGGGTTCCAATGTGCCGCAGGCTCCTTTTAATGCACAGGGCAAGGCTATTTATGAGAGCCTTAAAAACAATCCCAATATGTTTATGATGCTTTGCGGGCACGTTGGTGATAATGGGGAGGGTTATCGTACAGAAGTTTTTAACGGCCACACGATTAAGGTCTTCCTTAACGATTATCAAAGCAGGCCTAACGGCGGCAATGGGTTGATGCGTTTGTATAAATTTTCGGTTAAGCGCAACGAGTTGTCAGTCAAAACATTTTCTCCTTATGCCAAAACAAGCGAAACGGACGCCGATAGCCAATTTACGGTTTCTTTATTTGATACACCTGTAAAATAATAGCTATGAAGATTTTTCTTAAAGCGCCGGCAACCATTACCCCGTAGTTTACACTCAATAAACGATTGGCAAAGATTACGAAACCAACTATCCTGAAAAGGTGGTTGGTTTCGTGTTTGTGAGATTATTGATTATTTTTTATCCGTTTTTTCAAGCAGTGCCAGGATTCTGTCGAGCTTGTCTACTTAAATGGCGTTTAAGCGCAGTTGTAATTCTTCAATTTCTTTTTTTGCTTCCACATTGGTTCGGAAGTCTTCATTGGCCTGGGCGCGGTCACGTTCATTTTGGCGGTTCTGTGCCATCATGATAATCGGGGCTGCATATGCCGCCTGGGTTGAAAACAACAAGTTTAATAAAATGTATGGGTAGGGATCCCAATGACCAATAAAGGCCACTACGTTTAGCGCCATCCACAACGCAACAATTAAGGTTTGAATGATGATGAACCGCCATGAACCCATGCCGGCCGCTACAGAGTCGGCCAATCGCTGGCCAAAGTTCACAGAATCAATATGCCTTTGATACCAGTTTTTTTTATTGTTTGACATTTTTTAAGAATTAAGCTTTAGGTAATAAATATATTAATTTAATTGCTGTGGCTGCTTATTGGGCTGAAGTCCTTATGGTATGAGCAAGAAAAGTCATTTTGATTCGCATACTGCGTTAATCAAATATTTCTACCCATAATCTTCAAATCTCTGTAACTTTAAGATACATGTCATTATGTTATATAGCTTTGAACATATCCCAACACCTCAGTACTGGCTCACCCGCTTTGTGATTCTTCGCCTACTGGGTGCGGTTTACGCGGTAGCGTTCCTTGTAGCTATAAACCAGGTACTGCCCTTAATGGGCGCAAATGGCTTATTACCGGTTGATAATTATTTGCATCAGGTAAGTATAGCACTGGGTTCAAAAGGAGCAGGATTTATGCGGCTGCCTTCAGTGTTTTGGTTTTGGCACTCAGATCGGGCATTACTGCTTGTTTCATGGATAGGTTTAATTTTATCCCTGATTGTTGTGGCCGGTTATGCCAACGCGCTTTCAATGGGGGTATTGTGGGTATTGTATCTATCATTGGTACATGTTGGGCAGGACTGGTATGGTTATGGTTGGGAAATCCAACTTACAGAAACCGGCTTTCTGGCTATATTTTTATGCCCTTTGCTGGATATGCGGCCCTTTCCTAAACGCCCGCCGCCTTTGCTCATTATTATCCTGTTTCGCTGGCTCATCTTCAGGATTATGTTTGGTGCTGGAATGATCAAATATCGTGGCGATGCTGTGTGGCGCAATGGAACTGCATTGTATTATTATTTTGAAACCCAGCCAATACCGGGACCGTTTAGCCGCTGGTTTCACTTTCTGCCACATTCGTTATTGCGGCTTGGTGTTTGGTTCAATTGGCTGGCCGAACTATTGGCACCCTGGTTTGTTTTTGGCCCGCGGATATTCAGACACATCGCTGGTAGTGTTATTATTTTGTTTCAATTTGCAATCATCTCGAGCGGGAACCTTTCTTTTTTGAATTGGCTTACCATTGTGCCTGCGCTGGCTTGCCTTGATGATGGTTTTTGGGCTAAGCTTTTGCCGGGTGTACTTGTACGCAAAGCTGCGAAGGCCGAAGAGCAAGCTGAAGTTTCGCAGCCTATGCAGTACACCGCACTGATAGTAACTTGTATAGTAGGATTGCTAAGCTTCCAGCCCGCGTTTAACCTCCTGTCGCCCAAACAAATTATGAATACCTCATTTGATCCACTGGAGCTTGTAAATACCTATGGTGCATTCGGCAGCGTGGGACAGGAACGTTTTAATGTAGTTTTTGAAGGAACAAGAGACCTCAATCCCGATAGTGCAAACTGGAAAGCTTATCCTTATAATGGCTTGCCGGTAGCACCTGACCAGTCTCCTCGCCAGGTGGCGCCGTACCAATTAAGACTGGACTGGCAGATGTGGTTTGCCGCAATGTCCACAGCCGATCAGTACCCCTGGACATATCATCTGGCGTGGAAACTATTGCATAATGAACCGGGGGTAGTTGGTTTATTTGCCGGAAATCCTTTCCCGGAAAAACCACCGCGTTATATTCGTGCAGTTATTTACCGTTACCGTTTTGCCCGTCCCGCGCCTGGTGCCGGCCCTTACTGGGAGCGGGAAAAGTTAGGATTATGGTTACCGGTGCTTTCCGCGCAAAACCCGCAATTTGTTGCTTATCTGAAAGGCCAGGGCTGGCTATAGGCTACGGTTAATCCGGCTCCATTTCAATTGAAATCAACGACCTGCATCAATAACTATTTTTAAATTTTATTTTCGCGAAAATATTTTCTTAATGAAAGAGCAATTGTCTGGTTTACTTACCGCCCTAAAAGAGGGTACAGTTACATTTAATGAAGTTATCGAATTTATTAATAATTATTACGAGCATCAGCCAACTGCATTTAAAAATGGCAATGTTTATAACGAAGCAGCTCAGAACCAGGGCAGCGCCAGGGTTTTCGCTTTTGCACAACTCAATAATCTAAGTGAGCCTGATACGCTTTATTTATTTGCGGAGCACTATAGGACCGTCCTTGCAAATCCAGATGGTACAGATCATCAGAATATCCGTCAGTTTATGGCCTATGGCTGGCCGGGAATCAGGTTTGAAGGAGATGCACTTGTATTGAAGTCAGGACAGGTCTGAAGCGGACCTTAAGATTCCGTTATCGACATATTTAGCAATAATTTACGATATATCATTTAAGTAAAGGTTGACCGGTACAGAGCGTATTATTAATTGTATTCTAAACAATCATTTATTCACTTACTTATTGATTATTTGAATAATAGATTGTTACTTTATGATTCCAATTATAATATTGCTTTGTTTAACAATTTGGGTTCATCCGATATAGGTGACGAAATATCAAATTCGCTGCACCAGCGTCTGTCATCGGGCGATGAGCTTGCTTTTAAATTATTCTTCCAAAAAAACCAACCCCGGCTTTTCGCTTATATTTATAAAGTTGTCAAGTCTCGCGAAATTGCAGAAGAATTGGTGCTTGATATTTTTGTAAAGATCTGGTCGGCTAAAGAGATCTTAAGTGAAGTAGAAAATGTTGATGCTTTTCTTCACCGGATGGCTGTAAATAAATCACTCGACTTTTTACGTACGGCCGCCCGCGAAAAAAAAATACAGCAGCTCCTTAACCAACACATGCTGTATGAGCAGGCAACTGCAGCCTCAAATCATGATTTTAAAGAATATAACCAGCATGTGATACATTGTTTGCAAATGCTTACTCAGCAGCAACAATTGATACTCAATTTAAGCCGGGAAGAAGGGCTTACGCATGAGCAAATTGCTGATAAGCTAAACCTGTCAAAAAACACGGTAAAAAATCACATTGTTACTGCTTTAAAAAAAATACGCGAGTTTATAAAACACGGTCAACTATCCATCCTGCTTACAATCTCGTTTTTTTTTATTTTTTTTCAGATCTGATTAGTCCTCTCTTCTCTTTTTATCGTCATGTATATGAATTGGTTTTAAACCAGCCAAGTGCAGCATGTCAACAGCCTCTGTTTTTCGCATAAAATACTTATTTCAAAAATACCTGGACACCTCGTGTACTACAGAAGAGTTTAACGAACTTTTTGAGCTGATGGCCAAAGAGGAGAATTTGCCAGAAATTGAAGGTTTATTGGAGAAACTATGGGCCGATACTGAAATGAAACCTGATGCTGACGCAGAAGTCGTTCACCAGGAAGTTTTATACAATAAGTTGCTTGAGATTGTAAAAAAGGAAAAAAACGTTTACTCATTTCAAAAAAGAAGCTCCAAAACAATTATCCGTTCGGTTGCCGCTACCATTGCATTGTTAATATGCGCAGGCCTGTACTTTTTACACACAAGGCCTAAACCAATGCCCATGCAGGCCCGGGTAACACTATCAAACTCCGTCCGCCATGTGCACGAGATCAGGCTGGCCGATGGAAGCGTAGTGACATTAAATGAGAACAGTCATTTAGATTACCCGGCAAAATTCACCGGGAAAACCCGCGAAGTATATTTAACCGGCGAAGCTTATTTCGATGTAAGGCATGATCCGCTTCACCCTTTCCTGGTGCATACAGGGCAAATTACAACCCGCGTGTTAGGTACGGCATTTAATATTAAATCGGCAGGCAGTTTGATCCAGGTAACGGTAACCCGTGGAAAAGTTAAAGTATCTACCCCTAAAAAAACCTTAGGCATTGTATTGCCCAATCATCAGATAAGTTATAACGAAATCAATAATCAATCTTCCATAGATATATTGAATGCCAAAACAACGGTACTTTGGAAAGAGACCGATTTGGTGATGGATCATATAACATTGAAAGAAGCCGCGGCCGTTTTAACAGAAAGATATGGTGTAAAAGTTATCCTTGATAACGAAAAGATAGGAAGCTGCCGTTTTAGCGCAACCTTCTTAAATACCACGGGGTTGGAACAGGTTATCAAAGTATTATCGCACCTGAATAATCTGAGCTATAAATGGAGTAAGGAAGGTGATGTTACGCTATCCGGTTCCGGCTGTGAATAATAACCAATTTTTTACCTCTTAAATAAAAAACCTATGAAACATTGATACTTTAAACCTTCCAGATTAAAAAAGCCCCGTTGCTTACGACTTCTCACATCATTCGGCGACAGGGCAAGTATTTAACCAATTATTATTAACCGATTAAAACCAATGCAAGTTATGAAAAAAACTCTTGCGTTTAAGCAATGGTGCACATTATCCGGTGCCTCTGCACGCCAATTTTTAAACACGTTCCGAAAAGTTATGCGATTCAGTTTTATGATCCTGTTGGTATTTCTGGTCTCCGGCCAATTGCTCTTGGCTTCCTCAAGCAAGGGGCAATCGCTCGATAAGATCAATGTCAGGCTGGAAGTAGGTAACGAGACGATAAAATCGGTAATCAAAAAAATTGAAAAACAAACCAATTTGCGGTTTGCATATAAAGACAATGTCCTGTCACCCAACGCCCGTGTTACCCTTTCTTCACTCGACAAATCGGTAAAGGATATCCTGGACGAACTTTTTGCCAGCCGGGGAATTGGCTACAGCCAGATAGATAACAATATTATTTTGTTTAATACCACAACCGTAGGGCCTGCTGCGAGCAACAACAATGGGCAAATTGAAACAATAACCATAAATGGCAAAGTAACCGACGAAAAAGGCGAACCCCTGCCTGGTGTATCGGTAAGGATAAAAGACACTGATATCGGTGTAGCAACTAATGTTTCAGGCGATTTTACCATTACTGTTCCCAATGCCAATACCGTATTGGTATTTACTTTTTTAGGATTCAGGCCGTTAGAACAGAGTGTTAATGGCAAAACCTTTTTAAAGGTGGCTTTAGTTCCTTTAAGCAAATCGCTCGAAGAGGTGATTATTGTGGGTTATGGCGCGGTAAAAAAGAGGGATCTTACCGGTTCCGTTGTTTCTGTTAAGGGGGATGAGATCACCAAAGTTGCGGCATCAAATCCTATGGAAGCGCTTCAGGGAAAGGTTTCGGGTGTAGATATCGTGCGTACAAGCGGTGCTGCAGGTGCAAATGTAAGCGTAACTGTTCGTGGTAACCGGTCTCTATCTGCAGGTAATGGCCCGCTTTATATAGTCGACGGGATCCAGTACAGCAATTATGAAGATATCAATCAAAACGATATTGCATCAATGGAGTTTTTAAAGGATGCTTCATCAACTGCTATTTATGGTTCGCGCGGAGCAAACGGCGTAATTATAATTACAACAAAAAGAGGCAGCAGCGGGCAACCGAAAGTAGCTGCGGGTTCATATTATGGAATTTCGGATGTTGCAGGCTATCCGGTACCCATGACAGGGCCGCAATATGCAAACCTGAAACGTGAAAGCTTCAGAACTATCGGAACATGGAATTCCCCTGCCGACGATCCGAAAGTTTTTACCAGTGCAGGCGATCTGGCTGCGGTTCAAAGCGGCCTGTCATATTACTGGCCGGGGTTTTTACTGCATAAGGGCTCCCAACAGGATTACAACGCCAGCGTTTCCGGTGGTAGTGAAAAAACAAAAGCCTACTTTTCTTTTGATTATTTTAAGGAAAAAGGGTTATATGCTAATGATTACTCAAACAGGTATACCCTGCGGTTAAATATAGATCACCAGTTATTCAAAGCTTTTAAAGTGGGGCTGCAAAGTCAGCTTGCTTATTATGATCAAAACCTTCGAAACGATGGGGTATTATCCATAGCCAATAAAATTATTCCCTATTTTAATCCGTATAATGCAGATGGTAGTATAGCTAAATTTCCGGGTAACGGTAACCAGGCCAATCCTCTTTTTGATGATGATGCATCCCAGTTTGTAAATAAAAACAAGATTATTCATTTGCTTTCAACCGCCTATGCAGAATGGAAGCCAATAAATGGTTTAACCATACGGTCAAATTTAGGTATCACACTATCTGGTTCACGAAACGGCCATTTTGAAAGTGCCAATACTATAAACCGGGCCTTATCTTCAGGGTCATTGTCGTCAGTAACCAATTCAAACGAAACTAATTTGCTTTGGGAAAATATTATTACCTGGCAAAAGACAATAGCCAGGCATAGCGTAGTTGTAACGGGTGTTACCAGTTATCAATCAAATGTTATGGACCAATCTGCAGCACAAGGCACCGGACAATTAATACCCGACCAATCTTTCTACGCGCTGCAAAACAATCCGTCTAACTTAAAAATATCAAGTAATTACGTTGGGCAACATTTAACTTCAGGAGCATTACGTTTAAATTATGCGTTTAAAGATAGGTATTTACTAACCCTCACCGGGCGTGCTGATGGTTCATCAGTATTGTCGTCAGGAAATAAATGGGCATTCTTCCCTTCGGCTGCCGCGGCCTGGCGTGTGGTTGATGAGGGATTTATGAAGACCCAAAACGTGTTTTCTGAGTTGAAATTACGTTTAAGCTATGGGGTTGCCGGCAATGCTGCTGTAAGCGCATACCAAACACAAAGTAAGGCAGTGCTTATTCCATTTTCATGGAACGATATAACTGCGTTAGCATATGGCCTTGATCCCAATATCGGAAACCCTCAATTAAAGTGGGAGTTAACAGGAACCTTAAACGCCGGTATAGATTTCGGAATTTATAAAGACAGGGTTTCGGGCACTATAGATTATTATGATTCGCACACCAGGGATTTGTTATTGCCACAGCAATTACCTGCCTCAACAGGAGCGCTAAGAACATTGGCCAATGTTGGCAAAAGCCGTAATACAGGTATTGAGATTGCACTGAAAACCATTAACATCCAATCAGAAAGCTTTACATGGACATCCAATATCACCTATACACGCAATAAGGAACGCATCACTTATTTACCAAATGGTGTGAACGACCTTGCCAATGGCTGGTTTATAGGCTACCCGGTTGTATCTTTTTACGATTATCAAAAAACAGGTATCTGGCAAACATCTGAAGCCGCCCAGGCTGCAACTTATGGGTACAAGCCAGGTGACATTAAGGTTGCTGATTTAGATAATGACGGAAAGTTTACCACAACATTTGACCGTAAAATACTTGGCTCAGCTGTCCCAAGGTATAGCTTTGGCTTTAGCAACGATTTCAAATATAAGGGCTTCGATTTAAATGTGCAGGTATTTGGACGTATCGGGCAGACGTTCGTATCTCAATACGCATTGAAGTATGAGCCGAATGGAATTGAAAATGGCGCCAATGTAGACTATTGGACGCCGGAAAACCCAACAAACGCCTACCCAAGGCCAAGTGCCAATATCACAAAGGCATCCGAGCCATTTGCTTCAACCTTGGGCTACAAAGATGGTTCGTATGTTAAAATAAGGAACGCAACGCTTGGGTTTACCTTTCCCGCAAGTGTAACTAAACCCATCCATGTATCTAATTTAAGAATCTATGTGAGCGCCAAAAACTTTGCGACCTTCTCAAAGATAAAGGATTATGATCCTGAAGGCGGTGGTTCATTTGACAGGCCACTTACTAAATTGTTCCTGGCCGGTGTAAACCTTTCTTTTTAACAAATACTAATATCTTAAAAAATATATTATGAAAAATTTACTAAAAAGTTGGGCGCTGCTGCTTATAGCCATTGCCACTTTATTTAGTGCCTGCAGCAAAAAGCTCGAAGAATATAACCCCAGTAACTTAACCGCTACAACGGTTTATACCAAAGCGGTAGGTTTTGAAACATTGGTTAATGCAGCCTATACCTATACCCGGTTTTGGTATGGGAAGGAAGAAGGGTACCTGGCCTCTGAAATGGGAACGGATATCTGGACGAGCGGTACCGGCGACCCATACCCAATGTTTACTCAATATATTAATTTACAAGGCACTGCAGACCCGCTGCCGTTATTGTGGAACAACTTGTATGCCGGTGTAAATTTATGTAATACGGGCATAGCCCAGATTGCTGCCGTTACAGATTATACGGCAGCCCAAAAATTGAACCGCGAAGCCGAGCTGCGTTTTTTAAGAGCATTTTATTACTGGCATATTGTTGAAACCTGGGGCGGTGTAAACTTTACCACCAAACCAACCGCAGGTGCCAATACAGAAGCTAATAAAACACCGGTTGAGACTTTTTATAAGCAGATATTTGAAGATCTTACATTTGCAGTAGCTAACCTGACTCCAACCACCACCGATTATGGACGGGCAACAGTGCCGGTAGCTAAAGCTTTTTTAGCACGGATGTACTTAACCCGGGGTATGAATGCCGAGGCATTTAACATGGCCGATGATGTGATTAAAAACTATAGCTATGTATTGCAGCCTAAATATGCTGATCTGTGGAATATGGGGAACCTGAAAAACAAGGAAGTGATTTGGGCCATTGATTATTCAACCAACCTGGCCAATAATGATCTTACCTCGGCAACATATCCAAACGGGCACTATCGCGGTTCAAACAACGGGCACTTACTATACCTGATGGTTTATGACCAGATAAATTCAAGCCTGCTCGTCCGTGATATTCCAAACGGAAGGCCGTTTAACAGGTATATGCCCACTTTGGCTTATCTAAACATGTTCGATCAGCAAAATGATTCACGCTATGGCGGTTCTTTCCAAAGTGTTTGGTATGCTAACAAAGCAGGTACTTATAATGGTAATGCTGTTAAAGTTGGCGATACGGTTTGTTATACCCCTAATGCAACTATACCTGCAGCGTCGCAGAGCAGTAAATACGTTACTTATGACCTGTCCAAGGTATATAAATCAAATGGGGTACCTATTCAGCGTAAGTTTTATGTTTCTTTATCGAAATTTAAAGATTCAACACGTGCAAGTGTGGCTGAGGCCCAAAGTGCCCGCGATGTCTTTGTGATCAGGCTGGCCGAGATGTACCTGATTGCTGCCGAAGCAAAATTAAACCTGGGCGACCCGGGAACCGCGGCAACTTATATTAACGTACTCAGGACAAGGGCGGCAAAACCTGGTCATATAGCAGAAATGCAGATCACTCCCGCACAGGTTACGCTCGATTTTATTTTGGACGAAAGAGCACGTGAGTTGGGCGGCGAACAGTTACGCTGGTTTGATTTGAAGCGGACGGGTAAATTGGCGAGCCGGATCCAGGCTATGAACCCGGACGCCGCAGCCAATTTCAAGCCATATGAATTGGTACGACCCATACCTCAGGGACAAATTGATGCCGTAACCAATAAAGATGTATTTAAACAAAACCCGGGCTATAATTAATTTGAAACGGTATAAAAGGGATCTGATAAATGATCCCTTTTTATAATTTTTGAGCCTGCTATAAGCATGCAACCGGAGAGAAAACATTTTGTTAAAAAACAATATATGATGTATAAGAGCGGTAATATTAAAATTAAAGGCTTATTATTTATTTGTGTTTTAATAAGCGCGTTGTTATTGATGTCTTTTCTGATTACTCCCGGCCATACCACCGTATACCTGGCGGGTGATTCAACAATGGCCAATAAGCAGCCAAAGGCATTTCCCGAGACAGGTTGGGGGATGCCTTTCAGCGCTTTTTTTGATAGTACGGTAGTTGTTGACAACCGTGCACAGAATGGCCGAAGCACCCAAACGTTTATTAGTGAAGGCTTATGGAGTTCTATTATCGGCAGTTTAAAGGAAGGCGATTATGTATTTATACAATTTGGCCATAATGATGAAGTGCCTACTAAAAAGAGCTATATCAATAAGCAGGGGTTCGGGGATAACCTAGCAAGGTTCATCCGTGAAACCAGGAAAAAAAAAGCAAACCCGGTATTGCTGACACCAGCAGCGCGAAGAAAGTTTGATACAACAGGAACCATAGTTGGCACACATGAAGTGTATTCGGCCATAGTGCGTAAACTGGCAGCAGAACAAAAGGTCCCGCTGATTGACCTGGACAGGGAAAGCCAGGCTTTATTGCAAAAACTCGGACCCGAGGGATCAAAAAAGTTGTTTAATTACCTTACTCCGGGAGAAAGTATTAACTATCCGGAAGGCCGGGCTGATGATACGCACTTTAGTGAGTTGGGAGCCCTGAAAATGGCCGAAATAGTTTTAGCAGGCATCCGGTCGTTAAAGCTTGGACTTACCCCGCATATCGCGCATTCAAATGTTAAACCGTTATATGAAAAATAAATTACTGTTCGTTACGCTATTAATTATAAACGGACAGGTTCTTGCGCAACAAAAAAAAGGACTATCCGTAACTGGTGCCAATTATATCTCTAAAGTATGGGTGGCTGATCAGGGTAATGGCACCTATAAAAATCCGGTGATAAATGCCGATTATTCCGATCCTGACGCTATTCGCGTTGGCAACGATTTCTATCTTGTATCTTCAAGCTTTGAAGCAATTCCGGGTTTGCCTGTTTTGCATTCAAAAGATCTGGTTAACTGGAGCATCTTAGGTTACGCGTTATTGAAGCAGCCACCCTTTGATCATTTTGACGTACCGCGGCACGGCGATGGGGTTTGGGCTCCCGCCATCCGCTATTACCATAACGAATTTTATATTTATTATCCTGACCCTGATTTTGGCATTTACGTGGTAAAAGCAAAAAATCCCGCCGGCCCCTGGAGCAAACCCGTTATGGTAATGGAAGGCAAAGGTATAATAGATCCCTGCCCGCTGCTGGATAGCGACGGCAGCATGTACCTTGTGCACGGCTTTGCAGGAAGCCGGGCAGGTATAAAAAGCGTAATCGCTGTAAACAAATTAAATAATGACGGAACCAGGGTAGTTGACGATGGCGTGATTGTTTATGACGGACATGAAATGGACCCTACCATAGAAGGCCCGAAGTTTTATAAGCGTAACGGGTTTTACTACATTTTTGCTCCGGCAGGGGGCGTCCCCACAGGCTGGCAACTGGCACTACGTTCAAAAAGTATCTATGGGCCATATGAGCGGCGGGTAGTAATGGATCAGGGGAAAAGTAGCATCAATGGCCCACATCAGGGTGCTTGGGTGGATACACCAACCGGAGAAGACTGGTTTCTGCATTTCCAGGACAAAGGCGTTTATGGGCGCGTGGTGCATTTACAACCAATGATCTGGAAGGATAACTGGCCTGTTATTGGTGTGGATACGGATGGTGATGGCAAAGGCGAACCGGTATTAACGTATAAAAAGCCCGTTGTTGGTAAAATCTTTCCGGTAAGCACTCCGCAGGAAAGTGACGAATTTAATACCATGTCTCCGGGCTTACAATGGCAATGGATGGCTAACGCGAAGCCCGTATGGATGTTTATGAACACCAATAAAGGTGCTTTGAGGCTTTATAGTTATCAACCCCCAAATGATCCCGCTAACCTGTGGTTTACGCCAAATGTGCTGTTACAAAAGTTTCCGGCTGATGAATTTATGGCTACTACCAAAATCACCTTTACGCCTAACTTAAAGCTGGAGGGTGAAAAAACGGGACTTACCATTATGGGTTTCAGCTACGCTAATATAGCCATGCAAAGTAAAAAGGATGGCATATACCTGGTATTTACTACTTGTACGGAAGCAGATAAGGGCAAAAAGGAGCTGGAGGAAGTAATTACGAAGCTATCGTCACCAACTGTTTACCTGCGTGTTAAAGTAACGAAGAATACTGTATGTAACTTCAGCTACAGCACCGATGGAATAGATTATAAAAATACCGGCAGGCCATTTACGGCCGAGGCAGGCCGTTGGATTGGGGCCAAGATTGGCTTGTTTTGTACGCGTACAAGCCAGATCAATGATTCGGGCTATGCTGATGTAGACTGGTTTAGGGTAACGCCTAATAATTAACACGTTGTGTGGGCTATATTGGAACTGGTATCCATCAATTGTAAATCAACAACAAATAAAAATAAATGAAGATGATCCGGTTAGTTTATCATCACCAAAATGAATTCGTATGAGAAGTAATCAGCTTATAAAAAGGCGCCTGCTTGTTATTGCCATCCTTGCACAGTGTTCATTGATATTACAGGCACAAAACAAGCAGCCTTACTCGCAGCGCATGACACAAACGGTTATGAATATCTGGAAAGACAGCCTGACAACCGGCGACAAGTGGACTTATGACCAGGGCGTGATTTTGAAAGGCATAGAGGGCGTGTGGCAACAAACAGGCGACAAAAGATACTTCAGCTATATACAGCGATGTATGGACAGATATGTTACGGCCGACGGCAATATCCGCACCTATCGGCAAGCTGATTATAATATAGATAACGTATTGTGCGGCCGTAATTTGTTGACGTTATATAAAGTGCTGGGTGCCAAAAAATACTATAAAGCGGCAACGTTGCTGCGTGAACAACTGCGGAAACAACCGCGTGTACCACAGGGAGGCTTTTGGCATAAAAACCGTTACCCAAACCAGATGTGGCTGGACGGTTTATATATGGGCGAGCCTTTTTATACCGAATATGCTGCTGCTTTTCATGAAGATACCGCATTTAATGATATAGCCAGGCAATTTATCCTGATGGAAGAAAAAGCCCGCGACACAAAAACCGGGCTGTTGTATCATGGCTGGGATCAAAGTAAAAAAGAACGTTGGGCTAACCCGGAAACCGGTCAGTCGGCTAATTTTTGGGGCCGGGCAATGGGTTGGTATGGGATGGCATTGGTTGATGTGCTTGATTATTTTCCGGCGCAGCATCCCAAACGCGTGGAGTTACTGGCAATACTTAACCGGTTTGCCGAGGCAATTGTTAAATATCAGGATGAAAATTCTGGCTTGTGGTACCAGGTACTTGACAAAAGTGACGCCAAAGGGAATTATCCGGAAGCATCGGCATCATGCATGTTTGTATATACCATGGCAAAAGCGGTGAGGCAGGGATACTTACAACCAACCTATTTACCCGCCATTCAAAAAGGCTATAACGGAATTATCAAAAAGTTTATTGAAACAGATGCAAATGGGCAGTTGAATCTTAACGGCACCGTCAGTGTGTCGGGTCTTGGAGGGAAACCATACCGGGATGGGAGTTACGAGTATTATTTAAGCGAAAAGGTAATAACTAACGATGCTAAAGGTGTCGGCGCATTTATATTAGCCAGTGTTGAGGTAGAGCGCCTGGCCGATGCGCATAGCGGAATGATAAAACAATAATTCTGGTAGTCGAAAAAATCTTATGTATCATAATTATCACTAATTCCATTGCCGATTATAGGAATGGGGTCGCCACTAATATGCTTTAGATTTTTAACTTTGATCCACTATGAAATGGATCACGCGTGCCCGTCCTAAAATTGACCGTATTGCCTGCCCCTGGCTCATCAAACGCTTCATTGATCCTGAAGGTGAAATTATCTACGTTCCGTACGAGGAAGTGCTGGCGAAGGCAGCTGAACTGGATGCTATCCCCTTTGATATTCCCAATGTAGAATATACCCATTACGAAGATCAATGCACCTTTGATTATTTCCTTAAAAAACACCAGTTAAAAGATGTAGCTTTAAATCGACTGGCCTCAATAATCAGGGGCGCGGACACCGACCGTCACGATTTTGCGCCGCAATCAGCCGGTTTGGAAGCGGTATTTTCGGGGTTAAGGCATGATATTGCCGATGATCAGCAACTCCTGGCATTAGGCATGGTGATCTACGACGGACTATACAACTGGGCCAAATACCTCCATAAACAAAAACATACAGACGGGCCTGTTGAACAAAGGCTTATAGAGGTTTACCACCAGTACCTCAAAACTAAAGAAGATAAAAAAGCGCCATCCTGGACAAATGAACTGAAAGAGATGATCCAGGACCAGATCGACACCAATATGAGCCTGAGCCTGCAACAGGCATCCGAAGAGCTGGAAATCAACCCGGCTTATTTATCCAGGGAGTTTTCCAAATATTTTGAGAATATGAGCTTTGGCGATTATATCCGGAAAATGCGGATTGAAAAAGCCATTAACCTGATGGAGACCACCACCCACAGCTTCACAGAGATTGCTTACCTGACCGGCTTTTCTGATCAGGGCCATTTTTCGAGGATTTTTAAACAACATACTGGGCAAAGCCCTTCGGAGTATAAAAAAATCCTGGCCAAAAAGTAAAATCTATCCAAATGGTAAATTTTATTCAAGCTTTTCCTGTAGATTGTTTATAGCGTTGCAACCATAAATTTATATATAGTGTATTCAAAAACCTATTCGAAATTTTATCAGGCTAAAACCTCAAAAATTATACTGTTGATGCTGGCCATGGGGTTGTTTTATCAGCAGCTTCATGCACAGCAATCCGGCAGCGTTTACCTTGATTCCCTGCTCAGCACGGCAGCCCGTAATTATCCGCTGATTAAAGCCAAACGTTTGCAGACCCAGGGATTGCAATATGCCGTTAAATTACAGCAAAACGGCATCATTCCTTCTATAAATGCATCTTACCAGGTAGATTACGCTACTTACAACAATATTACGGGTATGATCTACCCGCAATACATTACACCTATCAGCGGCCCGCCAAGCAAATCAAATGATTATAAAGGCACACCGGGAAGTGCTGCAGCTCTGAACCTGCAATGGGAGCCTTTTACCTTTGGGCAGCGTGGAGCAGCCGTTGAATTGGCCAGGGGAAAACTCAAAAACGGGCAAGCCGACGAAACGCTTACTGTTTTTCAGCATAAGATATTTGTGATTAATGCCTGGCTCAATTACCTGCTTACGGCCGACCTGGTTAAAGTTTATCAAAGTAATATCAGCAGGGATGCTTATCACCTGAAACAATCGCAGGCTGTTGTATCAAGCGGGTTAAGACCCGGAACGGATTCATCTACTTTTCACGCCGAACTGGCTAAAGCGCAGATACAACTCATAGCTTTTGAACGCCGAAGGGATTCATGCCTGATCGTTTTAAAAGAACTTACCGGGGGGGATTTACCTGGTGCCCCTGTAGCAGATTCTGCGATGTTTAAGAACCTGCCTGTTGTTCCACTCAATGCTGATGATATTGAACATCCCGAGGTTAGCTTGCAAAAAACCAATGTACTGACCAATGAGTTAACCCTTAAAACCTACAAAAGGAGCCTTTTGCCTAAACTAACTATCTGGAGTGTGGGTTATGGCCGCGGATCAGGCGTAGCCGCCGATGGGTCCGTTAATAATGGTGATGGGTGGCGTTTTGAGCGGTATAATTATGGTATCGGCGCACAGCTTTCTTTTCCTATCCTGGAAGTATTTCGACAGAAACCATTATTCAAACAGCAGCAACTGAATATTGCGGCCAGCCGGGAGCAGCTTAAACAAACCGAACTTCATTTGAATACCGAGCGGGAAATAGCAGATTCCGCGTTAACAAAAGCTATACAATCTGCCCGCCTGGCCCCGGAAGCATTGAAAGCTGCGCGGTACGCCTACCAGGCTATACAATCCCGCTATCAGTCGGGGCTCATCAGTTATTATGATGTGATCCAATCCCTGCAATTGCTCTACCAATCGGAAGCCTCGGTTAAGATCGCTTATTGGGGAGCCTGGAAATCTTTATTAACTAAGGCCGCTTACCAGGGCAATATAGATCTCTTTTTAAATCAATACGGAAAATGAATATCATCCAGCTTTTATATGGTTCATTAAGAAAACCGGTAACGATCATTGTCGCGGTTATCGCCATTATTTTCTTTTCCGTAATTTCTATTCGCAATATGCCCGTGGATATTTTTCCAAAACTGGGCACCCCAACCATCTATGTAGCACAAACCTATGGCGGCCTGTCTGCCGAGCAATTGGAAGGTTATATCACTTCTTATTATGAATACCACTTTCTGTATGTTACCGGCATCAAATCGGTTGAAAGCAAGACAATACAAGGCGTAACCCTGCTAAAGCTGAACTTTCATGAGGGTACGGATATGGGCCAGGCCACCGGTGAAGTTGTGGCGATGGTGAACCGGGCAAGGGCATTTATGCCACCGGGTACTATATCTCCCTTTGTTACCCGTTTTGACGGCGGCAGTGTACCTGTAGGGCAACTGGTATTCAGCTCAACGCGCTCCCTTTCCGAAGTGCAGGACCTGGCCTTGTTTAAGGTAAGGCCCATGTTCTCAACGCTGCCGGGTGTTTCCGCTCCGCCGCCGTTTGGGGGTAACCAGAGAACCGTACTCATTAAAGCGGATCCTGATAAATTACGCAGTTACAACGTGACACCCCAGGACCTGGTAACCGCCATTGCCAAAGGGAATGTTATCACCCCCTCAGGCAATATTCGTGTGGGCGATCAAACGCTGATCACGCCGCAAAATACGGTTGTGGAAAATATCCAGGACCTGGCTAATATTCCCATTAAAACTGGCAGCGGCCCGGCTGTTTTTGTACATGATGTGGCCGCGGTAGATAATGGGGCGGATATTACATCAGGTTATGCGCTCATTAACGGCAAACGCTCAGTATATATTCCTGTAACCAAAAGGGCCGATGCTTCTACCTGGGATGTGGTTCAACGGGTTAAAGCAGCATTGCCGGATATGCAGGCTGCCATACCGCCGGATATCAAAGTGAGCTACGAATTTGACCAATCGGGCTATGTCATCAATTCGATAAAAAGTTTAACTACAGAAGGGGTATTGGGCGCCGTGCTAACCGGCCTCATGGTACTGTTATTCCTGCGCGACTGGAGGGGCTCGCTCATTGTAGTGCTTACTATTCCGCTGGCCTTGTTATCAGCGGTTATTTGTTTGAAATTATTCGGGCAATCCATCAATATCATGACTTTGGGCGGCCTGGCGCTGGCCGTTGGTATTTTAGTAGATGAAGCCACTGTTACTATAGAAAATATCCATCATCACCAGGAAAAAGGCGAGCCGAAAGGCCGGGCGATACTGGAAGCTTCTAAAGAGATAGCATTACCCAAGCTGTTAATATTGCTATGTATCCTTGCGATATTTTTTCCGGCATTTTTTATGTCCGGTATTCCCAAAGCAATGTTTTTGCCTTTATCCTTAGCGGTAGGTTTGGCCATGACTGCGTCATTCCTGCTTTCACAATCCTTTGTCCCGGTTATGGCCAACTGGCTTTTTAAGGATCATTTGAGCGAAAACGCGAAAGAGGGTGAAAAGATGAGTGAATTTAAAGACCGGCATGGCAAATGGCTGAAAAAAGCCGCCACCGCATCTACATTGATTGTTACGGTATACTTGTTGGTATCTGTGGTTGCCGCGGTTTTATTGTTCAATGTTTTAGGAAAAGAATTATTTCCTAAAGTTGATGCAGGCCAATTCCAGGTCAGGGTTCGTTTAGCCGATGGCACCCGTCTTGAGCGTACTGAAACTAAAACCAAAGCATTGCTGGCCCTGATAGATAGTTTATCGGGCGGGCAAAAAATAGCCATTACTTCTGCCTTTATCGGCAACCAGGGTTCGTCATACCCTGTTAATGCCATCCACTTATGGACAAGCGGCCCCCAGGAAGCAGTTCTTAAAGTCAATTTCGTGGAGAATGCAGGCATAAATCTCGAAGATTTTAAGGAAACTTTGAGAAAAGAAGTGGCCCTGAAAATACCCGGTATGCAAATTTCCTTTGAGCCGTCGGACCTGGTAGACCAGGTGATGAGCCAGGGCACCAATACCCCTGTACAGATTAGGATATTGGGTAAAAATTTATTACAGGACAGGGATTTTGCGCAGCGGATCCTGGATCAACTACACAAATTGCCATACCTGCGGGATATTACCTATGGCGCACCTCAAAGTTACCCCGCCATGAAACTGGAGTTTGACCGGGTTAGGTTAGGACAATTAGGCTTAACGGTAGATGACGCAAGTAAATCACTGATCGCGGCCACGTCTTCCAGCAGGTTTACCCAGCCCAATTACTGGCTGGATAAAGCTAATGCCACTGCTTACCAGGTGCAAGTTCAGGTGCCGGAGTTTGTCATGAACGACCCTGGTAAGGTAGATAATATCCTATTGGGTTCAAATGGCGGCAAACAGGTGTTTATGCGTGATGTGGCCGGTTGGAAGATGGGTAGGATAGAAGGGGAGTATGACCGTTTAAATCAAAAGCGCTTTATCACGCTTACGGCCAATCTGCACGGCAAATCGTTAGGCGCGGCCATCGACGACATTGATAAGATTATTGCAGGTTTAGGGAAGTTGCCCGATGGTATGAAGATTCAGCAGCAAGGCCAGGCGGAAGTGTTTCAGCAAACATTTGATGAACTGCAAACCGGTGTCCTGCTGGCTATTGTCGTGATATTCCTGCTGCTGGCCGTTAATTTCCAATCATTTAGGATTTCGCTGATCGTGATCGGTATTATACCGGGCGTATTGACCGGATGTTTTTTACTGCTGTGGCTAACGGGTAAAACCTTAAACATTCAATCTTACATGGGTTGTATTATGGCCATTGGCGTGGCGGTTGCCAATGCTATCCTGTTTATCATCCAGGCAGAAAACTATCGTAAACTAAGAGCCGAAAATTCATTTCTGATCGGGATCAGGGACAGGACGAGGCCAATCCTGATGACAGGCCTTGCAATGATTGCAGGGATGGTCCCGATGGCATCGGGAATAGGTGAGGGCGGCGATCAGACCGCGCCTTTAGGCATAGCGGTAATAGGCGGGTTATTATTCGGGTTGCTCTTGAGCTTATTGATTTTACCACTGATCTATCATGCCTTAGCCGGCGATCGCCCGGTTAAGTTAATCTCACTTGATCCTGACGATAAGGAAAGCAAATACTTTACCATTAACGAACCAAACGCATGAAAGCATTACATATATATTTAGGATTAAGCCTGTTGATGGTACTTGGGGCTTGCGGCAGCAATGAAAGTAAGACACCGGTAGCTACAGTAGCGCAGGCAAAACAACCTGTAGAGATCGTTGAGCTTAAAGCCGGTAAGGTGAGCAATAAACTCACCCTCACCGGGGAAATTATACCAAACGACCGCGCCAATATCTATGCCCGTACAGCCGGTTATGTAAAGGATGTAAAAGTGGACATTGGCAGCAAGGTAAGTAAAGGCCAGGTGCTTTGTATCCTGGACGCGCCGGAACTAAAAGCCGGCGAGGCGCAGAGCCGCAGTAACAGCCAGGGAGCTTATTCTAAGTTCCTGTCCAGTAAAAGTGTTTATTCGCGGTTGTTAAAAGCATCCAAAACACCCGGCGCTATATCTGATAATGAACTGGATATTGCCCGCAACCAAATGAAAACAGACAGCTCCGCTTACGAAGCTTCCAAAGCTGCCAACCAGGCTAACCATGCATTAGAAGATTACCTGGTTATCCGGTCGCCATTTAACGGAGTAGTTACCGCGCGTAATATTTTTAAAGGCGATTATGTGGATAATACCGGTAAAATCCTGCTTTTTACTGTAGAGGATAACTCGTTGTTAAGGATCCAGGTACCGGTACCGGAGGCTTATAATGCCACTAAAATAGAAGATAACCAAGCCTTGTTTACCGTTTCTGCTTTGCCGGGAGTTGTATTTAAAGCCAATCTTGCGCGTAAATCGGAAGCGATCAGCTCAGAAACCCGGAGCGAAACATGGGAGTTTAGTTTCCCCAATCAAAAAAAACAGCTTAAGCCCGGGATGTTTGCCCAGATCACCTTAAACGTGGATCGACCTGATCCTGGCTTTACGGTACCATACAAGGCTGTTGTAACCACGCAGGAACGCAAGTTTGTAGTGAAACTCGTGGACGGCAGAGCGAAATGGGTAGATGTAAAAACAGGGTTTACAGACAAAGAAAAAGTAGAAATTACCGGTGACCTGAAAGATGGCGATAAAGTAGTTAAACAAGCCAATGAGGAGATGAAAGAGGGTGCGACTCTTCCTGTTAAGCAATAGTTGATCAATGTATCACACAGAGGTTTTAAATTATTCCCATGGTTTCAATCGAAATATTGACAGATACACGGGCAACAGTGCTATCAGGGTACAGGTGAGCTTTTCTATAGATCATTTGCCGTAATATGCAATGACGATCCGCAAGCCTTTGCCTTCGTCATGTCAAAAAACGATTTTGAAATTCAAATTTCATTGCTATCTTAACCTGATTTTTTGATAAGATTTGTACCTGAACCCATGCGTAAAGTAGTTCCCTTATTACTAATAGCGATTGTCCTTTGTACCGAACGTGTAAGCGCACAACGCGACACTGTAATGGCTTACATGAAGAATTTTGTTGCTGCCCCCTGGCTGGCACCATCAGCGAAAATAACCAATAGTAAAGATAGCGCTGATTTTATCCGAATGGTAACCACACCGGATTCCAGTACCGATAACCAACTTTTCCCCGTAAATGATTATTATTTAAATGGGAAACC
The DNA here is from genome assembly GCF_050433785.1 of Mucilaginibacter sp. 3215. Taxonomy (NCBI): domain Bacteria; kingdom Pseudomonadati; phylum Bacteroidota; class Sphingobacteriia; order Sphingobacteriales; family Sphingobacteriaceae; genus Mucilaginibacter; species Mucilaginibacter sp. 3215. The sequence goes on from NZ_JBNPWO010000012.1 coordinate 66,086, forward strand.
CAAACTTCAAGGTGTTTCGAATACAGGTTTAATAGAGGCGCAATTACAAGGTGCCTGTATTGAATATTTTCCTAATGGTAAAAGGAAGCGTATTTGCAATTATGAAAAAGGCAGGCTTTCCGGCGATGTAACCGAATACTATCCCAACGGCAAAATTTATTTATCCGGAATTTACAAAAAGGATACATTAATCGTTGCCCAGTGCGCTGACTCAACAGGACGCGTATTAGCCGAAAACGGCAACGGTACTATAATTCTTTATTCTGATGATTTTAAAAACACAATCGGTACTGGTCCTATAAAAGACGGTTTAAAAGACGATGCCTGGAATGGAACCTTAAACGATACTTTACGCTATGAGGCGACTTATAAAAGCGGCAACCTGATTGCAGGGAACAGCTATGCGAAAAGCGGTAATAAATATTCTTTTAATAAGGAATATACTGCCCCTGAATTTATGGGAGGGCTAAACAAATTCGGAAGCTACCTTGCGAAAAGTATAGTATACCCGCTTGAAGCACGTAATCATAATATACAGGGGCGGGCAATCTTAACTTTTACCGTTGATCGGCAGGGCATCTTACACGATATTCGCTCCATACAAGGGAACCTAATCCTGGCTCAAGAAGCTTTACGGGTGATGCGTTTATCCCCGCCCTGGAAACCCGCCACCAGTTATGGCATTACTGTCGATGTAATTTATTCTGTACCAATAAGTTTTTCACTGGCTTATGAACAACACTAAGTTAATTTTAAACCAATCCCAACACTTTGCTCGTCCTTGCCCTGGTCTCATCGCTCAAAGCCTCGTTACTGGCCAATGAAACACCGTATGAAGGGATCATTTGCCTGAATTTTTGCTGCCAGGTCTCTGTTTTGACGTGGTTTTTAAAACAACGTTCGATAAGCTGGATCATAATAGGTACCGAAGTCGAAGCGCCCGGCGAGGCGCCTAACAAGGCCGAGATACTCCCATCAGCAGAGGTAACCACCTCTGTGCCAAATTCCAGCACACCAGTATGTTTGGCGTCCTTTTTAATAACCTGTACACGCTGACCGGCTATATCCAGGTCCCAATCTTCGGCTTTGGCCGTTGGCATGTAATCCTTAAGTGCGTTAAGCCTGTCGGCAGGCGATTGCATAACCTGAGAGATGAGATACTTGGTTAAAGGCCAGTTATCGCGCCCCACAGCAAGTAAGGGAAGTATATTGTTTAACTTAATAGAACCAAAAAGATCAAGCAATGATCCTTTTTTCAGGAAGCGGGTTGAAAAACCTGCATATGGGCCAAAAAGTAAAGCTCGTTTACCGTCAATCATCCGGGTATCCAGGTGAGGAACCGACATTGGCGGCGAACCAACCGATGCCTTACCATAAACTTTGGCTTCATGTTGTTTTACCACATCGGGGTTGTTACACACCAGCCACTGGCCGCTTACCGGGAAGCCGCCAAAGCCTTTACTTTCCGGGATCCCTGATTTTTGCAGCAAGGGCAAGGCACCACCACCGGCACCAACAAAAACAAATTTAGCATTCAATTTTCTTTTATTGCCTGTGTTCTTGTCTTTCACAGTAATTTTCCAGGTACCGTCGGCATTGCGTTTAATATCCCTTACATCATGATTAAGACTTATGTTTACGCCTCCTTTTTGTTTAAGCTCATCTATAAGCGCACTGGTAAGGCTGCCAAAGTTTACGTCGGTGCCGATATCCATAAACGTTGCCGATACTTTTTCATCAGGGTCGCGTCCTTCCATCACCAGCGGGATCCATTTCTTTATTTGAGCCTTATCCTCCGAGTATTCCATCCCTTTAAAAAAGTGATGTTTGGTAAGGGCCTGCTGACGTTTTTTTAGATATTCAACGTTTTCTTCGCCCCAAACAAAGCTCATGTGCGGCACTTTACGGATAAAACGTTGCGGGTTATTTAAAAGGCCCTGTTCAATAAGATAAGCCCAAAACTCTTTACTGGTTTCAAACTGCTCGGCAATTTTAATAGCTTTTTTTATTTCAACGCTACCGTCGGGAAGCTGGGGGGTGTAATTTAATTCACAAAATGCCGAGTGGCCGGTACCTGCATTGTTCATCGGGGCCGAGCTTTCGGCAGCGATAACATCCAGGCGTTCAAAAATTTCAATCGTCAGATCGGGCTGCAGCTCTTTAAGCATTACACCAAGGGTGGCGCTCATAATACCTGCGCCAATTAAAACCACGTCAACTGTTAAATTTGAACCTGTACCGCTATTAGTCATTTTATTATGATATCCTGCATATGCCGCAGTGTTATTTATAACAAGGTAAACCCCGTTTTTTTAAAATTGTTATGATGGTTTAAGTCCTGCCGCTAATTAACCGGCCCGGCAAAATAAATCAGGCAATTTTAAGAAATTTTTATAGAAAAACTGTCCTTTACCTGTCCATTAAATGCAATAAAATCTATGTTTAAATTGTTTAAACTCAATTTATAGATTAATGCCGCATTTGGTATATCAAAACACTATAACACAAAACGGCTAAAATGATGTATATAAGTTAAGAGCTAATTTATAAACCATGATTCTGTTTAAACCATGTATTTGTTTTTGTGCCTTGGCGATGACCATATTTGCCTGCAAACAAAACAAACCGAAGCCTGCATCAAATGATATTTCAAAAACAACAGTTACCGTTGCAGGTAAAAAAGATAGCGTGATCAATAATCCGCGCAAAAAATATGGAGAGGCAACGGTGGGCGATCCGTGCGTAAAATGTTTGCTTGCAGTTATTCAGGATAGTAAAAGTTACAAAGAAAGTACTAATGGTATTTCGCCGCAAAGTATAAATTATACCATTAACTGGGTAAAAGCGTCGGCCCCGGCATTAACACCAGACACCAGTAACCAAACCAACGGTATAAGAGTTGACGTAAAGAAAGATGAAGACGGTGAAGACGCGCGCTTATGCTCATATATTTATAACAATATCAGCGGCACCATGTACGTACTCAATAACCAAAATAAATATCAGCATGAAGTGTCAAGCATAACACCGGCAATTCTTAAAAAAATCCGCCACAGTTGTTATTGGGGCGTGGCATCACAATAAGTAGTTTGCTTTCAACAGTTAAACATACTTGCCCCTTACATTCTTCATCATTTTGTAGGCGCCCTTTAAAACATTGATCAGTGCATCGGTTTTCATGGGCTTGGCAATATAATCGTCCATGCCCTCACTTATACACATATCCCGGTCGTCGGGGCCGGCATTAGCGGTCATAGCAATGATAAAAGGCTGCTTAAAAGCATATTGACGAATATGGCGGGTTGCCTCAAAACCATCCATTTCAGGCATTTGTACATCCATGAAAATTACGTCGAAGGTTGGATTAGCCTTTAATTTATCCAGCGTTTGGTGCCCGTTATGGGCCAGTTCAAAACTATAGCCAAGCTTTTCCAACATGCGGCTAATGAGCTTTTGATTAACCGTGTTATCTTCAGCTACAAGTATGCTAAGGGGGTGATCTTTCGCAAAATTTACATCGAGCAGTCTATCCGGCTTTGCTTCAGGGGCCGGCACCGGTTTTTTCCCCTGGAACTCGGCCTGTAGGCTTTTACCTAATTGCGATTGTTTTACTGGCTTGGTTAAAATAGTTGAAAATAAACCCGGATATTTTTTCTTTGAACCATCGCCTATGGAACTGAGCATAATTACCGGCAATTCCCCATAATTGCTCTTGATTTCCCGGGCCAATCCTACGCCATCCATCTCAGGCATTTCCATATCGGTTATAACCAGGTTAAATCCATTATTGGCAGTAAGGATGTCAAGCGCCTGCCTGCCCGAGGCCGCCGCCACCGTTTGGATTCCCCATTGTTCGAGCTGCGTTTGCAGGATAAACCGGTTTGTTTTATTATCATCAATTATAAGTACCTTTTTGCCCTCCAGCTCTTCGGCATTAAAAACAATAGGTACATGTTTGGACTGTTTGTTGCTGATAGTAGCTTTTATGGTGAATACAAAAACAGAGCCCTCTCCATAAACACTTTCAGCCCATATTTCGCCCCCCATTAAGTTTACTAGGCGCTGGCTGATCACAAGGCCAAGCCCTGTGCCTCCATATTTGCGCGTGGTAGATGAATCAACCTGCGAAAACGCATTAAACAAAGTTGTCAATTTATCCTCCGGGATTCCTATACCGGTATCCATCACGCTAAAACCAATCTCAATTTCCTTATCGCCAATATTTTTGGATAAAAATACTTTAATAAATACTTCGCCGCGTTCGGTAAACTTAAGTGCATTACCAGTTAAATTAGTGAGCACCTGTTTTAATCTCAAGCTATCGCCAATTACCTGCTGTGGTAGGGCGGGGTCAATCTGGTAAACCAGCTCCAGTTCGCGTTTGGCTGCATTTTGCGAAAAGATATCCATCACCTCTTCGATACACTGGCGCAGGTCAAAATCTTCCTGCTCCATTTCCATCTTTCCTGATTCGATTTTGGAGAAATCAAGGATATCATTGATCACATTTACCAAACTATCACCGCAGGAAATAATGGTATCCGTATAATCACGTTGCTCGGCATTCAGTTCAGTTTCGCCCAGGAGCGAGGCCATGCCAATAACGCCGTTCATGGGCGTCCTGATCTCATGGCTCATGGTAGCTAAAAATATGCTTTTGGCCTGGTTAGCTTTATCAGCTTCTTCCCGGGCCTCACGTTCCTGTTCTTTTTGCAGTTGCAGCTCTTCCGATTGGGAAAGCAGTTCTTCGTTCAAAGCCTGTAACTCTTCTGACTGATTTTGGAGTTCGGCATTTAAGGTCTGCAGGTTTTCGGATTGTGTTTTCAACTCTTCCGATTGTTGCATTACCTCGGCAGTACGTTCGCTAACCTGCTTTTCAAGCAGGTTCTTTTGTTTTACTATAGCATTTACTTTATATCGATAAAATGCATAAATGGTCGTTACAATCAGGAGCATCAGCAAACTGATAAACCACCAGGTAAGCCAGAAAGGCGGAAGCACAGTAACATTCAGGCTTACCTGCCGGATAGACCATTTTCCATCGGCGCTGCGGCTTTTCACCCTGAATACATAATTTCCGGCCGGCAGATTGGTATAAGTGGCCGTGTTTTTATTGCCTACATAATTCCAGGTTTTATCAAAGCCTTCGAGTAAATAAGCATAGGTTCCCTTATTGCTTAGGGCAAAGTCCATAGATACATATTCAAACGATATAACCGATTGATCATGCGTTAAGGTTATTGCTTTAGTTTCGGAAATATCTTCTTTCAGGGGCCAAGGATCATCGCTGTTTTGAGCTACGCGGATAGATTTGTTATAAATCTGAAAATCGGTAAGTACCAGCGGAGGGTTATATATATTTTCACGGATATTTTCAGGATTAAACATATTAAACCCGTTAACCCCGCCAAAGTACATGGTGCCATCATGACTTTTTACAGCCGAGTGAGGTTTAAACTCGTCGGCCTGTAAACCATCCTCAATGGTGAAATTTCTGAATTGGTTAGTTTTAGGATTGTATTTGGAAATGCCTTTATTAGTACTGATCCATAAATTACCGCTGTTATCTTCTTCAACCGCGTACGCATAATCATTGGGAAGGCCATCCTTTGCTTTAAAGTTTGTAACCTTACCTGTAGCAGGATTTAAGCGATAGATACCGCCGTAAGTGCAGATCCAGATATTACCCAGGTGATCTTCAAAAAGGTCGAGCGCTGTGTTGTTGCCTACCGCGCTGTTCAGTTTTTCGTATTGTACCGGTTTAAATGAATCAGTTGCAGCATCATACAGGTTTACGCCTCCATCATTAGTGCCCACCCAAAGGTTACCTTTCGAATCGCCAAGCAGCGAATTGATATTATCGCTGCTTATGCTTTTGGGGTTATTGGATTTATGGCGGTAATGAATAAATTTATTGGTTTTAGGGTCAAATAAATCAAGCCCTGTCCCAAGCGTGCCGAACCATAGTTTTCCATCAAGTGTTTTGGTTATGGCATAAATGTTATTGCCGCTTATGCTTGTACTGTCGTCCGGGTTGTGTTTAAATGTCCTGAACCTGCGGGTTTGCGGGTTCATCATGCTTACCCCATCGCCCCAGGTGCCAATCCACAGGTTATTTTTCGCATCTTCCTGTATAGTCAAAACATAGTTGCCGCAAATACTGGCATTGTCGTTTTTGTTGTTTTTATAAACCTTAAACTCGCCCTTCTCCGGGTTGAAAAGATTGAGGCCGCCGCCATCTGTGCCTTGCCATACGTTGTTATTTTTGTCTTCGTAAATACTTAATACAAAGTTATTTGACAAGCTATTTGGCTGGGCGCCGTGCTTGTAGTGTATAAAGTTTTCGCTTGTTTTTTTATAAAAGTTAAGGCCTGATGCAAATGCAGCGATCCATATATTCCCACTCTTATCTTTTAGGATTACGTCTACCGAGTTATTAGCAACGCTGCTGTTATCCACATCATCCTCAAAGTGGTTGTTAAATTTTCCTTCGGCATAATTAAAAATACTTAACCCGCCGTTTTCGGTACCTATCCACAAGTTATGATTACTGTCTTCGACCATGCATTGTACCGTGTTGTACGAAAGGGAATTATTATTGTACGGATCATTCTTATAATGAGTAAAAGTTTGGGTTGCCGGATTAAACAAATTAAGGCCCCCATCACTCACGCCAACCCATAAACGATGATCGCTATCCTCCAAAATAGCATTGACCTTGTTGGCTGATAGAGAAGAAGAGATGCTTTCATCATGAACAAAGCGGGTAAAATCACCGCTTTGAGGCTTATAAAGATTTAGTCCCCCGTAGGTTGTACCCACCCATACCTTATTTTGACTGTCTACATAAACTGTGCGGACATTGTTATCGCTTAAACTGGTTGCATCGGCTGCATTATAGCGGTAATGTGTAAACTTTTTTTTAGCAATATTAAACTGATCAAGACCTTCTTTTTGATTCGAGATCCACAGGTTGCCGCTTTTATCAAGCGCTATCTTAACTAAAATATCGCTCGCAATTGAATTGGTATTGTTTCGATTATGGCGATAATGGATAAAACGATCAAGTTTACGGTCGTACATGTTTAAACCGCCACCGCTGGTCGAGATCCACAGGTTTCCGTTTTTGTCCTCAAGTACATCCTGAACAAAGCTGTTGCTGATACTGTTAGTATCGTTGACGATGTTTTTAAAAACTTTGAATTTGTTACCGTCATAACGGTTAAGACCGTCGCGTGTGCCCACCCATATAAAGCCGCGGCTATCCTGCATAATACAATTGATGTTTAACTCAGAAAGCCCCTCGCGGCTGCCGATATGCTGAAAATGAATGGGGCGGTTTTGTGAAAACACGCATAACGAAATAGCTTGCAACAATAAAACAAGATAACACTTATAGCTATTCATTAAAATATTTTTGGGCAAATTGAAGAAGTGGTTTAACCGTGCATGATTGGCTGCATTAAATTTAATAAAATTTACCGTTTATTAAATATCAGCTAATATCATTTACTATTTAAACGGCAGGGCAACAAATTTTGTTATACCATTTTAACAAAACAAACATTTACTTTTGCCATATGCAGCAACAGCCCAATAACCCCTTACATGGCAAAACCCTTGAGATGATCCTAAATGAACTGGTAGCTCACTTTGGCTGGAAAGAGTTGGGGACACGGATCCGGATCAATTGTTTTAACGATGATCCAAGTATAAAATCAAGCCTCAAATTTTTGAGAAAAACCGATTGGGCAAGAAAAAAGGTAGAAGAGTTGTATTTGGAGATAGTGTGATATCACAGCAAAATGTCATGTTGGAACTTGTTTCAACACCTCTTTTGCTAAGCAACCTTGCCGAGCAAATTGGCCACCTGGCTTATTGGGTGCCGAAACAAGTTTTGAATGACATTGGGATATAACTACCCGTGCTTTTTCTTTTTATTCATTTTAGCCTTGGTACTGGCACTTAAATTATAAGTTTTTGCATTTGATGCTTTTTTTTCGTGGAAAGCTTCACCAACACCTGCAGGTTTAACATCTTCTTTAGCATCCGCTTTTTTAGGCTTCGACTCGGTTACTATCACCAGGTCATCCGGCAGCTCGGCTACAGGAATTTTATTCCCGATCATCTGCTCAATCTTTTTCACCTGGCTTAACTCAATATCAGTAGCAAATGTCATTGCCAGCGTTTCTTCCTTATCGTCAGGATTAGGATTTGCCACACGGCTAATAAACAGGTCATTATCTGCCGGCAAATCAAAATGGATCAGGAAGGGGATACCGCTCAGGTTAAGGTTTTCGTCATTTTCGTTAGTCACGATCAGGATCCTTGCACCTGCTTCGGCTTTAAACTCTTCAATGGTTGTGAACCCCTTTGAGTCGAAAAACTTAGGTTTTAAGTATGCTACACCGGTACGTAAACGGCTTTTAAGGCTTTGAAAAAGCTTTTCGGCAGTTGTTTGGGTGTTTACAAATACAATGGTTTTAGTAAACAGTTCTTGATCGTACATGAATAAATTGAGCAGGTTTAGCTTGGTGCCAAAGTTTGGTACGTTATATAAAAGCTGCTCATGGGTTTCAATAGCCGTTTCGCCCAGTTCATCAACCTCAATTGTAGCCGGTTGCCTCATGAACGGATCAAGCATTTTTTCGAGTTTGGCGTGCATCACCTCGGTAAATACCAGGTGCTGGCCCTTGTCAATACTGTTGGCCAGTTCGACAACCGGTAATTGCAAACCTTTTTTTACGATCTGGTCGGCATCATCTATCACCAGCAAATCAACTTTATTTAAATTTAAGGCTAGTTTAAGATAGATGGCCCTTGCCCTGTCGGGAGTAGCTACAACAATGTCGGCACCTTCGGCAAGCTCATCCATCTGGCTTTCGAAACCGGGGGTAACGTATAGGCCAACTATGCGGATAGATTTATTTTTGTTAAGCCTGTCAAACTGTTCTATAACAGCAAACACCTGTTCTTTTTCGGGTACAAGCACCAACACACGCGGAACACCTTCGGGGGCATAGTTAAAGCGGTTTAATACGCCTAATACATAAGTGGTGGTTTTTCCGCTGCCTTCGGGGCCTATGGCGATAATATCCTGCCCGCCAATTATGCGGTTGATTGTTTTAAGCTGAAGCTCTTTAGGGTTTGCAAAACCGGCTTCATTTACCGAACGCAATAATTGTTTGTTAAGCTTCAATTTATCAGACCACGCCATCAGGATACTTATTAAAATTTAAAATGAGGGTGCAAAAGTACCAAATTAACGCGTCATATTTTTAAAAATCAGCAGATACGGCGGGGAACTGCGTCTAAATATTTAGCGGCGACGACTTGTTATAAGATCGCTAACAAAATAAGGTTATGATGTTGGTGAGCAATCAGCATCAAATGATACTTGTTTTATGGCCTGATCGCGGTTAATGTTCCTGGTTTTATGTGTACCTGCTTTTGCCGATAATAGCCACAAACATTCGGACATGTTTAAGTGCTCAAAAACATCAGTTTAGTGTAACCCTTGCTTCGGCTTAAGTGTCTTAATGTTAGTTATTTAAACGCGTTTTATTTAAAAAGTGTTAACCCTGTTAACCCCTCATTTACATACGTTTGCCATGACAAATAAATGTTATAGGGGGTACCAGTCTGTACTGTTGAGCAGTGAAAATGCCGACCGCGGTTCAAGATCAAGGTAACGATACGTTACTTTTGAAAGATACAAGCCCTGGGGGTGTGCCGGAATAATGATTTTAGGTGTTTGTTGGTTGGCAATATAAAACTCAAATTCATCTGTGCTCATCTGTCCTTTGCCAATTTCAAGCAGGCGGCCAACGGTGATCCTGATCATCTTATATAAAAAGCGATTGGCAGTAATGTTGAATCTGAGCTTGCTTCCATTGCCGTCGATGTAAAGCCCTGCAGATTTTACGTGGCAAATAGTGTGCTCAATCCTGTCGGGCGTTTTGCATAAGGCGCGGAAGTCGGTGTAATGAGGCAGGATGGAAACAGCCTTTTTCATTGCATCCAAATCAAGATCCTGATCCGGATAAAGTGAACTGAAGTTACTAAGAAATGGGTCTTTATAATTATGGATGAAATAATCATAGGTACGGATTACGCCATCAAAACGGGCATGCGGATCGCCCTGCATCGGGATAATATCAAATACAGCAATATCATCCGGCAGCAGTTTGTTAAGGCGAAATAGCAGGTCGAAATCTAAATTATCAGGAATATCTGAGTGAAAAAAATACTGACTTGCATGCACCTTGGCATCGGTACGGCCGCAACCATTAATGGCAACAGATTGTTTCAGGATTTTGGAAAGGGCCGTTTCAATCACCTCCTGCACCGTAATTGCTTTTGAAAGTTTTTGCCAGCCCGAATACCTGGCACCATGATAACCTATATGAAAAAAGTGCCGCCTTGTTGATTTAAGCATAGTTTTCAAAAATGCAGATTATTTTAAAAATCGTGTATAAAACAAAAGCCCAATGTAATTAAACACCGGGCTTAATGTATATAAAACAATTGTTTATACTTTTTTTGGAGGCAGATCAAATGCGATAGCGTTATGCTCGAAATGGCCTTTGTGCGAACCATCACAAAATGGTTTGTTTGCTGATAAGCCGCAACGGCAAATAGAAACCACAGTACGGCCCTGTAAGCCGTAAGCGTTGCCCTGCATATCAACAATTTCAAAATCGCCTTCTATTTTAACCGAACCGTTATTATTAATGGTAAGTTTAGTTTTCTCCATGTGTTAAATTTTGGCCAAAGTTAAAACTTGACAAGCCGTCAAAATTGTTTATTTGTTATTTAGAAGTGTTCCTGATTGGACGAAGCAGGGGGAGCGGATTAATTAGTTGAATGACTGGTTAAACGCTACAAGCACCTGCAAAAACACATCCCTGTCGAGTGCAAAGGAGGAAGGCTGTTCGGGTTTTAACGGTCTGCCATTTTTTATTTTAAGCGGAAATAACGCTATGAAATCACGGATACTGATTTCATACCTTAGCATAGGATCGCGGCGATGGATTTCTTCCAGCCTCATCTCAAAAAGGGAAACGCTTAGCGGGTCTGCAATCATTACTCAAAACTAAGATTTGTTTACTGCTCTGCAATGAAACACTGGCCATAAATGACAAACTTATGATGCGCAAAAACCCCACCGGGCGATCCATTCAACATAAATTTGCGATACAGGCTGCGGCCATTACATCACAAAAACATTAAACTATGGAATACAGACAATTAGGCGCATCCGGTTTAAGGGTGCCGGTATTAAGTTTTGGCACAGCCACATTTGGCGGCGGCAATGAGTTTTTTAAGGCATGGGGCAATACCCAGGTTGACGAGGCAAAGAAGCTAATAAATATTTGCCTTGATGCAGGTGTTAATTTATTTGATACCGCAAACGTTTATTCGCACGGCATCTCTGAAGAAATATTAGGTAAGGCTCTGGAAGGTATCCGTAATGAAGTACTGATCTCAACCAAGGCTACTTTCACGATGGGAAAAGGGGTTAACGACTTCGGCTCATCACGCTATCACCTGATCAAATCGGCTGAGGACAGTCTTAAGCGTTTAAATACCGACAGGATTGATATTTATCATATGCACGGCTTTGATGCCAACACCCCGGTTGAAGAAACATTAAGGGCACTTGATGATTTGGTGACCAGCGGTAAAGTGCGCTACATTGCCTGCTCAAACTTTTCGGGCTGGCATTTAATGAAATCACTGTCGGTGTCTGAAAAATATGGATGGAGCCGTTATGTAGCCCATCAGGCATATTATTCGTTGCTTAACCGCGAGTTTGAATGGGAGCTGATGCCATTAGGTATCGATCAAAAAGTAAGCACTATTGTTTGGAGCCCGCTATCATCCGGCCAGCTTAGCGGAAAATTCAGGAGGGGAGAGCCGATCCCCGAAAACTCAAGGACCGTGCAGGGTGGCGCACATGGTCCGGCCACAAATTTTGAGCATTTATATGCCATCGTTGATGTGCTTGACGAAGTTGCTGAAGAAACCGGTAAATCTGTGGCACAGGTAGCATTGAACTGGTTACTGCAAAGGCCTACTATTGCCAACCTGGTAATTGGCGCACGTAACGAAGAGCAGCTTAAGCAAAACCTCGGCGCCATAGGATGGAATTTGACGGTTGAGCAGGTTAAAAAATTGGATGCCGCCAGCGAGGTAGACCCAATATATCCATACTGGCACCAGCGCCAGAACTTAAAGCTGGTACCGCTGCCAATACAATATTAAAAATCATTAACAGGAAAGCTTACGTAAAACTACGTAAGCTTTCCTGTTAAATCCCGTAACAGTACGCTGTTATAGTTGTAATGATTGCTTTAGCTTTGCTTTTGAAGGTAATAAAATATCCATATTACGATATCTAAACCTTATCACTATTAACCTTTCCTTTATGATTAAAAAACAATACCTTAAAGAAATAGCTATATCAGCTACCCAACAAAAAGGCAGTGCCTCAAACAATCAAAAAGAAGTAAGTAAAATTCAAAGCTGGCTTAACCTGTATGCGGTTACCAACCCTTCGGCAGGTACAGCAACAGGCATTGACGGGAGCTTTGGCCCGGGTACCGAAACAGCGGTTAAGAATTTCCAGAAGGCAAAAAACCTGCCGCAAACCGGCATTGTTGACAGTAGTGTTTTCGGTGAGTTATGCCAACCCATGATAAAAGCATTTAAAAGCCCAGTTGCAGGTACCGGCTTAAGGGAATTGGTTGTGAATACGGCTATACAGCATTTAAGCAACGCACCATTTGAACTTACTGTTAAGGGGCAAAGTAATTGCGGTCCCTGGGTGCGGGCCTATATGGATAATAATGAAGGAACGGAGTGGTTTTGGTGCATGGGTTTTGTACAAACCATTATTGACCAGGCTGCAAGCCAGTTAGGAAAAGATTTTCGTACACTTATGCCGCTAACCTACAGTTGCGATACTGTTGGTACTACCGGCATTAATAAAGGTTTGTTAAGCCGTGTTGCAACAGTAAGATCTAATCCTGCTGTAGTAAAGCCCGGCGATATTTTCCTGGTTCAGAAAACGCCTAACGACTGGGTACATACAGGCATTGTTATTGGCGTACATGGCGACTTATTTGATACTATTGAAGGAAATACCAATACCGATGGAAGCAGCAACGGCAACGGCGTATACAAACGTGTACGTAATTTTCAATCTTCAAAGCTCGATGTTTTTTCGATACAACCTCTTGTTTAGAGCATGTCCTGCAAATTAATACTCCCGGAGCCCCTTGATGGGGCTTTTCGCTTTAAAAGCTAAAAGCTTAAGGCTGAAAGCCTAAAGCCAATAGTTTGATAGTCGAAATTATTTAACGTTGACTACTTCGCTTTCAGCCTTAGGCTTTCTGCTTAAATAACATTTATGATCTTCGCTTTCAGGTCAATTAAGTAACAGTTAAATTACAATTGCTCCATAAAAAAATGGCCGGATAGCTTTAGCCCTTTCCAAAACTTAGCTAATTTGCGGCGCAGTCCGCCGGGGCGCGCTTATCAACCCAATTAACCTGTTTTGAATATGATCAATCGTAGAAAGTTTATTCAATCCACTGCTGTAGCTGGTACAAGTTTCCTGCTTGCGCCGCAACTATCAAAAGCTACCGGATTTTTTAAAGGATCGCCCAACGAAAAAGTAGTATTGGGAATGATGGGCACTAACAGCCGGGGACTATACCTTGCTCAAAGCTTTGCCAAGTTACCCAATGTAGAGATAGGTTATATCTGCGATGTTGACTCAAACGTAGTTGCAAAAACGATTGATACCATCTACAAGCAAACAGGCAAAAAGCCGCAGGGATTAACAGATATCCGCAAAATGCTGGAGATAAAGGATCTTGATGCAGTAGTGGTTGCCCCGCCCGATCACTGGCACGCACCCGCAACCATTATGGCCTGCCAGGCCGGCAAACATGTGTATGTAGAAAAGCCTTGCAGTCATAATCCACACGAGGGAGAAATGGCTGTTGAAGCAGCAAATAAATATAAACGATTGGTGCAAATGGGTAGCCAGCGCCGCTCATTCTCCAATGTGCAGGCCATGGTGAAGGAATTGCATGACGGGGTAATCGGTCGTACTTATTATGCCAAAGGCTGGTATACCAATCGTCGCGCAAGTATTGGCAAAGGCAAACAGGTACCTGTGCCTGCCAATTTAAATTATGATTTATGGCAGGGGCCGGCGCCAAGAAAGCCGTACCAGGACAACCTGATCCATTATAATTGGCACTGGTTTTGGAACTGGGGTACAGGTGAGGCCCTGAATAATGGTACGCATGAACTGGACGTGATCCGCTGGGGACTTGGTGTTGATTACCCGAGCAAAGTGGTATCAACAGGCGGCCGCTTCCATTTTAATGACGACTGGCAAACGCCGGATACGCAAAACATCCTTTACAATTTCCCCAATAATACCGCTGCAGAATGGGAATGCCGTAGTTGCAATGGCTTCGATATCGAAAAATTAAGCAGGGGAGTAGTATTTTATGGAGATAAAGGAACTCTTTTTTATGATAGCGGCAATAGCTACCGGGTTTACGACGGTGATAACAAACTGGTAAAAGAGGTTAAAGATGATACCAAGGTTGATGGCACCAACAAGGTAAGCCCAACGGAGGCGCTGGATGGCTTCCACATGAAAAACTTTGTCGATTCAGTAAGAGGGACAGATAAACTGAACTGCCCGATTGAGATCGGTTTCAAATCAACCCTGTTGCCGCAATTAGGCAATATCTCATATCGCGTCGATCGTGTATTGCATATCGATCCAAATAATGGTCATATTTTAAATGACCCCGAAGCTCAAAAGCTTTGGCGCAGGGAGTATGAAAAGGGTTGGGAAGTGAAAGTGTAATTTCTTAATTACGTCGTTGCTTCGTGTTCGCAATGACGATTTATTTTAATCAAACAAGACAATATCAAATATGAAAAAAATAATCTACCCTGCAATTATGCTTTTGGCGTCAACGGCATTCAGTCCGGTAAACGCGCAAACCAAACTGTTTGATGGTAAAACCCTTAAAGGCTGGAAAAAGCTTGCCGGCAACGCCGATTATAAAGTAGAAGACGGGGCCATAGTAGGCACTACTGTGCTCAACTCTGGCAATTCATTTTTAGTTACCGAAAAGGAATACGGCAATTTTATATTAGAGCTTGATGCTAAAATCGAAAGTGAACTGAGCAATTCGGGCGTGCAAACCCGTAGCCATTTTGACCCTGAGGGTAATAAAGGCAAAGGGAAGGTTTATGGCAGGCAATTTGAAATAGACCCGTCCTCACGCAAATGGAGTGGTGGTATTTATGACGAAGGCCGTCGCGATTGGCTTTATCCGCTTGATCTGAACCCTAAAGCCAAAGATGCATTTAAAGTAGGCGAATACAATCACATTAAAATTGAATGTATCGGCAACGAGATGAAAACATGGGTAAACGGCGTCCCTGCAAGCGATGTTGTTGATACTATCGACAGCAAAGGTTTTATCGCTTTACAGGTGCATGCGGTAAGTGAGGAAAAACAGGCAGGCAAAAAGGTATACTTTAAAAATATTAATCTAAAGACCAACAATTTAAAAGCCACCCCGTTTCCAAAGGATGTGTATGTTGTTAACCTCACACCAAACAGCATAACTGCTGCGGAAAAAGCAAATGGCTGGAAATTATTATATGATGGCAAAACCAATACCGGCTGGCGCGGTGCAACCCTCAAAGGTTTTCCTGAAAAAGGCTGGGAATATGCTAACGGCACTATGCACGTGCTGCCATCTGCAGGACAAGAAGAATCAGGCGGCGGCGATATCGTAACTAATGATAATTATAGCGCTTTTGACCTGTCGTTTGAGTTTAAGCTTACTCCCGGTGCCAACAGTGGCGTTAAATATTTTGTAACACTGTCTGAAGTTACCAAAGGATCGGCTATTGGCCTGGAGTATCAGGTACTTGATGATAAACTGCACCCCGATGCCAAACTTGGCCGTGATGGCGACCGTACATTAGCCTCGTTGTATGACCTTATTAAAGCCAATAAACAAGAACGTTTTGTACACCCGATAGGTGCCTGGAATACTGGTCGTGTGGTAGTATATCCAAACAACCATGTTGAGCACTACCTGAACGGCGTTAAAGTGCTGGAATACGACCGCGGTTCAAAAGCTTTTCGCGACCTGGTAGCCATCAGCAAGTACAAAATCTGGAAAAACTTCGGCGAAGCTCCCGAGGGCCATTTATTGCTACAGGATCATGGCAATGAGGTGTTTTTTAGAAGTATTAAGGTTAAGAACTTAAAATAAAAATAGCTTCAAATTGCGGAATCCGGACTTGCGAAGTTTTAAAACTTCTCAAGTCCGGATTCATCGTTACTTTTAAACTATCGTTCCCCCTTTAAGAGGTTAGGGGGCTACAACGAACTCCTCAACCTCACCGTAAACGGCACTGCAAAATGCTCGTGGCAGTTATTCAACGCAAACTCGGCGGTTTTGCTGCCCATTAATTTAAAATCGGTTGAGATGGTGGTGATACCGTCAAGAATGATCTCTTTAAGCGCCGTTTCGTTATAGGATATCACGCCAACGTCCTTAGCCACTTTTAAATCGGAAGCGATGATTTTTTTAATGAGCTCAACCAGGTCATCCTCAGTAAGACTGATATATACCGTATTTTTTTGGATTGTTTCTGTCGATAGCGTTTCAACGATATCATACTCAAAAGCATACTGCCTGCAAAAATTCAGGAAACCCTTCATGATCTCTTTAGAGTGATAGGTTTTGCCGGGGAAAATCAGCTTGAGCGTATGGTATTTACTCAGGTTATCCAACATGTTCTTCAGCGCTTCATAAACATCTGTAGCAAAATTCTCATATATCGCTGCAAATTTACCGTTTACACCAGGTACCAGGTTATCGAGTAAAATCAGCTTGTCTTTAGGGATGGTGTTGATGATTTCATGAGCCTTGGTTTCATTATCTAAAAAATGTGGGATAATGATGTATTTGGCATAGTCGCTCTGGATACTTTCGGCAATGATCTTTTTAAAAAAGTAAAAATCGTTGTTATAGATATAAAAATCGATAGCAGCCTGCTCGCCGATAGTAGCTACAAAGGCATCATAGATGATCTTCTTATGCGCGCTGAGTTTGTTGAACAGTAGGAAGATCTTAAGCGGCTTTTGAAAATCGGTATTGGAAATAAAAAAGCCTTTTCCCGGAACTGAGCTTACTATGCCTTTCTCCTTCAGTTCCTTATAAACGCGCTCAATGGTATTACGTGAAGTATCCAGTGCATAGCTGAGATCATTGATAGAAGGG
Source organism: Mucilaginibacter sp. 3215 (assembly GCF_050433785.1). NCBI lineage: Bacteria > Pseudomonadati > Bacteroidota > Sphingobacteriia > Sphingobacteriales > Sphingobacteriaceae > Mucilaginibacter > Mucilaginibacter sp. 3215. The sequence goes on from NZ_JBNPWO010000012.1 coordinate 83,431, forward strand.
AGCATATCATCCTTTACAATCTGCCCGCTTTCAATGGCCCTGATAATAGCATTGGAGAGTTGCAGGTACTTAGGCGTAATGGAATATTCGTCGATTGACAGGATCTTTAAATAATTCTTCACAACACAAATGTAATATTTGAAAATAAAACTCTGTCGACAACAGGATAGACAAGGATGGTTATATCAAACTATCGATCAATACAGAATCAACGAAATCAGCGTAATCAAAAAAATCAACGGTCTTTCTTCTTAAACGCGTAATACAAATACCCCAGCGCCGGCAGTATAAACAAACTACCCACCAATAAACCGATCCCCAGGTCATCGATACTATTGCTGTTGGCGTGTTCGGTAAGTAAAGACATGGAGCTGCCGTCCTTAAAAATAACAAATCTCGGGAATCGCGAAAACCCAACTGATATCAATATCATACATACCTGGAAAGCAGCAAGTACCCTGATCCATTGCCGGTTACGGCGATGTGATATGATCAGATAAAGTACTGCCAATGAAATGGTTGCAGCTATTACTGCAACTAAACTTACAGGATTGCCAAAAATCCAGTTAGCGAGGTGAACATGTTCAAAATGAGATGCCAGGAATACCAATGCACCGCATATTACGGCAGTAATGTTCATGATCTTCGCCTTGCGGATGTAGCGTTTAATTTCGTCAATATCTTCCGTTTCACCAACTATATAAATAGCTGCGAGGAAGCCGCAGAGAGCCACGGTAAAAAAGCCAACAGACACCGAAAACCAGTTGAACCAGCTAAATATGTAGGCATGTACAAAATCGGTGGCTTTAGGATCAATCTGCCCGGATAGGGCGCTGCCTGCAATGATGCCCAGGAACAACGGCGTAACAAAACTTGAATAAACGAATATATGTGTATAAAATGCCTGTGTTTTTTCGTCCTTAATAGCATCATAGTTACGGAACGAAAATGCGGTACCCCGGGCTATAACGCCAAGCAACATCACCAGCAGCGGAATATGCAGGTAGATGCACATTTCGCTATAGATAACCGGAAAGCCCACAAACAACACTACCACGGTAATAATAAGCCACATGTGATTGGCCTCCCAAATAGGGCCGATAGCCTGGTACATGATCTTGCGCGTGCGGTGTTTATTGTCGGTTGATGTAAAAAGTTCGATAATGCCGGCGCCGAAATCAGCTCCGCCCAATAAAAAGTAGAGGGTGATAGCCGCAAAAAGAAATAGGATTACAATATATAGCATCATGACTGAGCGGTTTTACGGTCATACAATTCAGGCACCATCTGGATTTGCCTTTTTAATAAAAATATAACAGCTACACTCAGCGTAAAATAAATAAAGCTGAACAGGTAAAATGAATATTGGATACCCGGCATTGGCGTAACTGCCTCGCTGGTACGCATAACACCTTGTATGATCCAGGGCTGCCGGCCAATCTCGGTCACCGTCCAGCCGGCCTCGAGGGCTATAAAGCCCAGTGGAGTTGCCCAGATAAAGGTTTTCAGGAACCATGGTTTGGAGAGCAGGTCCTTCTTTTTCCAGAGCTCGTAAAAGTAAATAATCCCGATCAGCATCATCAAAACACCTATCCCAACCATAATCTGGAAAGCATAGTGCGTAACAGCTACCGGCGGCTGATTTTTAACCGGGATTTTATCCAATCCATTCACCTGCGTTTTAAAATTGTCATGTACTAAAAAGCTTAATAAACCGGGAATTTCTAAGCCGTAGTTCACTTTTTTTGCAGCTGTATCAGGGATGCCGCCAATAACCAGCGGTGCGTATTCCTGGGTGTGAAAATACGCCTCCATCGCAGCCAGTTTTGCGGGCTGGCGCTTAGCTGCATTTTTGGCTGATAAATCGCCGCTGAAAGGTTGTAATATAGCAGCGGCCGCGCCGAAGATAATGGCAATTTTAAACGCCTTAGTATGGAAAGCGATATTCTTTTTACGGTAGATCATGAGCGCATGGATCCCGGCCACAGCAAAGCCTGTGGCCGAAAAGGCGGCTATGATCATGTGCAACGACTCGGAAAACCAGGCCTTGTTAAACATGGCTTTTACCGGATCGATATTAATATATTGCCCGTTTACAAAATCGAAGCCCGAAGGGCTGTTCATCCAGGAATTGGCTGACACCACCAGGATACCTGATGCAACGCCGCTTATTCCAACAATAACGCCAGCTGTCCAATGTACCCAGTTATTTAATTTGTTCCAGCCATAAAGGAATAAGCCAAGCGCTATCGCTTCAATAAAAAAGGCGACACCTTCCAACGAAAACGGCATCCCGAAGATCGGTCCGGCGTGTTTCATGAAGCCAGGCCAAAGCAACCCGAGCTCAAAAGAGAGCATGGTGCCGGATACCGCGCCGGTAGCAAAAAATATAGCTACGCCTTTACTCCAGGCTACAGTGATGTTTTTATAAACCGGGTCCTGGGTTTTGATCCATTTATAATGCGATATGGCCATGAAAACCGGCATTACCATACCGATACAGGAGTATATGATATGAAAACCTAAGGATAAGGCCATTTGAGATCTGGCAGCTAAAAAATCATCCATACATGTTATACTTAAATAATGGTTGAAATTAAAGCTTAATGTAACAAATCTGTAACTAAATCCTTATCGATATTGAATTTAAAATATGTTTTTTATCGGACGAGTGTTGTATTAATGAGGATAATTTAGTAAAAAACCAGAATACAAAACAAGCGTGATTGCGAGGAACGAAACAATCCTAAACTATATAGGACAGCCCTGTTAACAGGGGAGTTCTTTGTTCCTCACAATTACGTAGTAGAAGGATTTTAACCCTTCCGCGCCGTCGATCCCCTGATGATCAACTCAGGTTTTATACTGATAATCTTGGGTTTAACCGAAACCTCGACGTTGGCAATCTCCTGGAAAAACAGGTTGCCAATGGTTTTGCCCATATAAACGCTAAACTGATCTATAGTGGTTATCGATGGACTGGTAATCTCTGTAAAAGCTTCATTAGAGTAACCGCAAATACCCAACTCTGAAGGTACCTTGATATTCATAACATTGGCTACCTCCAAAACACCTAAGGCCGAAAAATCAGACGTAGAGGCAAATATTGCATCCGGCGGGTGGGGGAGGTTAAGCAGCTTACGGGTAGCTTCGGCACCAAGTTCCTTTGTCCATGCATTTTCAACCACCAGTTCATTAATTACTTTTACCTTATGCGTTTCTAATGCCCTTAGGTACCCGTTTTTTCGCTGGCGAAAAATGTTGAGATTTTGCGGGCCTTCAAGCAAAGCGATACGTTTATAGCCGTTTTCTATCAGGTGCGATACCGCTTCAAATGAAGCCTGTTCGTTGTCGTTGATCACTTTAAGCGTTTCCAGTTCTTCAGCAACACGGTCAAACTGGATCAGCTGAATGCCATGGTCAAGCACATTTTGCAGGTGTTGGTAATCATAGCTATCGGCCGATACCGAGATCACTATACAATCCACATGCTGATTAATGAGCGTATTTACACATTGAATTTCCTTATCATGCACCTCGCCCGACTGACATATGATGAGGTTATAACCTTTTTGATAAGTTGTTTCCTCAATGCCGGCTATCACGTTACTGAAAAAGTTCTGGTTTATCCGCGGCACCACTACGCCAATAGTTTTTGAATGCCCTTTGCGCAGGTTGGAGGCAAGGGTGTTGCGTTTATAATTGAGCTCGTCGGCAGTTTTGATAATCAGCTCCCTGGTTTTTTCGTTCACCTGACTGCTGTTATTCAGCGCTCTTGATACGGAAGACGCGGTTATGCCGAGCTTTGCGGCAATGTCATAAATGGTGGTGCGTTTAACTTTCTTCATTATAGCGTGCAAGTTGGAAAAAATATTTTACGCAATCGATTGCAATTTTTATTTATTTCTTTATTTTCGTTGCGTTAAGTTACCAATTAATAAATACAACCAAAAAATCATACAAAAATCTGAATAGGCTATGCTGTTATTAGGGATCGATATAGGTACTTCGTCGGTAAAAGTAAGTGTTGTTGACGCCGCAACGCAAAAAACAATCGCTTCGGCACAATACCCTGACCAGGAGTCGCCAATCAAAGCATTGCATCCCGGCTGGGCCGAACAATCTCCCTCAATGTGGTGGGAGCAGGCACAAAAAGCATTGGAGCGCTGTCATGCTAAAGGCAATTATAATACAAAAGATATAGCAGCAATAGGTATAGCATACCAAATGCATGGCCTGGTATTGGTTGATAAAGATCAAAATGTTTTACGCGATAGTATTATATGGTGCGATAGCCGCGCTGTTGAAATTGGCGATAAAGCTTTTGCCACCATTGGCGAAGAGCATTGCTTATCGCACCTGCTCAATTCGCCGGGTAACTTTACGGCCTCAAAACTGGCCTGGGTAAAGGAAAACGAACCGGAGATCTACAGTAAAATTGATAAGATCATGTTGCCTGGCGATTTTATTGCCATGAAACTTACCGGCGAGATCACCACATCGGTATCGGCATTGTCTGAAGGTGTATTTTTCGACTTCAAAACCAATGGCATCTCCAAAGAGATCATCAATTATTTTGGTTTTGACGAAAGCCTGTTCCCGGTCATTAACCCTGTATTTTCTTCGCACGGAACCTTGCAGGCATCCGTTGCCGAAAAACTGAATTTAAAGGCAGGTATTCCGGTTACTTATAAATCCGGCGACCAGCCCAATAATGCCCTTTCATTAAACGTACTTCACCCTGGCGAGGTAGCTGCCACTGCAGGTACCTCGGGCGTGATATATGGTGTGGATGATCAGTTGGTTTATGACCAGCAATCGCGCATCAATACCTTTGCGCACGTTAATTATGCCGATGAGCAAAAGAGGCTTGGTGTACTGCTTTGCATTAACGGAACCGGCAGTTTGTATCGCTGGGTAAAAAACACCTTCGGCACAGGCTATACCTATAACCAAATGAACGCAGAAGCTGAAAAAGCACCTCTGGGCAGCGAAGGCTTACAGGTACTGCCTTTTGGCAATGGTGCCGAGCGTATGTTAAATAATAAGCAGGTAGGCGCGCATTTTCAAAATATCGACCTTAACCTGCATACCCCGGCGCATATTTTCAGGGCGGTACAAGAGGGGATAGCCTCATCATTCCGTTATGGTTTTGATATTATGCGCGGCAATGGCATGAACCCAACTGTGATCCGTGCCGGCAAAAGCAACCTTTTCCTGAGCGATCTGTTCACCCAAACTTTTGTAAATGCCACGGGCGTTCCTGTCGAGCTCTATAATAACGACGGCAGCGTAGGCGCAGCCTTAGGTGCAGGTATTGGCGCAGGCATCTTCAAATCACCGGCTGAGGCATTCAGTAATATCAAAGCCATTAAACTCGTTGAACCTACTACAGACCAATTTGAACCGGTTTACCAGGAGTGGAAAGCGCTTTTAGATTTCAAGCTGAAAGCTTAAAGCAAAATGCTGAAAGCAAAGAAATTCAACTACTACCAAATAAAAAATCACTAATTCAATAACTCACTAATTCAATAATTAAAATGATAGTAACAGGCGAAAAAGAATTTTTTAAAAAAATAGGCCAGATCAAATTTGAAGGCCTTGAATCAGACAACCCACTGGCGTTTCGCTGGTATGACGCGGACAGGGTAGTGGCCGGCAAAACCATGAAAGATCATTTACGCTTTGCAGGTGCTTATTGGCATTCGTTCTGCGGTAATGGTGCCGATCCGTTTGGCGGCGCTACGCACGTTTTTCCATGGGATGAAAAAGCTGACGCAGTTGAGCGCGCTAAAGACAAAATGGATGCAGCGTTTGAGTTCCTTACCAAAATGAACCTGCCTTACTACTGTTTCCACGATGTTGATGTGGTTGACTATGGCAATGATGTTGCCGAAAATGATCGCCGTTTACAGGCTTTGGTTGATTATGCCAAACAAAAGCAAGCTGCCAGCGGTGTAAAACTGCTTTGGGGTACTGCAAACCTGTTCAGCCACAAACGTTATATGAATGGTGCGTCAACCAACCCTGATTTTCATGTGTTAGCACATGCCGGTGCGCAGGTAAAAGCGGCACTTGACGCGACGATTGCATTAGGCGGCGAAAATTATGTTTTCTGGGGTGGCCGTGAAGGTTATATGAGCCTGCTGAATACCAATATGAAACGCGAACAGGAGCATTTGGCTAAGTTTTTACATACTGCTAAAGATTATGCCCGCAAACAAGGTTTTAAAGGCACGTTCTTTATTGAGCCAAAACCATGCGAGCCGACCAAACACCAATATGATTATGACGCTGCAACCGTATTAGGCTTCCTGCAGAAATACGACCTGATCAACGATTTTAAATTGAATCTTGAAGTTAACCACGCAACGTTAGCCGGTCATACTTTCCAGCACGAGCTACAGGTTGCTGCCGATTCGGGTTTATTAGGTTCGATAGATGCCAACCGCGGTGACACGCAAAATGGCTGGGATACCGACCAGTTCCCGAACGATATTAATGAAGTAACCGAGTGTATGCTGATCATTCTTGAGGCAGGTGGTTTCCAGGGCGGTGGTATTAACTTTGATGCCAAGATCCGCCGTAACTCAACTGATCCGGCTGATTTATTCTATGCTCACATTGGTGGCATGGATCTTTTTGCAAGAGCTTTGGTTACTGCTGATAATATTTTGCAAAAGTCGGAGTATAAAAAATTACGTACCGATAGGTATGCCTCATTTGATGCCGGCACCGGGAAAGATTTTGAAGAGGGTAAGGTTTCTTTGGAAGATTTGCGTAACTATGCGATAGCTAACGGAGAACCTAAAGTGACAAGCGGTAAACAAGAATACATCGAAAATTTGATAAATCGATATATATAGTTTATAATTGTCAATCATACATATTAAACCCAAAGACAAACCAAAACAATGAACCTCAAAACCCTTTCGAATGGCGATTACGCTGTTTTCTTTATCTACTTTGTAATTGTTGCCAGCTATGGCTGGTGGGTGTATAAGCGTAAACACAACGCCGATGCCACCTCAAAAGACTATTTTTTGGCCGAAGGCTCGTTAACCTGGTGGGCTATCGGAGCATCGCTCATCGCCTCAAATATCTCTGCCGAACAATTTATAGGTACAAGTGGGTCTGCGTTTAAAATGGGCTTAGCCATATCTACTTACGAGTGGATGGCTGCAATTACCCTTATCATTGTGGCGGTTTTCTTTATCCCGGTATATCTTAAAAATAAGATTTTTACCATGCCGCAGTTCCTGCACCAGCGGTATAACGGAACGGTGGCCATGATCATGGCTATCTTTTGGCTGTTGCTGTACATTGTGGTTAACTTAATGTCGATCCTTTACCTTGGTGCATTAGCTGTCAGCGGTATTTCAGGTCTTGATATTCACCTGTGTATCTGGCTGCTGGCCATATTCTCGGCGGTTATTACACTGGGCGGTATGAAGGTTATCGGCTATACCGACGTTATCCAAGTGGCGGTATTGATATTGGGTGGTTTAATGGCATCTTACCTTGCACTTACTTTGTTAAGCGAAAAAGAAAATACAACAGGCTTACTCAATGGTTTCAAGATCCTGCATAGCGAAGCTACCGATCACTTCCATATGATCTTCAAAAAGGATAATCCAAATTATATGGATCTTCCTGGCTTATCTGTTCTGATAGGCGGCATGTGGATCACTAACCTTAACTATTGGGGCTGTAACCAGTATATTACCCAAAGGGCTTTGGGCGCAAACCTTAAAACTGCCCGCGGCGGGATCCTGTTTGCAGCTTTCCTTAAGTTGCTGATGCCTGTTATTGTGGTGCTGCCTGGTATTGCGGCTTACCTTTTATATCAAAAAGGGATGTTCCACCAGGAAATGGCGAGTTCATCTGGAGTTTTGGATCCTAACAAAGCGTATCCATCACTGTTAAACTTATTGCCAAGCGGCTTAAAAGGCCTTTCATTCGCTGCGTTAACGGCTGCTATTGTAGCATCGTTAGCGGGTAAAGCAAACAGTATTGCTACCATCTTTACTTTAGATATTTACAAAAAAGCAATCAACCCTGAAGCTACCGATAAGAAACTGGTTAACCTGGGTAAAATCTCGGTGCTTGTTGCCTTGTTGTTAGGTATCCTGTTATCTGAGCTTATCGGTAAAGCATTAATGGGCGAAGGTAAGCAAGGCTTCCAGTATATCCAGGAATATACAGGCTTCGTATCTCCGGGTATCTTTGCTATGTTTATCCTTGGTTTCTTCTGGAAAAAAGCTACGTCAAATGCGGCTTTATTTGCAACCATTGGCGGTTTCATTTTCTCATGTTTCTTTAAACTTTGTCCAAGGTTTATTGACCTGAGCTTCTTATCGCCGTATGGTTTCTCAAAATTAGCCTTGCAGGATGATAAGGTAACCAAGTTATATGAAATCCCTTTCCTTGACCGTATGGGCTTTGTATTTATTCTTTGCGTTATCGGTATGTACATTATTTCAAAAATTGACCAGGCCAGGGGTATTACTACAAACGGCCTTGAGATTGATGGCTCAATGTTTAAAACTTCGAGAGGATTTTTAGCAGGTGCCTTAATTGTAACCGGTATCGTAGTAGCATTGTACTCAATTTTCTGGTAGCAGAAATTTTACCAATAGACAAGAAAAGGCGATGAGTTAACACTCGTCGCCTTTTTTGTGTAATTACTGATAACTTTTACCTGCTAACGAAAACGTTTGCGTGGATTGTTTAGGCTTATTACTTCCAACTTGCCCGTATGATGTGTAATTTGCCGCTTACAAGTATAAACTACCATACCGTTAACTCTGGTATATATCTGTTAATAACCAATGAAGAATTTTTTAGATCAGGATTTTTTACTTCAAACCAAAACGGCGCAGCGCTTATATCATGAGTTCGCCAGCCATCAGCCTATTATTGATTATCATTGCCACCTGCCGCCAGATCAGATTGCTGATGATATCAATTTTAAAAACATAACCCAGATCTGGCTTTATGGCGATCATTACAAATGGCGCGCTATGCGGGCAAATGGTATTAATGAAGCCTATATCACCGGTAACAAAACCGACGAGGAAAAGTTTATGCAATGGGCCGCTACGGTTCCTTACACTCTGAGAAACCCGCTATACCATTGGACACACCTTGAATTGCAGCGTTATTTTGGCATAAATGAATTGCTTTCACCAGCATCGGCACAAAAAATATATGCCCAGTGCAACGAAAAACTGCAATCGCCGGAGTTCAGCATCCGTAATATTTTAAAAAGTAAAAATGTAGAAGTTGTTGGCACCACTGATGATCCGTTGGATAACCTTAGCCATCATCAGAAACTGAAACAGGACGGGTACAGTATTAAAGTATTGCCGGCCTATCGCCCTGATAAAGCTATGAATGCTGACGATATAGCGGGACTCAATAAATACATTGATCAATTGGAAGTGGTAGCAAATGTATCTATATCTAACATTGATGAATATCTTTCAGCTTTAAAAGCAAGACATGATTACTTCGCCGAAAATGGCTGCAAATTATCTGATCATGGTCTTGAGCAAATTTACGCCGAAGATTATACCGACGCAGAGATAGCTACCATCTTTACTAAAATAAGGAATAGTGAAGTGTTGTTGTCATTGGAAATCCTGAAATTTAAATCGGCCATGTTGTATTACTTTGCCATTTGGGACCATGAAAAAGGCTGGGTACAACAGTTCCATCTTGGCGCACTGCGCAATAATAATGCGCGTGCTTTAACCAATTTAGGCCCTGATACCGGCTGGGATTCTATAGGCGATTTTGCACAAGGCAGGGCATTATCCAAATTCCTGAACAGGTTGGATACCACTAACCAGTTAGCCAAAACCATTATTTATAACCTTAACCCTGCCGATAACGAGTTGTTTGCTACTATGGTGGGCAATTATAATGACGGTTCGGTAGCCGGCAAAATGCAGTTTGGATCGGCCTGGTGGTTTTTGGATCAAAAGGATGGCATGATCAAGCAATTAAACGCTTTATCAAACATGGGCCTGTTGAGCCGTTTGGTTGGGATGCTTACCGATTCAAGGAGCTTTATGTCGTTCCCGAGGCATGAGTATTTCCGCAGGTTGCTTTGTAACTTGTTGGGTGATGACATTGAAAACGGCGAATTACCAAACGATATTGAATGGACAGGAAAGATCGTGAGCGATATTTGCTATTTTAACGCCAAAAACTATTTCAATTTTTAAATGAGCAATATAGAAAATACAAAGGGAAGCATCCTGTCATTTGGCGAATTGTTGTTACGCATGTGCCCCGATGGTGAAGGGCAATGGTTAAAAAGCAACAAGCTGCCATTTTTTATGGGTGGTGCCGAGCTTAACGTAGCCAATGCTTTAGCCCTTTGGGAGCAGCCAATAAAATATTTTACTGCTTTGCCTGATAATGCCTTATCCGAACAGATTATCGGTTACCTGGAAAGCAAAAACATCGACACATCAGCAATACATCATAGTGGTAACAGGATAGGTCTTTATTACCTCACCCGTGGTAAAGATGTAAAGAACAATGCCATTGTATATGACCGTGCCGGTTCGGCATTTGCCGATCTGAAACCGGGCATGGTTAACTGGGATGCTGTTCTGGAAGGGGTGAGTTGGTTTCATTTCAGTGCGATATGCCCGGCCTTAAGCCAGCAGGCTGCCGATGTTTGCGAAGAAGTTTTACAGGCAGCAAGCAAAAAACATATCACCATATCTGTCGATCTTAATTATCGCCCCAAATTATGGCAGTACGGTAAAAAGCCAACGGAGATTATGCCAAAGCTGGTGCAATATGCTGATATCATTATGGGCAATGTTTGGGCAGAGGAAACCATGCTGGGCATTCCCGTTACACCGGATATCCATGAATCGGGTCAGCAGAGCATTTACCTTAAAGAGGGGCTCTACTCGTCCGAAAGGATTATGGATGCTTATCCGCGCTGCCGGGCTGTTGCCAATACCTTCCGCTTTGATGCAGGCAAAGGCGTTGAATATTACACTTCGCTTTATACGGGCAACCGCTTTTATCATTCGCCTACCTACACTACCGAAACTGTTGTTGATAAGGTAGGCAGCGGGGATTGCTTTATGGCTGGGCTTATTTACGGCTTTTTTAACAAGCAGGATCCGCAGCAATTGCTGGACTTTGCAACGGCAGCCGCATTCGAAAAGCTGTTTATTGAAGGCGATGCGACCACCAAAACAGTTGATGAAATTTATAACACAATGAAATAATGAGTAAAAAAGATATAGTACTTGATGCCATATTAAAACAGGGAACATTGCCGCTGTTCTTTTACAAAGACCCGGAAGTGAGCCTGCAGATTACCCGCACGCTTTATAAAGCTGGCATTAGGGTATTTGAATATACCAACCGCGGCGCCGCCGCCCTCGAAAACTTCAAGGTTTTAAAACAAGCCCTTGCAAACGGCGAAATGCCGGGCCTGGAATTAGGTATCGGCACCATCAAAAGCCTTCAGGAAGCTGAAGCTTTTATTGCTGCTGGAGCTGATTTTATCGTTTCGCCAATTGTTAACCCCGAGGTTGGCAAACTGGCGGCGCAGCATAACCTGTTATGGATTCCTGGTTGTATGACACCAACCGAAATCTATACAGCTCAACAAAATGAGGCTGCGTTGATAAAAATATTCCCGGCCAACATACTGGGACCGGAGTTTGTATCCTCAATCAGAGATTTGTTTGCCGGTCAGTTGTTCATACCAACAGGTGGGGTTGATTTGAACCATGACAGCATCAGTACCTGGTTTAAAGCGGGGGTATGCGCCGTGGGCATGGGCAGCAAGCTCATCAGCAAAAGCGTATTGGAAAACCGGGAGTACGACAAATTGTATAACGATACCCTGAAGCTGCTGGAAATAGTACAAACCATTAAATAGCCTGTAAACCTAAATTATAATGAGAGAAGAAAAAGTTGGAAACTACCGCTGGGTGATCTGCTCGCTGGTATTTTTCGCAACAACCGTTAATTACCTTGACCGGGCAGTAATCAGTTTGCTTAAATCAGACCTTACCAAAGAGTTTAAATGGAATGATGGTGATTATGCAAACATTGAGATAGCTTTTAAAATAGCTTATTCAATAGGTTTGCTGGCCGCCGGACGGATCATCGATAAGATAGGCACCAAACTCGGCTATTTCCTTTCAACACTGTTGTGGAGTATTTCGGCTGTGTGCCACGCTTTTGTTGGCGGCACCTTTGGTTTCGGTGTGGTGCGTTCTGCGTTGGGTCTTAGTGAAGCTGGAAATTTTCCTGCAGCCATTAAAACCGTTGCCGAGTGGTTTCCGAAAAAAGAACGTGCATTTGCTACGGGGATCTTTAACTCGGGTGCAAATATAGGTGCTATAGTTGCACCTTTAACGGTTCCGTTTATCGCAGCTGCCTGGGGATGGCGCTGGGCATTTATTATCACAGGTTCTATTGGTTTTATATGGCTGGTGCTTTGGCAGGTTAATTATCGTGCACCTTCAAAACATAGTAAGGTATCAAAAGCCGAGCTTGATTACATCAACAGTGATCATGACAGTCAAACTGAAGCTTTGCAGCCAGTTGAGCAAAAGAAAATATCATGGGGCAAGCTGCTTTCGTTTAAGCAAACCTGGGCCTTTGTTGTAGGCAAATTCCTTACCGACCCTATATGGTGGTTTTATCTGTTCTGGCTCCCCGACTTTTTGGAAAGCCAGTATCATTTAAAAGGCACAGAAATAGCCATTCCTGTTGCGTTGGTTTATACCATGTCTACCTTTGGCAGCGTTGGCGGCGGTTGGCTGCCCATGAACCTGATTAAAAATAAATGGCCGGTGTTTAAAGCCCGTAAAACATCCATGTTTATTTATGCACTGGCAGTAATACCTATCATATTTGCCCAAATTTTGGGCGGTGTTAATATGTGGCTTGCCGTTATCGTAATTGGTATAGCAGCTTCGGCGCACCAGGCATGGAGCGCTAATATATTCACCACAGTTTCGGATATGTTCCCAAAACGTACTATTGGTTCGGTAACGGGCTTAGGTGGCATGTTCGGCTCTATCGGTGGGGTGTTCCTGTCGCTTGCCGTGCAAAAAAACCTCTTTGTGTATTACCGGTCAATCGGTAAAATTGAGATAGCTTATTATATTATGTTTTTTGTTTGCGGAAGCGCTTACATTTTGGCCTGGCTCATTATGCATTTCCTGGTGCCCAAAATGAAACCAATTGAATTGGATTAACCATATGAAATATAAAAAATAAAGCCGGGTCAAATGATCCGGCTTTATTTTTTATAAAGAGTGACTTACGGCCTGTTCGGCCAGTTCATCAATCCAGCTTGAAAGGTAAGGCTCTGTACCATCAATCCTGATCCATTCGCCGTCTTCATCTTTGGCTATTACCAAATGCAGTGTTTCATCTATTGATTTAAACTCATAGGCGTTTGCGTACCCGCGATTGATTACCTGTTGCGCTGTGCCTTCGATAATGCTGTCAGTCCCCGTAAGTGTGGCATCAAATTGTTGTTCCATAGTTTTTATAATTTATTAAGCTAACATAATTCGGGCAATTTCTGTTTGCATCAGTCTTGGGCTGGCGATCATGTCATATTTTTTAGACTGATAAAATTGTGTTTAAATTTAAGGCTGCTAAAACTTTTAATACACGAGTTACGTTTTGTTAATAATTATAAACCATGAACAGAAGGCTCAGTACAAAATATTTCCAGGTATCGCAAAGGGTATGGGGAACTAAACTATTATTTGTTAACGTTTACATGATCGCTAACCGTCCCGGTGCTGCCAAAGGCTGGGTTTTGGTGGATACGGGATTAAAAGGTTCGGCCAAGAAAATCATTGCTATGGCCGAGGAGCTTTTTGGACCGGGAACCAGACCTGCGGCTATTGTGCTTACACATGGGCATGCTGACCATGCAGGAGGCCTGGCAGAGCTTTTGGAGATTTGGAATGTACCGGTTTATGCCCACTCGCTTGAATTACCGTATTTAACCGGCCTGTCGTCATATCCGCCCGCCGATCCAACGCTGACTGACGGGATGATGAGCTTGTTATCTGTGTTTTTCCCTACGGCACCCATAAACCTGGGCTCCAAAGTAAAGGCAATTGATATGGAGGAAGGGGTCCCCGAATTGCCCGAATGGAAAGTGATCCACACACCCGGGCATACACCGGGCCATATTTCCCTGTTTTTGCCAATAAATTCGACCCTTGTAATCGGGGATGCCTTTTCAACTACTAAGACCGAATCAGCTTTATATTCATTTAGTTCGCTTAAAAAGTTAACCGGACCGCCGAGGTATTTCACCACCGACTGGGAAGCTGCTGCCCAATCGGTACGCAGGCTTGACGCGCTTGAACCACGCACAGTAGCGACAGGCCATGGCCCGATAATGCGCGGCCGTGAGCTGCATGATCAATTGCATGAACTGGCCGATAACTTTGAGCAGGTTGCAATACCTGCAAAAGGCCGCTATGTAGGGCATCCCGTTGTCGCCGATGAAATGGGCGTAGCCTATATTCCGCCTTATGTAAGCAGCAGTATCTTAAAAGCAACAGTTGGCATCGCAGCTGCACTCGCAACGTTTTTTATTATAAAAGGATTGCAGGAATAGGAGCAGAGTCCCATCGCTTTGTGCTTACCTTTACCGCGTGGAAAATTTAAAACCAGATCCAAAAATTCTCATCGATATTGTACAAACTAAAATGCCTTACGGTAAATATAAAGGCACCATTATAGCTGATATCCCGGTATCATACCTGGAATGGATGGCAGGCAAGGGTTTTAGTAAAGATAAAATGGGGATGTTACTTTCAACCACATTTGAGATCAAAACAAATGGGCTGGGCGAGATCCTGTATATGGTGAAGAAACAAGTTCAAGCCCAAGCCCCCCGACCCTCTAAAGGGGGAGGATTCTGATCAGGTTTCTTACCCATCTCATTAAAAAAAGAAGGAGTACTCGTAACGCTTCTTTTTTATGCCAATAACTCCCCTTTAGGGGGCCGGGGGGGCTACAACCTGTTAAACCAGCCTTTCTTCCAAAATACAAACACCTGTATTATGGCTATCAAAAACATAAACACGATAGCATAAATGTAACCATGGTGCCAATATAGCTCCGGCATGTTATCCGGCAGAAGATGGCCTTTATCATCCTGCCGGGAAAAATTCATCCCATATATACCGGCTATAAAAGTAAGCGGGATAAAGATCACAGAAATGATAGTAAGCACCTTCATGATCTCGTTCATGCGGTTACTTACCATGGATAGGTACAGGTCGATGATACTTGACGTTACCTCTTTATAGTTTTCAATGAGGTCCATGGCCTGGATGCAATGATCATAGGCGTCGCGTAAAAACAATTTAACTTCCGGCGTTATCAACGGACTTTCAGACCGGATCATGTCATTGATCTTATCCCGCTCGGGCCAGCTGGCGCGGCGTACAACAATGAGCGTACGTTTTAATTGCTGGGCATTAAACATGATGGTTTTATCGGCGCTGAGATAAAGCTTATCTTCAAGCGCATCCAAATGATCTCCAATTTCGGCAAGCAGCACAAAGTAGGTATCAATTATAGTGTCAGTAAGCGCATAACACATATATCCGGGTCCCGCGGTACGGATAGCGCCCTTCCCGGCTTTTAAACGTGTTTTTACAGCATCAAAGCGCTCGGTGTGGTCCTCCTCAAAACTAATGATGATATTATCTTTTATGATAGCTGAAAACTGGCAGTTGATGATCTCATTATCCTTATTGAATTGAACGATGCGGCTGGTACAAAAGGCATAATCCTCGTATTCATCAAATTTGGGGCGCTGGTGTGTATTGGCAATATCCTCCAAAACCAGGGGATTGATATTGCAATGTTCACCAATTTGCTCAATCAGCGAGGCATCGCCCAAACCATTAATCTTGATCCAATGGGTATGATTATCACATTTATTTAGCTGTTTTAAGGCTGTTTTGATATCCTTGCCCTCGCATGTTACTAACTCATCTTTATTGTATGAGTAAACGGATATAATGGGTTTCAGGGCATCCTCGGCTACCCTGATAGTACCCGGTCTGTCACCTACATTTCCTGCGTGTTTGTGTTTTTTAAGACGCAGGCGTTTAAAGTTGCCATTCATCTACAAATAGTTTACGGTTTGCGGGCCCTGGTTAAACAGCAGGTCAATGATACTCAGGTTTTTCATAAAGCCCTTGCGGTCTTCAAATACCTGGAAATATGGTTTCTGCTGCATTTCGCTTTCTTTTTTAGGATGGATAGAAAACCGAAAATCGTGCAGGTTAGGATATTCGGCCTGGTATTCATTCGTGTAATTTAATTCTGTTTTTATTTTAGCGAGCTTAAGCAGCAGGCTCAAAAGCTCCTGATTATAATCAAACAAGTAGGTAATTTGTTTTTCATAAAAAGGTGCAAAGTCATCTTCATAAAACTCAAAATAAGCCGAACGGCGATAACAAGCCTGCAAGCTTTGCCAGTGCAGGCGCTGCCACATAAAATCGTAGCTGATTTTTACGTCTTTAACTTTAGTGTGATTTTTTGAACCTTTAATTACCGGAACCACCAATGCCAGTACACCATCGGGCGAGTAGATATTGGCCCGGTTGCGATAAGTTTGTTTGGGGAAATGTTCTTCTCTTTCTATCAGTATATCAGGCTTGTACGTATTTAACTGTACAAAATAATCTACCGGTGGAAGATAAAACATGGGTAACACAGCGCCTTTTTCAATCATATATTTTATGTTTGTGCTCAAAATTGGCTAAAATAATGATAAAAAAGGGTTTTACTAAGTTAGGGATATTAATTTTATACCTTATCTCGTTGCTTCCCTTTTGGTTTTTATACATTTTATCCGATATCGCGTTTGTTATTATTTACTACGTTGTTCATTACCGCCGTGATGTAGTGCAGCAAAACCTCCGCAATTCCTTTCCCGAAAAAACAGATCAGCAACGTCATGATATTGAACGAAAGTATTATCGCTACCTGGCCGACCTGATAGTGGAAACCATTAAAATGATCACCGTATCAGAAAAACAGATCCAAAAAAGGGTAGTGGCTACCAACTCCGACCTGGTGTTTGAATACTTTGCTAAAGGTAAGAGTATTATTGCTGTTGCCGGCCATTACTGCAACTGGGAAATGGCCGCCCTCAATTTTAACTTTGTTACCGATAAAAGGTTTATGATCATTTACAAAAACCTGTCGAACAAAACGTTTGATGATTTTTTCATTAAGATCCGTTCAAGGTTTGGTGGGCAGCCGGTTGCCATGAAGCAAACATTGCGTAAAATGATTGAATACCGTAAAGAACTTACTGTAAGTGTGCTCGTGGGCGATCAAACTCCCGTGATGCATGAGGTAAACTATTTCACCAATTTTTTAAACCAGCCTACTGCGGTATTTTTGGGTATCGAAAAAATTGCCAAAACAATTGACGCAGCTGTTGTTTTTTACGACATGAAAAGGGTAAAACGCGGATATTATGAATATACGCTAATCCCGCTTACCGAAACACCAAAAGAAACTGCCGAACACGAAATAACAGATATGCATGTTAAATATCTTGAGGGGATGATCAGGAGAGAACCGCAATATTGGCTATGGTCGCACCGGAGATGGAAATTTAAGCCGGAGGATTTACATAGATGACCCATACACCTAAAGTTGCTGTAGTTATTTTAAACTGGAATGGCGTAAAGTACCTTAAACAATTTCTTCCCTCGGTATTGTCATCAACGTATCCCAACCTGGATATCGTTATGGGCGATAACGATTCTTCGGATGATTCAGTGGCGTTTATGCGCGAAAACTATCCATCAGTAAGGATTATCCAAAATGATAAAAACTACGGTTTTACAGGAGGTTACAACCGGGTGCTGGCCCAGGTTGATGCTGATTATTATATCCTGCTTAATTCGGATGTGGAGGTAATCCCCGGCTGGATCGAACCTGTGATCGAATTAATGGAAAGCGATAGTTTAATTGCTGCTGCTGCTCCAAAGATCCGGTCATACGCGCAAAAAGAATACTTTGAACATGCCGGTGCTGCCGGTGGCTTTATTGATAAGCACGGCTATCCTTTTTGCCGCGGCAGGATCTTTTACGAGCTGGAAAAGGATAACGGCCAATATGAGCAATCGAGCGAAGTGTTTTGGGCGTCAGGAGCATCGCTGTTTATCAAAAAAAGCATCTGGGATGAAGCAGGTGGTTTTGATGAAAGCTTTTTTGCCCACATGGAAGAGATCGACCTTTGCTGGCGCTTAAAAAACATGGGCTATAAAGTAATGTACTGCGCGCGATCAACCATATATCACGTTGGCGGCGGTACATTAAATGCCGAAAACCCGTTTAAGACCTATCTCAATTTCAGGAATAACCTGCTGCTTATAAAAAAGAACCTTCCATTTTGGCGGGCGTTTTGGGTGATCGGCATCCGCTTTATAATGGATCTCCTGGCCTTGTTCAGGTTTTTGATGGAAGGTAAACGCAAAGATGCCTGGGCAGTAAGCAGGGCACATCAAAGCTTTGTGTTAAGCCTCTTTAAGAAGGTTAAAGGCGAAAGGCAAAAGGCGAAAGGTAACGCGGTACAAAACACAAAAGGTATATACAGGAACAGTATTGTTTGGGATTTCTTTGTGAAAAAGAAGATCCATTTTACTGATCTTGATCCTTCGGAGCTTTAACGTCATCTGCACCCTGTTCCGGTTCTGCTGCTTCGTTGATTATGCCGGGCCCCTCGACCTTAATAGGTGGCAAACCCTTAGGCCATATCACCCGTACATCCTGCTGGCGGAATGGTATGTCGATTCCTTCTCTGTTAAATGCATCGTAAATATCGGCTAATACGCGGCTCTTAAGTCCAAGCCAGGTATTGATATCGGCTGCCCAGAAAAACACCCTGAAATCAACCGAGCTTTCATTTAAATTATGCAGGAATACAGAAGGCGATGGCTGGTTCATGATATCATCATGGTTAGTTAATAAATTTAACAATATTGCCTTAACCTGCTCAATGTTTGATCCATATGCTACCCCGATAATCAGTTCAACCCGCCGGTTGTTATTGCTTAAGGTCCAGTTAATTACGTGGTGGGATATTAAGTCGCCGTTAGGGATAATTACCTCCGCGCCATCGGCAGTGGCTATTTTACTGGCACGGATGCCGATATCCATAATAGTACCCGAACGGCTGTCAACTTCAATAATATCACCAACCTGGATAGGTTTCTCGAAAGCCAGTATCAAACCCGATACCAGGTTGTTTACAATATTCTGTAAGCCAAAACCAATACCAATACCAAAGGCGCTGATTATGATGGTGATCTTATCAATAGGCACGCCCGAAGCAGCAACGGCCAGGAAAAAGCCTAAAGCAATCACCCCAATTCGGATAAGCAGGGTGGAGGTGCGGTTCTTTTTCTTGGCGACATCAATATCATTGGCATGCTTGGCAGCAATATCATAAAGGTAACTGATGATCTTTGACGCGATGGATGACAGCCAGATCACGGCCACAAATATGATTACGCTTTGAAACGTGAACTGGGTATTGGTGCCCCCGATGCTGCGGTTTTTGGTCAGAAAATCGGCCAGGTAATCAAATACGGTATCTTCAACGTTCAGGTTTTGGGTAAGCATTACCAGCCATAGCAAGGTAGCCAATATGCTCAGCACACTCCTGAACTTATTTTGCATTAATTTATAATCGATAAAAGAAGTAAGGTTGTTGCTCTTTTTACCGGCTTCCAGTTGCAGGAACAAGGCTTCCATAATGATATGCACTATATAATACATAGCAAGGGCAAGCCACAGGTTATAAACTACACTAACACCAATGATCTTAGCCAAACTCACCCTGCCGAAAACATTGCACAAAAAAGATGCCCCCTGCAGAAATATGAAAACCTTCAATATAAAGCCGGTATAAGGCAGGTAATCAGCCCTGGCCTTGCGCACTTCTGATAAAAACCTGAAACTTATTACCGACGCAGCCAAGCCTAAAATCAAAATAACTACCCTGTCGATATTGGTTACCTGGATATAAAGATTGCTAAGGCTGTAAATAATAGTGATGCCAAATAGCTGCAGCATGTAACGGAACATAGTTACAGGGCATGCCTTTTTTATGAGGTAAAGCAGGGCAATCATCAGCACCAATAAAAACATCTCCAATACAATTACCGGCGGGTGATCATAAACGTTAGGCAGCAACGTAAAAGTTAAAACAACTGAGGATACAAACGGATAATTTACAACGTAATTTGCCTGACTAAACACACTTTCGGGCGTATCGTTATCACGTGTGATCCTACGGCGACTGGCGCGGACCCAGGCAAAAAAAGCAAATAGAACCACCAAGCCAGAAAGATGGATCAGGATATCCCGACCTATAAAAAAGTTGAACAGCTTGGCGTTCATATCGGCCGTAGCTTTTGTTGCCGGGCCGAAATCACTGCCTTCATCAGCATTCATGTTCCATATGTTGCTATACTCCTGAGACATCGCCCTGATGCTGAAATCCCTGATCTTGGTATCAATCTGGTCTTTAAGGTCAAGTATCGAAATATAAACAGCCGAGGTGCGGTTTTGCAGCAGGCCTACTTTTACCATCACCTTTTTGTTAGTGGTGTCCAGGCGATGGTATTTACTGTCGATAGCTATTTTCTGGATGAGGTAAGTGGTAGCCAGCGAGCTATCGGCAGGCAGGATCTTTAAAACGCTGTCGCGCGATATAGCGTCCAGATCGTTTTGATTTTGAACAAGTTTACTGTTGATATCCGCAAGCTGCTCCTGCCAAAGGTCAAGCTGGTCATCACTGCGGGTAAGCACATCCCTGATGGTATACAGGTACCTTAACGTGCTTGATTTATCATTATCAATAAGCGATTTGATGAGCGTAATCCGCCTTTCAAATGATGGCAGCTTCGTGCTAATCTCTGCCGTATCTAACTTTTTTGACAGGTTGCTTTTGATCTGGTTAAAGGCAGATGTGTAATATTCAACCTTTTGCAGCAGGTTATTGACCGATGTATCCGAGCGTTTGAGCGCCCGCATCATCGAATCGCGCGAGAGGATAGAGGCGCGAAGCGAGTCTCTTACCGATCTTGGCTTTTTCTTTTTGGCTTGGGCAAATGCATCAACACTGAATAACAGCGTAATAAAAAGTAAACTTAGCGCGGCAACCCTGAATATTTTAAGCATCTGGAACAATAAGCTGAAAGCAATGTTTAAACGCTTTTACACCAAAAGCGTTTTATCAAAACGATAAAATATTTTAATATTATTTAAGCGACAGGTTTTCAATGGCCAGGCGATAGCTATCCATCCCGAAACCCGCAATTACACCACGACAACTGGCCGCTATCATTGATTTATGCCTGAACTCCTCGCGCTTGTGCACGTTGGAGATATGCACTTCAATAACCGGGGTATTGATGGCAGAAATTGCATCTGCAATAGCAATGGAGGTATGGGTATAAGCGCCGGCGTTTATTACAATACCATCGTAACTAAAACCAATTTCATGCAGTTTATTTATAATTTCGCCCTCAATGTTGCTTTGGTAATAATCAATGGTGATGTTTGCAAAGCGTTGACGCAGGGTTTCAAGATAGGTTTCAAAACTGGCATCGCCATAAATTGATTTTTCGCGAACGCCTAACAGGTTCAAATTGGGGCCGTTTATAATTTGTATCTTCATTAGTTCAAACTTAGCTATAAATCATCAAAACTAAAATCAATTGGATTGGCGTTCGGCAATAAAAGGTTTCCAGGCTTATTTAAAATTAGAGAAGTCGCTATCCGACAACTCTATCGAAGCTTACAGCAGGGATATAGAAAAACTATATCAATATTCAGATTCACAGCTAGTTAACTTAAAACCAGAATTAATTACTTTAACTAATTTACGGGAGTTCATCAACTGGATAAATGAGCTGGGGATGATCCCTTCATCCCAGGCCAGGATCCTATCCGGGATCAAAGCGTTTTATAAATACCTGCTGATGGAGGATATTATTAAATCCGATCCGTCAGAACTGCTCGAATCGCCCAAGATCAGGCGTAAACTGCCGGATACATTGAGCTATGAAGAGATCAACAAAATTATAGCTGCCTTAGACCTTTCCAAACCCGAAGGCATGCGAAACAAAGCCATCCTGGAAACTCTATACGGTTCAGGCCTGCGTGTATCCGAGCTTACCGAACTAAAACTCTCCAACCTGTACCTTGATATTGAATTTATAAAGGTGACCGGTAAAGGCAATAAGGAACGATTGGTGCCGATAGGCAGCGAAGCTATAAAAGCGCTGAAGATCTGGATAGAAAATGTAAGAGTACATAACCCAATAAAAAGAGGTGAGGAGGACTATGTTTTCCTGAACAGACGGGGTACAAGGTTAAGCCGGCAGATTATTTTTTTAACCATCAAAGGGTTGGCTGAAACCATTGGATTGAAGAAAAAGATAAGTCCGCATACCTTTCGGCACTCCTTTGCCACACACCTGGTTGAAGGTGGCGCCGATTTACGGGCGGTACAGGAGATGCTGGGACATGAAAGCATCACCACAACAGAAATTTATACCCATTTGGACAGGGAGTATTTAAAAAGTACAATAAGCCAGTTTCATCCGCGCAGTTAAGGTCAGATCAGGTACTGATCAATTACATCCTGAGGGATCTTTGCACCGCGTCCGGTAGCCATGTCAATCATCACATAATCAAACCAACCATCGCAGCAGATCTTTTTAGTGGCTTTATTGGTGATGGTAAACTTTACACGGCAGCCTTTGTCGTCAATACTTTCAATGCCGGTTTTTACAATAAAGTAATCGCCCATGGTTAGGGCGCGTTTGTACTCAACATGGGCTGTACGCACAACCCAGCCAAATCCCCGCTCCATGAATTTTTCCATGGCCATACCATAGCAGCGTTCCATCTGATCATAGCGGGCAGCCAGCACGTAGTCAAAATACTTGCTGTTATGCACGTGCTGAAACATGTCGATATCATCGGGGCGTACGCGAAACTCAGATTCGAAGGTGGAAAGTTGGAGCGGTGTATCCATATAGCAAATATAGTAATCCTATTTTAGTGACAGGAAAGCCATCAGCTTCTCATTAAAACTGCCGCCATGATCACAATTGGTAAAAAACACATAGCCCGATTGCCGTGTCTTGTCCATCAGGAAGCCGGATTGAAAATTACCGTTATTGCCCGAATGCAGGTAAAACGTACCCACCGGGTTTTGCGCTATTGCTATACCCAATCCCCAGGCTGAATAGCCTGCTTTGCGGAAATCTTCGGCAAGCGGAACAGTTAACTGCGGACGGAACATTTCCCGGATGCTGTTCTTGCTCAACCCTTTGTCTTTCATTAAGGCTATGATGAAAGTTGCATAGTCCAAAGCATTGGTATGCAGCGTTGCCGCCGGGTTAAAAGTATTTGAATCTATCTGCAAAGATGGTAACACTGGCCAATTTGACCCACCAACAGGATCTACATGCCCCTCCTGGTGACCTGAGACCTTGTGCTTCAGGATATAGGGATTAGCAGTGAACGAACTGTGGGCCATGTGCAGGGGAACGGTCACTTCTTGTTCAAATACCGGCTCTATATTTTGCAATGACCGGTTAAGTAGATGAGCGATCACTTTGCCCAGGTAAAGAAAACCCTCGCCCGAATAAAAAAATGAGGTGCCGGGTGTAAATTTCAAGTAAAGGTTCCCGGGTTTAACGTGCAACGCAGAATCAGCAGGAAAGAAGCGCCAGTTTGGTAACCCGGATTGATGAGAAAGCACCATCCGGGCGGTGATTAGTTTGTATCTCTCATCATGGGCGTTATCAGGATAGGGAAGATATTTATACAAAGGAGTATCCAGGCTTAATATTCCGCGATCTGCCATTTTTAAAACCCAATAAGTAAATATTGGTTTGGAAAGTGAGGCTGCTTCAAAAATCGACTGCTCGTCTACAGGCGCTTTTGTTTTAATATCTTTTATACCCAAAGCCCGGTGATAAACTATCTTACCTTTATTTATAAATGCGATAGATACCCCCGGGAGCTGCAACGAATCCATTTGTTTTTTCAAAAAAGCATCCATAGCAGTGTTACTGATAAGTTTCCCGGCTGGGCTTATGATCTGGGCTTGTAAGTTGCAGATGAGCCCGGACAAAACTAAACAGGTAAGTATAAGCACCCGGATATATTTATTGTATATGTGAGAAGATTGCATGTTTTGCATAAGGTAAGTTTTTAAATGGGACGCGAATATTAAAGATTTCGTTACAGGTTATTTTATATTTTAAGTGCTGTACCTTATTGCCGGATTTCTGCCCGCCTATTAAAATATCTAAAAACAAAAAGCGGGCGATCTTGTGGATCGTCCGCTTTAAATGAGGATACAGAATCTATTTTATGACCACCACTTAAGCGGAAAAACTATCTTATCAACCGAGCTCGCTACCATATCCGGTTTAAACGCGTAATGGCTCAACTGATCTTTACTGGAGATACCAGATAGCACCAGGATGGTTTTATATCCCATTTGTACACCACCCTGGATATCAGTTTCCATCGTATCGCCAATTACAGTCGTTTCGGCAGTTTCAAGGCCCAGGAATTTCCTTGCCGAGCGCATCATTACCGGGCTTGGCTTGCCGGTTACAAAAGCCTTACGGCCAGTAGCTTCCTCAATCATGGCTGTTGTAGCTGCGATACCTAAATTGTTCCAGCCTGGTTTTTTAGGAGATGGGTCCCTGTTGGTGGTTATAAACTTAGCGCCTGCCAGGATCATGTCGACCGCGCGTTGCACCATTTCCAATGTAAAGTTGCGGCCTTCGCCCAAAACAACAAACTCCGGGTCGGAATCAACAAGCGTGATGCCGTTTTCGTGCAAACTGCTCAATAGGCCGCCCTCGCCAAGCACAAAAGCGGTACCGTTAGGGCTTTGATCGCCCAGGAATTTCCCGGTAGCCATGGCGCTTGTATAAATATGTTTTGTTTCTACAGTTATTCCCAATCTTTTAAGTTTCCGTACAACCTCCAGGCTGGTGCGCTGGCTGTTGTTGGTCATAAAGGCAAATGGTATATCGTTATCAATAAGGTGTTTGATGAATTTATCGGCGCCCTGTATCAGTTCCTCGCCGCTGTAAATTACACCATCCATATCAATTAAAAGACCTTGTTTCATGCGTATAAATTATAAATGTTTTGTTTTATTAAAGAGGTGATGTTGAATAACCGGCGTTTTAAGCTCCCTCAAAAAAATCGATCAGGCCGCCAAAGTAGCTCTCGTTCCACCCGTCAACAATATCATTATAATCGTCATCGGGAATGTTGGTGTGCCTTAACTCGGCCGAAGTGCCTTGTTTATCAGCATGCAATTTGATGGTAACGATAGAGTTATCGCTTTGTCCTTCAAAATACCATTGCTGAACCACTTTTTTATTGGGTTCAAACTCGATATTTTTACCTACGATACTGCCATCCCACATAGAAAATTCGGTACCGGGCTCTGTCGACATTTCTGCGACTTCACCAGTCCACAATTCAATGGTAACCGGGTTGGTGATGGCCATATAGATCTCTTCGGGAGTGGCCGGTATGCTGTAATATTTTTTATAATCTTTCACCCGCGCAATTTAGCTCAAATAATTTAAACCTTCACCGGGCCAATTGGCAAAACAGTTTTTCCGTAAATCTCATTCAAAACATTAGCAATACCTGTGTAGATGGCCGACGCGCCGCAAATAATACCTTCATAACCGGCAAGGTGCTTAATCCCTACATTGCCGGTGACATCACCAGCCACTAACAGGAAAAATAATATAGTTAACGATGCAAAAACAAATTGCAGCGCGCGGTTAAGCCTCAATGTTCCAAAAAACAACAGCAGGGTAAATACACCCCAGATGCTTAGGTAAGCGATCATGGCTTCTTCAGATGGCGCAGCTCCCCAGCCAAATTTAGGCATTACCAATAGACCCACTAATGAAAGCCAGAAAAATCCGTAAGAGGTGAATGCTGTCAGCCCGAAGGTATTGTTCTTTTTAGCTTCGATAACACCGGCAATAACTTGCGCCAAACCGCCGTAAAACATACCCATAGCTAATATCATGGTGTTCATTTCAAAAAAACCGGCATTGTGAATGTTTAATAAAACGGTGGTCATTCCGAAAGCGCAAAGGCCAAGCGGCGCCGGGTTGGCAATGCCATCCTTCACTGGTACTGGTGTGGTAGGGATCATAATAGGTTTTAGTTTATTTGGTTTGTACCGCAAGCTAACTGATTTATAAATATTAAGCAAGTTTTTCACACCCTTAACCTACTTTTGCAATAATTAAACGGCCCCACTCAAAGCATGTCCGGCAGAGCGGACTTTTAAATAACAAACAATAAAAGTTTCCCCATTAGGGGGGATTTAGAGACACCTACCTATGCAAAAATTAGTATTAATACGCCACGGCGAGAGTACCTGGAACCAGGAAAACAGATTTACAGGCTGGGAAGATGTCGACCTGTCAGAAAAAGGTTACGAACAGGCCCATCGCGCCGGAAAGATCCTTAATAAAAACGGCTACAATTTTGATATCGGCTTTACATCTTATTTAAAGAGATCCATTAAAACGCTCCATTATATTTTGGAAGAACTTGATCATTTATGGATCCCCGTCGAAAAATCATGGCGGTTGAACGAACGGTTTTATGGTGCCTTACAAGGGTTAAATAAAGATGAAACCATTGCCCGATACGGCGAAGAACAGGTGTTAAAATGGCGGCGCGACCCTAATGAACACCCGCCCGCTATAACCAAAGATGATGCGCGCTATCCGGGTCATGATCTCAGGTACAAGGACCTGACCGAGCGTGAGCTCCCGCTGACCGAAAACCTGAGCGAAACTATGGACAGGGTATTGCCCTTTTGGAACGAAAGAATTGTCAGGGCCTTGCGCCGCAATCAAAAGGTTATTGTAGCGGCACATGGTAACAGCCTGCGTTCGCTTATAAAATATATTGATAATTTAAATGATGAGGAAGTCACTTCGCTGGAAATCCCTACCGCTACCCCCTGGGTTTATGAACTTGATGGGGATTTAAACAGGATCAGGCACTATTACCTGGAATAATTTGTCCTGCGGATCTTCTTTCTCTTTTACTTGTAGTACAATTGTTTATCTTGTAAGCCATAAACCAATTAATCCCTAATTAAGTCGAATGAAAAAATCCGACATCTATGAGGTCGCCATTAAAATACTGGGTATATACCTGCTGGTGGCCGATATCTCTAAACTTCCGGGCCTGATCACTTTCATCAGTAACCATGCAAATTCTCCTGTCGAACAGCAGCCTGCCGATCAAGGAAACCTTTTGCTGGTAAACGGGCTAAACTTTATTTTCCTGATCGTACTGGCGGTGCTGTTAATTGCCGGTACAAAAAGAATCACCCGCTGGATCACCAATGAAAGTGATTACCAGGAAAACGCGAAACTTTTCGCGGAGCGAAAAGTTATCTACGAAATATCCTTGGTAATAATAGGAGGGTTATTGTTGGTTGGCACTATTCCCGATTTTTTATACCACTTGTATACGCTTGCTAACGTTAATGAACAAAGCAGCGTAATATCGGCAGGGGCAAAAATATTTATCGGTATACTAACGGTAGCTTTTGCCAAAAGGATAGGGGCTTATTTTGCCAAATAAATTTGAACGATTTTAATGTACTGAAAGAGCGGCCTTTTTGGACGCTTTTTTTGTTACGGCCAGTCATATGTTAGCCGTTCCACTTCTGAAAATGGAACACTTATATAAATGTAAGAAGCTTCAATAGGTTTACTTAACAATAAGTTAATGAAATAGCAATGATTACGAATTAACCTTTGTGCAGTTTTACCGTATAATTTAACATTGTTAACTTATACATTAAAACCTGAAAAATCATTATGCTAAAACTTACTAATCTACGTATGTGGGTATTGGTCGCTGCCACAACAGGCGTGCTGGCAAGCTGTCAGAAAAATGGCCAGATGCCTGCATTGAAAGATGCTGATCAAACTGCAACCGGTACAAAAACAATTAAAACCTTAGCTGTGTCCTTAACACAGGGTTTTGAAGTTGGCGCAACCAGTCCAAAAACTGCTTATGATGTATCGCCAACCGGTTCATCAAGCGGCGACAATGTTTCCCTATCCGGCAATTCATGGAATATGTACGATGCCTTGATCGGCAATCTCTCTGCCGACCAAAAAGCGGGCTCATGGAGTGCCCGTATCCGTAACACCGGTAAAATTACTATGCTGTTTGATGTTACTACCGGCATCAGCACGGTTACCATCAAAAGTGCTACCTACGGCGGCGACAGCCCAAGCACCTGGGGACTATTTTATTCTGTTA
The DNA here is from genome assembly GCF_050433785.1 of Mucilaginibacter sp. 3215. NCBI lineage: Bacteria > Pseudomonadati > Bacteroidota > Sphingobacteriia > Sphingobacteriales > Sphingobacteriaceae > Mucilaginibacter > Mucilaginibacter sp. 3215. The sequence goes on from NZ_JBNPWO010000012.1 coordinate 111,871, forward strand.
ACGGCGGTTCGTCATGGACGCAATCCGGTTCGGCAATTACCACTACATCAACATTAACAGTATCTACATTTACACTTACACAAACCGGCACTGTACGTTTAGAGATCCGTAAACTTAGCGGCGGTACCAACCGTATCAATATTGACGATATCATCATTAATGATAACAGCGGCGGCGGTACAGGCGGCGGCACTGTACTTACAGGCAAAAAATTCCTTTTTGATGCAAGTCACCTTGAAAACGCGGGGAGTGCCGACTGGCAAATAGATGCAGACGGCACTGAGCAGGTTGCAATTTATACCGGCGGTACAACTACCGAAACTAAAGCTCAACGTATTCCTACTCCTTCATACACAGGTATTACTTCATCTACTACTACGGAAACTTATTGGAAAGGCGCTCTTTCAGCATGGGCTGTAGAACTGGTAAAACGCGGAGAACTTGTTGAATCACTGCCTGTAGGCACAGCTATTACCTACGGCGGCGGCGGTGCACAGGATTTGAGCAACTACGATGTATTTGTGGTTTGCGAACCTAACCGCTTGTTTACGGCTGCCGAGAAAACTGCTTTGATGAACTTCGTGGCTAACGGTGGTGGTTTATTCATGATAGCTGATCATACGGCGGCAACAACTGCCGGTACCGATGCTAATGGCTACAATCCTTCAGACCGTGATGGTGATGGCTATGATTCGCCAAGGGTTTGGAATGACTTGATGACCAATAATGGCATCAATAACAACAATCCATTCGGCTTTAGCGTAAATTATGTTGATATCAGCGAAAGCCCGTCAACTAATGTTTATACCGGCTCCAATGCCGATGCGCAAGAAGTGCTGAACGGTGCGGCTGGCACTGCTTCAAAAATGGCTTTCTACGATGGTTCAACAGCAACCCTGTTCCCATCCAACAACTCAAGTGTACAGGGGCTATTCTGGCGTAACAGCGCTACCAATGGCGGCAATGCCAATGCTATGGCATTATTGGCAACCTATGGAAGCGGTCGTGTAGTTTGGATCGGTGACAGCTCGGATGCTGATGACGGTACAGGTGATACAGGCGATAACCTGTTTAACGGCTGGTCGGGTGATGCTCCATCAGGATATACCTCGCATTCGTCATTTCATTTAAATGCTTCATTCTGGCTGGCCAAAGCCCAGTAAGTGTATAATAACCTTTCTCCGAAAGGGAGAATTTTTATTTGTTAGTTTAAGTCCGGTTGCCCGTAGCAACCGGACTTTTTTATTATCCTGCTTCAAACAAGTTAGTTGCTTTTACAGTTATATATTATACGAAGGTGATTAATGAACTCATCTTCAGTTTTACCTATACAAAAACATCACCATGAAAAATTATGAAACCTTAGTGGATGCCACTAATGACCTCATGAAGAGAGGATATACGGCCAACCTTAGCCTTGATGGCGATACTATTGATGATAAAGAAAAAGATATCAGGATGACAGCCGATGACTTTGAGATCGATGAGTTTTATCGCTTTGAAGGTCCAAGTAACCCATCGGATATGTCGATAGTATACGCTGTATCATCATCAAAATATAACTTAAAAGGAGTGCTGGTAAATGCTTATGGTACTTATGCCGATGATAGCTCATCAGCGTTAGCTGCCAAATTACATCACGGGCAGGTAAGCCATAACCTGCACGGCGACGACAGGCCAACGGCGTAAATAAGTCGAAAGTCTTAAGTCAAAAATCTTAAGTTAAAAGTCGGTGACAAATATTTCTGTAGGGACAGCGGAATATTTGTTGGCGGCTTTTGGCTTTTAATACAATAGCCAACTTTAAAAGTCTGCCCTTTTGGGGATTAGAGAGGTAGAGGTCTCAATTCTTTCATCATTTTTCTCCCGGCAGATTGTATAGCTGCGGTACCATTGCGCATTAAAAATTCAAGCTGGGCCGGTAGCTCATCGGCCACCCAGGCGTAACGGTGCCGTAAATTAAACAATGCCCAACCAGCAAATACTTTCACCGCTATTTTAACTTTTGGATCTATCATCCAGTCAAAAAGGCGCTCAACAACGGGTTCAAGATCAAGGCGGTTGAGTTTTTGCTTTACCGGAGAGTGTTCCTTGGCTTCGGTAGCGTGCATCAGTATTTTAGCATAATGTCGTTGGCAGCCGGGGTTCGTAACCTGTGGCAACCGTTCAATAAAATATTGCAGGTTACCGGTAAAGACATCAGCATCCTTCAAAAACATATTTTCAAGCAGCCAGGCCGCACGGAAGGCGAGAGGCTTATCGGGGTGAAAGGTAATGTCAATCAGATCGTGCAAATTAAATTGCTGCTCGGTTAAAATACGGCTCAATTCAAGTACCTTGAGCTTGCCAATGGTGTTCTCTATTTTTTGGGTGAGTTCGTCGCGGGTCATTATAGTAGCTTAAAAGTAAATAAATGCTGATACTTAACCTAAAACACCTGTTCATTTCTGGCATTCACTTTCTATGTCACCAAAAGTTATACATTTGCTATCCGTATTAAAAATTTAATAGATACATGGTTAAATTCAACCGATTTACACTTGACAATGGCCTTAGGGTTATTGTGCATGAAGATAATACAACGCCAATGGCGGTGCTTAACATTTTATATGATGTTGGCGCACGCGATGAAGATCCCGAACAGACCGGGTTTGCCCATTTGTTTGAGCACCTCATGTTTGGCGGATCAGTCAATATTCCTGTTTATGATGAACCACTGCAAAGGGTAGGAGGTGAAAATAATGCCTTTACCAGCAACGATATCACCAACTATTATATCACCTTGCCATCTGCTAACCTGGAGACCGCATTTTGGCTGGAGAGTGACCGGATGCTGAGCCTTGCTTTTAGCGAAAAAAGCCTTGAGGTGCAGCGTAACGTAGTTATAGAGGAGTTTAAACAGCGTTACTTAAATCAGCCTTACGGCGATGTTTGGTTAAAGCTTCGTCCGCTGGTTTACAAAAAACACCCTTATCGTTGGGCAACCATCGGCAAAACCATCAAACATATCGAGGATGCACAAATCGAAGACGTAAAAGCTTTCTTCAAAAAGCACTACAACCCTCAAAACGCTATTATGGTAGTAGGGGGCAACGTAACAACCCAGCAAGTAAAAGAGCTTTCTGAAAAATGGTTTGGCCCGATACCTGCCGGCGAAAAATATCAGCGCAACCTGCCACAGGAACCGGAACAACAGGAGGCCCGCCGTGAAACGGTGACCGCCAAAGTACCACTCAATGATGTGTACATAGCTTTTCAGATGGGTAGCCGTACCGATCAGGATTATTATGTGGTAGAACTGCTCTCGGATATTCTTTCCCGTGGTAACTCATCACGATTATATAAATCGCTGATTAAGGAAAAGCAGATTTTTAGCGAGGTGCATGCCTATATCACCGGCAGTTTGGATAAAGGCATGTTTGTGTTAGAAGGCAAACCGCTCGATGGCATCAGCATTGAACAGGCGGAAGCTGCACTATGGGATGAACTGGAGAAAATAAAAGCTGAGGAGATCCCGGCGGATGAACTTACTAAAGTTCAGAATAAAACCGAGTCAACCATGATTTTTTCCGAAATGTCGCTATTGGATAAGGCCATGAACCTGGCCTCATTTGAATTGCTGGGCGATGCTGACCTGATCAACCATGAAACAGCAAAATATCTTGCTGTAAGCGCTGCCCAGGTAAAAGCAAAAGCCAATAAACTATTCATAAAAGATAATTCATCAACGCTTATTTATCTGGCGGAGAAATAAAAGAAACCCTGATTGAAAGGATTTTAGAATTGCCCTGATGCATAGAGTTATTCGGATCAGGAAATCTTTAAATCACGCCAACCAAGGGCAAACAATATACATATGATCAACAGAAAATTAGCCCCCGAATTCAGGGCTATCGATAATATTAATCTGATTAGGCCAGAGCACAAGAAACTCAATAATGGCTGCAATATTTTTTGCTTTAACTCCGGCGACCAGGAGTTGGTGCGTATTGAGTGGATCTTCGGTAACCTGAGCTTTGATCCGGCGAAACCGTTGCTTAACATGGCCGTAAACTCCATGCTTACCGATGGCACTGCAACTTTAACAGCTGCGCAAATTGCCGACAAAATTGACTTTTACGGTGCCTTTTTGCAGGTTGACTATGGATACGAAAACTCGCAGGTAACGCTGTATAGCTTAAATAAACACCTGCACCATACTTTGCCGGTTATTGCCGATATCCTGAATAATTCCATTTTTCCTGAAAAGGAGCTGGAAACTTTTAAGCGCAACCAACAACAAAAATTGCAGGTGAGCCTGCAAAAAAATGATGTGGTGGCCCGCAGGGCATTTAACAGGGCAGTTTATGGAGCTACCATTTTTGGATATGCTGCCGAGATGACCGACTATCAAACTCTGCAGCATGATGATATGCTGGCACATTACAAAAAAATGTACCAGCCTTCCAATTGCACTATCGTCATAGCGGGTAAAATTGAGCCGGAAACGCTAACACTGCTTACCGATACATTTGATAAAAACTGGGAAAACAGCCCAACACCGGCTATTACAATACAGCCTGATATTAAAGCGGCTGCCGACCTGTTTTATTTTACCGAGAAACCTGAAGCTTTGCAATCGGCCATCCGGATAGGTACGTCTATCATCAACCGTTCGCATGTGGACTTTCAGGCGTTACAGGTTTTAAATACAGTATTCGGTGGTTATTTTGGATCACGGCTAATGGCTAACATCCGCGAGGATAAAGGATATACGTATGGTATAGGCTCGGGGCTGGCGTCATTTAAGCAGGGCGGATCGTTTTTTATAGCGACCGAGGTCGGTGCAGATGTTTGCAAGCCGGCGGTTGCCGAAATTGAAAAGGAAATGAACCTGTTGAAAACCGAACTGGTACCAGAAGAGGAGCTTTCCCTGGTGCGCAACTACATGTTAGGCTCATTATTAGGCAGTTTGGAAAATGTATTTTCGCATGCTGATAAGTTCAAAACCATCTATTTTGCGGGTTTGGATTACGATTATTATGACAGGTACACGGTAACTGTAAAAAACATAACTTCAGATAAGCTGATCCAGCTGGCCAACACTTATTTCAACTTCGATCAGTTTTATAAAGTGATTGTAGGGAAATATTAATTTGATTTCATTTCGGAATTGGGATGTTCGATTTCGGATTACTTTGATTTCGAATTTCGGAATTTCGACTTAGGATTTGTCTAATGGCGAATCAGAAAGCGAACATCCCAAATTCTTAGAGGCTGTTTAAAAAATGAGAAATATTCATTGCCGTTGGTTTTAACCAACGGTAAAAAAGTTGAAAAGTGGCTTGGCTTTAGCTCAATTGTGCAAAAGGATTTTGGCTGAAGCCCCTTGTTATTACTCATTATTCCGTTGGTTAAAACCAACGGAGTAAAAATGTTATAGCGGATTTTGGCGAATAATTAAGCGGCTTATAGCGGCTTTGATTGAGAAAATTCGCAGAATATTAAGCCTGAATGTCTGCAAAACGCCCAATAACATTTTTAAATTACCGTTTTTAAACAGCTTCTTAGTAAGAATAAAATAAATCCGAAATCGAACATTCGAAATCTCAAATCCCGAATTATCATCCTAAGGCAATTTTAAATAAATAGGAAAGCGAAATTCCAAAGTCCGAAATATTTTATTACCTTTGCCCGGCAAATAATAACTCCAAAATAATTATTTGCTATGCAGTTAGACCCATCAAAATTTGTTGCCGAAGGATTAACTTACGACGACGTTTTACTACTCCCGGCTTATTCAGAAGTTTTACCGCGCGAAGTGAATACCGGCACTTACTTAACTAAAAGCATCCGGTTAAACATTCCTATTATCTCGGCCGCTATGGATACCGTTACCGAGGCCGAGCTGGCTATTGCCATTGCGCAGGCCGGTGGAATAGGCATGTTGCATAAAAACATGACCATACAGGCACAGGCCGATGAAGTACGTAAAGTAAAACGCTCAGAAAGCGGCATGATCCAGGATCCTGTTACCTTGCGTGAAGATGCTTTACTGGCAGATGCTTTTCAACTGATGAAAGAATTCAGCATTGGCGGCATTCCTGTTATCGATGCAGATCACAACCTGAAAGGTATCATCACCAACCGCGACCTTCGTTTCCAAAAGGACATGAGCATTCCGGTTACTGAGGTAATGACCAAAACTAATCTGATCACCGCACCGGCAGGAACTACCTTGACCGATGCTGCCAACATTCTGCAAAGCAATAAAATTGAGAAGCTACCGGTTGTAAATAATGATGGAAAACTGGTAGGCCTCATCACTTATAAAGACATTCAAAAGGTTAAAAACTTCCCTAATGCCTGTAAAGACGAATTCGGCCGTTTACGTGTTGGTGCAGCCGTTGGTGTAGCCGCCGACAACATAGATCGTGTAACTGCCCTGGTTAATGCCGGTGTAGATGTGATTACGGTTGATACGGCCCATGGGCATTCAAAAGGAGTTATTGATATGGTTAAGGCAGTTAAGAAACTCTATCCTAACCTGCAGGTAATTGCCGGCAACATTGCAACGGGCGATGCTGCCATTGCACTTGCCGATGCCGGCGCTGATGCGGTTAAAGTAGGTATTGGCCCGGGCTCGATTTGTACAACCCGTATCATTGCCGGTGTGGGTGTACCACAGTTATATGCGGTATATGAGTGTGCCAAGGCACTCGAAGGCCGGGGCGTTCCGGTAATTGCCGATGGTGGTATCAAACAAACCGGTGATATCGTTAAAGCAATCGCGGCAGGTGCAAGCTCAATCATGGCAGGTTCATTATTTGCCGGTGTTGAAGAGTCGCCGGGCGAAACCATTATATACGAAGGCCGTAAATTTAAATCATACCGTGGTATGGGTTCTGTTGAGGCCATGGCAAAAGGCTCAAAAGACCGCTACTTCCAGGACGAAACCGATGTGGTAACTAAATTGGTTCCTGAAGGTATTGTTGGGCGTGTACCATTTAAAGGCAGCATGGCCGAAGTGATTTTCCAGTACATCGGTGGTTTACGTGCCGGCATGCACTATTGCGGTGCTGCCAATATCGAAGACCTCCAACGTGCCAAATTTGTGAGGATCACCGCTGCTGGTATGCGCGAAAGTCATCCGCATGATATTACTATCACTAAAGAAGCCCCTAACTATACAAGCAGGTAATTCTTAATATAAACTGCATAAAATAAGGCGGCTGAAAGATCCTCTATCTTTCAGCCGCTTTTGTTTTTGATAATAACCTATTGGCCGGTCACTGATGATGATTTTGAAATTAAACCGTTCGCGGTGATGATCTTTAACGCCTGTTCGTAATTGAATCCCACTTTAACAAGTGCATCAAAATAATCTTTATTTAATTTAGCTATTTCGGCTATTTTGCCGGGCTGCTTAAAGTAAGCGAGTTGAGCGTCAAGCACTGATTTTGCCATCGATGCGTACATCGGTCCCATAGAATTCATCGCGTTTTGCATGTCATTAGAGGGGCTTCCATTAAATAGTCCTGTTGAGGCTGTATCCGTGGCTACAGGTGGTGGCGGAAGCAATACAACATCGGTTACCTTGACATGCTTGGTTGCGGCAGCTTGCTCAGTTAAACTAACATTATAAAAATTAAAATAGTTAATTCCCGACCTGCTTAACCCGGCATGCTCTATGATGTCAATGGATTTTGCAGCAGAAGGTATTTTTTTAAAATATACCTTAAACTCAAGCTTATCACCAGCCTTTTTTAATACATTTTTATTGGGTACCATGGCTATGTTTTCCGACTTAACATACTCATAATGTGCGTTGCTTAAATCAGTTTGAATAAAGATCTCTTTATTGAGCTGTAGCCACGCATTATCCTGGTAAGCATAGTTTTCAAAGGTCACAATAGTATACTGACTATTGGTTTCTATCTTTTTGATGATTGTTGATTGATCGTCTTTTTGCTCAACATTAGGAGTTGTGATGTTTTGTGCGAATGCCTGCACTGCAACAATAAAAAACGTAATAATGGTTAAAATAGGTTTTTTCATGTGATAATTTTTCTAAATATATCAATATTAAAGCAATACAATCAACAGGTAATAAAACCTTAATAGGCCATTGAACAAATTTTATTATCATTGGGCATGAAATCTATCTGTGTATTTTGCGGAGCTAATTTCAATGGCGATCCCGTATTGAAACAAGCCATCGAACAATTAGCAGAGGTTATGGTAAGCCGTAACATTACGCTTGTGTTTGGCGGCGGTAAAGTTGGCGTTATGGGTTTAATGGCCGATGCTGTGTTAAACAGGGGAGGTAATGCTATCGGTATAATCCCGCAGTTTTTGATGGATAAAGAAGTAGGGCATACAGGTTTAACCGAGTTGCACATTGTAGAAAATATGCATCAGCGTAAACAAATGATGAACGATCTTAGTGAAGGCATCATTACGCTTCCGGGCGGATGGGGCACTCTTGAGGAGTTTTTTGAGGTGCTAACCTGGCTGCAATTGGGTTTGCATAACCATCCAATCGGATTGTTAAATGTAAATGGTTTTTACGATCTGTTACTTAAACAAATGGATGTAATGGTTGAACAACGTTTCCTGAAACCTACTAACCGAGAATTGATCCTTACTTCCGGCGATCCGATAGAATTGGTGAACCTTATGGATAACTTCAACGCCAAACCCGACGAGGTATGGTTTAAAGACAGAAACCTTACTTAGTCTTAAGTTCGCAGACTTAAGTCAAAAGTGTTAGTTTGTAGCATAGTCTTATTAGCTGATTAAACTGTCTGCTGCCAGCTTTATACTGCAAACTGATACCGGTTTTATCTCTTTAAAACAAAACCGTTTGCAATTCCCTTTTTAGATAGGAAATTTTCTAAATTACCTGTCCTATCTAAAACCAATTATGAATATCGAATTCAATAAAAATGAAGATATTAATAAGCAGCTTGTTTATGAACTAAACACCCGGCTTAACAAAGTATACCAGGGCGGCGGTGAAAAAGCTGCAGCCAAACAAAAAGAGAAAGGAAAAATGCTGGCCCGCGAGCGGGTGGCTTACCTCATTGATAAAGATAAACCATGGCTGGAGATCGGCGCTTTTGTAGCCGATGGTATGTATGCCGAACATGGTGGTTGCCCATCTGGTGGTGTCATATGTGGTATTGGGTATATTTCAGGCAGGCAGTGTGTTGTTGTTGCCAATGATGCCACTGTAAAGGCTGGCGCATGGTTTCCGATAACAGCTAAAAAGAACCTTCGTGCACAGGAAATAGCTATCGAAAACAAATTGCCTATCATTTACCTCGTCGATTCGGCAGGGGTTTATCTACCCTTACAGGACGAGATCTTTCCTGACAAAGAGCATTTCGGACGAATTTTTCGCAACAATGCGGTGATGAGTAGTTTGGGCATTATCCAGATTGCCGCTATTATGGGTTCATGTGTGGCTGGGGGCGCTTACTTGCCTATCATGAGCGATGAAGCTATGATAGTAGAAGGTACCGGTTCTGTTTTCCTGGCCGGATCATATCTTGTAAAATCTGCAATAGGTGAAGATGTTGATAATGAAACGCTCGGAGGCGCAACAACCCATTGCGAAATCTCTGGCGTTACCGATTATAAGCAACCTAACGATCAGGCCGCACTTGACTCCATCCGCAATATCATGAACATGACTGGCGATTATACCAAAGCCGGTTTTGACAGGATTCAGTCATCAGTTCCAAAGCTCAATGAAAAGGAGATCTATGGCATATTGCCCGATAACCGGGAGAAAGCTTACGACATGATGGAAATTATCCATCGCCTGTTGGATAATTCGGCCTTTGAACCTTATAAAGACGGTTATGGACAATCTATTATTTGTGGACTGGGCCGTATTGATGGTTGGGCTGTGGGAATTGTTGCCAACCAGCGCAAGGTGATTAAGTCAAAAAAAGGGGAAATGCAGTTTGGCGGGGTGATCTATTCGGATTCGGCAGATAAGGCTACCCGTTTTATCATGAACTGTAATCAGAAAAAGATCCCATTGGTATTTTTGCAGGATGTTACCGGTTTTATGGTCGGCAGCCGGTCGGAGCAGGGCGGCATCATCAAAGACGGTGCAAAAATGGTTAACGCGGTGGCAAATTCTGTTGTGCCTAAGTTTACCATTGTTATAGGTAATAGCTATGGTGCCGGTAATTATGCCATGTGCGGCAAGGCGTATGATCCCCGGTTGATCTACGCGTGGCCATCGGCCAAGATTGCTGTAATGGGAGGCGGACAAGCTGCCAAAACCCTGCTACAGATCCAGGCAGCGGGCCTCAAAGCCAAAGGAGAAGAGGTGGATGCTGTAAAAGAAGCTGAATTGCTGAAACAGATAACCGACAGGTATAACGCCCAAACAACCCCGTATTATGCCGCTGCCCGGCTTTGGGTTGATGGGATCATCGATCCGCTTGAAACCCGTAAAGTAATATCTATGGGTATTGAGGCCGCTAATCACGCGCCTATTGAAAAGGCGTTTAATGTGGGGGTGATACAGACGTGATTTTAGTGATTAGAGGCTGGAGATTAGTAAAAAAGTGCCATGATGAACTGCTCATCATGGCACTTTTAATGTTTGACTTGTTTCGCCTTGCGCTCGTTTCCAACGAGTGCTTGACCAGGGTTTGCGTTTGTAACGCAAACTAAATTATCCTCGGTGCCTTTTATGCTTTTTCTTAGATGATTTTGACGACGAAGATGAACTTCGTTTATCCGATGATTTTCTTTCTTCAGTTTTGGAGGGTTGATTGTCCGGTTGCTTTACGTCTGTTGAATCTTTACTCAACTGTTTAACCGTAAATTCATTGCCACGTAAACCATATTCCAACTGGCGTTTTGCGCCTGAAGGTTTAGCATCTTTGCCTGTGCCATTGAAGATCGGGAACTCCCGCATTAGCTTACCTTCTTTAATATAGAAATTATCATTACCGCGATACCCTTTGCGTTGCGAACTGGTCAGCTTCGGAAAATCAAGCTTATTTGCCTTGCTGTTATTGTCGTTAAACTCAAAAGCGTAGATGGAGGTGTAGCTGGTTGTATCTTTTGATTTAGCCTGGATCAGGATTTCCGGGTTGCCATCTACATCCATATCTGAATTATAAACGTCAATGATAGCTCCATCTAAATCACCGGTTGTTGTAGTGTATTTTATCGCCGATGAGTCTGAATGCAATATCATAAACGAACCCGCTTCTTCAGCACCGCGGCCCCAGCTCAAAACATCATAGCTTTGCCCCGGCGATACCTCTATCAGTTTGTGAAACCTGAAAGGCGCCATCAAAACCGGCTTTTTAGGTGCCGCAGGAGCGGCAGGCTTCTTTGTTTCCTGCCCGCCGCATCCAGCCATTAACGCGCTCATCGCAAGCGCAAAAAGGTAAACCCTGTTAGTCATATTTTTTATGGTTCAACTTAGTTATATAACGTATCTGGTGTTAGCTCGGCTTTTGCTTTGCCGGGGGCAGTAATAAATACTTTTAACGCTACAGGACCAGTGCCCTGATCAAAATATTTTATTGTTATCTTATGATAGCCTTTTAATAACGGTACAGCTCCCATTTGTTCATCCATGGTATGTTTTCCGTCGTTATCAACTACCTGCTGATCATCAATTAATAACACCGAGCCCCCTGCAGATGACGTTGTAAAGCCGTAAACGCCATCGTTTTCAATATTAACAAATCCTGTATAAATCACACCATATTTGCCTTTATTTTTTCGCAGATCGGCAGTATTAAAGGTTTTTGTCACGCCGCTGTCGGCAGGCATAACGCCGAGCTGATTTGTACTGGTATAAAGACCAGGAAAAACCTGGTACTTAAGGCCTGTTGCTGTACCTGTATAAGTAACGGCCGCCATTGGCGCTTTATTATAAACCAATGTACGGGTAACATTGCTCCGTTTGCCCGAAGGAGTGATCACTATGGTTTGTAGTTCGCGGTACTGATCAATGGGTATATCCAAATTCAAAGGGATAGTATAAATTAAATCTGTCTCGCGTGGGGTATAACCGTCAATAGTATAATAAACTTTTGCACCTTCAACTGAGGGTTTCAATACGGCAGTTAACTTACTGCCAATCATTACTGTATCTTTTGCACCTATAGCTGTGGGCACGTGATAATCAAACCCATTTTTATCCAACCATGCCAAATGGCCCGGTAAACGTGTATCAGCAAAATCAGTGTAGTTTTTGTTGGCCAACGGTGACCAGGCTACTTCCGATAAAGCTAAGAGCCTCGGCAGCAGCATAAACTCCACCTTGGCATCTGTTGCTACATATTCTGTCCACAAATTGGCTTGTACGCCTTTAATGTATTTTTGCTCATCGGCTGTTAACACAGCAGGAGTAGGGTTATAGCTGTAAATTTTTGAAAGTGGTTCGTTGCCGCCTATGCTCAAGGGTTCCTGACTTGGTTTGCCCTGGCCATGATCAATGTATAAACCATTGCTTCCCGGCGTCATGATCACATCATGTTTTTGTTGTGCCGCGGCAATCCCGCCATCTTCACCACGCCAGCTCATTACAGTGGCGTTAGGTGCAAGGCCGCCTTCTAAAATCTCGTCCCAGCCAATAATACTGCGGCCTTTGGAATTTACAAATTTTTCAATGCGTTGTATAAAGTAGCTTTGCAGCGCGTGCTCATCTTTCAGCTTTAACTTTTTAATCAGTTGCTGGCAAAAAGCCGAGTTTTTCCAGGCATCCTTCGGTGCTTCGTCACCGCCAATGTGAATGTATTTGCTCGGGAAAAGTGCCATCACCTCGGTCAATACATCCTGTAAAAAGGCAAAAGTTTTTTCATTAGGGCAGTAAATATCTTTAAATACGCCCCAGGTTTCGGCAGGTTTATACGTTTTGCCGGGATCGCAGCTTAATTCCGGATAAGCAGCAAGTGCAGCCTGAGAGTGTCCGGGCATCTCGATTTCGGGTATTATATTAATAAACCTGTCAGACGCGTATTTTACCACCTCGCGAATCTGATCTTGTGTATAAAACCCGCCATACGGTGTGCCATCAAACTGCTGCGGGGTACGGTCGCGGTAACCACCAATCAGGGTTTGCGCGCGCATACTGCTGATTTGGGTTAGTTTCGGATATTTCTTTATTTCTATACGCCATCCCTGGTCTTCGGTAAGGTGCCAGTGAAAAGTATTCAGCTTATAGGCAGCTAACAGGTCAATGTATTTTTTCACCAGCTCTACTCCAAAAAAATGGCGGCCAACATCAAGCATTGCCCCCCTGTAACCAAAACGCGGATAATCTTCCACCTGTACGCACGGCAGCTTAATGGTGGCGGCATGTTCGGAAGGCATTAGTTGAAGCAGTGTTTGTACTCCGTAGAACAATCCGGCACCTTTACCTGCAACAATAACCTGTTGCGGCGTTATAGTTAAACGATAGCCTTCGGCAGGTAAACCATCGGTGCCGGCGGTAGTAAGGGTTATAACATTTGTGCTTGCACCGCTTTTAACAATCAGAGGTTTATGATAAGCCTGGTTGTTGGCAAGGTAATCTTTAAAAAATACTACCGCTTTGTTTGAAGGCGTATCCGCCTGGATAATGGTTTCCTGGCTCAAAACAAATTGCCCGGGAGATTTTTTCAGTGAAACAGGAGCGGGGATAATACCCAGGTTTGGATCGGCATCCTGCGCGTTTACAATGGTGGTGGTTACTGCAAGCACAGCAAGCAGTATCAAAGAGGCCTTTTTATACATAATTTATCTATACAGGTTAGTATGAGCCCGTAAGATAAAACTTTTTAAAAAAATATAAGAAGTTTTGGTGTGTAAAATGTTTAGTGTAGTAGGAGAATACCTGAACCGAATTTGTGGAATTAAATGAATTAACAGAATGCTAAGCAAACTCAAAAAGATCTTATTAACGCAAAGGAGGGAGTTGTGTATTAAGGAAAGTTAAAGAAATAAAAAAAGCGACAGGTAAACCTATCGCTTTTCTGAGGCTAAGACACTAATCACTAACCTCCAATCTCTAACCACTCATTACGCCGTCACCACGTGCTCTTTGGCTGCCAGGTAACGCTCAGCGTCGATTGCGGCCATACAGCCGGTGCCCGCTGCTGTTACAGCCTGGCGATAAATATGATCCTGTGCGTCACCGGCGCAAAATACGCCTTCTACGTTGGTTTCGGTTGAACCAGGACGTGTGATGATATAACCGGTTTCGTCCATATGTAGCCAGCCTTTAAAAATATCGGTGTTAGGATGGTGGCCTATTGCCACGAAAAACCCTGTAACGTCAAGATCGGTTTCGGCGTTTGTTTGGTTATTAATTACTTTAACACCAGTAACGCTTTGACCATCGCCCAAAATTTCTTTGGTTTCGGTATTGTATAAAATTTCAATATTCGGCGTATTCAATACGCGGTGAACCATCGCTTTTGAAGCGCGGAACTCGTCCCTGCGAACGATCATATATACCTTGCGGGCCAATTTAGCTAAATAAGTAGCTTCTTCGGCAGCGGTATCACCGGCACCAACAATAGCCACATCCTGGCCTTTAAAAAAGAAGCCATCGCAAACAGCACAGGCAGAAACGCCAAAGCCGCTGTATTTTTGTTCAGATTCCAGACCAAGCCATTTGGCTGAAGCGCCGGTTGAGATAATTACAGTATCAGCAGTGATGGTTTTTACATCATCAACAACTACTTTATGTGGTAAACTTGAAAAATCAACAGAACTAACATATCCGAAACGGATTTCGGTACCCAGGCGCTCAGCCTGTTTGCGGAAATCTTCCATCAACTCAGGCCCCATAATGCCTTGCGGATAGCCCGGAAAATTTTCAACTTCGGTAGTTTGTGTAAGCTGGCCGCCTGCCAGTAAACCGGTATACATAACTGGTTTAAGATCAGCGCGGGAAGCATATATAGCTGCAGTATAACCTGCAGGACCTGAGCCTATGATCAGGCATTTTACGTGTTCAGTTTCTTGAGACATTTTATTATAAATGAGTTGCGAATTTACGATTTTAAGCGCATAAGGCAAAGCGCATATCGTCAACAAAGTGACATCATTTGCCGGTATTAGCTGCAAGTACCCGCATCACATTTCCACCTAATATTTTATTGACATCCTTTTGCTTATATCCCAGTTTCAGGAGTTCCTCGGTTATTTTAGGGTAATCACTTACACTGTCCAAACCAAGAGGATATGATTCAGCACCGTCAAAATCAGATCCTATGCCTACATAATCCACTCCGATAAGCTTCACTACATAGTCGATGTGTCTGATCAATAATTCAAGCGGCGGCCGGAGCTTGTCAGACTCAACTTTGTACAAGGCATTTATCCTGATATTCGCCAGATCGACATCATGATAAACCTTAGTCAATGAATCAAGCTCTGCTTTGTGCTCTGCCAAAAACTTAAGCACTTTAGGTGTATAGGTGCTATCTACAAAGCCACTATAAAAATTAATACATACCACACCTCCATTTTTGGCAAGCGCTTTTAATTGGTCATCCTTTAAATTGCGGCGAAATGGATCGATAGTATAAGCACAGCTATGTGAAGCGATAACTGGCTTTGTGGTAGTAGCCAATACATCATGAAAAGTACGTTCGCCCACATGCGATACATCAATCATAACGCCAAGTTCATTCAGGTGCTTTACTATTTGTTTGCCATAATCGGTAAGCCCTAAATGTTTCAAACTATCCTTTTTAGTAACCTCGTCACGTGCCGAAGTTGCCCATGAAGTGCTGTTATTCCAGGTGAGGGTAAGATAGCACATCCCTCGTTTAGCCAAACTGTCAATGTAATCCATCCTGTCTTCGATCATATGCCCGCCTTCAACACCAATCAAAGCTGCCAGCTTTTTGCCTGCAACAGCTTTTTTAAGTTCTTTGGTATTACGCACTAAAGCTATTTTATCAGGATTACGCTTGATGAGCGCGTACAAAGAGTCAATTTCCCGGTTAGCAAAAGCGAAGGCAGTTCCCTTACCATAACTTTCGCCGCACCAGATAGAAAAGATCTGTGCATCAAGTCCGCCCTCCTTGGCTCGAACCAAATCAAAATTCCCTTCGCTTTGACGTTTGCCCAAATCAACTTTGGTTATCAGTTCGTTTGAAATAACATCATTATGCGTATCAATTAAGATAGCTTTTTGATGGATTTGCTGTGCGTTTTGGGCAGATAGTTTTAGCGTGAGTAATAAAAGAAACAATAATAACGACTTTTTCATACTTGGAATATAGGAAACTGGGCCACCGATTTAACTGTTTTTTGATTCCCTTGAAATGATTCTATTTCATTATATAGAAAACAACAGCTCCAATGGTTAGCACTAAGCCAATTAAAATAAAGATACGGGGAATGATTTTTGATGAAGCGTCATTGAGTATAAATGAAGAAGTATCCTTAGGATCATATATAACATTTACGGAATCACCTTCTTTATATGAAGAGCCGCTACTGATACCGATGTTGTATTTTTTTGTTATCAGCTCATTTTGTAACGTCCGATAACTAACTACAGGGTAATTCAAGGTCATCGAATTTTTACTGCTCCTTTCGCGTTCAATACTTATAACCGTACCCTCAACTTGTACGCCTTCTTTGACCAGCGTTTTACGGCGATCATGCATTACAGCGCCTATTAGGCTAAATATGGCTCCTATGCCGCCAAATATTAAAGCGCGCGTAGCAGAATCAGTGTTAGATGTAAAATTGTTACTATATAGTAAAGTATCAATAATCATGATTAAGGTTATTGGGTTTTGTGAAGAGTCATTGAATCTTCACAAAAGTGAATAATTTATCCAACAATTACCAAATCATTCAACTGGTTATTGATGTATTCCATTTCTTCTCCATTGATATGGATGTTGATAGCCTTAGCATTCTGGATAGACTGCTCAGCGTTGCGGGCGCCAACCAGCGCTACGGTTATGCCTGGATGATTGATTGTCCACCGGATAACCAATTGCCCTAAAGTTGCACCTTTTTCATCAGCCAACGGCTTTATTTTGGCAAGGAAAGCATTGGTATGCTCAATGTTTTGATCTTTAAAATATTTAACGCCTGCACGATGATCGCCTTCGCCGAAATTTTGGCCGGGTTTCATTTTACCGGTCAATAAACCACGCTCAAGGGGACTATAAGCTAATATCGCTTTCCTATTCTCGATGCAATAAGGAATTAGCTCATCTTCAATAGCGCGGTTTACCATGCTAAACGGAACCTGGTTTGCCGCCAGCTTAATGGTTTTGGCAGCGATTTGCATTTGACTCAAATTATAATTACAAACACCTGCTTCGCGAATTTTACCCTGTTCCTGCAGACGTAAAATGGCCTCCATAGTTTCGTCAATAGGCGTAGTTTTGTCCGACCAATGAATTTGGTACAAGTCGATATAATCCGTACCAAGACGTTTGAGACTATTTTCACACTCGGCTATAATGCTGTCTTTACCGGCATATCGATATACATCAATATCCTTTCCGCTGTTGTCTTTACTTTTGAAAAAGAACTCACCTTTTGCAAGGTCCCAGCGCAAGCCATATTTAGTCAGGATCTGCACTTTATCACGCGGCAGATCCTTGATGGCTCGGCCAACCAATTCTTCGCTTTTACCCTGGCCGTAAACCGGAGCAGTATCAATTGATGTTATCCCAAGATCGTAAGCCGCGCGCATGGCATCAATAGCTTCCTGATCGTCATTGCCGCCCCACATCCAGCCGCCTGCTGCCCATGCTCCAAAAGTTATTGCCGATACGCTTAGTTTACTTTCGCCTAATCTTCTGTATTCCATTTTTTAAGTAGATTGATGTATGCACCAAATATATTTATTTATACATGATTTGAAAGGGGAGACCGATATTAGGATAGTTAAAGAGACAAGCGCATATTGTTTCCTTGCAATTAGCCATTGAAAAGTTTATGGCGCGTTATCTCTTTGCCATTCCTTATCAAAAAAGCATGATAAATAGTTGGGATGTCGTTTGTCCACTCTTTTATAATAAGTAGCAT
The DNA here is from genome assembly GCF_050433785.1 of Mucilaginibacter sp. 3215. Classification (NCBI taxonomy): domain Bacteria; kingdom Pseudomonadati; phylum Bacteroidota; class Sphingobacteriia; order Sphingobacteriales; family Sphingobacteriaceae; genus Mucilaginibacter; species Mucilaginibacter sp. 3215. The sequence continues at coordinate 129,892 of NZ_JBNPWO010000012.1, forward strand.
GCCTATTATTTCTATACGGGTAGCTATTCCCAGATAAAAACAAATATTAAACAAAATTACAGAAGAGCAACTTGCTGTAACCTGAATCATAGTTGCGAGCAGTACAAGTGTCCAAAACTTTGAAGATATGGCGTGTGTGGCCACCTCTTTACCAAACCGGATATAGCTTATGGCATAACATCCTGCTTCCATGGCAACCAGCAAGCTTATCTTTAGCAGATTGTCTTTAAAAAAATTTGGACAGGTAATATAGCATCCCGCCACAATACTCAACCAAAAAAACTGATCGACACCTGAATCAAGCCGCCTGAGCATGGGGCTTGAAACGTTCAGCCGTCGGGCAATGATTCCATCAAAAACATCTGATAATAAGCCGAGTATCATTAACATTATAATGATGTTTTGGAAATACAGGCATTGCATTAAGCTTAATGCAATAATTATGATACCAAATAAAACTCGCGATAAAATTAATAACAGGGGGATTTTTTTCATGTTCCGGTACCGCAAGATAACAGAATTTCAATTTAATTACCACATTTGTAAATAGCACAACCACCTATATAAAATATGTATTTTTTATACCCTGCTTTTTTATTCGCGTTGCTAAGTTTGACCATCCCGGTTGTGATCCACCTGTTCAATTTCCGTAAATACAAAAAGGTATATTTCAGTAATGTACAGTTTCTAAAAGAGGTGCAGGAACAGCAGGCTTCACGCCGCAATTTGAAGGAGCGATTGATATTGGCCTCGCGTTTACTTGCTTTGTTATTTCTGGTACTGGCATTTGCCCGACCGTATATCCCCGGCGCGCAAAATGTCAATGCTGGAAAACAACAGGTGATCAGCATTTTTGTGGATAATTCTTACTCTATGGAAAGCCTTAACCGCGAAGGCTCATTACTTGATGGGGCTAAACGCCGTGCTAAGGAAATTACTTCGGCTTATAATATTAATGATCGGTTTCAATTACTTACGCAAGATTTTGAAGGTAAACATCAAAGACTATTGAACCGTGATGAATTTAATGATGCAGTTGATGCGGTTAAGGTAAGCCCGCAAAGCCGTAACCTGCAACAGGTGATCAGCAGGCAGGAAAACTTATTGAAAAATCAAGCAGGGCCGGTTAAGTCGGTATTTATTATTTCTGATTTTCAAAAGAACAAAAATGATAAACCCGTAAAAGTTGATAGTAATATTAACGTGAACTTTGTTCAGCTCAAAGCCGGGAGCCTCCCTAATGTTGCTGTCGACTCAGTCTGGCTGCTTAGCGCAGTACATCGCCCGGGCGAAAGCGAAAAACTGGTTGTTCGCTTGCATAATTATGCCGAAAAAAAAGCCGAAAAGATCCCTCTTAAACTATTGATCAATGGTGAGCAGAAGGCGCTCGGCAGTTTCACTATCGACGCCCGCGAAGTTCAAAACGATACGTTATCATTTTCGGGCCTAAAACCCGGATGGCAGCGCGGCGTAATTCAGTTACAGGATAACCCGGTTACATTTGATAACCAATTTTATTTTAGTTTTAATGTAAAGCAGCAAATGCCTGTTCTGTTGATTGACGGAGGCATTCCAAATCCATATCTGAAAGCTGTTTTTGCATCTGACGCTTTCTTTGCTACAAACCGTGTAACCGATGGTAACGTTGATTACGCTGCGCTTAACAGTTACCCTATAATTATAATCAGCGATGTTAAAACCATTGCCACCGGATTGGCACAGCAACTTAAAACCTATGTAACAAAAGGAGGGACGCTGGTTGTATTTCCATCGGCCGATGCTGATCTGGCTAATTACAGATCCTTTTTATCAGGCTTAAATACGGGGTATCCTGAAAAGTTGATAACACAAGATGTAAAAGTGGCTTCTATCAACAGGCAAAGTGCTGTATTTAAGAACGTGTTTGAGAGCTTTCCTCAAAACCCCGATCTGCCCTTGGTTAAAAAATATTACCAGCTAAGCAAAAGCGGTGCTAAACAAGAAAGCCTCATGAACCTTGCTACCGGCGAACCTTTTTGGGAAGGTTATAACACCGGAAAAGGAAATGTATATATATGTGCTGTACCACTCAACGAAGGATTTAGCAATTTGCCCAGGCATGCCCTGTTTGTGCCGGTACTTTTTAGAATGGCCTTGTTAAGCGAACATGACCAGCCGCTGTTTTATACACTTGGTGCTGATGAAAGCTTTGAGATACCGCCGGTGCAAACCACCGAAAAACAACTGCTCAAACTGAGCAAAGGCGATCAGAGCATTATCCCCGATGTAAAACAGCAGGAGGGGAGTACGCTCCTATATGTTTCGGATCAGCTACGTGAGCCCGGAATTTATTCGCTGAAGAAACAGGATAGCACATTGGCTGCGCTTGCTTTTAATGATAACCGGGCCGAATCAGACATGAGTTATTTTACAGTAACCGATCTTGAAAAATTATTGCCGAATGCAAAGCCTTTATTAACAGCAGGAAATGGCTCGTTAAAAAGTGTTGTTGCCGAATCAAATTTTGGCACACAATTATGGAAACTTTGTCTAATTTTGACGCTGATCTTCCTGCTTGCAGAAATATTTCTGATCAGGTTTTATAAACCCGGTCAGCAGGGTGTTATTCAGGCGGGATAGGTCGATACAAATCCACACATAAAGCAGTGCTAATGAATTTGCTTATCAAATCAGCCACTATTCTTGATCCCGGATCATCCTTTCATCAACAAGTTGCCGATATTTTAATTGAAAATGGTGTTATCACCCGCATAGCCGACGATATTGATGCCGATACCGAACTGTTTGATGCCGAAGGCAAATATGTTTCGCCCGGTTTTTTCGATCTTAACTGCAACATAGGCGAATTGGGTATGGAAACTAAAGAAGACCTTAGGTCTGGTACCATCGCCGCAGCTGCCGGTGGTTTTACGGGCATAGCGCTGATGCCTAACAGTCAGCCGCCAGTACACTCCAAATCAGAGGTGGAGTACCTGCTTAACCGGTCGAAACGTAATTTGGTTGATGTTTATCCTTTAGGCACCATATCGCAAAAGCGCGAAGGAAAAGACCTTGCCGAAATGTACGACATGTACCAAAGCGGCGCTAAAGCCTTTACAGACGGCAACCGGCCCGTGCAGGATGCCGGTTTAATGGAAAGAGCTTTGTTATACGCACAAGGCTTTGACGCGCTGGTTTTCTCATATCCGGAGGATACTGCTATAGCCGGTAAAGCGAAGGTTAATGAGGGTGAGATCAGTACACTGCTGGGCATGAAGGGAATTCCATCCCTGGCCGAAGAACTGATGGTTGCCCGCGATCTTTATCTGGCCGAATACACTGTATCGCGCATTCATTTTACAACCATATCAACAGCCCGTTCGGTCGAGCTGATCCGCGAGGCCAAACGTAAAGGCATTGAAGTTACCTGCGACGTTGCCGCACATCATTTGGTGTTAACCGATGAAGCCCTTTTAGGCTTCGACAGCTTATATAAAGTTAAGCCGCCGCTGCGCACTGCTGATGATGTTGCCGCGCTGATAACAGGCCTGAAAGATGGTACTATTGACGCCATCGTATCGCAGCACACCCCACATGAAATTGAATTTAAAGATGTGGAGTTTGAAGTTGCCGAATATGGTATTATTGGTTTACAAACGGCCTTTGCACTGGCTTTAAAAGCAGGCTTGCCGGTTGAACTGATAATTGAAAAACTGGCTATCAATCCCCGTGAAATATTAGGGGTTGAATTGCCGGTTATTGCGGAGGGTGAAAATGCCAACTTTGTAATTTTTGATACAGATGCTGAATGGGAATATACCGCAACTAATAATAAATCTAAATCTGCAAACTCTCCTTATATCGGGCAGGGTTTAAAAGGTAAAGTATTGTTAACTTACAACAATCAACAAATCTTTAAATAACATACCTATGATCGATCCAAAAATAGAAACCGCCTTTATAGCAGCGCTTGAGGCTTTCTCCAAATACAACAGCTTTGATGCCACCCAGCTAACCGATGAGTTTGCCGATGTATTTGCATCCGACGAAGATTTTTTATCCAAAGTAGATGAACTTGACGCGGTTTTTGATGAAAACCCGGAGGTTGAAGAGCTTCGTGAAATATTTTTCGACCTGCTGATGATTAATTTCTTCAGCGCCGATGTTAAAAAACTGGAAGAAGATTATCTTGATACACCGGAATGGGAAAGCATTGAAGAAGAAACGCTTGACCGCGGTACCGAACTCCTTAATCTGTTACTTTACCTTAACGAGTGTGAAGACGAAGATATTGAACCGGAATTGGAAGATTACCTGAAGGAATTTTTACTGGTTGATGAAGATGAGTTCCAGGACGAGTACCGCATTTATGAACCGGTTATCGCCAATCAAATCCTGATTGAAAGCCCGGTATCGGAGATCAGTAAAGTAGCAACAACGCTTCCTGAGGATTCAGAACTTAAGGAATTGTTTTACCCAATGATGTGCTTTTTTCAAAATATTGATCCTTCTGATGAAGAGAAAAAGGATATTGCCGATAACTCCATCAACAAGGAATTTGATATGGCTGTTTTAGAAATTTTAGTTAGTTTTCAATAACCCTCTTAAATGAGCGCACAATTAGAAAGAACCATAAAAATACGAGGACTTATCAAAGGATTGATTTTAGGTGCAGTATTGGCTGTTGTAAGTATTATTTATTTTTATTTTATGGTAAGTGTAGCATCGGCTGTCGCAATAACAGCTGGTGCAATACTTTTCACGTACATATTTCCGATAGCTATTGCTGCTTTGTTTTGCATAAATCTGAGGAGCAAAGTGGGCGGGTATTGGACAATGAGGCAGGCCGCTACCGGAATTTTCATTATGTTTTTCATTTCAAACCTGACCATATTTATACTACGTGATCAGATATTTGCAAACGCTATAGAACCGCAAATGGCTCAGAAAACTAAAACAGCTATGGTTACAGCTTTGAATAAACTGAAAGAAAGCACTACTAAACCGGAAGAAAAGAAGGAAGCTGATGCCAAGATTCAGGAGATGGAGAAAAGCTTTCAAACCGGAAAAAGCATTACCATAGGGCAACAAATTCAGTCATTAGGGATAAGCATTATATTTTTGTTTGTTTTATCTATAATTTTTGCTGCCTTCTTTAAACGGGACCCATTTCCTGAATAGAACATTAATCGTATAACAAAACAGGCCTTTCAAATTTGAAAGGCCTGTTTTGTTATAGCAAATTTGAGGAGTTAAAACCAGGGCAAACGCATCTAAATAGGGTTAATACGGGTTAACATATTTAAAATACATCGACTAAATAGTTAATAATCAATATTTTATATTTATGGAGTTGACACTAATTGATTTTTTTAAGTAATTAAGCACCTCCGAATGTTTGTGCCTGTTATTTGCAAAAGTAGGTACTGAGGAGGCTTGGGCGTTAACCTGCTTCAGACTATAAAACACGTATCTAATGGCTCATCTGCATCATAACCTTTTCTTAACTATATTTAACAACAAAGTATCGGCGATAAATATTTGAAAAGCGTTTGCCTGGGTAAAAAATAAACATATACATGATATAAGATAATTAGTTAATTTTAACCAAACACTAAATAACCTATATCATGGAAGTAAAAAAAGCGAGCCCGTCGCAACCAGCCCTGAAGTGGGCTTTAATTAACCTGGTAACTTCAATAGTTATAACTTATGCATTTCAGTTTCTGGATATTGACCCCAACTCATCTCTTAAATACCTCAGCTTTTTGCCCTTCATCGCTTTCTTGCTGTTAACACAAAAAGAATACAAAGATCAGCTTGGCGGATATATTACCTATGGAGAAGGCTTTTTATCCGGTTTTTTATATGCGATTTTTACAGGAGTTTTCGTTGCGGTATTCACTTATGTGTATTATGCGATATTAAGCCCGGAAATGGTTACTAAAGCCCTAACTGCTTCACGCGCGCAAATGGAAGCAAAAGGAAACCTGTCGCAGGACCAAATTGACAATGCATTAAGTATGGTAAGTAAATATTTTGCGGTTATAACAACCGTAAGCGTAGTATTTATATACGCCATTTTCGGCGCTATAGTGAGCCTGATCTCGGCAGCGGTATTCAAAAATGAAAGATCACCTTTTGACACCGTTTCCGATAATTACGAAAGCCCAAAACCAACTGATCCGGCGGTATAAAAACAAGCTGACGGCAGAATGCTCAAAGCTTAAAGCTAATTCTAATTTGTACAGCTACTCAATTGATTGATAAATTTATATAATACAAGAAAGGCCTTTCAGTGGTTGAAAGGCCTTTCTTGTATTATATGCTTGGGAGGCAACTAATCTCTAACCTCCAATCACTAATCTCCAAATCACTTCTTCATTACCAGCTTCACAATATCGTTACCAAAAACAAATACCATTAGGGTAACTAAAATTACAAAGCCCACAATCTGCGCACGTTCAAGGAACTTATCGCTCAATGGTTTGCCTTTGATCATTTCAATGATCAGGAATACCGCGTGGCCGCCGTCAAGTGCTGGGATAGGCAACAGGTTCATCAATGCCAATACCATTGAAAGGAAGCCTACCAGTGTCCAAAAGTGAACCCAATCAACAGTGCCGCCAAACAGGTTGGCTATAGCTACCGGTCCGCTTACAGCTTTACCCGGGTTGACATCGCCTCTGAAAATTTTACCAATACCCTTGGCATTATCCCTGAAAGTTCCCCAGGCTCTCTGCGCACCTATCGGGAAAGCTTCAAAAAAGCCATACTTTATTGTTTTAATATCCGGAAAATCGCTTTTTGCACGATAGAACCCAAGTTTACCTTCTGACGTAACCTGCGCTTTTAAGGTAATCAATTCGTGGTTGCGTTTAATACCCAGTTCAACCTGTTTGCCTTTATTAGCAGATAGCTGAGCCTGCAACTCGTCCCAAAACACAACTGGATGATTATTGGCCATCACAATGCTATCACCCTTTTTTAAACCGGCTTTTACAGCGTTGCTGCCCGGTTCCAATGAATCAACAATGAACTTAGCACGGGGCAGACGGCTAATAAAACCTTCTATATCATGGTCGTTCAAATCGTTTAGGATGGTACGCGGGATGCTGATTTGTAAAGTTTGAGTGCCTCGTAATATGGTAAATACAGTATTATCTAACAATACCTGCGGACTTGTAAGGTCATCAAAACGCTCAAAAGGTTTGCCATTAATGGCTACAACCTTGTCGCCTATTTGAAGGCCGATCTTTTTACCTACTTCGCCAGGTACTATACCATATTTTGCTGCAGAATTTGGGATATAGCTATCGCCAAAACGCATGGTTAATACCCAAAATATCAAGATTCCCAGTATAACATTTACCGTAACACCGCCAAGCATCACAATAAGGCGTTGCCAGGCCGGTTTTGAACGAAACTCCCACGGTTGAGGCGGACCGGCCATTTGTTCGGTATCCATCGACTCATCAATCATACCGGCAATTTTAACATAGCCACCCAACGGCAACCAGCCAATACCATATTCAACACCTTTATATGTAAATTTAAACAGGCTTACGTTCCAGGCATCAAAAAACAGGTAGAATTTTTCTACCTTAATACCAAAGGCGCGTGCCGCCAGGAAATGCCCCAGTTCATGCAAGATTATTAAAATTGAAAGGCCCAGTATAAGCTGGCCCACCATGATCACTATACTCATTATTTATATTTATGTAATATTAAAACTGTAATGCCTTTGAGGGCAATTGCTGTATATAATTTTGCGCAAAGATGCGTGTTTCTTTGTCAGTATTCAAATAGTCTGTTAAGGTAGGGTTTGCAACGAAATTTATTTTCTGCATGCACTCTTCAATGATACCGCTCATGGTTAAAAAGCCAATTTTACGATCAAGGAACCCTGCAACTGCTACTTCATTTGCCGCGTTAATAATGCAAGGCATATTACCCCCTTGTTGTAGAGCAGTGTAGGCTAAGCTTAGATTACGGAAAGTTTCCATGTCCGGTTTTTCGAAAGTAAGATTAGCGTAGTCGGTAAAGCTGAAACGTTTAAAATTAGTTTCAATCCGTTCGGGATAGGTGAGGGCATACTGTATCGGCAGCTTCATATCGGGCAAGCCTAATTGTGCTTTAATTGAACCATCCCTGAACTGTACCAGTGAATGAACGATAGATTGCGGGTGAACCACAACCTCGATCTGATCGGCCTCAACATCAAACAGCCATTTTGCCTCAATAACTTCAAGCCCCTTGTTCATTAATGATGCCGAGTCGATAGTTATTTTAGCGCCCATCACCCAGTTGGGGTGTTTAAGCGCATCCTCACGAGTAACGGTGGCCAAAAAATCAAGGCCCCGGCCCCGGAATGGCCCGCCTGATGCCGTTATGATCAGCTTTTCTATCGATTTATAGTCCTCACCAACCAGGCACTGGAAAATAGCTGAATGTTCCGAATCAACCGGTAAAATTTGAATTTCATGTTGTTTGGCCAATGCGGTTATGATGTCGCCGGCAACCACCAGGGTTTCTTTGTTGGCAAGGGCGATATCTTTACCTGCTTTAATAGCTGCAATAGTTGGCTCCAGGCCAGCAAAACCTACCATGGCAGTAAGCACAACCGCAATTTCGGGATGCGTTACTGTATCAATGATAGCCTGGTGACCGGCAAGTACCTGTATTGGCAAATGTGCTAAAGCCTCTTTAACCTCCTGGTATTTGCTTTGATCACAGATAATGGCATATTCGGGCACAAACTCAATAGCCTGGCTAATGAGCAAATCGGCATTTGAATGTGCAGTGAGCAAAAACGCCCTGAATAAATTGCTGTTCCACCTTATAACATCAAGTGTTTGTGTACCGATGCTGCCTGTTGAGCCAAGGATGGCAATGTTTTTTATTTGGTTACTCAATTATCTTTATTTTAACGTCATTGCTTGGTTTCTACGCATGACAAATTGTAGAATCCAGACTTACGAAGTTTTAAAAACTTCGTAAGTCTTCAGCTTTTATTTTATAAAACTCTTCAATCCTTCGGCAATCTTCCTGTCGTTTGATAGCCGTGGCACTTTGTTTTGCCCGCCAAGTTTACCTTCGCCCCTCATAAAATTGATAAAGGCATCTTTTTGCAGGCTTTGGATCACCAAAGGTTGCAAAATGTTACCTTCAATAAGGTCAAAATAGTAAATATTTTTATTCTGCAGTGCCTTATCCACTTTTATGGCGAAGGCCGGAAGATCGGCCGGGGCTGTGCCGAACTCAATAAACCATTCATGATAAGGTAATTGCCCTGCCCGAGGGTTAACCTGAGGCGCAACTGTAAATTCAACCACGTCGATACCTTCTTCTTTAGCCACAGTCATCAATGCATGCTCTACCTCTTCGCCTATAACATGTTCGCCAAAAGCCGAGATATAATGCTTGATCCGGCCGGTTACGATAATACGATACGGATCTTTTGAAATAAATTTCACAGTATCGCCTATGCTATATCCCCATAAACCAGCGCTGGTATTCATGATGAGCGCATAGTTTTTATTTAGCTCGATATCTTTAAGATTGACGCGGGTTGGGTTTTGGTTAAAATACTCTTCGGATGGAATGAACTCGTAAAAAATCCCTGAATTGACCAGTAACAACAGGCCTTTTTCTTTTTGCGAGTCCTGGAACGCGATAAAGCCTTCGGATGCCGGGTAGGTTTCGATCGAATCGATCTTGAAACCGATACTTTCCTCGATACGGGCGCGATACGGCTCGTAATTAACTCCGCCGTAAACGTAAAGCTTAAAGTTTGGGAAAATGTCTTTTATCTTTTTACCTCCTGCTTTGGCCGAAAGCCTGTCGAAATACATCTGGCACCATGGCGGGATCCCGCTGATGAGGCGCATATCTTCATTAAAAGTTTCGTCTACAATGGCGTCAACTTTTTGCTCCCAATCTTCAATGCAATTGGTTTCGTAGCTGGGCAAGCGGTTTTTTTGCAGATAAGCGGGAACATGATGCGCAACTATACCCGAAAGCCTGCCTGTTGAAATACCATGCTTTTCGGCTAAAATGGGACTGCCCTGCAAAAATATCAATTTGCCATCAACAAAATCAGCGTTACCGGTTTCGTGGATATAGCTTAGCAAAGCATTACGTGCCGCTTTGATATGCTCCGGCATGCTTTCTTTAGAGATGGGGATATATTTTACACCGGATGTTGTACCGGATGTTTTGGCGAGATAAGCAGGTTTGCCGGGCCATAGCACATCCTCCTCGCCATTAACCACTCGGTCGATATAGGGGCGAAGGTCTTCATAGTCATGTACAGGCACCAATCGCTTAAAATCCCCGTAGTTGTTGATCTTTTCAAACTGATGATCTTTACCAAAACTGGTGTCTTTGGCCGCATGCACCAGATCTGTAAATGCCTTTTGCTGAAATGCAACCGCGTTTTTACGAACCTTATTTAATTCCCGATTAACAAAGGCAGCAAATACTTTACTTAATGCAGATTTAAATCCCATTTTTAATTGGTTTCAGATAGGTCATCATCCACATCAAGGTGGCTATAAACCAGTTTGCGATAGGCTGCCATCAAAATTATGTTAGCAAATGGAATAGCTATTATTAACCCTACAACGGTGATAGCTGCAACCAACATCAATATTTCGATTATAATGAAGATCAAGAAATATTTTAAAAAATTCCCCTTTATCAAATAAAAGCTTTGTTGTACTGATTCTATCGGCCCCGACGCGTCATCAACAATGAAACAGGTGCAAATAGGAAAATAGAACAGGAAAAAGAACTGAACAATAAGTCCGATAATAAATTTGAAAAAATCCTGGGCGAAACCTTCTTTTAAACCTTCAACCAGGTGGGTCGCAAAAACAGCTAATGTACTCACCAGTACCAATAACGTAAGATAGCTTACCAGCATCCTGATTTTAGGAATGATCTCGCTAAAATCAAAATCATAGTATTCTTTGTCCATTAATCTGAATACCAGCTTTATAAATGCTAAGAATATGAAAGTTATTTCAACCAGTAACACAACAAAGCCAATAGAACTCACCATTGCATTATCATCAAAATAAAATACGGCAAAGCCTGATATGAATACAAGTATCATGGCAACTACCGAGTAGACCGAGATTATGGCAAAATTCTTCTTTAAAATATTCCATGCGGTTTTAATGGTCTCCGCTACAGAAAAGGGGTGGTACATATTGCTTATGATCTACTTAAAACTTTCCGCTTCCAAAAATCCTGTATAAATCCTAACCCGTAGGCAATAAGTTGTGTGAAGGCAGCTATAATGCTCAAAAATGCGATTTTTAACGATTTATTTTTCCACCAGGAATGGAAAAATATTAACAAAGTGAAAATCAACAGTATAAAATTACCTACAGGTGCTAATACAGAGCCAAATAGGTTTAGAATAATAGTAAGGATAACACCTACTGTAAAAGCAGCCGGGAAAAAATGAACCAGCTTTAACTCCTGCGGGAAAAATTTAGAAATATTGATGCGCGCCCTTCCGAAAAAGTGCAGCTGCTTATAAAACTGATAAAAGTTGGTTCGTCGTTTATGATAGACTATTGCATCTGGAATCAACCCAATTTTAAAGCCCAGCGAATGGATCCTAATGCTGTATTCTATATCCTCACCAAGGCGAGTGATAATAAATCCGCCGGCTTTTTCCCAGGCCTGCCTTGAAACACCCATGTTAAAACTACGCGGATGAAACTGCCCTATACCTTTTTTATTACCACGAATACCTCCGGTAGTAAAAGGGGAGGTCATTGAATAGCTTATGGCTTTTTGTGTAGGGGTAAAAGATTGATGTGCGCCATCGGGACCACCATAGGCATCGAGATAGTTTTTTGCCAATGAATCGTTTACAATTCGGAGGTAATTGGGGGGGACTAAACAATCCGAGTCAAAAATTACAAAATAATCGCCTTTGGCACGCTCAAAACCAAAGTTACGTGCAAAACCCTGGCCTTCATTCTGTTTTTTAAAATAACGCAGGTTAAGTTTATCGGTAAAGGTATTTACTATGGCTTCAGCATCATTTACAGAACCATCTTCAATAACCAAAACCTCAAAATTGTGATAGGTTTGCAAGGTGAGGCTTTCCAGCAGTTCTTTAATTTCCTGCGGTCGGTTATATAAAGGAATGATGATGGAAAAAAACATGTTTTTAGAATAGATGTGAGATTTGAGATGTTAGATATGAGACAGGAGGCAAGTATTCAAAAAGTCTCAAATCTCATATCTAACATCTCAAATCTAATTAAATTGTTTCCTCAATTTGGTAATGGTTACGTTCGCTTGCGCTGCGTGAAACAAGCTCGGCAACAAAGCCTGTTAAAAACAATTGTGAACCTAATATGATAGCTACCAATGCTATATAAAACAGCGGACTCGTGGTTACATCCCTGTATTTTAGGTTGTGTGCTATATTGTAAAGCTTTTCCCAAATTATCCAGATGGCCATAATCAAACCCGTAAAAAAGCTCAATGTGCCCAGCGTACCAAAAAAATGCATCGGACGCTTGCCAAATTTACCTACAAAGAAAATTGAAAGCAGATCGAGAAAGCCGTTGATAAACCGGCTTAAGCCAAACTTGGTTTTGCCATATTTACGAGGACGGTGCTCAACAACCTGTTCGCCAATTTTGGTGAAGCCGGCCCATTTTGCCAGAACCGGGATATAACGGTGCATCTCGCCATAAATTTCAATGTTTTTAACTACAACATTACGATAGGCTTTTAAACCGCAATTAAAATCGTGCAGGTTATGGATGCCACTCATACGACGGGTTGCCGCGTTGAATAGTTTGGTAGGTATAGTTTTGCTCAATGGGTCGTGCCTTTTTGCTTTCCAGCCCGAAACAAGGTCGTATTTCTCTTCAGTTATCCGGCGGTAAAGTTCCGGGATCTCATCCGGACTATCCTGCAAATCGGCATCCATGGTGATCACCACATTGCCTTTGGCAGCGATAAAACCGGTGTTAAGGGCTGCGGATTTACCATAATTACGCCTGAATTTAATGCCTTTGATAAAAGGATTACCGGTTTGCAGCTTCCTGATCATTTCCCATGATCCGTCCTTGCTGCCATCGTCAACCAAAATTATCTCGTAAGTAAAACGGTTTTCGTCCATTACCCGGCTAATCCAAGAGGTTAATTCGGGTAATGATTCTACTTCATCGTAAAGAGGTACTACAACTGATATATCCATTTATTAGGGCTGCGATCAACGACTGTATGTGCCGTAAATCATCCGCAAAAATATAAAAAATAGGGATTGATTTGCAACAAGGCGACAAATCAAATTGCCTATAAGCCCCACCCAACCCTCCCGGGAAGGGAGGGGGAGACTTAGAGGGGGGCCGTTATAAAAATGACGTTTGATACTACGTAACCAAGCAATTACGTTTCAAGTCAAATATATTTTAATATCTTTCCCTCACAATTAAAACACAGTTAATGAAATTCTATAAAGCCGCGTTGTTATTGGTTTTAGGCATTTATGCCGGTGAAGTAAAAGCGCAAAATGCAGATCAGGCAGCACCCAAGTATGATCAGCATAAAGTATTTAACCCTATATTTTACCCCGAAAGGGGCGGTGAGTTCAGGACGGCCAGTGGTGCTCCAGGTCCAAAATACTGGCAAAACCGGGCCGATTATAAGCTTGATGTTACGCTTGATACCGCTAAACACCGGATAGAGGGCAGTACTTTAATTACTTACACCAATAACAGCCCGGATGCCCTTGGCTTTTTATGGCTCCAGGTAGATCAGAATATCTATAAAGAGGATTCACGTGCCGAAGCTACAAGCAATGTTTCGGGTGGAAGGTTTGCAAATAAATCATATACAAAGGGTGCCGAAATAAAATCGGTTTATATCATCAACAAAGGCAAAACGCTGAAAGCCGATTATCTGATCACGGATACCCGTATGCAGATCAAGCTTAAAGATTCATTACGCGCAGCCGGGAGCAAATTGCAGATCAAGATTGAATACGGTTTTGACATTCCCGAATATGGTACCGACAGAATGGGCCGTCAGCATACTAAAAATGGCTGGATCTATGAAATTGCGCAGTGGTACCCACGCATGGAAGTTTACGACGATGTAACCGGATGGAACACCATACCATATCTTGGTGCAAGCGAGTTTTACCTGGAGTACGGCAATTTTGATTATACTATTACCGCGCCTGCCAGTTTGGTTGTAGCAGGATCGGGCGAACTGCTTAACCCTGCTGAAGTATTATCACCTACCTCGATAAACCGGTTGGCCGAAGCCCGTAAGAGTGATAAAACAGTTATCATTAAAGATTCAACTGATATTTTACGTAATAACGATTACCCGAAAAAGCCGACGCTTACCTGGCATTTTATGTGTAAAAACGCCCGTGATGTGGCCTGGGCTGCGTCAAAAGCATTCATTTGGGATGCTGCGCGGATCAATTTGCCGAGTGGTAAAAAAGTTCTTGCACAATCAGTTTATCCAGTTGAGGCTAAAGGGAATAATTCGTACGGCCGCTCAACTGAATATGTTAAAGCCGCCATTGAATTGTATAGTGATAAATGGTTTGAATATACTTATCCTGTAGCTACCAACGTGGCCGGTATAGTAGGAGGGATGGAGTACCCGGGTATAGTATTTTGTGGCTCAAATAATCAAAACGGAGGTTTGTGGGAAGTTACCAATCATGAATTTGGCCATAACTGGTTCCCGATGATTGTTGGCTCAAATGAGCGTAAATACGCCTGGATGGACGAGGGTTTTAACACCTTTTTAAATAATGTTGATACCAAGGTATTTAACAAGGGTGAATATTATGAAAAGCCCGATCAGCAAAAAAGTGCCGCTTATTTATTTAGCCCAGGTGCTGAGGCTATTATGAATACGCCCGATGTGATACAGGAGGATTTTTTAGCAGTTGCTGCTTATGAAAAACCGGCATTAGGATTAACTATTTTACGAGAACAGATCTTAGGCGAAGAGCGTTTTGATTATGCCTTTAAAACCTATATCAAACGCTGGGCTTTTAAACACCCAACCCCCTGGGATTTTTTTCATACGATGGATAATGCCGCAGGTGAGGACCTGAGCTGGTTTTGGAACGAATGGTTTTTCACCACCTGGAAAGTTGATCAGGGTATAAAGGATATTTCATATCCTGATAATGATGCCACCAAAGGTGCTATGATCACCATTGTAAACCTGGAAGAAATGGCATTACCGGTTACTATATCTATTAAAGAAGAGAACGGAAAAACCGGCACTGTAAAACTTCCGGCTGAGATCTGGCAGCGCGGCGATACCTGGACCTTCCCATACAAATCGACCTCGAAAATTGCTTATGCAACCATCGACCCTGATCATAATTTACCTGATATTAACCCCGAAAACAACTCATACAGCGGGCTTCCGATTCCACAAGGCACAACGGCAAGTACTGTTATCAAGGCGTATTTAGATGCCATTGGCGGTGCCGACAAACTCAAAAATATCCACGATCTGCAAACATCGGCAGTTGGTAATATACAAGGCGCCGACGTGCAATTGGTAACCCGGTATAAAATGCCTGATAAGTACTACCAGGAAGCAATAGTGCCCTCATATAACAACCTCGTTGTGTCGCATATAACACTTAACGGCGATAGTATAAAAGCAAGGCAGGTTAACAGGGATGTACAGCTTGATGATGCAGCCAAAAAAATGATCAAACTTAAAAGCCGCCCGTTTCCCGAACTTGATTATGAGCGGATAAATCAAAATATAACGCTGCAGCCTATTTTAAGAGTGGTAAATAACGAGCTTGCCTACGAGGTTGATATCAATATAGGTACTGAGATTCATATCCATAATTATTATAGCCAAAAAACAGGACTGAAGCTTAAACAAACCATTGAAGGAGCAAATGACCTGACTGTTGAGTTTGGTAACTATGAAGGTATAAACGGAGGTATTAAAATTCCGTTCTCTGTAAAGACCATCCTGGTTGGCCAGCCAATTGAATTTAAGGTTAAAGAGACATCTGTTAATTCTAATCCGTCGAACGAGGCTTTTAAGTAGGCTCAACACCATAAACCGATGGGGCATCTTAATTTTTCATATAAATTGAAAATTAAGATGCCCCATTTTTATTTTCTATGCTACAAGCCTGAAAATCCCCATCAAACAAAAAATTGAAACTGCTTTGATGTTAAATGCTATTTAAAATTCTATTTTTGTACCCACAAAATGAGGGTCACTTTGTAGGTGACCGTTTAAACGTAATTTTATAAAACTTTAAATCATAGTTGTAGATGATTAACATTACACTTCCCGATGGATCCGTTCGTCAGTATGACAAAGGGATCTCTTCCATGCAAATCGCGCAGTCGATTTCCGAAGGATTAGCCCGTAACGTATTAGCGGCCGAAGTTGACGGCCAGGTTTGGGACGCAAGCCGCCCTATTGAGCAAGATGCACACGTTAAATTATTAACCTGGAACGATGCCGATGGCAAGTCAACTTTCTGGCACTCATCGGCTCACTTAATGGCCGAAGCTTTGGAAGCCCTTTATCCGGGTACTAAATTTGGTATCGGTCCGGCTATTGAAACAGGTTTTTATTACGATGTTGACTTTGGCGACAAGGTTTTATCTTCTGACGAGTTTAAGCAGATAGAGGATAAAATGATTGAACTTGCTAAAACTAAAGAGGAGTACATCCGCAAACCGGTGAGCAAGGCTGATGCTATTGAGTATTTCACAGAAAAAGGCGATGAGTACAAGCTTGACCTGATCAAAGACCTGCCTGATGGCGCTATTACTTTTTATTCGCAAGGTAATTTTACCGACTTATGCCGCGGACCTCATATCCCTAACACAGGCTTTATAAAAGCGGTTAAGTTGATGAGCCTTGCCGGCGCATACTGGCGTGGCGATGAAACACGCAAGCAATTAACCCGTATATACGGCGTCACTTTCCCTAAAGCCAGCGAACTTACTGAATACCTGCACATGATCGAAGAAGCTAAAAAGCGCGATCACCGCAAACTGGGTAAGGAATTGGAGTTGTTCGCTTTTTCTGAAAAAGTGGGCATGGGCTTGCCACTGTGGTTGCCTAAGGGAACTGCGTTGCGTGAGCGCCTGGTAAACTTTTTACAAAAAGCCCAGGTAAAAGCAGGTTATGAGCAGGTGATCACTCCGCATATTGGCCATAAAAACCTGTATGTAACATCTGGTCATTATGAAAAATACGGTGCCGATTCATTTCAGCCGATAAAAACCCCGCAGGAAGGTGAGGAGTTTTTCCTGAAACCGATGAATTGCCCGCATCACTGCGAGATCTATAAAACAAAACCACGCTCATATAAGGATCTGCCGGTTCGTTTTGCTGAATTTGGTACAGTGTACCGTTATGAGCAAAGCGGCGAGTTGCATGGTTTAACCCGTGTACGTGGCTTTACTCAGGATGATGCCCATTTATTTTGCCGTCCGGACCAGGTGAAGGATGAGTTTAAAAAAGTAATTGACCTTGTATTGTATGTATTCAAAGCTTTGGGCTTTGATAACTACATAGCGCAGGTGTCGTTACGCGACCCGGAGAACCGCGCTAAATATATAGGCAGTGACGAAAACTGGGCATTAGCCGAAAACGCTATCATAGAAGCTGCCGCCGAAAAAGGTTTGCCAACTGTGGTTGAATACGGTGAGGCTGCGTTTTATGGCCCTAAGCTTGATTTCATGGTAAAAGATGCCCTCGGTCGTAAATGGCAGTTGGGTACCATCCAGGTTGATTATAACCTGCCCGAGCGTTTTGAACTGGAATATACTGGAAGCGACAACCTAAAGCACCGCCCGGTAATGATCCATAGGGCGCCGTTTGGCTCAATGGAACGCTTTATAGCAGTATTAATTGAGCATTGTGCAGGCAATTTCCCGCTGTGGTTATCGCCCGAGCAGTTCATTATACTTCCTATATCAGAAAAATATGAAGAATATGCAAAAAAAGTTTCTGATATATTAAAAGATTCCGATATTTGCGGGCTAATCGACTTCAGGGACGAGAAAATAGGCAGAAAGATACGTGATGCTGAAGTCAAAAAAATCCCTTACATGCTGGTTGTGGGCGAAAAAGAAGCTGCCGAAGGCTTGGTTTCTGTACGTAAACATGGCACCGGTGATTTGGGAAGTATGAGCATTGAAGATTTTAAAGAACAGATAACTAAAGAAATAACAGTATAACTTGGCATTAAACAAACCTTTCAATAGAGGACCAAGGCTTCCTTTTAAGAAAAAAGAAGCCGAACATAACATAAACCAATTCATTAGGGCTCAGGAAGTTCGCCTTGTAGGTGATAACGTTGAGCAGGGAGTTTACTCATTAAGAGATGCCCTTGCAATAGCGCAGGAGCAGGAACTGGATTTGGTTGAAATATCTCCTAACGCCGTACCGCCGGTTTGTAAAGTAACGGACTATAACAAGTTCATTTACGAACAGAAGAAAAAGCTTAAAGAGATAAAAAGTAATGCCAAGCAAACGGTTATTAAAGAGATCCGTTTCGGACCGAATACTGATGATCATGACTTTGAATTTAAATTGAAGCATGCCATTAAGTTTTTGGAAGCCGGCGAAAAGGTAAGAGCTTACGTACACTTTAAAGGTCGTGCCATTGTTTATAAAGAACAAGGTGAGATCTTATTACTTCGCTTTGCCCAGGCATTAGAAGAAGTTGGTAAAGTGGAGCAATTACCAAAGCTTGAAGGAAAAAGGATGTTTTTAACCCTTGCACCAAAGGCAGCAAAAAAATAATTAAGATTGCACCTGCTTTAGGGGCAGGTGCTTTGAAAATAAAACGTTGAGAAACGTTAATATCTAACACAAATAAATAGAGTTATGCCAAAAATGAAAACCAATTCCAGTGCTAAAAAGCGCTTTAAGCTTACTGGAACAGGTAAAATCGCAAGAAAAAACGCATACAAAAGCCACATCTTAACCAAGATGTCGACAAAACGTAAGCGTGCCCTTGGTCAAACCAGCTTAGTATCTGATGCCGACATGGGTAACGTAAAACGTATGCTTTGTATCGGAAAGTAATTCACAAATTTTAAAACCAGGTATTAGAGTTTTAAGTCCGGCACACGAGATGCAGGCACTCACTACCAAAAAACACACAAGATGCCACGTTCAGTTAACGCAGTAGCGTCGAGAAGACGCAGGAAAAGGATCATGAACCTCGCCAAAGGTTATTGGGGTTCACGTAGCAAGGTATACACCATTGCAAAAAACACAGTTGAAAAAGGTTTACAGTACGCTTACCGCGACCGTAAAACCAAAAAGAGAGAGTTCAGAGCTTTATGGATCCAACGTATCAACGCTGGTGCCCGTCAGCACGGAATTTCTTACTCTCAGTTAATGGGTAAATTAGCCGCTAAAGAAATTGGCTTAAACCGTAAGGTATTAGCTGATTTAGCGATGAACAACCCAGACGCTTTCAAAGCAGTTGTTGATGCAGTAAAATAATATCGCATTATAAATGCATGAAAAAGGCCGCAATTGCGGCCTTTTTTGTTTTAATAGCTTGAAAATTTAAATTGCTTGTTATTTTTACTGTATGATATTAAACCCGGAAGGGCAGCCTACCTTATCCAGCCTATTGCGCAACAACTATTATTACTCCTTAAATGGATTTCGGGGCATTTCAATTATCCTGGTTGTATTTTACCATCTTCAGTTATCCGATAATTATTTTTATACCAAAATATTCAACGGCGGGTTGGGAGTAAATATTTTCTTTGTAATAAGTGGCTTTTTAATTACAAGTCTATGTTTAAAAGAAAAAGAAGTAACAGGAGACTTATCGTTAAAGAAATTTTATATCAGGCGATTTTTGAGAATATTTCCTTTAGCCTATTTATATATCGGAGTGGTGTTTTTATTAAACCATTTCTACAGTTTAAACATTTCGTGGATTCAATTTGCAGGGTCAGCATTGTATCTAATGGATTTCAGTTATTTCCGGAGCCATGATTTCACTTACTACTTCAGTCATTATTGGTCTTTATCGGTTGAAGAACAATTTTATCTCCTTTTTCCTTTTATTTTAAAGATCAACAGAACTGCATTTTATTATATCATTATCACCATTGTATTCACATTGCCGCTATTGTGTACAGTGCAGCAGTTTGTTCCCGTTTTGAATCGTGGCATTATTTACGGTTTTACTCACTATTTTATAAAGTTTCAATCAATTGGTGTCGGCTGTTTTTTTGCGTTGATGGCGTCCGAAGAAACTTTGAAGGTAATTTGGCTCAAACAAACAAAGGTAGCCGGCAATATTTTGGCTATAATATTGATGTTTGGATTACACTTTGACGAATTTTATACCTTAAAATCACTGTACGTAAACCTGGCGATTTCGGTAATTATCGGCTATTTAATTTTAAGCAATATCATACCCGCAAATGATTGGATTTTTAAAGTATTAAACAATAAATTACTGTCATTTATTGGTGTTCTATCATATGGCATATACATATGGCAACAGTTATTTACCGGCCAGGATAGCAAAATGCCATTAAGCATATTTCCTTACAATGTATTGGGTTTGATTACTGTCCCTTTATTATCATATTACTTTTATGAACGGAGTTTTCTAAAACTTAAATCAAAATTCAGACGGAAATGATAGCTATTGTTGTAAGATATAAAGGCACCCTGGGATAAAAGTGTTAATTTTATTATTTAACGACAATTACTTCGACAAACTCATCCGGATCGTTATTAATATCCATATACTGTTTAAAATTCTGGATATCCTTATCAACCATATTTTTAAAAACAGGGTTTAATATTTTGGCGATGCCTGCACCAACACCACCTGCAGGCGGCTGGTAGCTAATCACTACATCAACGATGGTACCTTTCCCGTCAACGGTATCCTGAAAACGTACTTTACCCGCGTTGTTGATCATTGAATCAGACAGCGAACTCCAACCGATCACTTCATTAGGTTCGTCATGAACAATTTCAGCATGCCAGCTGATAGTGGCTACATTTTTGGGGAGTTTCAACACCCAATGCGAATATTTGGAGTCGATAACTTCTACACTTTCCAGATGTTTCATAAACAGAGGCAGGTTATCCAGCTTGCGCCAAAATTGATAAACCTTTTCCCTTGGTTTATTTACTACAAATGACGAACGGATATTTACGTTTATCGGGTTGGTTGATAGTTTACCGATGCGCTTATAAAGTTCGCAATGCCCGGTGATCCCACGGTTTAACAGATAACCGCCTGCACCTATCTTTACAATACTTGAAAGCGGATTTTTGAATATGTTTTTAAAGCCTGAAAAGCCGAGTTTCACACCTCCGGCAATGGACGTAAAACGCTCGGGCCAGTTCAGGTTTATGCGGTCATCGCCATAAAGCACGGGGAAGTTGTCGGTATATTTTACTATTGTAGTTGCCATAGGTTTTTAAATAGTTATCGTTTTTAAAACACCTTTAGGGCTACTAAGTTTTTCAGAAGTGAATTTTATTACTTTTTGCTATAAGTAAATTTAAATTTAGTTAAATGGGGAAAGTGCTTTTTAGGGCGTTTAAGTTCATATTGATATATCACCCGACTGAGGTTTTTCAGGAAAGGCAGGCATACCGTTGCGTACTCATATTTATTATCGTTGAGTATGCCATCTTCATTTGACTGTACAACGGCACTGAGCATAAACTCAACCTTATTTTTAAAATCTACTATATAGGCATTATCAATATCATAACCATAACTGTCGCCAATTTTATTAAAGACCCTGATATCTGGGTTAATAACTGCTGTACTATCCCCGCCATAAAACAAAAATTTGCAGTAAGCCGGAAAATACTCAGGCCGGCGATAGGTAGGTTTAGTGTTTTCGGTAGGGAAAGTGCTCATATAACGGTAAATGAAGCGATAGTCTTCCGCCGTTAAATTAAAGCGTTGCGCTTTAGGAAAAATTTCCGGAAATAATAACCGTTTAAGAACCATTTGCTGATCGGCAAGAGCATAAACATTCTTTTCAGAAAAATCGAGCGGCCTGTTAACCAGCCTGTCGCTGCTATCTAAATAAGCTTTGCCCTGCAGCATGTTTTCCAGGTGCATGGGATAGTTTGACGTATCATATAATGCCGGTTTGTGATAAACCAGCGTATCGCCGTTGTAAAAATTGACAGCGTTGGTGTGCCGCGTACTTTCTCCCGCATCGCCAATAGCCAATCTGCCCACAATACGGGTGTTATTAAGGTGATATTTTTTTAGTTTTCGATTGATCTCCGCCCGCCCAACAAATTCATAAAGCCGGTTGTACGCATCGTTATCGCTCACCAGTAAAATCTTTTTAATGTAGTTCTCAATGGATGGGAGACCCGTTGCCGATGATGTATCCACCTGGACTTTGGTTTGGCCGGCAAATGAGCTATCAGTGATCATTACCGACTTTTTGTTTAAGTCTTTTACTTTCAGCTCGTTCAACTTCTCAAGGGCGAATATGGCTGTGGGGAGTTTTACCGTGCTTGCCGGATAAAAATAATGATGCGCGTTAAGGCGATAACTATACGAGGTGAAGTGAGGGATGTTGTTTTTATCCCTGTCTATCCGGGTATATAGTATTTGTACCTCGTTTTGCGTGGGATGGTTCAGGATACCCGAAAATAATTCGGGATGTTCATACAGCATACTCTTCAGAAAAATGGTATCCGGTTGCTGGGCAAAGCTGCCAGATGCGCTCATGATCAGCAGTAAAATACAGAGATATTTCATCATGATAAATATAGCTATGTAATTTGAGGTTAACGGATACTTATTGTACTTTTGCAGCGCTTTAGGTTTCATTATTTGTTTAATGAATTAAAAGGGAATACGGTGTAAGTCCGTAACTGTCCCGCAGCTGTAAGCTCCGTAACCGTTGCCAAATCTATATAGCCACTTTCTGTAAACAGGAGGGAAGGCCAGGCAAAAAGGGGAGTAAGTCAGAAGACCTGCCAAAGCGTTATATGTTATTCATAGCTTTCGGGGATTGAAGCTTGAATGTGAATGCTCTTCGTTTGGCGTGTTTTCATTTTATTCATTTCCGTGTATGCTATTAAGGCTGCATTATTATTTTACACATATCAATCATACATGGAAAAAAAGTACGCTAAAATTACTTTGGGATTCGGTTTGTTAGCTGTTGGTTTATCTACCTCAGCAGCATATGCACAGGATACCACACGCACACTCAATACGGTAGTAGTAACTGCAAGCCGGTCGCCTAAAAAACTGTCAGACATCGGCCGCGTTGTTACCATCATTTCTGCCGATGAGATCAATAAATCTCAGGGTAAATCATTACCTCAATTATTAAATACGGTTGCCGGTATAACTTTTTCAGGTGCAAACAATGCCCCCGGTATCAGCACATCGGTTTTCTTGCGCGGAGCTTCATCTGGCAATACCCTTATCCTGGTCGATGGTTTTCCGGTAAACAATGCTTCGGGCATTGATGGTAGCTATGATCTTAACGCTTTTTCGCTGGATCTGATAGATCATATCGAGATCTTGAAAGGAAGCGGTTCAACGCTTTATGGTTCTGATGCTGTAGCAGGCGTTATTAATATCATTACTAAAAAAGCTAAACAGCAAGGATTAACCGGTGGATTGCAGCTAACAGGTGGCAGCTATAATACGTTTAAAGAATCGGCTTCATTAATTGGAAGGGTAAAGAACACAGGTATAGCTGTTAATCTTTCAAATATCGATTCAAAAGGTTTTGCCGCGGCCACAGATACTACCGGCAAAGGTGTATTTAAGAAAGATGGTTTTCACCAACGTTCGGCCAGTGTGAACCTGAGCCAAAATGTTTCATCTAAATTTATCCTGAACGGAAACCTGCAGGTAAGCCACAATACCGGTGATCTTCCTTACGGTGCTTTTATAAACGACAATGATTACACTTATAAAAACACATTCTTATTTGGCGGTGTAGGTGCAAAATTGATTTTGCCAAAAGGTAACCTGAACTTAAACCTTTCTCAAAATACTGTTCAAAATGATTTCAATAACCTGCCATCTGACAATTACGGAACCCACCAGGTTACAAAAAATACAGGTCGTATAACCAATGTCGAAGCTGTATTTAATTATGAATTGAATAAGTATTTTGATATTACCAGCGGTGCGGCCTTTAAATACAGCAACACAAGCCAGTACAGTCTGTATGAAACAACATCTTATCCGGGTGTTCCGAGCATTATTAAAGCTGGTGATGCTGCTAATAACATATTCAGCGCTTATACGTCGTTATTTTTCAAATACGATATCTTTCACATGGAGTTAGGCGGCAGGTACAATAACCATAGTAAATATGGCGACAAGTTTACCTACACCATCAACCCATCATTATTCCTTGCCGATCAGTTTAAGATCTTTGGTACCATAGCTTCGGCCTTCAAATCACCTTCGCTATATCAGTTGTTTTCAGAATATGGTAATGCTAAATTAAACCCTGAAATCACGACATCATATGAAGCAGGTTTTGATTGGGATATTGTTAAGAATGCCCTTTCATTTAATACCCAGTTTTTCAAGCGTAATACCAAAGATGTTATCTATTTTAAAAACCTGCCTGGCCCCCCTTATAGTCAATATGCAAACGGGCAACAACAAAAAGATAAGGGCTTTGAAAGCGAGTTAAAATATCACGAGAATAAAATTCATGCATCTGCATATTACGCTTATGTAACAGGTAAACTAACCGACGAAGCCGGTACACAAACCGGCAACCTTTACCGCAGGCCTAAGAGTACTTTGGGTGCCAACATCAGCTATGATATCTTAAGTGATTTTGAGGTAGGTGTTAACTACAAATATACAGGTGACCGTACTGATTTGACTTTTACAAACACCGGATCAGAAGTGATTACACTGAAGCACTATAACCTGGTTGATCTGCACCTGGAATACAAGGCAACAAAAAATCTAAATGTTTTTGGTGACCTGAACAACGTTTTGGATACTAAGTACGTGGACTGGTTAGGATACAACACACGTGGTATTAACTTTATGCTTGGCGCCAGGTATCAATTTAAATAGTGTTTGTTTATTGTACGGATTATTAAGTAATTTTACGCCATATATAAAATCATGACCGCAAAAGATAATACCAATCGCAACCTGTTCCTGATCTTGATGATCCTGGTTGCTGCCGCATTCAGGCTTTTAGCATTTAAGTATAAAGAATTGAGTAATTTCAATCCGGTGGGTGCTATTGCATTATTTGGAGGCGCTTATTTTACGTCAAAGTGGAAAGGTTATGCAACAGTGTTGCTTACGCTGTTTTCAACCGATATCATAATCAATTACCTGTATACTTCAAAGTTAACGTTATGGTATGGCGGAGCCGTATGGGTTTACCTATGTTTTGCATTAATGGTACTTGTTGGTAATTTGCTTGAAAAGGTAAATGTTCTTAATGTGCTTTTAGGCTCAATCGCAGCAGTTTTAATTCACTGGTTAATTACAGATCTGCCCTGGTTATATGGTACACTTTATCCGCATACCTTAGCTGGCTATGGTGAATCATTGATTAAAGCTATTCCGTTTGAGAAAAACATGGCATTGGGTACATTAGTATTTAGTGCAATACTTTTCGGCGGCTTTGAGTTAGCTAAGAATAAGTACACTTTTCTTCGTGACAAAAAGCAATTGGCATTATGATATAAAAGCATTTAAATTTAAAGCGGATTGTTGAAAGGCAATCCGCTTTTTTTTGGCCTGACCAATTATCATCTATATCAAAATGAAAAACTTAGTAGTATTAACAGGCGCAGGTATCAGCGCCGAAAGTGGTTTAAAAACCTTTAGGGACAGTGATGGCCTTTGGGAGGGATATAATATTGAAGATGTAGCCACCCCCGAAGCCTGGGAGCATAATCCGGTTATGGTACAGCAATTTTATAACGAACGCCGTAAAACAGTATTGGAAGCCAAGCCCAATGCAGCACACTACGCCCTTGCTGCCCTCGAAGAAAAATATAATGTAACCATCATCACCCAAAATATCGATGACCTGCATGAAAGGGCGGGTTCAACTAATGTGGTGCACCTGCACGGCATTATCACCCGTTCGCAATCAAGCATAAAGCCCGAGCTTACTTATCCAATTGAAGGTTGGGAAATTAAAATGGGCGACCTTTGCGAATTAGGTTCGCAATTACGCGCACATGTAGTGTGGTTTGGTGAGCCTGTACCGATGATAGAGCATGCTGCGATGATCTGTGCAGGAGCTGATGTGTTCATGCTCATAGGTTCTTCGCTTGCTGTTTACCCGGCCGCAGGGCTTATCGGTTATGTTGACCGCGAGGTGCCAAAGTATATTATCGATCCTAATATTCCTTCGGTAAATGTTAAAGGGCCAGTAATTAAGATTCAGGAAAAAGCTACCATAGGCGTACCTGCATTGGTGAATGAATTATTGAAAGATTAAATCACTAATTCGCTAACTCAATAAATCCTCTCATTAAATATGAAATGTATTTTCAATTGGAGCGGCGGAAAAGACAGCGCCCTCGCCTTATATTATTGCCTGCAAAATCCGGATCTGGAAATCGTTTATCTTGTAACTACGATCAATGACGCGGCTGACAGAATTTCGATGCACGGTGTAAGAACAGAGTTGCTGATTAAACAGGCCGAAGCTATTGGTATTCCTTTATACCAGATCCGCCTGCCCGAAATGCCGGGAATGCAGCAATATGACGATGTAATGCGCCATCATTTAACCCGATTTAAAAATGAAGGTGTAACCCATTCCATTTTTGGCGATATATTTTTGCAGGACCTGAAAGATTATCGCGACACACGATTAAATGAGATCGGGCTCAAAGGTATTTACCCGCTGTGGCAAAGGGATACATCCGAATTAATAGATGAATTTTTGAACCTCGGTTTCGGCACTGTAATAGCATGTACCCAGCAACGTTTGGAACGCATTGTTGGTAAAGAGATCAGTCGGGAGTTAATTGATGCGTTGCCTGACGATATTGACGTTTGCGGCGAAAACGGGGAGTTCCACACCTTCACTTTTAAAGGGCCGATATTTAAAAACCCAATTGAATACAAAACAGGTGTGAAGATCTTTAAGGAATATGCAGCACCGAAAAATGCCGATGATTCCTGCACTTCAGCTACTGACACCAAGCCTTCCGGCTTTTGGTATTGCGACCTTTTATTAGCTTGATCTTTCATTTATTCTGCCAAAATTAACACAGAATAAAATTCTGATTAAATATATAACTATTTTTATATCAATATATTAACATATACTTGTTTAATTTTTTATTTAGATACAAGGTAAAATGAAGACAAACAGCGCTTAAAATGTAACTTTTTGCCAAATTAAATTCTGCCTGCAGTTGCGATTGATTATAAGTTATTGTTTATCAACGTAAATGGATGTTTTACTTCAATAGTTATATCTAAAATAAGCGTCTTTGTAATCATTACGCATGTCGATAAACCGGGCGGCTATTTTTTTTAAAAACTCTTCATCAAGTAATTCAAAAACACTGTTAACCCCGTCGGTTAAGTCCATTTCCGGGATCTTGTAACTTTGCTCAAGAGAGCCCTGCTCTACCTTAACAATAAACTTATTGTTCATATTCAGGATAGAGATTTTAAAATCGGGATGGGGGAGTTCTGCAATAATTCTCATGTCTTTTTTATTTATTCAATAAACCGTTCAGGGGATCTTTTCCGTTAACGGTACCAAAGCTGGCAATCGGCTTAAACCGCGCAAAAAGCTCTTCGCTATACCAGCCTTCGCTTCTTGTCTTTTTAATCACTTCGGCATGTTCGGGGCTTTTATAGGCAAAAGCTTTCACGTGCTCCAGGCTTTCCCAAACAGAAAATGTGGCTTGCCTGTATACCGGCGCTTCGCCAATGCCAAACGAGCTGATATAACCGGGAGCGGATCGCATCATATCTGCAACGGTATCACCATTGGCCCAGAAATTCTTAAGCTTGTTAAACCGGATAGTAGCGCGGGTAAGCACAGTGACAGGGCCATTGATATCGTTCGCTTCGGGCTTGCCGAATGGCTCTTTTCCATCCCAACTCCCGTGGCTTTGCAGGGGTCGGCAAATTATTGTCCAGCTTTCGGTGCTTAACAGCTTCCACCAGGAGGATACGAATGACCGGTTATAGAACCCATCGAAATCTTCCCGGCTATCCCAGCAAGCTAATAAGCCCCATTGCTGCCAGTCTGGTTCAAGATCAAAAGTTCCGTTTTTGCCAGAGCCAAGAAGTTTGTAAAAGCTGCATCCTTTTTGCATCAACAGGGGAAGGCGATGAACAGCCATTGCCAGCAGGGCAAATGGAACAAACAGCTTGCGGTAGCGGATTATGGTAAGGCTAACGATCATGTAAATGCTAAATAAAAGATTAAATATGATATTTGCCTTATTTACTTTCAACGCAGCATAGTTACTTTTACATCATGGCAGAAGATCTAACAATAAATACATCGACCGATAAAGCAGAGCAATACGCAACACTTGTCCCTCAAATAGAAGCATTACTTTATGGTGAGCCTGACCTCGTTGCTAATATGGCAAACGTAGCGGCAGCCTTAAAGGAACAGTTTAAATGGTTTTGGGTGGGCTTTTATCTGGTTAAAGAAAACGAATTGGTTTTAGGGCCGTTCCAGGGACCGGTTGCATGTACCCGCATTGGCCTGGGGAAAGGTGTTTGCGGAGCCGCATGGCAGCAGGCTAAAACTTTGATTGTGCCGGATGTTGATGCATTTCCCGGGCATATTGCGTGTAGCTCACTTTCCCGCTCGGAAATTGTGGTGCCGGTATTTAAAGACGATAAGGTAGTTGCCGTACTTGATGTAGATAGCGAGCTACTCGATCAGTTTAATGAGACCGACGCGCAATATCTTGAACAAATAGTAAAGCTTATTAATTTTTAATGAGCAGGATCTATCTTATTGCCGGTCTCGGTGCTGATACGCGTGTATACAACAATATTAACCTCAGTGATGAACATGAGGTAATTACGGTAGACTGGATAGAACCGAATTCAAAAGACACTTTAGTTAGTTATGCTCAAAAGCTTATTTATCAATACAATATAAAATCAAACTCAGTACTGATCGGCAACTCCTTAGGCGGGATTGTCGCTGTTGAAATGGCGAAGCTCATCCCTGTCGAAAAGGTTATTTTGATTTCCAGTATTAAGACCAGTGATGAGGCGCCATGGTATTTTAGCCTTTTTCGCGCTTTGCCTGTTTACAAGCTCATTCCGGGTAAAATATTTAATTTGATGGGTTTTATGATCAAACCTTTGTTTGGTCACATGAGTCAGGAGGATGCCTGGTTATTTAGCGATATGCTCAAAAGATCATCGCCGGTATTTATGAAATGGGCCATGTATGCCATTTTGCACTGGAAGAACGAAGCTATCCCGCCAAACCTCTATCACATCACTGGTGATATGGATTTGGTGTTTGATTACAAAAGAATAAAAAACGCCGCCATTGTTAAAGGAGGTACACATATCATGATCTTTGACAAGTCAAAAGAGATTAACAAATTATTGAAGGGAATCCTGAAAAAATGAAAATACCTGAAAGTTATTACCTGGGTAACGATGTTGTAAGTATCAGTAAAGACCTGTTAGGCAAGTATTTATTTACCTGTATTGACGGTGTAACTACAGGTGGCTATATAGTTGAAACAGAAGCTTATAATGGTGTTGTAGACAAAGCTTCTCACGCTTTTGGTAACCGCCTTACGCCCCGCACTAAAACCATGTTTATGCAGGGAGGTATTGCTTATATCTACCTGTGCTACGGCATTCATGAAATGTTTAACATCGTTACTTCCGTTGAAGGGCACCCGCAGGCTATACTCATCCGGGCTATCCAACCCACCGATGGCATTGAGGCGATGCAGGCCCGTCGCAATATGCCGATTCTTAAACCAACCATCACTGCCGGTCCGGGTTCGGTAGCTAAGGCTTTGGGGATTTCGCGCGATATCAATGCGTTTAGCTTGCAGGGCGATACGATCTGGCTTGAAGATCGCGGCCTTCATTTCCCAGATGATCAAATAAAAGCCGGCCCGAGGATAGGAGTGGCTTATGCGGCAGAAGATGCATTGCTGCCTTATCGTTTCTATGTAAAAGGCAATGTTTACGTAAGTAAGCCCAATAAATAAGTTCTCAATTTTGTAATATTGGCAAATGAACTATCAAAATGATCTGGCGTTTGCCCGGCAACTGGATGACCAGGATCCGTTAAAAAATTTCCGGAGCCGTTTTTTAATTCCTCAGCATAACGGCGAAGATGCAATTTACCTTTGCGGCAACTCGCTTGGCTTGCAACCGGTTTCCGCGCAACAATATTTAGCCGATCAATTAAACACCTGGAAAAACCTTGCTGTTGAAGGTTGGTTTCAGGGAGATGATCCCTGGCTTGATTATCACAAATCCATTACCGGCTCAATTGCTGGCATTGTAGGCGCCCAGGAAAATGAAGTTACCATAATGAACTCACTTACAGTAAATCTTCATTTATTGATGGTAAGTTTTTATAAACCAGATAATAAGCGTTTTAAAATTCTCATGGAGGGAGGGGCTTTCCCTTCTGATCAATATGCAATGGAAAGCCAGGTGAGATTCCACGGTCTCGATCCTAAGGATACAATAATTGAGATTTTCCCGCGAGAGGGGGAGGTCACATTACGTACCGAAGATATCATTCAAACCATTGATCAAAACAAAAATGAACTTGCCTTAGTGCTGTTCGGCGGAATCAATTATTATACCGGACAGTTTTTTGATCTGAAAACAATTACGGATGCGGCTCATGCAGCAGGCGCTTATGCAGGCTTTGATCTGGCTCATGCTGCGGGGAACGTCCCCTTGCAGTTGCACAATTGGGGAGCCGATTTCGCTTGCTGGTGTTCGTACAAATACATGAACTCCGGACCGGGCGGTATAAGCGGCATTTTTGTGCATGAAAAACATTTTACCGATAAGGAACTGAACAGGTTTGCCGGCTGGTGGGGATACCGTCGCGACAAGCAATTCCTGATGGCCCCTGGTTTCGATCCTGAGATTGGCGCGGCCGGCTGGCAGGTAAGCACCAGTCCAATTCCGCTCCTCGCTTTATTTAAAGCTTCTATGGCTATTTTTAATGATGCGGGCGGGTTAGATACTCTTCGTCAAAAAAGCATTCATTTAACGGGATATTTGGAGTTTTTGATTCAAGGCATCAATGAACAGCAGGGCGAAGAGATTTATCGGATAATTACTCCAGCTGATGCGGCTGCCCGCGGCTGCCAGCTTTCAGTAGTTTGCAAGCTAAATGCCAGGGTTATTTTCAACTATCTCGCACAAAATGGTGTTATAGGCGATTGGCGCGAACCGGATGTGATCCGCCTGAGCCCTGTACCGCTTTACAATACATTTGAGGATGTTTACAAAGCAGCCAGATTGATGGCTGATGCACTAAAAGTTGTTTAAATTTTCAGAGATATATGGTTTACTACAATCCCAAAGAGTGGTTTTCATTCATTTTTAAAATAAATAAAGCCGAAACGCTGCGCGAGTTATTTCCACTTATGCTTGCCGTAGGTGCATATGCAGGTGTTGTTACCTATTTCCTGATTGATTTTTGGCAGCTACCCGATACAAGCATACTTAAGAAGGTAATCTTTATTCATCAAACAATAGGTTTCGTATTCTCCTTATTGCTTGCATTTCGTATCAACTCTGCTTATGACCGCTGGTGGGAAGGGCGTAAGATTTGGGGAAGCCTGGTTAACAATAGCCGCAACCTTGCCATCAAATTAAAACATCTGATTGGCGAAAATGAACTGGCTTTTTTTAATTACGCTATTCCGCGTTATGCAAGAGCCTTGAGAGATCATTTACGGGATGAATATGTTCCGGAGGAGCAGTCGTTCATCAGTGTCGATGCACAAAAACATGTACCCAACCAGGTAGCTTCTGAAATGATTAAAAACATTTACAGGTTAAATAAAGAAGGTGCTATCAACCCGGAGCAATTGTTTAGTATAACAGCTGAAATTACTTCTTTTACAGATATTTGCGGAGCATGTGAACGAATTAAGAAAACGTCTATTCCGTTTTCATACAATGTTTTTATCAAGAAATTTATCTTTACGTACATCATGACCCTGCCGTTTACCTGGGCCTTTGATCTCAAATATTTTATCATCCCGATAATCTGCTTTGTACTTTTTGTTTTTGCGAGTATTGAGTTATTAGCCGAAGAAATCGAGGACCCATTTGGTCGCGATGCTAATGATCTGCCGCTGGATAGCATTTGCGAAAATATCCAGAAACACGTAGGGGAGTTGATAGGATAAGAGAAATGCTTAAAATAGCTTACGATCCGATATATGCCCATCCGCTGCCCGAAGGCCATCGCTTTCCGATGCTCAAATATGAGCTGATCCCGGCGCAGCTATTGCATGAAGGTGTAATTAGTAAAGACAACCTGTTTTCACCAGGACTTCTTGCTGAAGATATTATCACTTTAACGCATGATGAAAATTATTGGCATCAGCTTCGTGATTTAACCTTGTCGCCAAAA
The DNA here is from genome assembly GCF_050433785.1 of Mucilaginibacter sp. 3215. Classification (NCBI taxonomy): domain Bacteria; kingdom Pseudomonadati; phylum Bacteroidota; class Sphingobacteriia; order Sphingobacteriales; family Sphingobacteriaceae; genus Mucilaginibacter; species Mucilaginibacter sp. 3215. Next base: position 162,516 of record NZ_JBNPWO010000012.1, read on the forward strand.
GAACAAAGACGTACGGGTTTTCCCTTGTCGGCAAGGTTGGTGGAGCGTGAGGTTAAGATAGCCCGGGGTACAATTGATGGCTGCCATTATGCTTTTGAAAATGATATTGCTTTCAATGTAGCCGGCGGAACCCACCATGCGGGCAGTAACTGGGGAGAAGGTTTTTGCTTTTTAAACGACCAGGCTATCGCGGCTAATTATTTATTAAATAGTGAATCAGCCAAATCTATTTTAATAATTGATTTAGATGTGCACCAGGGCAATGGCACTGCCGAGATCTTCAAAAATGAATCAAGGGTATTCACGTTTTCGATGCATGGAGCTAATAATTTCCCTTACAGAAAAGAACGTTCGGATTTAGACATTCCTTTACAGGATGGTGTGGGCGACGATGAGTTTCTCGATATCCTCGAAACAACATTGCCGCGACTGATCGACCAGCATAAGCCGGATTTTATCTTTTACCTATCGGGTGTGGATGTTTTAGCTACCGATAAGTTGGGTAAGCTTGCCTTAAGTAAAGAGGCCTGCAAAGCCCGCGATCAGTTTGTTTTTGAACAGTGCATTAAACACAATATCCCGGTACAGGTAAGCATGGGAGGTGGTTATTCGCCCCAAATTAAAGATATTGTCGATGCACATTGTAATACCTTCAAAGTGGCTGTAGACCTTTATTTTTAATCTTTTGCAATTACAGGTATCGCCGGTTTAACCTTATGGCTCTTACTAAGCAGGTTGAAGCGCGCGAACAAAAGTACCGATGCTGTTCCCAAGCCAAGTACAAGGCCATACCAAACTCCGTAAACCCCAAGGTTAAATTTAATACCAAGCAGGTAGCCAATGGGCAAACCAATCACCCAGTAAGCCAAAAAGGTAATAACTGTTGGAATATTCACATCGCCCATGCCTCTCAGCACGCCCAGCCCAACAACCTGCGTTCCATCAAACAACTGAAAAAAAGCTGCAATGATAAGCAGCTGTGATGCAATAACTATCACTTCTTTATCTGAAGTAATTATCCAGGGTAAAAAGTTCCTTGCCAGGGCGAATACAATGGCTGTAAAACTCATGAACAGCAATACGATATGGTAATTGGAGATGGCCGCCAACCTTAAATTACGATGATCACTTATGCCAAAATAATTCCCTGATTTAATAGCAGCAGCCGCGCCGATACCACTTGCCATCATGTATGTCATCGAAGCCATAGTAATAGTTACCTGGTGTGCAGCCTGTGCCACCACGCCGATGGTGCCCACTAATAACGCTGCCCCGCCAAAGGCGCTGATCTCAAAAGTATATTGCATAGCCACAGGCGCCCCGATCTTCATGATCTGAATGCCCCGCAGTCTGTCGATATTTCTGATAGCGAAATCAGTTAAATAAGCTTTGAAATTCTTCGACCGGAAAACATAAATACCCATAACGGTAGCCATTACACATCTATCAATAAGTGTGCTGTAACCAACACCTTTGATGCCCATGGGCTGAATACCGAACAAGCCTTTAACAAAAGTTATCCCCAATAAAATATTAATGAGGTTGCCCCATATAGATATCATCATTGCTTGTTTGGTAAAGCCAAGACCTTCGGCAAACTGCTTAAACGTATTAAAAATGAGTAGCGGGATCAGAGACAGGCTCAGCAGGAATAAATATGGCTTAGCTTCTTTTACAACCTCGGGCGATTGATCAAGGTGACCAATAAGTAACATGGTACCAAAGTAAATTCCACAAAATAAAATAATCCCGCTTAGGATATTAAGAAATAAGCTATTAGACAATAACAGTCCGCACTCTTTATAATTTTTACGGCCGTTATTTTGAGCGACAAGCGGTGTTAAACCATACGAGATGCCCATGCCTATAACCAGCGGCACCATAAAAAGGCTATTTACTGTTGATACCGCAGCCAATGAAACAGTGCCTGCAAAATGCCCAACGATAATGGTATCAGACATCTGGACAGCCGTGTGACCAACGTTTGATATGATTACCGGGATAGCGAGTTTAAGGCTTTCAAGATAATAAGGTTTGTATTTTTGGTAAACGGCTCTCATAATTACTCAGGCAACAGGAGCGCAAAAGTAACCATTTGGGCACACACAACAGTCAGCAGGCTGTATAATATTCTTCCTTTTCGGTTGTATTGATCTTGATCAGGCCCGATAGTATCAGGTCTACCAATACATTTTGCGCACGTCTGCGCCCAACTTTAAGCAGCTCGCTGCATTCTTTTATGGTAATGCGGCCAGCCTTTTCTAAATGGCCAAGTAAAGTACTCTCGTTTTCAGAATACTCAATTAAAACACCCTGGTCATTTGACGAACGTTTTAAGACCTCAAGTACAATTTTGCTGGCCAATACACTTTTATCTTTTACACGTACATACGCCCACCATTTACCATCTTCGGCAAGGGCATAGTGAGGTTTTAGTTCACTTGCCGGTGTATCAACAACCAACACCAGCTTATCGTCAAAGTAAACCTCTTCAAAAGTTGGCTCAAGGGCCGGGCGCGAAAATAAGTGTGCCGCCTTTGTTATCATGTACTTTTCCTCGTCTTCAGATTTTACCCCTTTTATTGTGCCATCATCAGCTACGCCAATAAGTAGTTTGCCGCCTTTATTGTTGGCGAATGATACCATTGTCCGGGCTATTTTTTCGCAACTGGTTATCGTTTTTTTAAAGTCGACGGTTACGCCTTCTCCTTCAAAAATCAGCTTCTTTACATTTGTTTTATGCATAGCCTTTTATAATTATCAGGGCTTAATGTATGGTGTGAAAATTTCCATCCAGGTTTCAGGGCGTGAAATGGGTGAAAAGCCAAACTGGCTATATAAGTTGTGCGCGTCCTTTGTAGCTAACGACCACCTTCTTAAACCTTTCAGATCGGGATGCTTGACAATGGTTTGTACCAGCCATTTGGAAAGGCCTATGCCCCGATAACCGGGTAAAATAAATACGTCGCAGATATAGGCAAACGTAGCATTATCAGAAACAACGCGCGCAAAACCCACCTGCTCATTCTTGAGATAGATGCCAAAACACATGGAGTTTTCAATTGCCCTGGCTAATTTTTGACGCGGGATCCCTTTTGCCCAGTATGATTCATTATTTAGGTAATCATAAATACCATCAACATTAAGCAGATTTTTATCAGTTGAGATCATGAAGCCTTTTTTTTCAAAAGCCTCGTCATTCATAATTACAGTCATCAGTATAAGTTATATAGTAGTATCAATAAAGTTTAAGTTTCGTACGTAAACCTCAATTATGACGGATACGCATATTTCGCCATCTTTATTGTAAATGTCAATAGGGAAGGAGCGAATAAATTTTCCTCCTGTATTTAAAACACACTCAGCTTCGGCTATATCGCTATCAGTCAATTCAATATTAAAAAATAAATTTGTTGCTGCCGGTTTTGCGTATTTTACAGTTGCTGATTTTGACCACACCATTAATTTATAGCCTTTATGGCTAAATATTTGATAAAACAGAATAGGGTAAAAGGGATCTGCAGCCGAAAAAAGCGTGCCGCCAAAAATTGAGTTATTATAGTTTTTGTTAAGAAAACTCTTCCTGATCTTTACCTTAACACCACGGTAGCCTTTACTGAATTTAACTACCCAGATGCGCTGGAAAAGGAGAGGAGGGTAGAAGCGCATTACCCACTTTAATAATCCTTCGGATACTACCATAGCGCTTAAAGATGAGAAAAAAATTAAACACTGAGTCGCAAATGTTAATCAAACAAGGCTATGTTTAAAAATAAAAAGATAACAAAATCCAGAATAACGGGTAAACAATACGGTTAAAGGTTGGTTTATAGTATGGTTCACATAAATTGATCATTTAATTAAAAGCAAATAACTATGAAAAAGCAATTTTTAAGTTTCGCACTTGTCGCGGCGATGATAGGCGCTATCGCGACCAGCTGCAGTTCGGAAAAAAAAGCAGGCGATGGCTCTGACAGTACAAAAATGGATTCAACAAGCCAGAGTGCGCCGGCGCCGGCAGCCACTGACACAACTAAAACCGACACTACTAAAAAAGACACTACCAAGAAAATGTAATTTGGTAACGCATAAAAAATCCCGGCCGGGTATTTCACCAGACCGGGATTTTTTATGCGTTCGTTTTCCTCTTTTTAAATTTTAGAATGCGGTTTTTATAACACCGCCATCAGCGCGCAATGTTGCTCCATTAGTTGCTGCCGATAGCGGACTGGCAACATAAGTAACCATACTGGCAATTTCATCTGTAGTAATAAAGCGCTTTATTAAGGAGGTACCGCGCATATTGGTAAAAAACTCTTTTTCTACTTCTGCATTACTTAAGCCCTGATCTTTCGCCAGCGCCTCTATAAAGTCGCCAACACCTTCAGATAAGGTTGGACCGGGTAAAACAGTATTTACAGTAACACCGGTGCTTTTAGTAAGTTCGGCCAGGCCACGTGCAACTGCAATTTGAGCTGTTTTGGTTGTCCCGTAATGGATCATTTCTTCAGGGATCTGATATGCAGATTCGCTGGAAATAAAAATGATACGGCCCCAATTTTTGCTGATCATTTTATTAAAATAAGCCCTCGATAACCGCACCCCGCTCAACACATTAACCTCAAAAAACTTCAGCCAGTCGGCATCTGTAATTTCAGCAAATGGCTTAGGTTCAAAAATACCAACATTGTTTACCAGGATATCAATTTCAGGCAATTGGGTTATGAGTGCTTCAACTTGCGCAATATTTGAAAAATCGGCGGCGATGCCCTTAATTTTATTATTGCCGGTTTCTGCAGTTATTTTTTTTACAGCTTCATCAACTTTGGTTTGGTTACGACCATTTACGTATACCGCAGTACCCTCGCTGGCTAATGCTTTCGCAATAGCGTAACCAATGCCGGCCGTTGATCCGGTTACAAGCGCTGTTTTATCATTAAGTTTAAGATCCATAATTTTAATTTTTGCTTTAATAACACAAGTGTAGCACTGTTGTTAGCTTAAGGCAGATTTTAAAATCAAAGATTAAATAGCATTGACAATAGATGCCAAATTTGAATTAACCCTGGCCGGGCTGGTACATTCTTTTTTCAACAGGCTGATAATATTCGTTTAAGTTTTCCGGCACCCGGGATTTATAACCCAATACTTGCCTCAGGTCATCACTTAATCCTTCGCCAAATTCATATCCCAAAAATCTGGGATAATCAAGCTGTTGTTTAAAAAAGGGCTTAGTAAAAGCCATGGTTAATGTCCTCCTTGTTGCATCAGTGTAATTTTTACCGGCCGCATGCCATAAATTGGAGTCAAACAAGATAATGCTGCCTCTTTTTGTATTGGCGCGATCAGCATTCTTGTAAAAAAAATCGCTCTCCGGTTTTTCATCGCTTTTATGCGAGCCTGACAAAAAATAAGTTGATCCGTTTTCAAGAGTAAAATCATCTAATATTATCATCATTTGAATCATTACTTTAAAGTCGCCGGTAAAACTTCTTATATCCCGATGGATGTTTTGAACATATGGTTTTTCATCTTTTAAATTAATGACCGCACCCAACGAATTTATAATGTAATTTCCTTTTAAAAAATGCATTATCTGATCTGCACAATATTTTCGTTCAAGAAACTTCAGTGAAAATCTTTCCCGTTCAACAAGGTGGTGTAATGTTCCGTTCATGTTATCACCTATACCATTTGCAATTTGAATTTTACGCCTGAGATTGTATGCAGGTATCAATGAATCTGTTATTTCGACAATGAATTCATCGTCCAGGGCATTTTCGTATATAATCCATCCATATTCATCCATTACCCGGTCAAATACGGCAAGGTCAGCATCGGAATAGTTAAACTTATTTTTCATTTTATAATTAATTAAGGTTGTCAATTGTGGTTGTTTCTGATTCAGAGGTAGCTGCCTGTGTTTTTTTGTCAGGATGACGATATAAAGGGAAGAATTTAATTTCAGGGTTGGGATCCACACCCGATTTTAAAACAAGCTCGTTATAAACAGACTCATCGTTAACGTAACACCAGATCCGGTCTTTTATCTGTAAGTTGGAGAAAAGCTTTTTGAAATTAAAAAGCGAGTCTTCCTTTCCGCCAACGCCGCCTCCAAGGTGAAAGATCTTTTTTCCTAATCTTCTGCCTATCATACTTATTTCATCTGTTAATAATTTACTCGGAGAGATATTCAGGTAATCCGGTGATGTAGCCGAAAGATGATTCCGAACAATGTTATCAGACAGTAGAATTAGTGCTCCACACATGAGGTTGGGCCCATCGTATATTAAAATAAGTTTGTTTTTCATGTACTCTTCATTAAGAAGGTTGACGAAATGCTGGACATCAAAATAGTAATTGGATGAAGCTTTCAACCGATCCATATTTTTATAATACATTTCGGCAAAATCTTCAATTTCCTGAACTGTACCTGCCTCTCTGATAACAAAGCCCATTTTCCGAAGACTTCTTATTTGACGACCAAGCCTTTTATCATATCTGTTTCGCTGGTCTTCCACAGATATGGAGAGGTCAACGTATAATGTTGTTCCATTATCCTTTATACCGCCAATGTTCTCTAACAAATGATGCTGATTAAGAAATGGATGCAATCTCGAAAAGATGCAAATGGCCGACTCTTCCTTCATGAAACTTGTAAATGCATTTTTAAATTGCATGATTGTTGAGACCGACAAATTGTTCAGATAGATGTTGGATATAGGCCCTGAATAACCATACACACAAGTCATATCGAAGTATTCGGAGTTTTCAATTTTTCTTTTGATCACCGGCAACGCAATGAAGAGTTTCTCTTCCTCATAAACAAACAAAAGTGGTTCTCCCTCAGTATTTAAAGAATGATAATACCAGGTATGAAACCCCTCGTGTGCATGTGACCGGCTTATATATTCGTCCCAATCTTTTCTATTACGTATAGTGACGCTTCGATAATTCATAAGTGAATCTCTTTATTATATACATGGTTATTGATTACATGCCGGGGAGGGCAGGAGGTAGAGAGCGATCAACAGCAGTTATTGGCCAGTTGACACGTTAAAAAAACATTCAGGTGCTGTGATAAAAAGCACAAATTAAAGTATTGGGAAGAATAAACTAATTTAGTTTAAAGCAGGTATTTTATTGTATCAAAAGCTTTACGTAACCGAAAACGGCCTAATTCAAATAGTATATATCTTTTAAGATACAACAGCAGCAGCATTTTCTTTTGCATGCCGCGATAATGAAAACGCCTGATGATCAGGTTAAAATCACTGATAACCATTTCCATACGAGCTTCATTCCTTATCATGCTCCAAATGCCTCCAACATGATTGCGATAACAACTCATTACCTCGGGAATTACATATATTTTACGCCCTGTCTTAAAGGTTGCGAAGATCTTAAAAAATTTATCAGCTGCATAACAGCTCATATACCATTGTTTTTCAAATAATTCGTGTACCTCAGGAATATTATGATAAACAACAGTAGCCGTTTTGGTTTCTACCTGCTTGCCAATCAACAAATCGTGATAAGTATACTCAAGCGGTACCGGGTTGGGATCGATATTCAGCGTATTGTTATGGATGTCAATTACCCGCGTGTAGTGACAGCAAATAATATATTCCGGGTTATTTTCCAAAAAGTCCACTTGCTTTTGCAGTTTTTTTGGGCTCGTCCAGTAGTCGTCTCCATCACAAAGCGCAATGTATTTTCCTTCACATGCTTTGATAGTATTAATTGCGTTTAAATGAGCACCACGATTTTTTTCCGGGTAAATTATCTTGATCTTATCCGGGTATTTTTCCTTGTATGATCTCAATATTTCAGTTGTACCGTCGGTTGAGCAATCATCACCAATAACAATTTCATATCGAAAGTTAGTTTCCTGCATCAGGAAGCTTTCAATGGTTTGACTGATGAAATCTTTATGGTTATAAGTAGTACAGCAAACACTGACCATCAAGTTCTGATCTGTTATCATATAAAAAGTAAAATTTATTTATAGGCTTATTAAGTGGTTTCCTGGTGAAATGGCATTTGATAAATGCCGAACCATTCATACGTTTGGAGATTGTGCAATGCTTCGCCATATGACTCACATTATTTATTTAATTGAAAAAGCCTATTGTGTCAAATAGGTTTTTTTCAGTTGAGTTTCGATCAAAAAATTAAATAATTCCGAGTCGGCTAATACAGCATTTTGCTATGTCAAATATATTTATTCCACACCCAATAGCAGTCAACAGCACTTTATTGACTCCCAAATTGTAAACTACTTTTTTATTTAGTTTACACTCATGTGAATGGCTGTAAATATCAGGTGTGCATCCGTGCAATCCGACCTAAATTTAGGTACTTAAGCGCGTAAAAATTGCTTCTTAAATAATTCTCATAATTAACATTATGTTAAATAACGATTTTTAAAGAAAGGCCTTTATAAAAAGGCCCTCTTCTATAGTATATCTTTGGAGATTATTGATTAGCTGGTAGTGCGTCGATTTGTGCTTTTAATTTATTGGCGTTCGCATCATCTTTAACACCTAAGTAATAAGTTCTTAAATTTTGCAATGCGTCAATCGATTTTGGCTGAAGTTCTACAGCTTTTACTAAATATGGTTTAGCTTGTTCAAACTGAGCTTTGGCTTTCGCAATGGCAGCATCATATTCTTTTTGTTTGTTAGCCGGTAATTTATTGGCTGCGTTGTAAGCATCGATGGCCGGGTTAAGAATTACATAACCATAGTTTAAGTTAGCCTCAAAATAATTTGGATCAATTTCTAAAGCTTTTTTATACATTTCACCGGCTTTAACATAAGCTTCGGCTTTTGATGCTTGTAGCTTTGCTTTTGCAGCGGCATCTTTAGTTGCGCCCGCTTCTTTTGCGTAATTATCGGCTGTTTGTGAGTAAGTTAAACCGGCATAATAATACAAGGTTTTGTTTTTTGGGTCATTTGCTAAAGCCGCCTGGATCTTATCGGTAACCTCTTTTTCTTTGCCTGTTTGCAGGCTGATTTCAATTTCACGTTTACGCAGCTCGCTGTTTGCCGGATATTTACTTACGCCTTCTGATACAGTTTTAAGAGCATTTGCGGTGTCTTTGCTGGCAAGATATAACGAAGAAAGATCAAGGTAAACACCAGCGTTTTTTGAATATTTAGTAGTTACCAGTTTGCTGTAGTTTGAAATTGCCGCAGGATAGTTTTTTCCGTTTGCTGCTGCAAGGCCTGTATAGTAAATAGCATTAGTATCTTCTGGCAATACTGTACGGTAAAAATCAAACGACTTATAAGCAAGATCATATTTACCGGCAGAGTATTCTTTAACCCCCTTGGTTAACTGGTATTGAGCAAGGTTTAAATAAGCCTCATCAATCATTTTTTTGTTTTCGCCTTTTGTGTCAACTTCTTTAGCTTTTTTCAAAGCTTCTTCAGCTGTAGTAAATAACGGCAATGAAGTGGCAGGAACAGTGTCCTGAACAGCTAACGCCGAGTAAATTGAACCTTTTACAGCATAGGTAAGCGGTAAAGTAGCGGTTTTTTCATTGGCTGATGCTTTGTCAATTGATTCTTTCGCAGTAGTAAGGCTTTTGCCCGCCATTGCTGCCATTGCCGGCTGTCCTCTTAAGCCCGAATACTTTTCATATTCTTCTTTTGCGGTATTTAACTCGCCTTTTTGTGCAAAAGCGGTTGCTGAAACTAAGCCTAACAGGCCCGCCATCAAAAGTCTGATTTTCATGATTATTATTGATTGGTTAACTGTTTTAGTTTATTGTTTATTTTATCTAACTGATCCTGGTTATTGGTTTTGGCATAGGCCATTTGCAAAGCTTGCAGGCTATTTACGTTGTTGGGTGAAATTTCATTAGCCTTTTCAAGCCACTGTATAGCACGTCCCAAGTCCTGAATGCTCCTCTCCCCTTTTGTGGTTGTGCTTTGTTTTAAATACAATAAACCCAAATTAAATACGGGGTCAAAATAAGTCCCACTTAGTTCAATGGCGTGTAAATAAAGTGATTCTGCCTGGTCAAATTTACCTAAATGATCATAGCAATTTGCTGCAACAAATGCAATATCGGCGTTATTGGCATTAATATCAAGCAAGGGACCAATTAAAGGCTCTAACGCTTTATAATTTTTCTTATTGTTATAGATATTGGCCTCGTCAAGCAGCAAGAACCGATCATTCGGCAAAATCTTTCTTCCTTTTTGGAGGATTTGCAATGCTTTAGCCGTATCGCCTAATGATTTATAGATATTTGATGCTGTTTCGATATACTCGGTACGGGCACTGTCAACCTTGAGCATATTGCTATAATACACAGCAGCATCCTGCAAATTACCGGCTTTATTGTTTGCGAAAGCGATATAGGTATTGATCTGATTCATCGCCGGCGCATACTTTTTCGCGTTTTCAAACGAAGTTTTAGCATTGGTGAAATCAGAATTATTTACCGCATCAAACCCCTTTCGGATATAAACGTTTGCCAGGCAGCGCCTGGTATAATCAAGTTCTGACTGGTACTTGAAAATTTTGTTCATACCCGATAGCCGATCAATCAGTTTGGCTGTTTTGTCAAGCATATCTGCAGGCATCCCGAGTTTGTTTAAAGAATCGATATACAGGATGCTTGAATTTACAATAGCCCGATAAAGGTTTTTTTCAATATCAGCCGTGTCCGACTTGGTAATGATCAAACTATCTGCAGATTTTTTGGCCGCGGCCAAATATTTCAGGTCGTTTTTCTGTTTATAAAAAGCCAGGTTATTTACTACAACTTTCAGCGCTTCTTTTTGTGCGAAGGCAAAAGTTGTAGTAAAGCTTGTAATTAAAACCGATAAAATGATCTTGCGGTAGTGCATATTTATTATTCTGTTGTATCGTCAGTTGATGGTTCTGCACCATTTTCAGCTGTATCACCGTCGCCTGTATTTTCGGCTGTGGTATCAGAGCCTTCTGCATTTTCATCACCTTCTTTTACTTCCTCATCCTCATCATGCTCAATTTTGGCTACTGAAGCTATCTCATCATTGTTTTTAAGCGTTATCAGCCTTACGCCCTGTGTGGCGCGGCCCATCACTCTTAATTCGCTTACAGCTATACGTATAATAATACCTGACTTGTTAATGATCATCAGGTCTTCCTTATCTGTAACACCTTTTATAGCAACAAGGTTTCCGGTTTTTTCAGTAATATTTAATGTTTTTACACCTTTACCACCACGGTTTGTAACACGATAGTCTTCAATGTCGGTACGTTTACCGTATCCCTTTTCTGATACCACTAATACTGTTGTTTCAGCGTCATCAATTGCAATCATGCCAACTACCTCATCGTTCTCGTCATCAAGCGTAATACCACGAACACCGGTAGCTGTACGTCCCATAGGCCTTACTGTCGACTCGTTGAAACGGATAGCACGGCCAGATTTAAGTGCCATCACAATTTCGCTGCTGCCACTTGTTAAGCTTGCCTCAAGTAATGAATCGCCCTCGTTAATATTGATAGCATTGATACCATTTGAACGTGGACGTGAATAAGCCTCGAGTGAGGTTTTCTTGATGGTACCCTTCTTGGTACACATAATAATGAAGTTATTTTCAAGGTAATTCTGATCTTTAAGCGAAATCAGCTTAATATAGGCCTTGATATTCTCTTCTTTCGGAATATTGATAATATTCTGGATGGCGCGGCCTTTTGAGGTACGTGTGCCTTCCGGTATTTCAAACACTCGGAGCCAGAAACATTGTCCCGACTCGGTAAAGAACAGCATGTAGTTGTGATTTGAGGCAATAAGCAAGTGCTCTATAAAATCTTCATCACGGCTGTTGCTGCCTATAGCACCTTTACCACCCCTGCTCTGCCTGCGGTATTCGGTAAGTGGGGTACGTTTAATATAGCCTTCGCGCGAGATGGTGATTACAACATCCTCGTCCTCAATAAAGTCTTCAGTTTGCATTTCTGCAGAAGAGTGAACCATCTCAGTACGGCGCTCATCACCATATTTCTCTTTAACTTCCAATAACTCATCCTTAATGATCTGCATCCTTAAACCTTCGTCGCTAAGAATGTTTTTTAAGTGTTTGATGAGTTCCATTAAAGCGGCATATTCGTCTTTGATCTTATCACGTTCAAGTCCTGTTAACCTTCTTAGGGTCATGTCGAGGATAGCACGTGCCTGGATATCGGTTAAACCAAAGCTGCTCATCAAGCCTTCTCTTGCCTCGTCGGGTGTTTGTGAAGCACGGATCAGGCGGATAACTTCATCAAGGTGATCTAAAGCGATCAATAAGCCTTCAAGTATGTGCGCACGTTTTTCGGCTTCATTAAGCTCAAATTTGGTACGGCGTACCACAACCTCATGACGGTGCTCAACAAAGTGATGGATGAGGTCCTTCAGGTTGAGGAGCATTGGCCGGCCATTAACCAGCGCGATGTTGTTTACACTGAATGATGTTTGAAGTGCCGTATATTTAAACAGGTTGTTTAGTACGATTGCTGCATTGGCGTCACGTTTGATCTCATAAACGATGCGGATCCCTTCGCGGCTCGATTCGTCACGAATTGCCGAAATGCCTTCCAGTTTCTTTTCGTTAACCAGTTCGGCAGTACGCTCAATCATTAAAGCTTTGTTTACCTGGTAAGGTATTTCGCTTACAACGATGCGCTCACGTTCGCCATTGTAGGTTTCGATTTCGGCACGTGCGCGGATCACAACCCTGCCACGACCTGTTTCAAGCGCTTCGCGAGGGCCGTCGTACCCGTAAATGATACCGCCTGTGGGGAAATCAGGGCCTTTTACATATTTCATTAACTCGGCAACCTCAATCTGGCGATTATCAATTAATGCCATAGTAGCATCGATAACTTCCGAAAGGTTGTGCGGCGCCATATTGGTAGCCATACCTACCGCAATCCCCGAAGCGCCGTTAACCAGCAGGTTTGGGAATTTGGATGGCAGTACGGTTGGCTCCTGCAGTGAGTCGTCAAAGTTTAATTGAAAATCAATGGTGTCTTTGTTGATATCGGCCAGCATCTCTTCAGCAAGCTTTTGTAAGCGTGCTTCTGTATAACGCATTGCCGCTGGCTCGTCACCATCAACAGAACCATAATTACCCTGGCCTTCAACCAGCAGGTAGCGTAAACTCCACTCCTGGGCCATACGTACCATGGTATCATATACCGATTTATCACCGTGAGGGTGATATTTACCCATTACCTCACCCACAATACGGGCAGATTTTTTATAGGGCTTGTTATTTGTTAAACCCAGGTCAAGCATACCGTAAAGTACGCGCCTGTGTACCGGTTTCAGTCCGTCGCGGACATCGGGCAGCGCCCTGGAAACAATCACCGACATTGAATAATCAATGTACGCCGATCGCATTTCCTCATCAATATTTATCGAAATTATCCTGTCTTCTGCGTGTGAATTATCGTTTTCTGTTCCTTCAGCCATTTTTAATTATTTGTAGAACCTTCTCTTATAATTGCGTGTTAAAATTGATTTTTCAACGACCTGCGAAGTTAAAAAAATACTTGGGATTGCGCCAACTTAGTAACAATAAACCATGGGGACTTATTGCCATGAGGCTAACAATTTTGTTACTTTAATACAGGTTTATTTCACCTTTACCCAGTAATCTTCAACCTTGTTGCCATTAGGTAAAACCGAAAGCAGTTTAAGCGTATCATTACTGATTGTGTAGTTGTATTTAATGGTTTTGTTAAGCAGTTTTGACTCCTGCATGCAATAGGTTTGGGTTTCAAAACAGGTATCCTCTTTTAACCGGTAATCGCCCTTTTCGTATATCTGGGTCTTCTCCCCTTCTTCAATCACTTTAGCCTTATAATGTTCATTGTCATAATCCCGTTGTAGCTTATAAGCTGCAGGAGCGGCATCAAGCTTTCCGTTAATTATGCCTCCTCGATACTCCCAGACGCCTTTCAGCGGACTATCATCAAAACGGAAAGCACATAACAGTAAAATACCGATAACCGGCACAATAAATTTTTTCATTGGTGATGTTATTAGCTAAAAGCCCAAAGCATAATGCTGAAAGCTTTTTTCTTTAGGCCTTTGGCTTTCTGCATTTCGCTTTCAGCTTTTTCCTATGCCCAGTTAATGCCTTTTTTTAATAAAGATAGTGTTTTTTCCTCTTCGCTGCCAGCTGACGGGTGATAGTCATAAACCCATTTAGCTGTAGGCGGCAGGCTCATCAATATCGATTCGATGCGGCCGTTGGTTTCCAACCCGAATTTGGTGCCGGCATCATAAACCAGGTTAAATTCTGCATAACGGCTGCGGCGCTGGTATTGGAAAAGCTGCTGTGCTTCTGTAAATGATTTATCGCGATTGCGGTTAACCAGCTCAGTATATAACGGTGCAAATGATCGTCCAACAGATTTTGAAAACTCAAAGATCTCTTCCCAGCTTAACTCATCATTGGCGGTAAGCCTGTCGTAAAATATACCGCCTATTCCACGGGTTTCATTACGGTGTTTGATGAAAAAGTAATCATCAGCCCATTTTTTAAAGCGGGGATAAAAATCGGCATAGTATTGATCACAGGCAGCTTTTAATCCGCTATGAAAAAAACGGGCATCATCTTCAATAACATAATGAGGGGTTAAATCAATGCCGCCACCGAACCAGCGAACAGGCTTTTGACTGTCGCCCATGGTTGATGGCATTTCAAAGTAACGGATGTTCATGTGGATGATAGGTACCAACGGGTGATTGGGATGGATCACAATAGACACACCGGTAGCAAAAAAGTCATCCTGCTCAACCTGCAGGGCCCGTTTCATGGTATCGGGTAAATGACCGTGAACCGCCGAAAAATTAACTCCGCCCTTTTCAAGGATGTTACCGTTTTGGATAACCCGGGTACGGCCTCCGCCTCCACCCTCGCGCTCCCAAAGCTCTTCCTCAAATTTTGCGGCGCCATCTAATTGCTCAAGTGCTGCGCAGATCTCATCCTGTATTTGTTTATAATCTTCGGCTATTTGTTCTTTGCTGATCATAGGCTGTAAAAGTAATGAATTTTGGGAATTGCAGCGGAAGGCCTTTTTTTCAATGCGTGCACTCATAGCTACCCGCATTTACAGCCGATAATGAAAAGTGTTCAACTTTTTTAGGTGTGAACACCTGGTAAAAAATAAACAACTGATAATCAACAATTTACATGTTCATTATTTTACTACAGAAAACATAAACAACTGATAATCAGTACTTGTGTTTTTAGGTTTAGGCTAAACGCAACATTTTTGAACACCCGTTTTTTAAAAATTGAACACCTAGCCGATTTTAGCTTATCTCTACGTAATTCAAATCCTTGCCGAAGGTTTCCTTTAACTGGCTTAAGGATAACAGGGCTACCGCGGTAAGTATCCCCATCATGATATATCCCGACTTGATATACCCATACTTTGTATTGAAGGCATTAAATGCTACAGTTATCGGGATCAGTGAGCCGCGCACAAAGTTGGGTACCGTAGTGGTAACTGTTGAGCGGATATTGGTGCCGAACTGCTCAGACGCAATGGTAACAAATGTAGCCCAATAGCCCACTGTACAACCCATAAAAAAGCTTAATACTGCAAAACGTTCGGGAGTAATGCCGTTATCGCTTAAATAAAAATGAACGCTTACCAATGAAAGTATTAAAAATACAGCCATCGTTAGTTTGCGCGACTTGGTAACCTGGGCCAGTAAGCCGGCCACAATATCACCAATGGCGATGCCAATGTAGCTGTAAAAAATGCCGTCGCCCGGTTTGATCAGGGTTTTAGCCCCTAAAGCAGCCCCAAACTTATCCGAAAAGCTAATCAATACACCCACTACGTACCAAAGCGGCGCACCTATCAGGATACAAAACAGGTATTTTTTTAAACGTTCCCAGCTGGTAAACAGCATGAGCATATTGCCTTTGGATACATCGCTGTTCTCAACATTCTTAAACATGCCCGATTCAAAAGTACCAACACGAAGCAGCAACAATAAAATTCCTAAGCCGCCGCCTACAAAGTAGGCATTACGCCAGCCAAATTTAGCTACGGCATAAGCAGCGGTAGCGCCAAACAAGCCAATAACAGCTACCATCATGGTTCCATAACCCCGGTTTTCCTTGCTTAATGTTTCGCTAACCAGAGTAATACCGGCGCCAAGTTCGCCTGCAAGCCCCAGGCCTGCAATAAACCTTACTATGGCATAAGTATTTACATCATGAACAAGGCCATTGGCAAAATTGGCTATCGAGTAAAGTAATATCGAACCAAAAAGCACTTTGATACGGCCCAGTTTGTCGCCGACAATGCCCCATATGATGCCGCCAAGCAACAGCCCAAACATCTGGACGCTGATAATGAACTGCCCTTTATCGGTTATTTCCTGTGCATTTAAGCCGATATCTTTAAGGCTGGGGATGCGTACTATTGAAAAAACCAAAAGATCATATATATCAACAAAATAGCCCAGGGAAGCAACAAGTACTAAGAAAACAGCGTTCCTTGTGGCTTTAGCGTTGGTAGCATCGGTCATAGCGTGTAAGAATTGGTTGGCTAATGTAGGAGATTTATGAAGATAAAAACAAAAAAATCGGCACAAAAAAACCCCTGTCATAACAGAGGTTTTGTAAGTAAGTTTTGCTCAATAATTTTATATATTTTATGCTTTTTTAACGTTTACTGCCTGTAATCCTTTTCTTCCTTCTTCCACATCGTACGTGACGCTATCATTATCCTTAATTGCATTTACACCGCCTTGCACGTCTTTAAAGTGTACAAAAAGATCCTTACCTTCTTCGGTAATAATAAAGCCGTAGCCTTTTTGTGTGTTAAACCATTTTACTTTTCCAGTTTTCATAATTATAATAATCGTAATAAAAAATTCGTGTTAAGATCAACTAAAACCAAACTGAAAACAAATAGGCTTATTGGTTCAGAAGGAATAGATATCCAGCTTCCCTCAAATATATAAAATTATTAAATAAACCAAATAAAATTATTTATTTGGTTGTGGTGTCAGGCGCAAATAGGGTTTAACTGCAGTAAAACCCTTTGGAAATTTGGCAGGGATATCTTCAGTTTTAATTGCCGGCACCACCACCACGTCCTCTCCTTCTTTCCAGTCGGCTGGTGTGGCAACACTGTAATTAGCGGTTAACTGCAATGAGTCAATAACCCTTAAAATTTCCTGGAAGTTACGGCCGGTTGATGCCGGGTAAGTGATAATGAGCTTAACCAGCTTATCAGGCCCTATAATAAATAATGAGCGCACTGTGGCATTTACCGAAGCATTTGGATGAATCATGTCATAGGCTTCAGAAATTTTGCGGTCTTCATCGGCAATGATCGGAAAATTAACTTCGACACCCTGCGTTTCGTTAATATCCTGGATCCAGCCGTGATGTGATTCAACCGAATCAACACTAAGAGCCAGTACTTTAACATTGCGTTTGGTGAATTCATCTTTTAAAGCGGCAGTTTTTCCAAGCTCGGTGGTACAAACAGGTGTATAATCGCCAGGATGCGAGAATAGTACGCCCCAGCTATCCCCTAAATATTCGTAAAAGTCAATTTCGCCTTCTGATGTTTTCGCTTTGAAGTTTGGCGCTTTATCGCCCAGTCTTAAACTCATGATGATAGATTTTTTATGGTAATTTAATACGACTAAGTTACTATACATTCATAAACAAATGCAAACAAACTTTAAATAATCGCATTATTTACGCCAACATTACAAAGGCTGTGTTGTTGAAGTTTGAAATTAATAACAGCTATCTATGAGTAAACACACCTATGATACCGGTATAATTGGCAATTGCGCCTTTTTAGCCCATATTAATAAAAACACCAATGTCGACTGGCTGTGCTGGCCCCGGTTCGACAGTACCTTTATTTTTGGCGGCCTCCTTGATAAAGATAAGGGCGGCGAATTCTCGATCCGTCCGGAAGGGGAATACACTACCAATCAGCATTACCTGGAAAATACCAATATTTTAATTACGGAAATATGCCCTGCAAGCGGCGGAAAATACCGCATAACCGATTTTGCACCAAGGTTTTACCAGCATCAGCGTTATTATAAACCATTAATGCTGATCAGGAAAATTGAGGTTATTGAAGGCTCGCCGCGCATCATTGTCAAATGCGCGCCGGTTTCTGAATATGGTGCTGTTAAATTGAGTGTAAACCGTGGCAGCAATCATATCCAATATCTGGGCGGCGAAGAAAGTATTCGCCTTACCACTAATATTCCGATAAGTTATGTTTTTGATGGACAGGCTTTTGTACTTAATGAAACCAAGTACCTGGCCATGACCTATGGCGAACCGCTTGAAGCGCCGCTCATCAGCACGGCTGATCGGTTTTTGGCCGAAACCGTGCAATACTGGCGTACATGGATCAAACACTCGTCCATAGCTACTTATTTTCAGCCCTTTGTAATCCGCTCCGCTTTGGCCCTTAAAATACACCAGTATGAGGACACCGGCGCTATCATCGCCGCAAGCACAACAAGCCTGCCCGAATCGCCGGGAAGCGGCCGTAACTGGGATTACCGTTATTGCTGGCTGCGCGATACTTATTACGTAATAACCGCGCTAAACCACATTGGCCATTTTGAGGAGATGGAAAAGTATTTCGGTTATGTTACCGATATTACTTTCTCTGAAATGGAACGCTACCAGCCGCTTTATGGCATTACCGGTAAAAAAGACCTTGTAGAGCATATTTTAACTGATTTGGCGGGCTATATGGGCAACCAGCCGGTGCGGGTTGGGAACCAGGCATCCGAACACATTCAGAATGACATTTACGGCCAGGTATTGATCTCCCTGCTCCCTTTATACACTGATCATCGTTTTGTTTTTTCGGAACGAAAAGATTCGGTTCACTGGATAGCGTTTCTGTTGAGTAAGATAGAGCATACCATTGATGAAAAAGATGCCGGCATCTGGGAGTTCAGGAATATGGCCAACATTCATTGTTACAGCAACCTGTTTCAATGGGCGGGTGCATCCGCTGCCGAAAAAATGGCGCGTACCATCCAAAACCAGGAGCTGATTGATAAGGCCATTTCTCTTAAAGAACGTGCAGCCGCGCATATCGAGAGCTGTTATGACCCGGTGCGCAAAGTTTACACCAACTCGGCCGGGAGCAGTAACCTTGACGCCAGCACTTTGCAATTGATTATGATGAACTATCTTGATCCAAATTCGCAGAAAGCGAAGGATCATTTAGTTGCATTAGAAAAAGAGCTAAAGACACCTAATGGGTTATTTTACAGGTATTTATATACAGACGATTTTGGTAAGCCTAAAACTACTTTTCTGATCTGCGCATTTTGGTATGTAGAAGCGCTGGCTGCTGTTGGTCGCTTGGATGATGCCCAGCGCGAGTTTGGTAACCTGCTGCAATACTCCAATCACCTGTTGCTCTTTAGTGAAGATGTTGACGAGCGTGACGGAAGCCAGTGGGGCAATTTCCCCCAGGCATATAGCCATGTGGGTTTGATGAACGCGGCGTACCGGATTGCCATGAAATTGGATAGGCCGATATTTTTGTAGGATTAATATTCTCTTGCATAAATTGTTAGCAGATAAGACTTACGAAGTTTCTAAAACTTCGTAAGTCTGGATTAAGTAATTCGCTGTTCACCTAAATAATTACCTGATCTCCACTACTCCATCCGCTACTATGCCGTTGTTGGTGTTGTCACCAACAACTTCTTCATCCACTCGCTTTATAACCACTCTTTACAATACAGTAAAAAAATTTGAGCACAAAATTGTTGGTGACAACACCAACAACGGCGGGGCGCAATGGAAGCCAGTGGGGCAATTTCCCCCAAGCTCACCGCCATGTGGGGTTGATGAACGCGGCATACCGGATTGCTATGAAACTGGACAGGCTGATATTTTTGTAGACCGCCGTACAGTTCCTTTCTGCGCGTTGTTGATGTTGCTACTATAAGTGAGTGTTCGGAAGATTTTTAATTCCCCCTTGGGAAAGGTGCGGCGTGATTGCGTAGTGGCAGGGATGGGCTTATATGTTATTTGAGTGCATAAGCCTGTCTCCCCTCCTATACCTTTCCGAGGGTTTAAGTTAATCTGCAAATTAAACACTCCATTACCAATTGTGCCGTTGTTGGTGTTGTCACCATAGCCGTTAACCTAAGGATTTTAAAAAAGTTTTTTTGAGGAGTTATAAATGACGGGGCTTCGCCATTGGGCA
>NZ_JBNPWO010000013.1:0-180528 GCF_050433785.1 Mucilaginibacter sp. 3215
ACAGGCAATAAGCACTATAACTCGGTCGGCCACACTGCACGGTTCAGCAAATCTATGTCATTTCACCTTCAGAGGCCACGGATTTAAACACTCAGGATGACAATCTTTTTTTGATTATGTTATTGCTTCGTGCCTCCAATGAAGTGGTGGTTGGGGAATACTAAAAAGCAAAAGGACCGGAAAAATCTTCCAGTCCTTTTGTTTATATATAAACTGCAAACTGCCCAATGGCAACTGCAAACTGCTCTTATAAAGAGCTCGGTGCTAATTCCAAATGGTATTTCACCAGGTTATCTATAGGTGAGCGGATGATGTTGCCAACAACCATACCATTTTCGGTAACCACTTCTTCAAGCACATTGCGGAAGTTATAACCTACCGAGCCAATGCAGTTGAAAGTATATTTTTGATAATCAGGGTAGTGGGTAACCAGGTTGCGGAAAAAATCTTCGAACGAGGTGCGTACCAGGTTGCGTGAGTATTCGATGTGTACGTTGTTATCGTAAACAAATTTGCTGAAGCTTGCGCAAAAACGGTTTGCACGTGGCTGGGTGTAAACCTGCTCGTTGATATCATCAGGAGTAAGTTTGTAAGTTTCCCAGAAAAGGGCACGTACAGGCTCAGGCATGTATCCGCGCAGGTAATCTGTTAACAGCTTTTTGCCAATGTAGCAACCGCTGCCTTCATCACCCAGGATGTAAGCGCCCGAATCGATATTGTGTACAACTTCTTTACCATCATAAATGCAGGTATTGGTTCCGGTACCTAATATAGCGGCAAAGCCTTCGGTGTTGCCAAGCAGGGCGCGGGCAGCAGCAAGCAGGTCATGACCAATATTAACCTTTGCGCCAACGAAAACCACTTTCATGGCTTCTTCAACAATCTTACGCATTTCGGGGGTTGAGCAACCTGCACCGTAGTAATTTACCTCGGTGATCAGATTTTTTTCAAGATCGGTAGGCAAACTTTCGTTTAGTGATTGTATAATATACTCTGTACTTGAAAAGTATGGGTTATAACCCTCGGTATTAAAGTAAACTTTTTTTCCCTCTTCGGTAACCAGGCACCAATTTGTTTTGGTTGAGCCACCGTCAGCAATTATGATCATAAATTTTTGTTTTTTTAAAAATCGGTTAAAAGTAGGATTAACTTATTGTAAAAAAAACACTTTGTATTTCAAAAAATGAAAATTGCGATTTTTACGTAGATTACAGCTACTTTTTAATATAAATTAAACTTTAACTGGCGATTTTATGCCAATGTTATCAATAATTAATCAGGTCAACTATACCTTTTTTTAAATGTAAAGGTTACAGATAAGCAGTTTCCTTCGCCATTTAAAAACAGAGTAATTTACAATTGTACGTAATGTTACATTATTTAGCAAAATATTGAGTTTAATTAATGCTAAAACGTGTATTTTGTATTACATAAAGGATAGTGAATTGCCAGGATGGATGTGCGTAGCTTTAATACCTGGTACGTTTTGATGTAACCAGCCTATCATAAATTCTGAACCGGGCTCTTCGCTGGCAATGTGCCCTAATACAATCAATGAAAGTTTATCGCCTTTGGCTTGCGCATCCCGCACATATTCGGCGGTTTCCCACTCCGAAATCTCGCCGCAAATCAGTACATCGGGCTTTTTGGTGCTCATTTCGGTGATCTGCCTTTTGCCGCCTGCAGCTCCGGGTAGCAGCAGCACCTTTTGGCAGCTTTGTGATGGATTGCCTATGTAGCGTACCTTTTCAATTTTAAGTTTCTTTTTCAACGTTTCGATGAGGGAGCTTAACGGGGTTGATGGGATACTGAGCAGGTTCCCGGTTTCGGGCTTATAGTAGCTTACCCAATCAAGCTGTTTTAGTAAGCCAATGCCAACGCCATCGGGTTTAAGGCTGTGTATGGTATCATGGTTGCGCCAAACGGCAATGTTGTGCTTATCCAGCAGTTGTTTTTTATATTGATATACATCATCGTTGGCCAGCCAGTTGGTTTCATCGGCATGGTTATAAAAAGTTGGCTCATGCGCTATAATGAAATTAGCGCCTAAACTAATGGCCTTCTCAATGATGCCAATCGTGGCAAACATGGTGGTTACTATGCCGGTAACCACAATATCGGGGTTACCCGATTTTAAGGTATCCACCGTATTTGGAAACGGGGCGCCCGGTACCTGTTTCATAAACAGGTCGATGATTTGCCCTACCGTGATGTTTTCATCGGGCTTAACAAAGGTTATGGCATCCGCGGCAAATGGAGCCGACAGCAATGCGGCGGTACCTGCTAAAGCGCCTAACTGACCGATAAATTTACGACGGTTAGGATTATGGTTAATTGGGGAGGAGGTTGATTTCATGGTAATGATTGGATTTGATCAAAGATAGCACAGGTAAGTTAATTTAAGGATTTGTAATAATTGTGTGACATATTTATATCTTCGCATAAATTTAACGACCCCTAATCCGTGCAAAAACTTGCTAAGCTTATCACTAACAAACCTTTTGTTTATTCTTTATGGTTTGGCCTAAGTTTGTTTCTGGTAATTAAAGGTGTTTTGGCCCACCAGGGGTTCAACAATTACACCATCTTTAAGTATAACTTTTTAAATACCATCCATCAACATAACCTGTATGCTTATCAGCCCGAGCATTATTATGACCTGAACCACTACGGACCCGTATTTTCAATTATCATGGCACCATTTTCTATCCTGCCCGATAGTATCGGGGTTATTTTATGGGTGCTGTTTAACGCGTTTATTCTGTTTGAGGCAATTCAATTATTGCCGCTAAAAAAAGATCAGTATGTTATTGTGCTTTTGTTGTGCGCCCATGAATTGATGACGGCATCGGCCAACGTGCAGAGCAACCCCATGATAGCGGCGCTGATCATTTTGAGCTTTAACTTTATCAAACGCGAGCAGGATTTTTGGGCTGCATTGATGATAGCACTCGGTGCCTTTATAAAGCTGTATGGAATAGTTGGGCTGGCTTTCTTCTTTTTCTCGGCAAATAAGCCAAAGTTTGTGTTAAGCTTTATATTTTGGTCGGTAGTGTTGTTTGTTTTGCCGATGGCCATTTCATCGCCTTCTTTTATCATCCAAACATATCATGATTGGTATGCCGACCTGGTGGTCAAAAACTCGGGCAATCAACATTCGGTAATGCAGGAAATTTGCTTTACCGGTTTTATCCGCAAAGCTTTTCATTATGATGACCTTAAAAATATGTATGTAATAGGGCCGGCGCTGGTGATGTTTGCACTGTCATACCTGCGCATAGGTGCTTATAAAGTTGTGGAATACCAGCGGCTCATCCTTTCATCGGTGTTGATCTTTGCCGTTATCTTCAGCAGTTCGGCCGAATCATCAACCTATATCATCGCTTTTGTGGGTGTTGCAGTTTGGTTTATGAATTTAAACCGACCGGTTACCGGCTTCGAGATCTTCCTGTTGGTTTTGGCGCTGTTGATAACAAGTCTTTCCCCTTCAGATCTTTTTCCCTCCTTTATCCGTACCCAATATATTGTTCCTTATAAACTAAAATCAATACCCTGCTTTTTGATCTGGCTTAAAATAATTTACGAAACGCTTACCAGGGATTTTGCGGGCGAAAAGAAAAGTGTATTGAATACGGCCGCAGTTTAGAGGATTACTGATATGAAAACAATTCTACAGGGGCTAATTTTTGATGTAAACCCCGGAAAACTTGCAGATTAATAAATAATTTTTATGTTTGTAACATCAAAGTTACATTTGAGGAACTTGACACCTTTATTTAAATCTGATTACGGCAGTTACATTTTGTAACAAATTAGCGTAAGGTTATTTAAGTAAAAAGCGGTGCCTAAAAGGTATTCAAATATAAGCTTTAATTACTATACCACCTATTACAATTAAAAATCCATAGTATAACTATGACTTACCTTGCCGATAAGAAGATCTCTATTGTTATACCCTCTCATAACGAAGAAAAAAACATTAGTTATTTAATTGAGCAACTTCGTGAAACACTTTCGCCCACGGGATATGCCTATGAGCTGATCTTTGTTGACGACGGAAGCCGCGATAATACCCTGAATGAGTTAAAGATCAATGCCGAGCTGCATTCCAATGTATTTTATGTAGAACTTTCGCGCAACTTTGGTAAAGATTATGCTCTTAAGGCCGGTATTGCTATGGCGCAGGGCGATGCCGTGATAACAATGGATGCTGATTTGCAGCACCCGCCGCAACTGATCCTGAAGATGTTAAACCTTTGGGAAAATGGCTATGATATTGTTTACACCTATCGCGAAGGCGAAAACCCTCATGGCAAGGGTTATCAGAAAGTTACGTCAAAATTGTTTTATAAAGGCCTTAACATGCTTTCGGATATCAAGATGGAAAATGGTACCGCCGATTTCAGGCTGATTGACGAAAAGGTTGTGAAGCAGCTTAAGCTTATTGATGAGTACGAGATTTTTTTTCGGGGGATAATTAAATGGGCGGGTTATAAACAGGTTGGGATTCCATATGTACCATCAAAACGGCATACCGGCGAGGCAAGCTACTCGTTTGCAAAGCTGGTTAAACTTGCTGTAGGCAGCATTGTGGCGTTCAGTGCAAGGCCGCTTTACATTGTATCATTAATTGGGTTACTGGTTTCGTCACTGGCCATTTTGTATATACCATACGTGCTGGTAAGCTACTTTTTAGGTTACGCGGTTTCGGGCTGGGCTTCAATTATTGCTACTATTGCCTTTTTTGGCGGTTTGCAGCTGCTTGTAATGAGCGTTATTGGGGTTTATGTTGGGAAGATATTTATGCAATCCAAGCACCGCCCGCATTATATTATCCGGTCATCAAATGTTGTTATTGTAGATAATGATTTTATTAGGATTTGATGTGGAGGAGTTTGATATGCCGTTTGAGTACGGTAAATCAATAACTTTTGACGAGCAGCTTGAAATTTCGACAAGGGGTACCAACACAATACTCGATTTATTAAAAGACAGAGGCATAAAGGTTACCTTTTTTTGCACAGCTAATTACGCCAATCATAAGCCCGAAGTAATCAAAAAGATGGTAGCCGAAGGGCATGAGATAGCATCGCACGGGTATTATCATTCAGATTTTAAGGCCGAACATTTAAGGCAGTCGAAGCTGGTCTTGGAGGATATTTCCGGAACTGAAGTAACAGGCTTCCGCATGGCACGGATGATGCCTGTTGATGAGGCTGAAATAGCAAAAGCCGGCTATAGGTATAACTCGTCTATAAACCCAACCTGGCTGCCCGGGCGGTATAATAATTTTGATAAACCACGTACCTGGTTTTATGACCATGATGTGCTGCAGATCCCGGCTTCGGTTTCGCCGTTGGTACGTTTTCCGCTGTTTTGGCTAAGCTTTCATAATTTGCCGCTATCTTTATTAAAACGTATGGCTTCGGCAACGCATAAAAAAGACGGTTATCTGAACTTGTATTTCCACCCCTGGGAATTTACCGACCTGCACGATAAAGAAAAGTTCGGTTTCCCAGGCTATGTTTCCAAAAACTCGGGCGAAGCTTTTGTACGAAGGATAGCTGATTTTATCGATTGGGCAATGGACAAGGGTTACACCTTTGGACGGACGGACGGATTTTGTGAAACAATTAAAAACAAAAATAAACAAGAGCCCGTATTACATTAACAAGCTGTTAAGCAGCTTATAGCAAATCAATTACCAAATTGATTGTTATTTTCAGCATAATTTTGCATATTTGCACCGCAAAAAAATATACAGTATACCACGGGTTAGAAACCCTGTTTATATTTGTAGTTTAGACGCGATGGTCCTATAGCTCAGCTGGATAGAGCAACAGATTTCTAATCTGTAGGTCTTTGGTTCGAATCCAAATGGGATCACTTATAAGAAAAGCCGTTTCAGTTAACAGGAAACGGCTTTTTTCGTACATGGGGGCACTTTTGAGGGCCTGCCATATCTTGAATCGACAGTCGTCGTATCAGCTTGTCCCGGAACATAGTGGTCAAGTTCAACAGAATCTCCACCCATCAACGAGTATTGTATCGACTTTGTAGCCCCTGTAAAAGTCATTACTAAGTGAGTTCATATGTGCTATTTCCCGGGTAAGCGAGTTATAGACTATACGAAAGTCTGGTTCTTTTTTCAGTAAAGCACAGCAGTCGGCGCAAGCCCGAATTGCTTTTTAAAGGCAAAGGAAAAATGGGACAGATTTTCGAAGCCCAGCTCAAGATAAATGTCTTTGGGCTTTTGGCTTTGCTGGTGGATGAGAAAGTAAGCTTCTTCCAATCGCTTTTTTGTCAGCCAGCGTCCGGGCGTGTCGTTATAGATTTGCTGAAAGTCACGCTTGAAAGCGGATAGGCTTCTGCCCGTCAGAAACGCGAAGCGCTCCAAAGGGACATTAAACCTGAAGTTCCGGGTCATGAAGGCTTCGATGTCTATCTTTTGAGGCGCACCGAAGTTGAACAATACGGCAGCAAGGCCTGGGTCGTTTTTGAGCAGGATCAATAGCAGTTCCTCTCGCTTGAGATCTGCAAAAGCTTCCTCGATCTCGGCCTCACCCCTATAATAGGGTTCGAGGGAATGGATGAAGCTGGTGAGCAGCTGATCGTCTTTGACCGGCCGGATGGAATCGTCTGACGTGGCGATGCCGGTATCTACCCTGTGCCGGACTAAAAACCGTTTTAGAAAAGCTTCATCCAGCACGATGACGATCTTTTTAAAGTCACCGTCCTGCTGCTGCTTGGTGTAGCGTAGCAAATGGTTCTTGCGGGCGATGCAGCTGTCGCCGGGATGAAAGTGGTAATGCTTGTCGCCACTGTATGCCAGCATAGAGCCTTTTAGGAGGTACAGAAAGAAATGATCGGATATTACCTGTTCGGGAGATATTCCGGGACCTAAATGACAGGATTGCAGACTACTGGCGATCATGCTCAAAAATACTTAATTCAAAAGACTATCCGCACTTGCCAATATCACTTCTTCCTTACTGCGAGGATGCCAATTCAATACCCGCTGTGCCTTTTCGTTGGAAATGGCAATATAGAAGGATTCATCCAGCGGTTTCAGGTCGGCGATATTTCCGGCGTATTCGGGTCTTTCTTTCCGGATAAGCTCAGCCACGTCGTAAAGGCTCATGACTCCGATGGCTGTTGCCAGGAAGCGCTCGCCCGCTGCGGCCGGATGTGTCATTGCTTTGAGGTGAATATCGGCTACATCACGCACATCCACCACGCCAAAAGTGAAGGGCAGCGTTTCTTTGATCTGGCCATCCAATATGCCTTTCACAAAGCCGATAGAGGTGGAGAAGTCTTTTCCCAGGGCAGGGCCGAATACGCCTACCGGGTTTATTACGGTGAGTCCCATGCCGTCGCCCTCGCTGTTGATCCAGTCCCAGGCAGCTTTTTCGGCAATCGTTTTAGATTTAATGTAGGCGCGGTCTGTCAGTTCGGGGTCTGTCCAGTCTTCTTCCGTAAAGGTGTAGCCTTTGGGATCTTTGCTGTAGCCAATGGCAGCAAAGGATGAGGTTAATACCACGCGCTTCACACCGGCATAGCGAGCTGCTTTCAATACTCGTAACGCGCCGTCCCGCGCTGGTATAATAAGCTCATTGGCATCTTCGGGTTCTTCGGCAGGAAATGGGGAAGCTACGTGCAGCACATAGGTGCAGCCATCAGCTGCCCGGTTCCAGTTTTGGTCATTAGTCAGGTCTGCTTCCACAAAGGCGAGGTTTTCAAAGGATTTGATTCCGGCTCCTCTGAGCAGGTTAATTACTTCATCTTTTCTTTTTAAGGAGCGAAGGGTTGTTTTAACAGTGTAGCCTTGTTGTAAGAGTTGAAGGATACAATAGATGCCAATGAAGCCTGTGCCGCCTGTTACTAATACGGTTGGTTGTTTGATGTTATTTTCCATGTTGAATTTTCTTTTAACAAAGATGGCGCTAATGCGGCTTGCCTGTTTTGTTTAGAAGTTCAACTTTGTTTTGTTTAAAAGTCCAGAAAATTTGATTTTGCTTTAATTTGCTGACATTTATCGGGTAGCCCGCTTGGTCGGGAAATGTTCAGGGATGGGAATACCGGCCTGCAGCACGTGACTGACATTTTTTAATACGACCTCGTCAAACCCGCTTTTGTCAACCATTTCCACAATTTTGAAGCTATAGAATTGCTTTTTTAATACATCACATTCAACAGATAGTGCCAGCGCCAGCAATTGTAGCTTCCCAGGAGGAAAGTCCTTTTTATCTGATTCTATCCTGCTTAAGTCGCTCCGGTTCATTCCAAGTTCTGCGGATAAATATTCTTGTGAAAACTTTAATGTTGTCCTATACTTTTTGATCAACCTGCCAAAGCTCAAAGCGGCAGGTGGGAGGCTCTCTTTCCCGGAAGCGACGGTGTTAGGGTTTAGTGGCTCAATAGGTGCGTAGCTGCCGATGATTTTGAAAAGATCGGCGAACTGCCTGGCAGGGCGGTTTATATCGGATGTTTTAAGCTCATATCTGATCTTTCTATTCTCGCGTCTGATGGTTACAAAGCCTGCTTTTTTAAGATCGGTTATATGCTTCGTTAATTGCCCTGGGTTAAAAGGAAGAGAAAGCAATACCTCTTGAGATAGTATGTTGCCATTCGCGATAAGCGCTTTGAAGATAGATACCCTGATTGGAAGCGCCAGCAACCTGGCAAAGTTGCAAAGTTCCAGATCTGCTTTATTGATATCCATATTTGAACCGGGCATAGATACGATATTATAGAATATAAATTAATGTTGTTCCGGTTCTGCTTCGTGGGAATCCGGTATGCCCAGTTCTTTCACGAGGCGACCATAATGTCTGGCGAATCTGCTCCACATATTTTCATTTAATGTATACAAAGATCTTTTTCCATCGATGCTAACCGAGATCAATTCGGTTTTGATCAACTCCTTCAAATGGTGGGATACTGTAGATTGTGCGAACGGTAGAAATTCCACGAGCTCGCCTGTGGTAATCCCAGGTTTCCTTGCAATGATACGGATAATAGAGATCCTACCGGGATGCGACAGTGCTATGGATACATCTGAGATGAACTGGTCGGGATAACTGAACTCTTCTGTTTTCTTTTGTGCCATCGCTGTTTACAATTATTTGATCGTGCTAAAATAGAGTTTGTTTTTTGAATGTTGGAAGCTTCTTAGTCTATTTAACGTTGTCTATAATATCGATTATTCAATATATTCTTTTTGATAATATAAAGTTAACATGGTCTTAATTTATCGCCGATAATTTTGAGCGTCATTTAAGATTATGCAAAAGTTTACTCGGCTCTTTCCTTTCATTATTTTAAGTTTTTTAATAAGCTCCAATTCATTTGCACAGTCATTGGGTAAAATTGCCGGTAAGGTAATCGACCAAAAGACTGGTGAAACACTCATAGGTGCGACAGTTGGCTTACAGAGCGGCAGCAAGGGCGCTGCCACCAATGTGGAAGGCCGGTATATATTGAGTGGACTTCAGCCGGGCAAATACAGTATCGTTGTTAAATACATCGGTTACCAGAGCAAATCGGTTTCTGATGTGGAAGTTCAGGCAGGTGCAGTAACCGCGCTGGATGTCGCTTTGACCCAATCTTCAACGCAGGCACTTAATGAAGTTGTTGTGAAAGCTACTTACCGCCAGGCTTCAGTAAACGCCCTTTACGCAAGGCAGAAGAATAGTATACAATTAAGTGATGGTATATCTGCCGATATGATCCGTAAATCCCCTGACCGGAATACTGGTGACGTTTTGAAACGCGTCAGCGGAACAAGCGTGCAGGAGGGTAAATTCGTTGTTATCCGTGGTTTATCCGAAAGGTATAATAACAATATGATGAACGGGACAACGCTGCCAAGTTCCGAACCGGATAAAAAAGCTTTTGCTTTTGACATCATTCCTTCAAGTCTTGTCGATAATATTATCGTGTACAAAACGGCGACGCCCGATCTGCCCGGCGATTTTGCGGGTGGTACGATCAATACTATTACCAAAGATATTCCCGACAGCAGGTTCCTGGAAGTGGCGCTAAGTGTTGGCTATAATTCCAAAACTACTCTTAAGAATAACTTTATCGATGCGAGGCCTAACGGGAAATATGATTTCCTTGGATTCGATGACGGTTCAAGAAAGCTGCCTGCGGCTTATTCTAATGTGAAAAAAGACTATACATCCGGGACAACAAGTGCCGAAAAAATCGCTATAGCGCAGCAATTTCCCAATACTTTTTATTACAAAGAAGGGCAAATGAGCCTTCCTAATATTGGTTTTCAATTTTCCACGGGCAATTCCAAAATCAATACAAATGGCAATCGCCTGGGTTATAACTTCAGTCTGAACTACAGCAATGGGCACCGTGCATCATTTGGTGACAGAATTGGTTATACCGGGTTCAATGATGCATCGAAAGAGCTTCCCCTGTACAGCTTTGACCGTAATACCTATACCAACTATAAAAGCCTTGGCGGTTTGCTGAATTTCGCTTATACATTCGGAAAAAACAAAATTGCCTGGAGAAACCTTTACAACAACGATTTTTCTGTTGACTTCGAGCAAACCAACAATGCCCTGAATTTTGAGGCCGGTCAAACAGACCCGCTGCGCTACAAAGGTTACTCTGTGGAGACAACTCAAAACGGCATTTACACTTCTGCATTGGAAGGACAGCACACGCTGGGCAAAAAGAATATTATTTTTGACTGGAATGCTTCCTACGGTTTATCATACCGGAACCAGCCCGATCAAAGGATCGTAACCATCTATACACCTTTGAACCAGCCGGAATATATCTCATTATCCAGCGAAAACAGCCCCAAACCTAATGATCTGGGCCGTGTGTATTCTAAATTAAATGAAAATATTTACGGCGCGAAAGCAAACCTGGCAGTTCCGTTCAAGTGGCTTAATGAGTCGCAGAAATTGAAATTCGGTGGTCTTATTTCTCATCGTGACCGTGATTTCAGTATTGATGCGCTGGGATACACTGACGCCATCGGCTTCGGAAACAAGGCAATCCCGCTGACTGGTGGCTATACGATCTTCAATGTTTTCAGTCCTCAAAGTATCGCTCAAAACGGGATCGATCTGTCGCGCTTGGACCTTAGCTCCACCGATTACAAAGGAAAAGCCGATCAGGACGCCGGTTATGTGATGCTGGACAATAAGCTGAACAAAAAAATCCGTTTGGTTTGGGGGGCACGGGTTGAACGGTATGCGCAGTCGCTCAAACCGCTGGGCCAGACCGAACAGAAATATAATAATACAGATGTCCTGCCTTCAGGTAACCTGACCTATAGTTTATCGGAGAAGGTCAATTTACGCGCGGCGTACTTCAGGTCGGTAAACCGTCCGGAGTTCAGAGAGCTTGCCAGTTTTCGCTATTTTGACTACCAGACTAACTTTATTGCCAGCGGTAATCCGGATCTGCAGCGAAGTATAATTGATAACGCAGACCTTCGCTTTGAATATTATCCGTCAGGAGGGGAGATCATCTCGGTTTCGGCTTTTTACAAGAAATTTAAGAATCCGATCGAGCAGATCAATCAGGGTAACGATATTTTGACTTATCAGAATGCGCTCAATGCCAAGGATTTTGGTTTTGAGGCCGAGATGAGGAAGAAACTGAATTTCATTGCTGAGGGAAGTTTCTTGAATGATGTAACATTTTATGTGAATGCTTCCTACATCAATGCCAAGGTAAAGCTGGCTGATGGCCGTAACGCGTCTACCCCCCTCCAGGGACAGTCACCCTACCTGATCAACTCGGGCCTGTATTATACACCCGAAGGCAGTGATTTTTCATTCAACGTGCTTTATAACAGGATAGGGGAGCGTTTACGTTTCAGAGCTGTTACTGGTGGCGTGGATATCTATGAGAAACCGCGGAATGTGATTGATATGCAGCTAAGCAAGGCGTTATTTAAAAAGCATGCCGAGCTTAAACTGACCGTATCTGATCTGCTTGCGCAGCCCTTCGCATTGTATAATAATTACGGAAGCTCGGGGAGCACCGCATATAATGCTAAAGAGGATAAAATCATCCAGAGCCGTTATTCGGGTTTTGGAACAACCCTTTCGTTCAAATATAATTTCAGTTTTAAAAAATAATCACGCTATACAGTAAAAGGCCTTCAATTTATTATCAATTATTATTAACAATTATTATGAAAAAAACGTTGTATTTACTTGGCTCATTAGCCATGATAGGATTAGCATCCTGCTCAAAAAACGATGATCCGGGTAAAAATCCACCGGTTAATCCTCCTGCTGTTACCAAGATGGATGTGAGGGGAAAGATTACTAAAGACACACATTGGACCGCCGATATCACTTACAGGCTTCGCGGTTATGTTTACGTGGATAATAATGCAACTTTAACCATCGATCCGGGAACCAAAATTGTGAGCAATAAAGACTCAGCCGGTGTCCTTATCATTTATAAAGGAAGCAAGATCAATGCCGCCGGAACTGCTGATAAGCCAATTGTTTTCACTTCGGCGGAGGCTGATCCGAAACCAGGTAATTTCGGTGGCCTTGTGATCGTTGGATCGGCCACGGGTAATGGCAACCACGCTGTTTTGGAAGGTGGCGTAGATACCGAGCACCAGCCATTCGGCGGCACAAACGATGCTGATAATTCGGGGGTTTTACAATATGTACGTATTGAATATGCCGGTAAAGCGGTTAACCCTGGTGATGAAGTAAACGGCTTAAGTATGTATACCGTAGGTAGCGGTACCAAAATAGACCACATTGAAGTGCTTCGCGGCCTTGACGATGCTTACGAGTTTTTCGGGGGTTCATTTAATGCTAAATACCTGGTTGCCTATAACAACGCTGATGATGATTTTGATTTTGATGACGGATACCACGGTAAGATCCAATACGCGATCTCTGTTAAAGATCCGGCGTTTACTGATAATAAAGGTACCAGTGGTGATATTTCCAACAATTTTGAAGTGGATAACACAACAGATGCTAAAGGTTATTTGTTAACTCCTAACACATTCCCTTTGTTGTCGAACTTTACGGCTGTAGGGCCTAATAACGCCACAGGAGTATCTGCGGATTACGGTTACGGTATGCGCTGGAGAAGAGGTGCAAAATTTATTTTGGCTAATGCCATAGTAATGGGGGGGCAAAAAGCGGGCTTAGACCTGGATAATGACCCAACCGCGCAGTATTATATTGCCGGGACAAGCGGTTTAAAAAACAGCTTGTTACAGGCGGTAACTTCACCTTATAAAGTTGACAAATTGGCTACAGCTGGTTTATTGGACGCAGCAGGTTTGAAAGCTTTAGTTGAAGGCCGTGATGGCACAAAATCATTCACTGCTGCAGCAGATATTATGTTGACCGATCCGTTTAACAATGCTGCTCCAAACTTATTGCCTAAAGCAGGTTCACCGGCAATTGTTGCGGGCAAGTTTGATGGCTCCTTATCCGATTCATTCTTTGATAAAACCAACTATATAGGTGCGATCGATCCTGCTAATGACTGGTCGAAAGCTTCCTGGATAGTTTACGGAAAATAATCCGCAGGGTACTAAAGCAAAAGACCTTTTCAGTAATGGAAAGGTCTTTTTTTGCTATATGAAATAGTCAGCTTTGTTTGGATCACTAAGTTAACACGTAGTGAAAGGTGCTCTGCTTCATTGGCGGATTTTAGTGTTAATATCCAATTTCAACTGTTGCCTGGTAAGTATCCCGGTTAGCAACGTTATTGATGATAAAGTGTGCAACATCGGCCCTTGATATTTTGAGGCAGTTTTTAAGAAATGTATTAATAGCTATGCGATATGTGCCGGTAACGGCTTGGTTTGTAAGCTGCGGTGGTCTAATGATAGTCCAGCTAATGTTACTGCTTTTTATCACTGCCTCCATTTTGAGCAAATCGGTATACATATGTTTCAGCAGTTTTTGAACTACATATTTTTCAATAAGCCTGATATAAAATGGGAGTACGGGACTTATTTCAATTGCACTGGCCGAGATCAGGAACATGCGTTTTATGCCTTTTTGTTCCATCGCTTTTAAAACATTGGCATTGCCTTGCGAATATAAAGCTGTGGGTTTATCTGATCCGAAACCGCCGGCTACGCCTATTGCCGAAATCACAGCATCCTGGTTTTCAAAATGATTTTCAAATGCACCGGGTTGCATAACATCACCGCTTACTTTTTTTAGATTGGGGTGCTCGATTGCTAATTTGGCCGTGTTTCGTAATATTGCAGTAACCAAGTGTCCCGCCTGAAGGGCCTGTTCAACGCACTGCCTGCCAATGCCGCCGTTTGCGCCTACAATTACCAACTTATAAATAGGCGTGTTTTGTTGCATTTCCATTTTTTTTTGATTAACTAAATTTGAAAATGCTTAAAAAAACTATGCTGAAAAACAATATCAGTTGTACCGTAAAAAAGATATTAAGGTTCACCTTAATTTGGTCAACCCGTTCTGCTAAGTAAGCTTTGTCGTTACTCATAATCATTCGTAGCTTTTCGCCTTGCTTCCTTCCAAAAAATATCCCGTTTAGCATTAGAACCAAAACAATTCCCATTTTTATTCTAAACCATAGCTGTTCGCCAAATACGCCATGGGTTAAGGCCATCATGCCAATGCCTGTTATAACCAGCAGGGCGGCACCTATTCCAATCAGTGTTGATGACTTAGATGTACCTGCCAGTATACCTTTTGATTTTTCTGTATCATCATCAAAATGCTTCCAAAAGGTTTTAAATACTGTAAAATCAACAATGGTGGTGCCCGCCATTATAGTTAGCCCTGTTAAGTGTAATATTAATAGTGCTGGTAAAAAGAGTGAGGTATTCATTTGGTAAGATTGATTAAATTTATAAAATATACCATATGGTAGTAAACTAATGCAATATTATACCAAAAGAAAGTAAATAGCAAATATTGGAGACGTTTTTTTTAGATTTGATACCAAAAGGAAATAACACGTGAATAAAACAGTTGAATTGGTTAAGCTTTGGGGCGATTATGAGGAGCAAAATCCCGGTTGTAATTTGGATGATTTCTTCCGGCATCAGCTAATGGCCAAGGCAGCAGATGAGAAGAAAGCAACGCCCGACTGGCAATTAAGGCCGGGAATTAACGGCAAGCTCATGATTTTGATAAGACGGATAGGAAAGTACCATATGGTATATTCAAACAAAGCGCTTGAAGGTACAGGGCTTGATCAGATAGAGGAGTTCGGTATATTGGTTACTATTTTTAACCAGGTTAACCCAATAAAATCTGAAGCTATTTATAATAACATAATCGAACTATCAAGCGGTACCAATATGCTTAACAGGCTAAAAAAACGCGAACTGATAACCGAGTATGAAGATATTGATGATAAACGTATTAAGCGTTTAAAATTAACAGCCCTTGGAGAGGAAACTCTTGGAAAAGCCAAAGTACGTGTACTTGAAGTTGCGCGAATGATGACCAGTGCATTGAGCGAGGAAGATAAACAGCTTTGCTTTCAATTGCTTAACCCCATTAGCGAAAAGTTTGACGGAACCTTCCAAAAATTTAAAAGCAAAGGTTTTGACGAAATTTTTGAAGCGATGATGAAGTAATTTATTGGCTTTTTTAGCGGAAAGAAAAGGTTTGTGACCGTAATGCGGCATATGTTAATATTTGTTAAAAGTGTACAGGTTAATAATTTATGCGTATATTTAGTTAACCTGCTCACCTGTTAACTGAACCCGTCATGAAAACATTGAAACTTACCTCAACAGTAATATTGATGCTCTTGTCCATAAATCTGTTTGCCCAGCGTGTTAAAGGTATCGTTATTGATAAAACTACCTATTTGCCGGTGGCAAATGCTTTTATCAATACACCCGCATCAAAAAGTATAAGTAATGCCGAAGGGAAGTTTGTGTTGGCCAACGTAAAGCCCGGTGATACTTTAAGGATCACCAGCATAGGTTACAAGCCTTTTAAGCTTATAGTCAGTTTTTTAAAATTTGATACCTTAAGATGTTACATTGAGCCTGCGGCAACTGTTTTAAGTGAGGTAAAGATCAGGGCCAGGCGTAATGCCAGGGCCGATTCATTACGTAACAGGAGGGAGTTTGCCTCTGTTTTTGCCTGTCATAGCTCAACCATAAAAGATGCGTTTATAGCACGTCCGGCTGATCTTGATTTTGGTAAGCCCAGCAATCACATAAATGCGGATAAAAGTACAGCAACTATCTTGAGCATCAACTTGCTGTCGGTGATCGACATGTTGAATAAAAACAGAGCTCCGCAATCAAAGCTGCAAAAGATTTTGCTGAAAGATGAAGAAGATGAGTATGTGGACAGGTTTTTTTCGCCAGAAAAGGTGAGCTCAATAACTAATCTTAAAGGCGATTCGCTGCAAAACTTTATGAACCAATATCACCCCGAAATTAAAAAAGTGAAAAAAATGAGCGATTATGATATGATCAGTTATATTAAAAAAAGCTATGCCGAGTATCTCAAATCGGGTAGCAGGCAAACAGCTCCGCTTTTTGCAAAGTGAAAGGGTCTTATATTGTTAAGCTATACTGTGTTTTGAACAATAGGAAGTGTTGTTACCGAACGGTTTCGTTACCTTTCAATTACCAGGTATTTTTTGTTGCAGCTATAACAAAAATACCTTTTAACCGGCAGCCAAAATGTCAATAGCTTTAACAATGCCGGCCGGTGGATCCTTTGGCCGGTATTGGTTTGGCACTTTGGACAAAATGTATAGCTGTGCCTTTTTTTTGAAGGTTCATTTTCAGTATCTACAATATGCATAACATGAATACAATTAAACCCATTGTATCCTCATAAGCAGGTTTTTATTGATTAAATACCCAAAACTGAAACTATTACTTTTATGGAATAGTTTTTATGAGGCTTTGCTTTTATATTGTGTGCCTGTAAGCACGGGCGATTTTTGGTTAAACCTGTTCCATTCATCAATATTTACCATACCGGGAGCAGTTTCATAATGCTTTTTATTTGTTGGGCAGGTAACCACAAAACCTTTACGGGTTTGATTAATTACCGGGCGTGCACCACATTCTTTGCAAGGCTCACAATGGATATTGGGTTGAATTTGAATAGATTCGGACATTACGTTTTTTTAAAGGTTAAATGAACCCTTGCTACTGAGCAAGAGAATTTTTTTCATTATGAATTAGGGTTAGGGTTGTGTTGCTACAAAGATGCAAATAATATTTTTATTAAAAAAATGCAATTTGTGAAGCGTATTTCACAATTATATAACATGTTTATTAGCAAAAGTGTAAAGTTGAGTTATTTTGTGTGCATAATTGTGTAGCTGTTAGTTTATAACAGGCAAGTTTAAGTTGTGAGTTTTTTGTTTATTAACAACTTTTTTACACTTTGAGGTATTGAAGTCCTCCCATGAAAAAAATCATAAGCACACTGTTATCGTTATTAGTTTGTATTCATTTTGCATTTGCACAACCGCCATCTTCTTCGATAAAGCAATGGCAGGATCAGAAGTTTTCCATGTTTATCCATTTTGGTGGTATTTATTCAGTTTTGGGTGGTGTTTGGGATGGGAAGCCGGTTATCCGCGGCTTAAGTGAGCAAATCCAGGCCCATGCTGGTATTTACAGTGATACTTACGCCAACCTGGCCAAAAACTTTAACCCGATAAACTGGAATGCTGATAGTATTGCCCTGCTGGCTAAAGCGGCTGGGATGCGCTCTGTTGTACTAACTTCAAAACATCACGATGGATTTTGCATGTTTAAAACTGCAACTACCGATTTTAATGTGGTTGATGCTACTCCATTTAAACGTGATGTGGTAAAGGAAATGGCCGAAGCCTGTAAAAGGCATGGTCTGAGGTTTGGTTTGTATTTTTCGCTGATAGACTGGCATTATCCGCAAGCGTCGCCCATATCAAGTCATAATTCTGATTATATAACACCCGAGCATCATGAATATAACAAGAAGCAGGTAACCGAGTTGCTATCAAACTATGGTACTATATCCGAACTTTGGTTTGATATGGGGTCGCAAAGCCCTGAACAAAGTAAAGAGCTTTATCAATTGGTGCACCGCCTGCAGCCTGATTGTATGGTAAGCAGCCGTTTGGGTAATGATCAGGGCGATTTTGCCGTAATGGGTGATAATCAGTATCCCGATTATTCCATCGGAGTGCCCTGGCAGTCGCCCGCTTCATTTTTTGACGAAACCTGGGGCTACCGGTCGTGGCAAAAACGCGGAAGCGAGGATGAAAAGTATAAAGAGAAATTGGAAAGCCTGATCCGCGTGATTAGCAGGGGAGGGAATTACCTGCTTAATATCGGGCCCAAAGGAGATGGCTCAGTAGTTGGTTTTGAAAAGGATGTTTTATTGAAGATAGGGACCTGGCTCCATAAAAATGCCGAAGCTGTTTATGGCACAACTGCCGATCCCTTTTTTGCCTCTTTTGACTGGGGGAATATAACCAGTAAACCCAATAAGCTTTATCTTTTTGTAACCTCGGCACCCGCTGATGGCCTGATCACTTTACCCGGTCTGGAAGGCAGGATTAGTAATGTTTCTGTTTTGGGTGAACAACAATCGCTTAGCTTTAAACAGGCAACTGATGCCGCTGTGATAACCTTACCCGCAGGTTTTGACAGTGAAAAACAAATAAAAGTTATAGCGGTTGACGTTGCCGAAGGTTACAAAGTGCAACCTGTTCATATCCTGAGCAGCAGTTATGACCACATAAAACTGGATGAGCACAACGCTTATAATTATTATAGTTCATCGGGTATTGATTATAACAGCAATTATCAAAGTACGGTAAAGCAAGGCTGGACAATTAAGCCCAAACACAAAGGCAGGTATCAGCCTGCTATACAATATACCGACGAAGAAAAAGGCAGCATTGTTGACCTAAATGTAAATAATGTAACCACCACGCTCAAACTCGACAGCGACAGGAAGATGAAGTATAAACCCGATACGGCTAAAATAAAATGGGGGCCATTATATATAACCGGCCCATACTCCGCGGGCTTAGGAGGTTTAAATGGCAGCGCGGATAAAATCGATATCTCAAAACCTTTTACCAAAGACACCGATAAACCATGGCGGTCTGTAAATGACTATAAAAACGGGCAGCTGATTGATCTGCCTGCAGGCATGGATAATGCTTACTACATTTTGCAAAACATCAACGCAGGCAAGGATTTAATTTACGCGCAGGTTAAGATTACCAGCGGCGATGGCATAATTGTTTTGCTTAATGGGAGGCAACTGCTCATCAATAATAATCCGGGTAAGGCTGCCTCTGTAAGTCATGTAATCGGTTTGGATTTGATGCCTGGCAATAACCAGTTACTGATAAAAGTGTTCAACAACTTTAAAAAGAACATCCCTTTTGCGCTCACACATAGTATTCCACAAAATCTCTATATTAAAGATCTTGAACCTTTAACGTTTGAAGCAAATGAACTTTACCCGGTGAGTTTAAAGTTACATGATCCGGCATCGCCGCATCAAACTTTAAAGTTGCCTAATCTTGAAATCTGGTTTGCGAAAAAGTAAGAAAAACCGCCTTACGAAGGTTTCAAAACTTCGTAAGGCTTACTTACTCTCGTAAATTGTTACTTCAACAACACCTTGGTAGCGCCGTAACCAAATTTTTCTTTACGGGCATCCATAAAGGTTTGTACTTTTTTATGCCTGCCTAATTGTTTGTGCAGCTCATTACGCAGCGTGCCATTGCCACCACCGTGTATAAAAGTAATATCAGGTAGTTGATGAACAATAGCTGCATCAAGCGCTTTGTGAAAATGGGCCAGTTGAATCTCCATAATCTCAGCGCTGCTTAAAAACTGGTAATCGTCCCGCAGCTTTTCTATATGCAGGTCAACTTCGCTAACCGGCTTTTCAATCACTACTTTTTCGGTAGGGCTTTCAAAAAAGCTTTCCTTCAGTTTTTGAGCATCAATAATCAGTTCAGGCTCGTCGAGCCTGATGAGCCAGCCGGCCTGGTTAAGGAATGGAATGTTCTTTTTAGTGGTTGAGAAATCCTTGGCCTTAAACTTTTCATGTACAGCCAACGGTGCCGGTGGTTCAACGTTTTGTTTGGTACTGAATAAAACGCTGAAAATAAACTTTGGCCAAACCTGCAGATCGGCCAGTTGGGCGGAGTAGATATTTTCGGTTGATTTTGGCGCGATGATCCCTGCAAATTCGCCTTTAAATACCTGTTGCTTATCTGTGGTTAAAGTAGCCAGCAACTGAAACGAAGTTTCATTGATTAAATGAAAATGTACGACAGAACTTGCCCTGGTATCAGTAACCACGCCTATATAAACGCCTTTTTTTACAAATTCACCTGGTGTTAAGGGCTTTTCAGCCGTTATATTGTTGCTTTTTGTCGCCCCTGCCGGTTGGTAACCATGAACGTAAGTTACTTTACTGGCCAGTACCGGAATCTCAAAATCGTCTTCGCCGGTAACGCCTATCATCTGTTCGTCGATGATGCGCGTTACAAAACCTTCCATTTTTTCATCAACAAACCGAACAAAATCGCCTAATTTATATTTCATAGCATTATGTTATTGCAATGCAAAGTTAATTTATCCCGGCACATCTGTCCGGCTAATAAAACTTAGTTATTTTTAAGGTAAGTTTGATAAGCAATTGCGTGAAACAGCTTTTAAGAAATATATAAACCCTAACTATATACTTTTAACTTCATACCATGAGTAACAATACCCCTAAAACACTGGATAACGATTTGTTAAAACAGGTTTTTGTCCACAACCTGAACAGAATTTATTTTGGTAAGTGTTATCTTGATAAACATCTTGGGCACCTGAAAGGCCTCGCTTCTTTTACCGCATTGCAGCAAGCGATACAGGAGTTTTGGGACGATATCAAAAAACAGATAGAACGGATGAATAAGGTGTATACCCTGATTGATGAAATTCCATCGGATAAGAACTGTAACCCTATAAAGTCCATTGTTAAGGATGAGTTTTGCCTGGACGAAGAGCAAACTATACCTGTATTGCTGGATATGGATATTATGTTGTATCTGCAGTTACTTGAGCATATTAATATTACATCGTGCCATATGTTAATAATGGTGGCTCAACAGCTTAATTACACTGAAGCTCAACAATTACTTACCGAATGTAAAGATGAATCAATTGACAACGATGAGCTGTTTACGCTTATTAGCAAAGAATATATAATTGCAGATTAAGTATCTATAAAAAAGAAAGCCATCCGCATAGCGCAGATGGCTTAAATGTTAGTTATTTAATACCCCTATTAAAATAACTGGTAACAAAGTAAAAAAAAATATATCCGATACCGCAAAATATTTATTTATAAATAATCTTTGTGACAGCTTTGTTACAAAATAAGCTCTGATATAGCGATTTATCAACGATTTTTTGTTTTAAATTTTCCGATTAATGTTTCTTGCATATCGTTATTTAGTCCAATTAATTTAAATTGGCAACGAAATTTAAGACGTATGACCAAACCCATTATTTTATCTGCATTAGCCTGCATTGCATTTATACAGGTTAAGGCCCAAACCTTGTATATGCCACGCGATATACAAAAAGCATTTAAAAACGAAACGCGCTCGACTGATGGCCGCCCCGGCAAAAAGTACTGGCAAAATTATGGCCGTTATAATATCAGTATTACGGCTGTGCCTCAAAATCGTACTGTAAAAGGCACAGAACAGATCACTTATGTTAATAATAGTCCGGATACTTTAAAAAGGCTTAACATGAAGCTCATCCTGAACATTCATAAACCGGGTGCCGCCCGTTTTGGCGATGCAGGGGCTGACTATCTTACACCGGGCATTCAGTTTGATAGCTTTTCAATTAATGGCGAAGCAAAAAAAGTTGCATCAGGTTTAACAAATCAAATGGTTGGTTTAAGTAAGTCGTTGATGCCTCATGATTCTGTTAAGCTTGATATTGGCTGGCATTTTGAAATTTCGAAAGAAAGCGGCCGCGAAGGAATGATCGATTCAACTACCTGCTACCTGGCTTATTTTTATCCGCGGGTGTCGGTTTATGACGATTACAATGGCTGGGACAGGCTACCTTTTTTAGATGCCCAGGAATTTTACAACGACTTTAACGACTATACCCTGCACGTTACCGCGCCTAAAAACTACGTAGTTTGGGCTACCGGTACCCTGCAAAACCCTGAAGAGGTGCTTCAGCCTGAATATGCAAAACGATTGAAGGCTTCATTCACCAGTGATTCAACTATCAATATTGCATCGGCTGCTGAGCTTGCCGCCCATAAAGTAACGGCTCAAAAGGAGATGAACACCTGGACCTGGACCGCTAACGATATCAGCGATATGGCTGTAGGCATCAGTGATCATTATGTATGGGATGCAGCCAGCGTTGTGGTTGATGATGCAACAAACCGCCGGGCCAGTATGCAGGCTGCTTTTTTAGATAGCTCGGAAGATTTTCATCATGCGGTACAAAACGGCCGTAATTCATTAAGCTGGTTATCACATAACTGGCCGGGGGTACCCTACCCGTTCCCTAAAATGACGTCGTTCCAGGGCTTTGCAGATATGGAATACCCTATGATGGTTAACGATAGCCATACCAACGATGTGCGCTTTTCGCAGTTTGTGCAGGATCATGAAATAGCGCATACTTATTTCCCTTTTTATATGGGTATTAACGAAAGCCGTTATGCATTTATGGACGAGGGCTGGGCAACCACTTTTGAACTGTTGATTGGAACATCAGAAGTTGGCAAAGAAAAAGCTGAAGCATTGTATAAAAATTTCCGTGTTGACAGATGGATCCATGATGCTTCAACCGCCGAAGATCAGCCGGTCATTACACCATCGAGCGAATTGAGGGGTGGGTACGGTAATAACTCATACGGTAAGCCATCATTAAGTTATTTAGCTCTGAAAGACATGCTGGGCGATCAACTATTCAAAAAAGCCCTGCATGGATATAT
Source organism: Mucilaginibacter sp. 3215 (assembly GCF_050433785.1). Classification (NCBI taxonomy): domain Bacteria; kingdom Pseudomonadati; phylum Bacteroidota; class Sphingobacteriia; order Sphingobacteriales; family Sphingobacteriaceae; genus Mucilaginibacter; species Mucilaginibacter sp. 3215. Next base: position 22,983 of record NZ_JBNPWO010000013.1, read on the forward strand.
GGACCGCTGGCATGGCAAACACCCAATACCATGGGATTATTTTAACTCTATGAGTAATATTACAGGTAAAAACCTTGATTGGTTTTTCAATAACTGGTTCTTTACTAATTACTATATTGATCTGTCGATAAAAGGTGTAACTAAAACAGCCGTTGGTTATACAGTAGCAATTAAAAACGTGGGCGGTTTTGTAATTCCGTTTGATGTAAAAGTTACTTATGCTGATGGTTCGGCCGAAAGCATTCATCAAACCCCTGTGGTTTGGGAAAAAAATCAAAAGCAAATTTCGGTAGATATCAAAACCGCCAAAACCATTAAATCAGCTACTTTAGATGGCGGTATATTTATGGATGCTGATGACAGCAACAATACATGGAATAAATAATAAAAAAAACGCTTATAAATAATAAAACCCTGCCAACTGGCAGGGTTTTATTATTTTATGATAGTACTAAATATTATGCGTTTTGTACAGAATTGTTCCAGTCATTAGCAGTTGCTTTAGCTTTATCTTTTGCGCTTTCGGCGGCGTCGCTGGCTTTGCCTGCAATTTCATCGGCTTTTGATTGTACTGTGTCAACAGCTTTATCTTTAGCATCCCAAAGGTCGCTAACAGTTCCGCTAAACTTGGTTTTTGCTTTGTCAATTACATTGTTGCTGTAATCTTTGATTTCTCCGGCTGTTGTTTGCGCTTTCGTTTTGGCTGTATCAACCAAATCATTTATATAGTCTGCAATATCTCCTCTCAATTCAGTCCCTTTTTCAGGAGCTAACAATAAACCCAAAGCCGCGCCCGCCGCTGCACCTACCAATAGTGCTGCTATAATTTTTGCTTGATCTTTCATGTTCTTTCTTTGTTTTATATGTAGTCGATTTATGATATCATAGTTTAAACAACAACAATGCCAGTTTTATTTGAAAGTAACATTCAAATATTAAGTTGAAATACCCTGCAGGTTAATAAAAAAAATAAGTCAACAAAAAAGGCACTCAAAAAATTGAGTGCCTGGTAGGCTTAATGATTATATTATAATTATATAACTTTTACATTTACCGCGTTAAGACCTTTACGGCCGTTTTCAACTTCGTATTCAACGGTGTCGTTTTCACGAACTTCGTCAATAAGGCCTGTTGAATGAACAAAAATATCCGGACCACCATTGCTTGGTACTATAAATCCGAAACCTTTTGTTTCATTAAAAAATTTTACTGTTCCTTGATTTTGCATTATTTTATTTATTAATGCTGCCAAGGTAGTTATAATTTACCATAATCAGCAACAGCCAAAGGGTAATTTAGGTGTAAATCAAATCTGTGGGATAGTATTTTTCTTGTTAAATAATTGATGGTCAGGCTACTATTGCCAAATGGCCTCCCCGGATGAAGTCTTCCGAATCCTTTACTATTCCACGTATCTTTTTATCCAGTTCGTTAACAGTATGTTCTATTATATTAAAGTAACCAAAATCAATATTTCCATTCGCATGAGGTCTAATATGCCAAGCAGTGACGCTACCGGCCTCCGCAATTCGTGCGATTGTATGATAGCTATACGGTTAAGCGCCTCTTTTTGAATATTGATTTGCACTTCGCGCCTTTTGCGTGTAGTAGTTTACCAGGGCCGCTGTTAAAAACTAATCGCCTATGTGTTTAAAGAATATGTGGCATAATTAAACTTTTAGTTTTTTAAAGGTTTAAGTTTGCCGAAAAACTGGCTCGGTTTTATCTCATAAATTGAAAATTAATACATGAAGGCCTTTATATTCGACCTCAACGGCACTATGATCAATGACATGCCTTATCATACCAAAGCATGGCAATATCTTTTAAATACCGACCTTGGCGGTAGCTTTACCTGGGATGAAGTAAAACCACAGATGTACGGCAAAAATCAGGAAGTGCTGGTACGTATGTTTGGACCTAACCGCTTTACTACCGAAGAAATGGACAGACTTTCGTACCTTAAGGAACAGCGCTACCAGGATGAGTTTTTACCCCACCTGGCATTATTGCCCGGTTTGCATGAGTTTTTGGAAAAAGCTTATCAAAACGATATCCCCATGGCTATAGGTTCGGCCGCAATTCCTTTTAATATTGATTTTGTATTGGATAACCTTAACATCAGACATTATTTTAAAGCGATAGTAAGTGCCGATGATGTGGTGTTAAGTAAGCCCCATCCTGAAACGTTTTTGAAGGCTGCTGAACTGCTGGGTGCATTGCCTACAGATTGCATTGTGTTTGAAGATGTGCCTAAAGGCGCCGAAGCTGCCGCTAACGCAGGTATGAATGCTGTTGTACTTACCACAACACATCAGCAGGGTGAGTTTGAAGCGTTACAAAATGTAATTCACTTTGCCGATGATTTTACAGATAGCTTTATTAACGGCCTGGTGCAATAATCAGTAGGTTTTGTTATTTTATTGTTTGTTTTAACGTATTATTGTTCAGGATCCTATTTATAAACCTGATCTGAACCTTTTACGATGAAACTTAAATTCAGCCTGCTTTTGCTCCTGGCCGGTATGATCATCAGCTCATGCAGTGATCATATTTATGCGCCGGCCATGCACCATAGCGATATTGCTTATTTGCCTAAACCGGTATCTGCCGATGCTGTTAAATCAGCAAACTATATTTCGGGGGCGTTAGTAGTTGATGAAAGCCCTAATTACTCAGACGAGTTGGTGAGCGGACAGCTTAATTTTAGCCGCGCACATGTGTTTGATCATTTCAACCTGGCTTACGGTGCTTTTGGTACATTAGGAGATTATCATAACAGCGAATTGAAGCCGCAAGATCCCAACTATTTTAAAAATAAATTCTTTGGAGCGGCGGGAGGGAGGTTATCGGGCAACTTTTTTGTGAGCAGCGCACACGTCGATTTTCGCTTTATTGGTTTTGAAGCCGCCTATAGTCATGAGTTTGGTGATTACCTTAACTTTAGGAAGGCTGTCACCAATAAACCGGGCTTTTACACTGATCCGCGTGCCGGCCTGTTTACATTAGGTGGTACAACTGAGATCATATTTCATACCAATAAAGTTGCCAACCAGTTTGGTTTCCGGCTTTTTTGGGGCGGTACATTCGGAAATGATAATGTATACCGAAATAAAAACAGCGATTACGACTACAAGGTTTATAATCCTGGTATTGTAGCCGCTGCTTATTTTATGCAGATTAAAAACTTTATAGCCATTGTTGAAGCCGGCAATTATGTACAGCTAAGGCTTGGCTATAGGTTCAGATAGCTATTCAGAATAAACGCTGCCAACCCTGTCGCGCAGGTTATAGCCTGACGCCATCACTTCGCCATAAGCGCCTGCAGTGCGTACAGCTATCAGGTCACCGCGGAATGATTCGGGCAGGCTCACATCCTTCTGAAAACAATCCGTGCTTTCGCATATCGGCCCCACAACATCATACTTTAAACGTTCGGACTTTCCGGCTTCCGGACTTTCCGACATCCGACTTAAATTCTCTATCTGGTGATAAGCCTGGTAAAGCATCGGGCGGATCAGCTCGGTCATGCCGGCATCAAGGATCAGGAAGTTCTTTTTCTGTCCGTTTTTAACATACAATACACGCGATATAAGCGAAGCACTTTGGGCTACCAGTGCACGGCCAAGCTCAAAATGTACTTCTTGTCCCGGCTTAACATTCAGGAAGTTTTTAAACACCTGGAAGTAGGCTTCAAAATCAGCTATGTTGTTATCCGGGCTGTAATAATCAACTCCAAGGCCACCACCTGTATTGAGTACTTTGATAGGGAAACCGCGGTCTTCAAACCAGTCCTGCATCTCATTGATACGGGTGCAAAGGTTTTTATAAACCTCCAGGTCGGTAATTTGTGAGCCGATATGGAAGTGGATTCCTAAAAATTGCAGGTTATCACATTTGCGCAAAGCAGCAGCAACATCAGGTAATTGCCAAGTGTTGATGCCGAACTTATTTTCATCGAGTCCGGTGGTGATGAAATGGTGAGTATGTGCATCAACATTCGGGTTAATGCGGATAGCTACACCAGCTTTTTTGTTTTTTGCTTTAGCAAGGCCATCAATAATAAAAAGCTCCTGGATGGATTCGACATTAAAGCAGAAGATATCTGCATCAAGGGCCAGGTTTATTTCACGGTCTGATTTGCCTACACCTGCAAATACAACTTTGCTTTTATCAAAGCCATGATCAATAGCTGCCTGAACTTCATTGCCGCTCACGCAATCGGCGCCAAAGCCATAGGTTTGTATGGTGTCAATAACTTTTGGGTTAAAGTTGGCCTTCATGGCGTAATGCACATGGAAGCCGTGCTTTGCAGAAGCATCGCGGCAGGCACTCAGGGTGTTTTTAAGCACCTCGAGATCGTAGTAATAAAACGGAGTTTCTAAGCCGTTGAATTTATCTATAGTTTTACTTGTGAACATGGTAATATTTCATCAAATCATGCTGAACTATTGCATATCAGGGATTGCTTCGTTCCTTGCGATGACGTTTTAAATTAAAAATTTCAAATAAGGTAATTCCGAAATCGAAAATCCGATATCCGGAATTAAAACAGCCTGTTGTGTAAACTCCTTAAAGCCTCAACCTTATCCTCTGTTTTTACCAGTAACGACAGGTTGTGATCGCTGCCGCCGTATGATATCATCCTTAACGGGATATGTTTAACTGCTTCCAGCACCCGGGCTGCATAACCATGTTTTTCGGCCCCAAAATCACCTACCACGCAAATGATGGTATGGTTCACGTCTATCTCAACCGAGCCGTATGCATTCAGCTCTTTAGTGATATCGCCCAAATAAGTAGTGTCATCGATAGTTACCGAAACCGCTACTTCCGATGTGGTGATCATATCGATAGATGTTTTATAGCGTTCAAACACTTCAAATACCTTACGCAGGAAGCCATGGGCCAAAAGCATTCTGCTCGATTGGATCTTGATAGCTGTAATGGCATCTTTAGCGGCGATGGATTTGATCTTATCCTTTTCGCTGGTGATGGTGATCAGGGTACCTTTTGCCTGCGGATCCATGGTATTCAATAAACGAACGGGGATCTTATATTTTTGGGCGGGGAAAACACTTTGCGGGTGCAGGATCTTAGCGCCAAAATAAGCTAGCTCTGCAGCTTCATCAAACGAGAGCTGGGCAATCGGCTGCGTACCTTTTACAATCCGCGGATCGTTATTGTGCATCCCGTCGATATCTGTCCAGATCTGTACTTCCTCGCTGCGAATACCGGCACCAATTAATGATGCGGTATAGTCGCTGCCGCCGCGGCGCAGGTTATCTATCTCTCCATAAGCATTGCGGCAAATATAACCCTGGGTAATAAACAGGTTCACTTCAGGATGCTTATCAAGCAACGGGAGGAGGTTTTCGGTAATATGATCAACAATCGGCTCATTATCTTCGTCTATCTTCATAAAATCCAGGGCAGGCAGCAATACTGATGGGATACCTATCTCCTTTAAATAAACATGATAGAGGGTAGTTGAAAGCAGTTCGCCCTGTGCAACAATGATCTTATCTTCAATATGTGTGAAAAGATCATTAGCCAGGTTGCCGAGCAACGAAAAATGGTAGTCGATAACCTCTTTGCCCTGGGCTAAAAACTCGGGCTTCGCAAACAATTCCTTAATAAAAATTTCGTACTTATCCTTTAGGATAGTAATAAGCTGCACCGCCTTCTTCTTATCACCGGCGAGGTATGCTTGTCCAATTTCTACGAGGCTGTTTGTTGTGCCTGACACAGCCGATAGCACCACTACCTGGCGCTCGGCCGGGTTAATGATATCAAGCAGTGCTTTCATCCGGGCGGGGCTACCTACTGATGTCCCACCAAATTTTAAAACTTTCATTTTTATGTTGCTGTTAACCGTATATGATCGGTGTTCCTGAACATCAGCTTGCTGATATTCAAGCACCAATATTTGAGGCGCTAAAAATAGTGTTTTAAAACGCTTTAATGTAATGTGATTGGAATTTAAATTTGACGGGCCATATCATCCTTGAGCTTTGAGATCCGTGGTACTCTGATTGGTAAATGATATCCTCCCGTTGTTATTCGGGGTAAGATGTCGCCACTGTTACAAAATATTTTATCCCCTACCTTTTAACATATCAAGCGAGTAAAAACTGTCCCGCCAGTAAATACCTCCCTGTACAACGGTTATTATTGATGCTTTTAAAAAATACCAGGCCAGGAAGAACCCTGAAAAGGGGATCATAAATGCATACCACCATTTATTGGGCGGCACCAGCTCCATATAAATTATATGCACTATGAGCATAACAGAAGCCATGGTCCTGATAACCGGGGTGCCGAAAATGAACATCAATGGCATAGGCAATGCCACCGTTAATAGCATATTCAGTACGTTAACAATGGCTTGCGTAATACTGTACTTAGCCATAGCAAATGAGTTTTTCTGCACGCCGCGCCCAAGCTCACCAAGATTTCTATACCATTCCAGGCAAACGTAACCCTTACCGGCTAAAACATCCTGCCGTAAACCTTCCTTTTTTATCAATTGACCAAGTTGAAGATCATCATCCGGGCGCAGTTTTATGCGTACATGCGTGCCAATTTTTTCATAAGCCGTACGCCTGACCAAATTGAAAGCCCCTATGCCCGACGATGCTTTTGATTTCGGGTTTTTGGCCTCCCATGGTTTCATGGCAATCATGAGCATAATACTTAATGTGGCAAATACACTGTTTAAAATTGACGACCGGGAGATCAACTCAGGTAACATGGTTAAATGATCAACCTCGTGTTTAACTGCATAACCGACAGCCTGGTTAATAGCATCAGGATGAAAAACGATATCAGCATCGGCAAAAAGCATCCATTCTTCAGTACTGCTAAGGTAACCCTGGTAAAGTGCGTTGTTTTTACCAAGCCATCCGTCGGGTAAAGTGTCTATCGTAGTCACCTGAAGTTTGGATAGCGTAAGCTAAAATCTTTCAGGATGTCGGCGGTACGGTCGGTTGAGCGGTCGTTCACTACAATAAGGCGATGCTTAGGATAATTGATATGGCAAACGCTTTGCAAGGCTTTTTCAAGGTCTTCCTCCTCGTTTCGCACAGCTATAATGATGGCAAGGGGTGGGGGATTATCCATCACAGGCTGTCGGCTTACCTGTTTAATTTGTTTAAAGCCGATAAGCAGATAAAAGTTAAGCGCTAAGGTGGATACAAACAGTATCACGCTGTACCAGAATAATATCATGATAAATAGGTTTGGATAAAGGTGGGTAAAATCAGGAAACAATCACAACAAAAAGTGGCATATTGCATCACCAATTTTAACATCTATGGAAAACATCAGTCGCAAAAAATTTATTGCTTCGGCCGCGATAGCTGTTGCCGGCTTGCCTTTGGGTTTAAGTGCTTTGGCTAAGCCTTCATCTTTAGATTCCGGCGTTGCTGTTGGCAATCTCTCTCCGGGTGAAAAAATAAAAGTGAGTATATTTTCTAAACATATGCATTGGCTTAATTATGCCGATATGGCCGCTTTGGCTGCACAGCTTGGTTTTGACGGAATCGATCTTACCGTAAGGCCCGATGGCCATGTGCTGCCCGAACGTGTTGCCGACGACCTGCCTAAAGCGGTTGAATCTATTGAAAAAGCCGGGCTTAAGGTTTACACCGTAGTAACCAATATTAAAACTGCCGATGAAAAATACACCGAAGCGATCCTGAAAACGGCGTCGGCATTGGGCATTAAATATTACAGTACCGCCTGGTTTAATTATGATAAGGCTACCAGTGTACCGGCCAATATCAGGGTTATCAATAAACAACTGGCCGGCCTTGCCGGGCTCAATAAAAAGTATGGCATGCACGGCGGTTATCAAAACCACTCCGGCGACTTGTTTGGAGCATCGCAGTGGGATTTATGGCTGAGCCTTGAAGGACTTGATCCTAATTATATCGGTTGTCAGTACGATGTAAGGCATGCCACAACCGAAGGTGCCGATACCTGGCCTGTTACACTTGATCTGTTAAAGGCTTATTCCAAAACAATCAATGTAAAGGATTTTTACTGGGAGAAAAGGGGCGACAAATGGCAGGTGAAAAGTGTGCCATTAGGCGAGGGGATGGTTGATTTTAAGAAATACTTTGGCCTGCTGAAACAGTATAATATCAATGGCCCTATGAGCCTGCACTGCGAATATCCCTTAGGAGGTGCAGAGGATGGTAAACGTGAGCTGGCTATTAGTAAAGATGAGTTTTCGACCGCTTTAAAAAAAGATTTGACCAGATTGAGGGGGGGGCTGGCAGAGTATGATCTGTAAGTGCCGGTCAACGCCATTGCAGGTATAAATATCTGCGCTTGAACCTGCCAATTTTTTTACTCCCCTAAAACTTGTTTTATAACAAATTTGTTACTAAATTTAATAGCAGCATGCCCGTCGCTTGATCTCCCTGATCACCCCGGGTTGCTGATAACCAATTATTAAACTAAAAGGAGGGCTTTATGAATCTGGTTCATAAAATTGAACACTGGGGCGATACTCATCACCCTAAAGTTTTGGATATTATGCGTGTTATTCTTGGCGTATTTTTATTGGTGAAAGGCATAACCTTTATGGAAAATACCTCATACCTGCGTGGTATTATTACCGATCAGGATGTTATTGACGTATCGCCTGATATGCTGATGATCCTGGTGTACTATGTATCATTTGCCCACATGGTTGGCGGAATACTCATAGCCATGGGCATATTAACCCGTTTAGGCTGCATTATTCAGATCCCTATATTAGTGGGCGCGGTATTTTTAACAGGTATTTTCCAGGAGCCTATTAACGCCATGTTATGGCCATCAATTACAGCGCTGGCCCTGCTTATACTATTTACCATTTTAGGCTCTGGCCCATGGTCGTTAGATAAAGTCCTGTCGTTTAAGGGATAGTGCAGATATATTAAGAAGTAGGAGATCAAGAACCAGGAATCAAGAAAGGAATTGCTTAGAACTAAACGCCAAACTCTAAAACTCCCGACTTAGGGCTAAGATTTCGAACTCAAGATTTCTAACTTCCAATTAATATCCTTTAACAGCTTCATCCACATAACACCATAGCCAGCGCTCACCTGGTTCGGCAGATATAACTACTGGATGGCCGGTAGCATGGAAATGCTTAGTCATATGCGTATTAGGAGAACTATCACAGCAAAGCGTAACGCCGCAGGTTTGGCAGGTACGCAGGTGCATCCATGAGCTATGAGTTTTTATACACTCTTCGCAAACGTAATCCTTCGGTTCGGTAATGCTTTCAATAGCTTCAATATGGGCGCAGGTTTCTTCCATAAGTATAGGTAGTGTTTGATGATTTAAACTTCAGCAAGGTATTTATGTACAAAACTTATCGCCATTGAGCCTTCGCCTACGGCAGATGCCACGCGGTTCATGGCCCCGGCACGTACATCGCCTGCTGCAAATATGCCCGGGCAGCTTGTTTCCAACAGAAATGGATCACGTTTAAGCTTCCAAACTTTGTTAAAGTTCTCGTAACTGCGCAACTCCCGGCCGGTTTCAATAAAGTCTTTATTATTTTTAATGATGTCCAGCTTTATCCAGTCGGTATACGGCTTGGCACCAATAAATATATATAATGCGTTAGCAGTTTTAACTTCGCTTTCCTTGGTTTTGCAGTTTTGTATCGTAAGCTTTTCAAGGCAGTTAGTGCCTTCGGCCTCAATTACTTCGGTATTTGGCATAACCTTTATATTGGGCGTATCGGCAATCTGGTTGATCAGGTAGGCAGACATGGTTGCCGTCAAATCATCCCTGCGGATTATAATATGCACGTTTTTTGCAAATTTGGAAAGGTACATAGCGGCCTGCCCGGCCGAGTTACCTCCACCAATCACAAATACCTCTTTACCTGTACACGCCGAAGCTTCAGTAGTAGCCGCGCCATAGTAAATGCCGGCTCCGGTAAAGTTATCAACGCCTTTAACTTCCAGTTTACGGTAATCAACACCGGTAGTAATTACTACCGTACGGCTGATGATCTCCGGTCCGTCATCCAAGATAATAGTTTTGTAGCCGTCTTTTTGCCGGATATCGCTAACAGATTGAGGCGACAAAAACTCGGCACCCAAGCGCATAGCCTGACTTATAGCACGACGGGTAAGGTCGGCACCGCTTAAGCCCGCCGGGAAACCCAAATAATTTTCAATACGTGAGCTGGTACCGGCCTGTCCGCCCGGCGCTTTACGCTCAATCAATAAAGTTTTTAAGCCTTCTGATGAACCGTATACTGCAGCTGCTAATCCTGCCGGACCGGCGCCTATGATCACCACGTCATAAACATCAGTAAGCTGGGTAGGATTTTTGCCCATTTTATCGGCAATGTCCCTGATGGTTGGTTTTGTTAAACAGCTGCCATCCTCAAATATCACCATCGGCAAATCATCGGTTGTGCGGTTATTGATGGTAAGCAAACTGGCCGAATCGATATTTTTTTCGATATCAAACCAACGGTAAGGAATCAGGTTACCGGCTAAAAAATCTTTTATAACGTGCGATTGAGGCGAAAACTGGTAGCCAACGAGCTTCATACCCACAAATTCGGGTATGTAGTGGCTGTGCCAGTCATCAAGCAAGTCATTTATTACAGGATAAAGTTTTTCCTCTGGCGGGTTCCAGGGTTTCATCAGGTAATAATCAAGCTGTACATCGTTAATGGCTTTAATGGCGGCATCAGTATCGGAGTAGGCGGTAAGCAGTACCCGTTTAGCCTCGGGGAATACTTTTTTTGCCTTCTCCAAAAATTTAACGCCTTCCATTTCGGGCATGCGCTGGTCGCACAAAAATAAGGCGACCACCTCCGAACTGTTTTTCAGTTCAATAAGGGTATCATATGCCTCATTTGCCGATGTTGTGCTTAGTATTTTATATTCTTTGCCATACTGCGACTTTAAATCGCGGCTTATTGACCGCAAAACCTGCGGATCATCATCTATGGAAAATATTATCGGACGGCTCATAGGGTAAATATGCAGGCAAATTAACTAATATTTTTGGTAAAATCAGTTTTTTGCTAACCATTTATCGGGAAGCAAACTATAAACTCCGTATGCCCGGGTCTTGATTTTACCTTTATTGAACCGCGGTGCTGCTTCACAATACGCTGCACCACTTCAAGGCCCATACCGGTACCTTTGCCCATTTCTTTTGTGGTGAAGAACGGATCGTAGATCTGGCTGATATTATCTTCGGGTATGCCGGGCCCATCATCAATGATTCTTACTTCAACAAAGTCGTTATCTTTTTTTGTGCGGATGGTAAGTGTGCCTCTCTCATTTATTTCCATGGCATCAAGGGCATTATCAACCAGGTTGGTCCAAACCTGGTTAAGTTCGCCGATAAGCGCTTTCACTTCGGGCAGGGTTTCATCAAACTCTTCAATTACGGTAATATTTTCCTTCCTGATCTTGTACCCCAGCATGGTAATCGTGTTACGGATCCCTACGTGGATATCGGCATACTGCTTATCTTGCGCGCGGTCCATGTGGGTAAACGTTTTAACGGAACTTACCAATTCGGCAATACGTCGTGCCGATTCCTGGATATCTTCAATCATCTTTTCGCCCATAAGCTTGGCACTAAGCCAGCCCATAATGATGGGTACCGCATGTTCTGGAATGTGCGATTTTAGCGCCTCCAGATTTTCGGTAGTAAAGCTAAAGTCAACAAAACTTTCGGCTATATCATAGGCATCCTCAACACCGTTATCTTCCAGCCATTCTGATATTTCGTCTTCAAGCTGGGTACGCTGTTTTAGTGTAAGGCGGGTATAGCATTCCTTTTTATTCAGGATCCTAAACAGTTCGTCGGTCAAACCATCAACCTGCTCATCACTCGCCCTTATGGCAAACATATTTTTCAGATGGGCAGGCACCATACGCAGATGTTTTCTTAATGATAACGAGTCGCGCACAATGGCCGATGCCGGGTTATTAAGCTCATGCGCTAAACCGGCAGATAGCTTACCTAAAGCCATCATTTTATCATTTTGCTGCTGCATGGCGGTAAAATCGCGCACGCGGGTAGTCATGATATGTACCAGCGCCTGCGTAAGCTCAAAATGGTTCCGGATCATTTCCATGATTTCGGCTGTAGGGTAACTCAATACCGTCAGTTCGCCAACAGCCTGGGCATAGCCTTTGGCTATAAGGCCGCGGGAATAGGGCATATAACCGGTGATACTTCCTTTTTCAACCATGGTATAATCGCGACGCGAACCCTGCTGCATCATAAAGAAGCGCATGTTGCCTTCTATTATAAAATGCGGGCCTGTAAGATCCTGACCCGGCTCCATTAGGTATTCACCATCTTCAAATGTTAAGATCTCACTTTTATCAATCAGCCATTGCAGCTGATCGTCGGGTATATTGGCCAAAGCTTCAAAAGCTTTTAAGTCTGATACGCTTACCTGTAGTTCACTTACCTTTTGCATAATTTAAAAGTAGGGAATATTATTTAATGATGTAAAAATGAGGCAAAAAATTGCAATTAGGTGAACCTGTGCAGGATGGATTTTGTTTGTCTGTACCAGGATTTTGTCTGAACCGGGATTTAGGGGATTATTGGATTCCCGGGATTCGTGTCCTCACGAAACGCTTTGTTAATATGGAAAGTTGATGGCTTTGAAGGCGATCGTGGAGACACGATCGCAGGGGCAGAATATCGAATGGCTCGGTTAATCTTCAGGCAGCATTCAAAAATCCAGTAATCAGGAAAATCCTATAAATCCGGGTTCAATTCCATTTGCTCAAAAATACCCCGAAGGCTTCTTTATACTGATCCCCAACGGTAATGTTCACTTTACCTATCTGTAAAGCGTTGCGGGTAATGGAGTTGATTTTATTGAGCGATACAATGAATGAACGATGTACACGCATAAAACGTTTGGATGGCAGTTTTTCTTCCAAAGCTTTTAAACTGGTGAGGGAAAGCAATGGTTTTTCCTTATCCTGAAGATAGATTTTTACATAATCTTTCAAACCTTCAATGTACAAGATGTCATTAAGAGCGATCCTTACTAACTGGTATTCTATCTTTAAAAACAAGTACTCTTCCTCTTCGGGTTCAGCGGCAATTACGGTTGCAGGGCTGTTCGAGCGGTTCACCAGTTCAAAATAAGTTAGGGCTTTGTTTGAAGCATGCAAAAATTCTTCGTAGTTAAAGGGTTTGAGCAGGTAATCGAGGGCATCAACCCGGTAGCCTTCAATAGCAAACTGGTTGTAGGCGGTGGTGAAAATAATGCGGGGTTTATTTGATCCGCGACTGTCAACCACCCGGGCCAACTCCATGCCATTAAGGTTAGGCATTTGGATGTCCAGGAAAATAAGGTCAACCTTTTGATCCTGTAAGCCGACAAGTGCCTCAACGGCACTGCTGTAACGGCCGATGAGTTTCAGGAAAGGGGTTTGTTCGATAAAAGCACAAACCAGGCCTAGCGCAAGCGGCTCATCATCAACAGCTATGCAGTTAAGTATCATGACAGGTTAAGGATTAAGTGAACAGTATAGATATTGGCGGTTACATCCTCAGTAATATCCAGTTTATATTTTCCTGCATAGAGCAAATCAAGCCGGCGGATGGTATTTGTTAGGCCGATACCTTTATTTTCGCCAATGCTCGGATTATGATCTTTATAGATGCCATTCTCTACCTTTAACTCCAACTGGTTATCATGCTGATCGATAATGATGCGGATAGCACTCGGCTCTGTAGCGCTGATGCCGTGTTTAAAGGCGTTTTCTACAAAAGGTAAAAAAATCATTGGGGCCACGGTTACATCATTAGTGTGTGCAGGCGGAGTAAAGCTAACGGTTACTTTTTGGGTAAGGCGCAGTTCCATAAGGCTGATATAGTCTTTAATGAAAGCTATCTCCTGGCTTAATAATGCAGTGCCATGTTGTGTATCGTATAACACATATCGCATCATGCGCGAAAGCTGGTGTAGCGCCTTGCGCGATGTTTCGGCGTTAACATGGGTAAGCGCATAAATGTTATTGAGCGTATTGAAAAAGAAATGCGGGTTGATCTGGGCTTTCAGAAAAGATAATTCCGAGCTGATCTTATCCTGTTCCAGTGCCTGGCGCAGGCGGATATCCATCTGCCATTTTTGTATTGCCGTAATACTGGTACTGATACCTAAAACCAGGGCCACTATAACAGTGCCAAAAAAATCCCAGCCCCCGCGGTCCCTTGGTTTTGGCGGACGGTGCTGCCGGTGAAAAACGGCTTCCATATGCTCATGCATATGCAGCACCTTATCGGCCCAGCTATTGAGTAGCAAAAAAACAATTATCACTCCCACAACAACTATAAAGTACATCCCTATACGGTCATGCAATAAAAATCGCGGAACCAGTAATTTGCTGTTGAAGTAATAGGCAGCAACCAGTATAAAAAGGGTAACCGCCTGTTTGATCCAGAACTGGTACGGAAATTCAACATTCCAGGTAAGCGGCTGATAGAAGAACAACAGCAGTCCAAAAACTACCCATATTAAGATATGAATGAAGACGGTAACGGTATTGCTTTTTGATTTAAGGCTCATTGAACGGGTTTACAACACGGTGCACTACAAATAAATTTACAGATATAATTCAGCAATATTACAAATCAATAAGACTATAAGACAATTATAATCGCCCGGGAGGCAAAAATCACCGATGAGCGCTTTGATCTGATCTTTAAAGACTTCTATTAACCTTTCGTAGGGTAACAGTCCGCGTTTATAGGCAAAAAGCTGTATCCCGTCTATACATAAACAACGCCCGTCTATTCCGTTTTTTTCACTAAAAATAATGCTATTGTTTTGGGGCTGTTAATCAGCATAAAATGAAAATCCTATACTCCTTGGCAGTAATTATTGCCTTAGCGTTTATCAAACCGTTTAACGCAAAAGCCGACCCTGGCCGTACGGTTAAAGGTGTCGTAAAAGACTCTACCGGTTACGTGGTTGCGGGTACGAGCGTAAAAATGCTTACCGGTACCGACAGCACTACCGTTATTACGGGTGCCGATGGTACCTTTACATTTAACAATGTGGCAGTAAGCCAGTTTAGTTTAGTTTTTAGCTCGATAGGTTATGAACCACTCAGGCGCAGGTTTGTGTTGGCTAATGATAATAAGCCGGCTAATTTGCCGCCGGTTATCCTGAAAATAGAAACTACGATGTTAAAAACCGTAATTATTGCGGATGTGAACCCGGTAAAGCTTAAGGAAGATACTATTGAATTTAATGCCGATGCCTATAAGGTGCGCGATAATGCCCCTGTTGAAGATGTGATTAAAAAGCTGCCGGGCATGGATGTGGATAAGGACGGCAATATCACCGCTCAAGGCAAAAGCGTTACCAAAGTAAGGGTAAATGGGAAAGATTTTTTTGGAGGCGACGTTAAAACAGCTACAAAAAACCTGCCTGCAGATATCGTACAAAATATCCAGATCATAGATGATTATGGCGATCAGGCAAATCTTACCGGTGTAAAAACCGGCGAACCGGATAAGGTACTGAACATAACTATTAAGCAAAATAAAAACTATGGTTACTTTGGGCAGGCCAGCATAGGCGGCGGGCGGGATGCTATTCCCGGTGTCTCAAGCGATAAGGAGAGCAACAGGCATGTGGCTTCGGCCAATGTGTTTAGCTTTAATGGCAACAGACAGCTGGCTTTTTTGGGTAACCTTAACAACACCAATACCAATCTGTTTAGTTTTGGAGGTGGTGGTCCAAGAGGTGGCGGACCGGGTGGCCCTCCGGGATCAAACAGTAGCTCATCAAACGGGATCACTACAGCACGTTCGTTCGGGTTCAATTATCGCGATAGCTGGGGCAAAAAAATTACCGCTTATGGCAGTTACAGCTTTGCTGATAATTCGGTGAATACCATCAGCAGCACTATTCAAAATAACCTGTCGTCAACCAACCCGAGCACTAATACGCAAACCAATAACCAGCAGGACGAAAAGCTGAACCACCGGATAAATTTCAACATCGAATACAAGCCCGATACGGTAAACTATGTGAAGATTACCCCAACATATGCTTACGCCAGCACCAACACCACATCTGATGCAACCAGTTTGCTACTCAGAAATTCGGAAACGGTATCCAACTACAGTCTCGCAAACCTTAGTAAATCAACCGAGCCCAACTATGGTGTTAATGTGTTGTTTAATCACAAGTTTAATACTCATGGACGCAACTTCAGTGTAAATGTAGGCGCAGGAAGTTATACCATTAATAAATATCAAAACCCGGTTTACACCTACATTGATGGTGCCCGCAACGCACCTTTAAACCAGTTCATCAATACCGATAGCCGTACCGATAGTGTGGGGACTACAGTATCATACATGGAACCTATCAGCAAAAAAGGATACCTGGAGCTTAACTACGCTTACCATTACTCCTACACCACTGCTGACAGGGCCACCGATACCCTGGCCGATGATGGAAATATCAACCGATACGATTTGTTAAGCAATAACTATAATTCGACCTTTGTTACCAACAGGTTCGGGCTTAACTATCGTTTTATCGACAAAAAATACAATTATACCCTGGGCCTGGTAGCGCAACCTACGCTATTAAAAGGATCGTCGATAGTTGATGGCACACCATTTACTACTAATAACAATACGTTTAACTGGGCGCCTACTGCAAGGTTCATTTATAACTTTTCGCGCAGCCAATCGCTTAGTTTAAATTATAACGGCAGCAGCAATCAGCCTACTTATACGGAATTACAGCCGGTTACCGATTTCAGTAATGCATCATACCCGGTACAAGGTAACCCTGATCTGAAGCCGGAGTTTAATAATACCTTATCGTTAAAATACAATAAGTTCAATTTTGAAAGCGGGAACGTGTTTTTCAGTAACCTGTCGTTCATTAAAACAGATAATAAGATAGTAGCCAACACCATTACCTACCCCAGAAATTATGCACCAAACAGTAAACTTGCGGGAAGTATCTTAACCCAATATTTAAATGCCGATGGCTATTATTCGGCACAGGGATTTTACGTGTTCGCCAAGCCATGGCAAAAAAGAAAATATAATTTATTCATGATCGGTAACATTTCGTACAATAACAACGTCTCATATATTAGTAACGTTGACTCTGCTACCTATAACATGACAACCGAAAAGAATATAGCCAAAAACCTGGTATTATCTCAAGGCGCACGCTTTAGGGTAAGCATCACCGACGTTATTGATGCCGAAGCAAGCACTACCTATAGCGTTAATACCTCAAGCAACTCCATCAAACAGGCAAACGTTAACAGCAATTTCCAAACCCTTAACCTTGGCCTTAACGGCAAAAGCTATTTTAAAGACTGGACGCTGAGCTATGATTATTCAAAAATGATTTATTACGGCTATACCGGTGCTACCAATCCTAATATTTTGAATACTTACGTGGAGCGCCGCTTTTTAAAAGGCAATGCCGGTACCCTGCGTTTTTCGGTAATGGATGTGTTTAATGAAAACACCGGTTATACAACCACTCAAAACGGCAGCTACATCACTCAAACCAACAGTAACCGTTTGGGTCGTTACTACCTGTTAACCTTTACACTTAAGTTGCAAAAATTTGCCGGCAAAAGACCAACGATGGAACGTGGCGGACCAGGTGGTCCACCTCCTGGCGGCGGCCCCGGCGGACCGCCACCGTTTTAATGAACGGCAAGGTTCAAAATATTAAAAACCTTCCCATCCCTGAGAAAGATGGAGAGTTCAGATCAAAAACGTGATGATCTGAGATTTAGTTGATGTTATCATCAAATAACTGCAGGGCGTTCCGAGGTGAGATACGGAACGCCCCTTTTTTATTAATTATACGTTAATGCACCGCTCGGGGTTTTATGATATTTAAGATTTCAATTAAATATTGCTTATTTTCTTTACGCTCTTATTAATATTATGAATTATTAACGGCAATTAAATAGTTAATACATCATCTTTTAATTAATTAAAAAATGATAATTTATTCCCGCCTTAAAGCTGCCCTGTTTAATTGAATAATTTCCCGATGTTTTATCGCCGCTATTTATCGTTGCAGGAATTGCATAAGAAGCATTGATCTCAAATGCTTTGTTGATGATTAAACCGGTTCTTATCGGAAATCCCAGCCAATTTTTATCGAACGATAACAAGTTATTATTTGAGGCCGATGTGCTTGTCGAACTGATTACCTGAGTGTATTTGGCAAAACTTACAGTTATGCCTATACCTCCATAAAATTTTACTGCATTATTGTTGTATAAGTAATAAATAAATTGCGGATATGCAGTTATATTACGCTGATCAAAATGATATTTTATTTTGGGCTTATCAGGTTGACCATAATAAAGATCGGCCATTGTTTCGTTAGAGCTTGTCCAATACATCAGTTCAGCTCTGAACACGGCCCGGCCAATTTTGGCATTTGTGTAAAAGTTAACGCCTGCCGAAAATGTTGGGCCATACGTTGTTTTACTGTCGGTAGCATTTCGAAACGGTAATTCGCCCCCGAATTTAAATTTACTGCCAGATACGCCTGCGCCAATAAAGAAATCAAAGGATGATAGTGTTTCGTAGTGCGTATTGTCTACAGGCATGTCGTTTATCATTTGTGATATTTTCCTTAAAACAGGAGTTTTATAGCTGGCCTGTTCAATTTCTTGTTTTAACTCTGTCGATGAAGGGTTATATTTTGTGCCCAGATCATATAACTGGGGTATAAATTCATTTTCGATGTGGGTAACAGGCCCCATGTCGGGAATAAAATATTGTTTAAATAACAACTCAAAGGTTGTGCCGGCCTTATTGTCGGCTATAAAATACCGCATTTTAATTGCATCGTTATAGGAATAAAGAGAAACGTTAGGCCCTTTTTGCTGCAGTTTCAAGAATATAATATCCTGCTTTTTACTTGAATCGCGGCCGCGCGACAATTTTGAAATATTTGTTTCATCAGTACTAACAAAACCACTGTAACGCTGATACGCTACCGAGTTGATGATTTCAAAATAGGTGATATCATTGGGCGTAAAGTTTTTTACTTCGGCCTCGTTTAACGTGGTTTTGAAATTGATAACTGTCGGGTTGGCATCCCACTCTTTTTCGTTAATAAACCCCCGGATGGTTTGGCCGTTAATAGTAATAACATAGCCGGGCTTGTAGTGGGTTTGAGCCTTTGAAAAAAATGAAAATAAGATTAATAGTGAAATTAAAATACACTTAGGTTTCATTGCAAATTGGTTCGGGTTTAATTGGTAGTTGAAGATAATGTTAAAAAAAGAACAAATTATACACTTTTCTAAAAAATAAGCTTTTTTTACATTTTTTAATTACATTTAGCCATTTATTTGTAAATAAAACTGAATGAAGCCGCTTTTACTTAAAGTTTCTGCCGATCCTGCGCATTCCTTTAGCGTAAGGCATGATGTATTACCGGATATCAATAACCGCTGGCATTGCCACCCCGAACTGGAGCTGATTTATTTCATCAAAGGTGGCGGAACGCAGTTTATAGGCGATAGCATTAAACAGTTTGAAGACGGCGATATGGTATTGGTTGGATCAAACCTGCCTCATTACTGGCGCTTTGACGACATGTACTTTAATAATGGCAACGAACAGGTGCCGGTTGATACCATCGTGGTACATTTTTGCGAAAACTTTTGGGGAGATCAGTTTCTTCAGCTCCCGGAAAATAAGCTAATAAAAGTACTGCTTGAACGTTCAAAACGTGGCTTGCAAATAACAGGTGAAATAAAAAAGCAGGTGGCCTCTATTTTAGCCACTATGCTCAATACCGATGGAGCCGAAAGGATCATCATGCTGCTTAAAGCATTGAACACCATAGCAGGCAGCTCACCGCTTAACTATCTAACTTCAATTGGCTTCAAATACGATCATAACGAATCGGAAAGCGACAGGCTCAATAACATTTATGAGTACTCGGTACGTAACTTCCGCAAAAAGATCTACCTGGAAGAAATTGCCGATATCGCCGGCGTGAGCGCGAACTCGTTTTGCAGGTACTTTAAATCAAAAACCCGTAAAACCTACTCGCAGTTTGTAATCGAGATAAAAGTGGGTTACGCCTGCAAACTCCTGATTGAAAACAAGCTCAACATCAAACAGCTTTGCTACGATAGTGGGTTCAATAATTTCTCCACTTTTCACAAGCATTTTAAGCAGGTAACGGGCAAAAGTCCGCTGATGTATCAGAAGGAGTTTACGAAGAAGGCATAATTTTTTGTTGTCGTAAAATAGTGGTTTTGATTGTATTAAAAAAACAGCTCATGACAGTGCAGCAGCCCCTTAGTGTTTTTTTCTATAAATAAGGATGAAAATAATTCTATTATCCTTTCCCGGAAATAAATTTCTAAATTCACGGTGATATAGCTCCCGTTTTGCGCACTTACTATTAAACGCACTGATCATGACACATGAGATAGTTTTTGATAAACCGGCCGCCCGAAGGGAAAAACTCATTACGGAGCTTTACCAAAGCGCTTTCCCAACAGTGGCTAAATATATAAGTAAGATGGGCGGTTCTTTTGATGACGCGAAAGATATTTTTCAGGATGCCCTTGTTATTTATTATGAAAAGGCAGTGAACAGTGATCTGTCCCTGCACAACAGTGAAAAGGCTTACCTGTTGGGTATTGCCAAACATCTTTGGTTCAAAAAGTTTAAGGGTGACCGCCATAACCTGCCGCTTGATAGTTGTACTAAAGATTTTGATGTTACAGATGAAACTGAAGATCAACCATCGGGGGTTAAACTAATGAGATACCTGGAAACCGCCGGTAAAAAATGCATGGAGTTGCTAAGCGCTTTTTATTATCATAAGCTGCCCATGAAGGATCTCGCGGATTTGTTTGGCTACGCGGGCGAGCGATCGGCTACTGTGCAGAAGTATAAATGTATTGAAAAAGTAAGGGAAACAGTTAAAGAACAGTCACTGGCTTATGAGGACTTCATTGAATGAGATCAAGGAAATTGACGATCATGTGCTTGGGCAAACTGCACCTGATGAGGTACTGTTGTTCGAGGCCAAACTGATCATCAATCCTGGCCTTACGTATAAGGTGATGTGGCATAAACAAACTCTGGCCCTGGTGCAGCAATATGGCCGTAACAGCCTTAAGGCCGAAATTGAAACCGTACATCAAAAGTTATTCAGCCTGCCTGAGTATGCGGGTTTCAGGCAAAAGATCATGCGTTTGTTCCGTAAACGCTAAACATTAAATTTTATGAATATTAATCAAAATGAGTTCCGCAGATATGCGGTAGGGCATCGCCGTGTCCAAAGTTTACATGTTGACAGGTTTATTGCGCAGGTAAATAACAGCAAAATAAGCATGGGCATGACACCCTATATTATGGAAGAGCGGCAGCTCAACATCTCGCAAATGGATGTTTTTTCGAGGCTGATGATGGACAGGATTATTTTTCTGGGCACTGCGATAGATGAACAGGTGGCTAACATCATCCAGGCGCAATTGCTTTTCCTGCAATCGGCCGACGCCAAAAAGGATATCCAGATCTATATCAATTCACCGGGTGGTTCGGTATATGCCGGACTGGGGATTTATGACACCATGCAGTTTATATCGCCTGATGTGGCTACTATCTGTACCGGTATGGCCGCTTCAATGGCTTCGACATTACTTTGCGCCGGCGCCAACGGCAAACGGGCTGCCTTGCCGCATTCACGGGTAATGTTGCACCAGCCATCAGGTGGAGCGCAGGGGCAGGAATCGGACATTGAAATTGCTGCCCGGCAGATCTCTAAAATGAAGCGAGAACTGTATGAGATCACAGCCAAACACAGTGGGCAAAGCTATGACAGGGTTTATGAAGTATCCGACAGGGACTACTGGATGATAGCTAAAGAAGCGAAAGCTTTTGGTATGATAGACGAGGTTTTGGGAGCGAAGGAGGATTGATTAGCATATTGAAGACTTACGAAGTTTAATTGCTTCGTAAGTTTGGCTATTTAAATCACTTATTCAATGCATCCACCTTATCAAAAAACTCATTTTGCAATTTGATGGTACTGGTATCGGCCTTAATCGCTTTAAGCGCTTGTACAAAGCTGGCTATTTCATGCTCTGCTATAAATTTGCCGAATTCGGGTGTGGCTTTGGCTCCTTCACCGGCATAGTGGTTAGGGTAGGCGGCATACCACCATATAGGCGTGTAAATATTAGCCAGGTTTAAACGATGTTGATTATCGCCCGATTGTGATGCTGCCCGGTCCATTTTCATCAGGTCGGGGCGATAGTACAACATTGATGCGGTTTCGCTTTCACCCGCGTGCTGGTCGCCTTCAATAGCCGACTTGTGCATTTTCCGATATTGGTCATTATACTCCTTGTCGCCACTGTGCGGATCATAAAAATATACAGCATAGTTGTGGCGTTTGTTCAGCAGTGATTGCATAAAGAACTGGATAAACTCCGGGTTACCTCCATGGCCATTTAGTATTACTATTTTATCAAATCCGTTTCGAGCAATTTCATCGCAGGTAGCTTCCAGTAAATCCCAGATCACTTTGCTTGGCAGCGCAAACGTTCCGGGCTGATGACGGGCCTCATTGATCTGCCCGTAAAAATAATCGGGAAATACAACTGCATATTCCGACTTAACAGCATGGGCAGCCCACTCACGCACATGGATCAGATCGGTGCCTAAAGGGGAGTGAGGGCCGTGTTTTTCCAGGATCCCAATGGGCAGGATGCAGGTTTTCGACGATTTTTCGAGTGCAGCAGGAAAATCTGAGGCAACAAGCTCGTCCCAGCGCGCAGGTATTTGCTGGGCAAAGGAATAAGCAGGAAGCAGCAGCGCTACAAACAGTAATAAGTAAGTTTTCATAAATTATAGGTTTAATAACAGGTTATAGCAAACTGTATTTGAACTGAAATTTACGAACTTAAAATGTTGTTTTTCAATAGGTAATTTAAAAATTACAATGAAGAGGTTAATGGACATTGGGCAATGAGTAGCAGAAAATAGCCCCTTTTTCCTTGTCGTTTTCAACCCAGATCCGGCCATTCATTTTTTCGGTAAAATCTTTACAGATCATGAGCGCTACGCCTGCGCCTTTTTCCTTTTCGTTACTGTACTGCATGTTGGCTTTAAAATTAAAGAGCAACTTTAGCTTATCGGGCGAAATACCTTTTCCTTCGTCCTGTACACAAACAGTTACATCGTTGTCATCGCTTGATGCACCTATAGTAATAGTTGAATTATCTGGCGAAAACTTAATGGCGTTATGTATAAAATTGCGGTGGATAAACTGTACCAGCTCTTTGTCGGCATGAATAACAATGGCCGGGTCCACTTTGATTACGAACCTAAGCCCGCGGTCTTTACCCATTAAGTAAAATGGTTGTATTGCCTCATCTATAAGGTCCTTTAAAGGCAGGGGAACAGCTTTGTAATTAAAGCCCGACAATTGCTGTTTGATCCATTGCAATATGTTTTCAAAAATCTCCAGCGAAATATTTGAAGAATGCTCCATGGTATCTACCAATTCCATCAATTCTTCCCGTGTAAAAGTATCGGCGTCTTTAAGTACCGTTGCCAGTGTTTTGAGTGCACCTATTGGCTGCCTGAAATCATGCGCAAGAATAGATACCAGCCGGTTGTTGAATTCATGATCTATTTGCAGCTTTTCGTTTCGTAGCTGTACGGTGTGATTAAGTTCTTCCAATGTTTGGCCATGCTTTTTCTTCAGGTTGTACAGTCGGTAAGTAAATATTACGGTAATGGCGGTTATCACAAATAAAACACCAAGTACAATCGCAAGCACCTGCCTGTTTTGGCTCCGGATGGTTATAGCTTCCAGTTCCTGGTCTTTCAGGGCATAATCAATATAATCAAAACCTGTTGTATTAGTGTACTTCTCCTCGTCGTCATATAGTTTCAGCAATTTTGAACTGTAGCGCTGTACTTCGGGCAGATTATTTTGAGCAATATAAATATCATATAATTTTTTCCCGAAGACTTTTTCATAATAGTGATAGCCGCTTTTTTCGGCGATAAAAAGTCCCTGTTTGTAGTATTCAATAGCTTTGGGAACATTATTTTCGAAGTACAAGTCGCCAAGGTTCATGACTATATCAAGGCTCAGGTAATAAAGCTCCATGGCCAAACCATTATCTACTGCTTTTTGTAAAAGCGCCACACCTTGTTCACGCTTGTTGCTTTGAAGGTATAGCAATCCCTGTACCTGGTCTGCTTCAACGAGCATACGTTTATCTTTATACCTTGTGCCAATTTCGCGTGCTTTATCAAGGTAAACTTCAACCGAATCTTTGGGGATTTGCTCGGGGTATAGGAGCAGGTAATTGCACAGCACCAACGCCACGATCGAGTCGCGCTGCAGGGTTTTACCAATGTTTAATGCCCGCTTAAAAAAGTTTATCGCTTTTTTATCTTCCTTGTTCTCGTTAAACACAAGGCCAATGTTCATTAACCCCTGTACAACGTTTGAGGTATCATTTAATTCTTTGTAAAGGTTATAAGCCTCGTTATAATAGCGCAGTGAAAGCTGTAGATTGCCTTTAAGATCATAAACAATGCCTATAACATTTAGTGCATCGGCCTTTCCAGCCTTATAGCCAAGCCGTTCAGCTATAGTTCTTGCCTTTTTAGCATAATTGAAAGCACTGTCGATATTTTGCTCATACATAAGCATCCCCAGCCTGTTAAGCGTATTCACATACTGTATGCTATCATGCGTTAAGGGCAAGTCTTTTTTTAGTTTATTAACCTCCCTGAATTGGCCGAAACATTCAGATACAGCAAGCAACAGTAATACTAAAAAGCTTACGTTTTTTTTCATTAATTAATATTTGCAAAACGGACTAACGGTTCATGATATAGCCTAAAGCTATTATACGGATAAAAAGTGGTATGGTTGAAGAATGTTAAATAAAATAGGCTCAGGTACAGTTAGTTTTGACTGTTATTCAAAAATATTAAACCTTCTGCAGGTAATATAGGCATAAAGGTGAAATAAAAAAACGATTCAGAAAAATGTTATAACGAATCGGGATTAGGAATAAAGTTCATAAATGCCTGGAACTTGGCATAATAGTTTTGCATATTTAACTGGTAATAATAAGCACCGCGTTTTGAGCCTGCTTTATCCTTATCGGCCAGTTTAATGAGTAAACCGGTTGCCAGCACTCTTTTACTAAAATTACGTTTATCAATAGTGGTATTAAACACGCTTTCGTAAAGAGTTTGCAATTGCGGGATAGTAAACTTGGTGGGCAAAAGCTCAAACAGGATAGGGTGCATAGCTGCTTTGTAGCGGATGCGTTTGCGGGCCTGCTCAACCATTTCCTGCTGGTCAAATATCAATTTGGGGGCACGTTTAAGCTGAAACCACTCGGCATGGTAATCATCACTGATCTGGGCTTCATATTTATGGATGTCAACCAGTGCAAAGTATGCTACAGATACTGTACGCTCAATAGGGTCACGCTGGGGTTGCCCAAAAGTATATAATTGTTCAAGGTACACGCCTTCCAAACCGGTTAATTGCTTTAAAATGCGGTTGGCACTTTGATCAAGACTTTCATCTGGCTGAACAAAGCCACCCATCAGGCTCCAGTTTCCCTTTTCGGGTTGAAAGCCTCTTTTTATCAATAGGATCTTTAAAACTTCGCCATCAAAGCCAAAAATGATACAATCAACAGCTAATAATAACCTTGTTTGCTTGGAGTACTTGAGCATTTAAAACAGTAATAATTTTATGGTAAAAACAAATATAGAATAACATTCGATATAAGCTTGCAAATTTGCTGTGTTACACCCGTTAAAAAAGCATTAATTTACAATTGTTAGTCAAATGTGTAAATTAATTGTGCTTTTTACAATAATAATGGACACTTATTCATTATTTATTCGCCCCATGCCGATATTACCAGCATGCGGTTGCCGCCGTGGTTACGATGCTCGCACAAATAAATTCCCTGCCACATGCCTAAAGCCAGTCTTCCGTTGCGGATAGGAATAGTTACCGAACTGCCCAGCATCGCAGCTTTCAGGTGGGCAGGCATATCATCAGGCCCTTCATCATCGTGTAAATAATCCGGGTCGTTTTCGGGTACGGTTTTACTGAAATACATTTCAAAATCCTGCCTTACGGTTGGGTCGGCATTTTCATTAACGGTTAATGATGCCGAAGTATGTTGGATAAATACCTGGCAGATACCGGTTTTTAATTCGTGTATTTGAGGCAGGGCATTAATTACTTCGGCCGTGATGAGATGAAAACCTCTTTTGCGCTCCCTAAGCTGAATGATTTGCTGAAATATTTTCATAAACAGTTTGCTTTATAACAGTGTTGCAAACATATCTATAAAGATTGTTCCGTTTTGTTTTGAATGGTGTGGCAATTAAAAATTGTTTGCAGGTTTGCATTGCTTATGCAGCAATGGCAGGATTAAGACCACTT
Source organism: Mucilaginibacter sp. 3215 (assembly GCF_050433785.1). NCBI lineage: Bacteria > Pseudomonadati > Bacteroidota > Sphingobacteriia > Sphingobacteriales > Sphingobacteriaceae > Mucilaginibacter > Mucilaginibacter sp. 3215. The sequence continues at coordinate 49,492 of NZ_JBNPWO010000013.1, forward strand.
TCGGCTGCGAACAGGCGATTAATGAAAGCCTTTATCTTTTCGATGAAACTTTTCCTGACCGGTTTTTCAAGCATTTGAATTTGATCATCGTCCGAAGGCTTTGGGGTATCGGCATCCTGCATCTCTTCCAAAACAATTTCACGGATCTCAGGGTCACGGTTTACGATCTCATCCAGTTCGGTGAGCTCGTTAAAGGTGGCTATACCGTTTTTTTGCCGTTTAATAAGTATTTCAAAACGGTCCTGGTTGAAAGTACGCCTTTCCAGTTGCTTGCCGTGTCTCATGATATATACAGTAATCTCTATTAAGAACTCAAATTAAGTGCCATGTATTTATAGTGTTGGTATTCAATTGATTACTTTATTTTTTAATGCGGCGATTTGCATCGTTATGATACATTTATTGTTCGTTTTCGTGCAGGGTTACTAAGTAAAGGCATGCCTCTTAAACAACCTCAAATTATAGGCTATGGTTGGAAAGCCATTTATCTGCTTGATCCGGATGGATATCAGTTGTGCTTCCACTGGCCTGTACCATAATATTATAACCGCTCATAGTGAGATTCCGGCCCGTCTGCTGCAAGGGGAACTGTTCCGTAGAAAGTGAGTATTTTGCCTTCTATCCTGAAAAATTTGATGCTGTTGCTGGAGGTATCATTGTCATACATGATCTGCTCATGTGCATTGTCATATTTACGGGTACGGTAAGTGCCGCTGTTTATCAGGGTGTCTTTTTTAAATCGTTTGTAGGTACTGGCAGTAAAAACAATAATGTTGCCGTTGCCTGCCTTTATCGAATTAAGATCTTTGGGAGGTTCGCAGTAACAACTGGTGCCGCGGTACTCCCAGCTGCCAATCAACTGATTATTATTAGGGGTATCGTCTTTTTTACAGCCCGACAAAACGGCGAGTATGCCAAATAAAAATAGCTTTTTCATAGCATAAGGTTTATAATACTTTACGTTAATACCAGGCAAAACGCTACAAATTAGCTTCGGTTAGTAACACTTTCAATACACAATTTGCAGGCATCAATTAATTGATAACTTTGGTATAAACCAATGTATTTCCTATAAAATTATGAAACAGCATGACTTATCAAGGCGCAGGTTTATTGGCAGCAGCGCACTTGCCGTGGCGGGGCTTTTAGCATTTTCAAGATCATCATTTGCAAGCCTGGGTTCGAGGCGGGCCGATAAACCCAACTCGCGCATTAACGGTGTACAAATAGGCGTGATCACGTACTCATTCCGGAGCATGCCGGGCACAATTGAAGATTTACTGAAGTACTGTATCGTCTGTAATATTAACGCCATTGAACTTATGGGCGATGCCGCCGAAATGTATGCCGGCGCCCCTAAACATGAAACCGGCGAAGACTGGGCTACATTTGGAAAAAAGATAGCCGAATGGCGTGTCTTGGCTCCAATGGATAAATTTAAGGAGATCAGGAAGATGTACCATGATGCCGGGGTCAATATTTATGCCTGGAAACCTAATGCCCTCGGTACTAAAAACAGCGATGCCGAAATTGATTATGCCTTTAATGCAGGGAAAGCTTTGGGTGTAAATCAGGTAACTGTTGAGTTGCCTGATGAGGTTCAAACCAAACGCCTTGGTGATATAGCCGCCAAACATAAAATGATGGTTGGCTACCATGCCCACACCCAGGCAACGCCAACCCTTTGGGACACCGCTCTGGCCCAGTCAAAGTATAACGGAATTAATTTGGATATTGGCCATTATGTGGCAGGTACCAGCAGTAGCCCGGTTCCCTTTATTGAAAAATATCATGACCGTATAACCAGCATGCACATCAAAGATCGTAAGTTTTATGACGGTCCCAACCAGCCCTGGGGGCAGGGCGATACTCCAATAAAGGAAGTATTGCAACTGCTTAAAAATAATCACTATAAATTCCCGGCCACCATTGAGCTGGAGTATAAAATCCCTGAAGGATCAGATGCGGTAAAGGAGGTGAAAATTTGCCGCCAATTTGCTGCCGATGCGCTGGCATAAACTATTGTATGGTTTGTCCGTGATATGAATGCTTCTTGTTTTGTAAATTTATATTTATTTGAATATAAATATGGATAACTCATGTAAACTAAAGCTGGAATGGATTCCTGCCGCCTATAGCGGAATAGCAAAACATGGCTTTAAAGATACATCGGCTGATAAGCTTAAACAAAAGCAACCTGTAAACGGGATTTATCAAAGCGGCACAGGCTTTACAAAGCACAAGGTTTACCGGCGAAAATCATAGGAGATCGCTTTGTTGATGTTCGGCATATAAGCCTATCTTTATCAAATGGAATCTAAAATATTTTCATACAGAGCAGATGGTATTATACTTGCCCCGGTTGACGATCAGCTAAGTATCAGCCCGGTATTTGATCGCAAAGAATTGCTGTGCAAACTGAAGGAACTTTTTAACGATGATGACTATAAAGTTGATGAACGTGCCCTCGATTATAAAATTAAAGATGGCCAACTTTACATTGAAGGTGTAGTAACGAAACATGTCCCGGCAAAATCGATAGGATTTATGGGCGGAAAGTAGTTAATTGCCATACTCCGGCCTTATTTTTATGCTTGTTTTATTTTTTTCGGATCAGTAAAAGGTGTCCCTTTGCTAAACCCGTTTAATCGAGCCTGTTTACCCTGTAATTTAATGCTGCAGTTGTGCCTCCGGTTACATCAATGGTAACGCCTGTAATCTGGCCAGCCAGATCTGATGCCAGAAAAACCGCGGTATTGGCAATATCGGCCATTAAGGGCAGTTTTTTGAGCATCGTATCAGCTTCCATTTTTTTAAGGATAGGATCCATAACATCGGGCATGGTGTCAATGGCGTTTTTAAACACGCGCGAATCGGGCGAGCCTCCCGATCGGATGTTAACCACGCGGATACCGTAAGTACCCAGCTCAGATGCCAGTGTGCGCGAAAAGCTTTCAACGCCGCTGCAAGCCGGGCCAAAGCCACCTGTGTGAGGATAGCCTATGCCTCCCGGGGTAGCTGTAAGCGATAAAATTACTCCCGATTTTTGTTTCATCATCATCTTGCCAGCTGCAATGGCCGTCATGAAGCGGGTTTGCATCGTAAGCGTAATCGGCTTTACAAAATCTTCGGCCGATATTTCGGTAAGTGGTACATTCTGCACAACGTCAACTCCAACGGCGTTAAACGAGATATCAATCGTCCCTGCGCTGCTTACCACTTGCTGTAAATGCCGATCAATTGCTTTTTCGTCAAATGCATCTACAATTGCTATTTCAGCCAATCCCCCTGCAGCAATAATTTCATCGAATATCTTTCTAATTGACCCGGGGTTAGGTCCGGTTAGAAATACGCGCGCGCCGGCGCCGGCCAGTGCCTTTGCAACAGCACCGCCTAATGAACCGCCAGCACCGTAAATTACCGCGTTTTTATTTTGGAGCATCATGATGGTAGTTTTATTTAAAGATAGTTTTAAAAACACCGGCTACATAACAAAACTAATTGTAAATGATGTTTGAGGGAAGGGGAAAAGATGACAATTACGGGGGTGGGACAAGAAAAGGAATATGCCAAATTAAACACAGATGAACTTACCAGGTAAATTTAAGACCCAATAGAGGCTATTGAGTTATATCCTTTGATTAGGTTAGATTGTGTTTGATTGCTTGCCATATTAACGTTTGCTAAAAGGGGATCTAATGGCAATCAGCAAACAAACGTAAACGGCTTATTTATAAGCTTCAGGCCATTTTGATAATATACAGTTGCTTAATCTTAAGCCCCTGCCTTTTTTCTGATCCTTAACAAACCATTGGCAGTGGTGGCATAAATAATACCTTTTGAATCTTGCACTATCTGGTAAATAGTAAAACCAGGGAGCGGCGAATTGTTGTTGTGGTAATTTTCCCAGCCACTATTCAAGTCAAACCTGGCAATGCCCGATTCGTCTGTACCCAGCCACAAAACATGCTCAAACTTATCATACAACATGGTATTAACATGGTTAGCAGGCATGCCCGAGTTTTTATCATTATAATGCAGCCAGTTACCATTAAACTTTAGTACGGCTATACCTTCTTTATCACTATCATTTTCACCAGTTTGTTTATTACAATCAACCAGTGAGAAGTAAACATTTCCTTTTTCATCCTCCACCGCGCCCGAAATACTGGCATTTTTCAGCGGAGTGTTGTTAAGGCTGTTAAATGAGGTGATAACGCTTTTATCAATCATGATGGTGCCTTTTGACGTACCTATCCAAAGCCGTTTTTGACTATCTACATAAGCAAAAAGTACATTGCTTGAGGGCATTTCAGGCATCGATTTTTTGTTTATTACTACTACTTTATCTTTCCTTTTTACAACAAGACCGTTTTGAGTGGTGAAAAGTAATTCGCCATTGCGGCTGTTCAGCACCTGGTTAACCCCACCTGCCAAAAATTGCTTAAAATCAAACAGCTGCCAGCCACCGCTGCCGTACATAAATATTTTATTATCGTAATAAACCCATTTATTATTATCCCTGTCGATGGTCACTTCCTTTATGTTAGCATCTGACGGGAATGGCGAATTATATTCATTAACCGGGATAAACGTTGTTCCCTCAAAGCGGGTCATTCCTTTTTCGGTAGCATACCATAACAGATCCGATTGATCCATAGCAGCTGATTTGGCGATGTTATCAACCAGGGGCGAGTTATATTTTGTCCATACCGTAAAGTCGTAGTTTTTTAATGATGGATTGGTGTAGGTGAAAGTTTTATTGTAAATGGTTGGATCGCCGGCTGGTTTCATTTCGGCAAGATCCAGCCTCTGTACCTGGCCATAAACGCCGCCGCTTATAAAGCGAAAGATCACATTTACAGATGAGGCTACTGGTTTGCCATCTACCTTGGCCGGCTTCCAGATACAACCGTTCAGGTAGGTGATCAACTCGTTGGTGAGGGCGCTTTTGCTCGCATCATTATGGCTAAGCACGCAGCTAAAACCCCGCTCATCCACCAAAACCTGGAACGTTATGGAACCCGTAGCTTCTTTTAGCAGATAACGGTTATTGATCCTCGCAGAAACAAAATCAATGGCAAGCTGGTCGCAACTGGCCTTGGGATCGCCGCAGTCCATGCAATAATTGGTGATATTGCACATCTCAACCTTTTGCAAAAAAAGATTTTGTGCAAACAGGGCCGATGGTAAAATAAAGATAAACAGGCAGATAAATAAAACTCTGCGGATTTTAGTTGGGGATAACAATGCCAGCATTACGCTTATAAATAAAAGAAAGCAAACCCGAAACTCCAAGCGAATGATAGTTAAATAATGTTAAACAAAGATACAAATCCTAAATGAGGATAATATGAAGCAGTTTGCATTTGACTTGCCTGCTATAAAACATTTAAAATATGATAAATGTTATTTTAAAACCAATTATCCTGGAGCACGGATTTATTACATTTTAGGTCCTTTAATATTTAATTAACATGAAAGTCGAAAAATCAAAGAGCGCCGAAGCGCAAATGCTGATTCGCAAGCCTGTTGCTGAAGTGTTTAACGCTTTTATTGATCCGTATGTTACCACGCAATTTTGGTTTACCCAATCAACAGGTAAACTGGAAACCGGAAAACAAGTTATCTGGTCATGGGAAATGTATGGTGTATCATCGGTAGTGGTTCCGATAGTTATTAAAGAAAACGAATTGATCACCGTTGAATGGGGATCGCCTGCTACAACTGTTGATTTTAATTTTAAACCTATGGGCGGGGATGCTACATATGTAGAGATTCAGAATTATGGGTTCAATCAAACGGGAGATGAATTAATTGCTGCTATCAAAGATTCTACAGGAGGTTTCACAACGGTATTGGATGGATTGAAAGCCTGGCTGGAGTACGGGATCCATTTAAATTTGGTGGAAGATAAATTCCCGCAAGGAAAGTAACAGCAGTTGTTTTTAGCACAGATACACTAAAATCTTTTACTTTTGCACCATGAGCTACGAAGAATTGAGTGAATACTTTAGTAATGTTACGTTACCCCAGGAATTAAGGCTTGACCGCGCTACAACTCAGCTCCATGTTGCCGATTTTGTTAAGCAATTATTGAAGAATATGAAAAACTATCCTGATAATTGGCGTCACCAATACCAGTTAATGAGGATCAAACACGCCCTTGAAAACCCCTACAATGGCCCGGAAATTCCAAGATTCTAAGAAAACAGGTCGTTTTCGCCTAAATAACTCCTGATCATTTTTAAAATAGGTTCGCCCAGGTCTGTTGCTTTTGCATCACCAAAACTTTTTAACTGCGAAAGCTGGTTTAATGACCGTGGTAGTTTCGAAGTAATATCCCGCAGCATGTTTTCGGACACCAGCGTATGTTCAGGGATCTTACGTTCAAAACTGGTTTCTTTACGCCAGTTGAGCAACTGCTTGTAAAGTTCAGGGTTAACAATTTCCTTCTCCTTTGGCAGCGCTTTTGGGTTCCAGTTTTTATATACCGGTTTGTAACTTATCCCGGCCTCCTGTACTGATGATAAAACATCCCTGCCCGATGTGGCAATGGGCAGGCGTACAAAGGCTGCCGTTTTTGCTTTTAGGTTTACCAATAAATGATTTAGGCTATCATAAAACTCGGCAGGAGGGTTGGTGTTATTTACAGCGGTGTAAAAACTGTTAATAGCTTCTGAAAAAACATTCAATTTAGGTAGAAAATAGTTGGCTGCATTTTTTAGCCTGCCTATAAATGGTACATTGCTCGAGATGAGCTGATCATCAGGTAAAGCACCCAGTTCCTTCCTGATAAAACGGTCGCCGATGGCTTTAATTTCAGTTTCCCAGCTGTGATCGGTTTTGCTGATGTTTTCGGATAAGGGACTGTTTTTAATCGCCCCGTTTAGCATGATGGTTTTAAGTTGCCTCCATGCACCGGTGAGCATCGAAAAATCAAAAATGTCCTTCATTTCTTCCAGGGCTATTTGCCGGATAGTACTTTCCAGCAAATTTTCATCGGGTATGGAGATAGCTGCATTTTGCATAAAGCTGATGATCTCCGGATCGGTGCGGATATTTTGGGGGCGTACAGGCGATTTCAGGATCATGCCCTCGAGCGAGCGGCAACGGCTTAGTGCGACGTAAGCCTGCCCGAATGCGAAGGCCGCATCAACATCAATAACAGCTTTTTCAAACGTAAGTCCCTGGCTTTTGTGTATGGTGATGGCCCAGGCCAGCCTAAGCGGATATTGGCTAAATGAACCGTTATTTTGTTCATTTACTTTCTGCTCATTTTCAGCCAATGCATATTTTACGTTTTGCCAGGTTTCTGGGATCACTTCAAACTCGGTGCCGTCGTCAAGGAAACTAAGGCGAATATTACCCGGTCCCATTGCAACGATGCGCCCCGTTCGGCCGTTATAATATTGCTTTTTACCCGAGCTGTCATTTTTAATGAACATCACTTGTGCCTCAACTTTCAAAACAAGCTCATCTTCGGCGGGGTAGGCATCTTTGGGGAAATCGCCGGTTACGGTGGCTTTAAAAGTGTGGGTTTCACCATCAAGTTCCATTAAACGCTGCTGGTTAATTTCGTTAACAAGTTGGTTATGGGTAGATAGGGTTACATAATCTTTAAGCCAGTTGGCATTCAGATTAGGGTTATAATGTGCGTTAAGCTTGTCCAGCATTTCGTTGTTGGCGTAGCCATTGCGAATACTGTTCAGGATCTCCACAAATACCGGATCTTTTTGGCGGTAAACCTGTGTAAGTTCAAATGTTAACACCGGAAATTTTTGGAATGCAAGGCTATCAAAAAAATAAGGCCCTTTGTAAAAGTTTCTGAGTACCGGCCAGTCTTTTTCATAAACCGGGGGGAGCTGAAACAAGTCGCCGATCATCAATAACTGTACACCGCCAAAAGGTCGCGCCGATCCTTTAACCTGGCGTAATACGGTATCAATGTAATCAAGGGTATCGGCCCGCACCATACTGATCTCATCAATAATAAGCAGATCCAGGCATTTTAATATGTTTGATTTTTCGAGGCTTACCTGCCTGAGCAGGATGCTATGATTGTTATGATCGGTTACAGGCACCTGCGGCCCGAAAGGCACCTGGAAAAAGGAATGAATGGTTACGCCGCCGGCATTAATAGCTGCCACTGCGGTAGGCGCTACAACTGCCAGATTTTTGGTAACGTTTGCCCTAATCCAGCGGAGAAAAGTGGTTTTACCGGTACCTGCCTTACCTGTTAAAAATATCGGCCGGTTAGTATTTTCAATAAATTTAAGTACGAGTTCATGAAAAGGCTCCAACACCATACGCTTGCTGTTTTATTATCGCTCCCCAGATGAGAAAGCATTTTCAAATTTAACAATTAGGCATGAGAGTAGGGGATTTGTGTTATCAACAGTGTTAAATTGAAAGCACTTGCTCCCTTTGTTTGCTTTTTTGAATGAGCTTTTTTATCGAAATCAAAAATGTTTAATTAAATATTGAATTTTAATCCGTGTAAATAATTGATTAAAAGTGTATTAAATTTAATGTGCGAAATTTCAAAAAATATTTTGCCAGCACATGGTGGAAGTTATATATTTGCGGCCACCAACGCGAAAGTAGCTCAGTTGGTAGAGCACGACCTTGCCAAGGTCGGGGTCGCGAGTTCGAATCTCGTCTTTCGCTCTTAAGCCTTTCCCTATTCAGGGAGGGGCTTTTTTATACCTCATATATTATCTATTCAACCACCCGATTAAGGAATAATTGGAGATCAGGCAGAAATTCGAAATGCTTAAATTAACCCGAAGAAATAGCTGCGTTTTTACTGCTTCCAATTGGGTTGAGATTATTTTAGTAAAAGCCTATCTGTAACAATATCAATACAATGAAGGTAGATAGTGAGGGTTGGCCGAAGCAGCGTCATGATAGGGTTAATTCTTCCCCGGTTCGGGAAAGTTTGTATACGCCAATTGGGCTTATGGGCAAGTATAAAAGTTGGTTTATCTGTAAAACTCCCGTGTTATTTCAGGAAAGTTTTGCGGTAACTGTACCAGCGGATAACTTTTAATAGCTCATCTTCTGAAATAATATTATTGCCTGTGGGCTGGAAAACCAGTTCTTTATCCAGTATTGTGGCCCGCAACAGTTGGGACGAACCCGGACTGGTTTGCGTTTCCGGTTCGAAAACGCAGACGCTACTACCTGAACCGGGAATTAAGATAACATCGACCCCACCTACGGAGTTTAGTAAATAATTTTGATCCATGCTATACCTTTTGCAAAAAGTATACCCCTTTAGTAACTATCTCTATCAACGGGGATGACCGAAAAATAAAATATAACCATCAGCATCTGCCAATTCAAAGCCGCGCAAGCCATCAGGAGTATTTTGTAACGGTACAGTGAAACTAACACCGCGCGATATAAACTCTGCGGACAGCGTATCCGGGTCAGGTACATTAACATATGCGTCCCACCGGGCATCCGGGCCCTGCTTGTGGTTCGGAAGCGGGGCCTCGCCTACAGATTTCAGGAAGATCATTGCCCCATCCCGCTGTACAATAGCAAAAAACGGATCATGATCCGGCTCCTGGAAAACGGTATCAAAACCGAGTTTCTCCCGATAAAAGGATATTGCCGTTGTGACATTGCGTACAATGAAGAATGGAGCAATGCCGGCTATATGTGGCTGATTCATAAGTTGATTTTACAAGACTACAGATATAAATATATGAAGTAGGTACTGGATTGGCAATATGTGAAATATGTTTCTCCTTACTGAATAATGTGAATATATAAATAAGTCTGTCGGATATAAGTCTTATCCGACAGATTTGCATCGCAATGTCCTTTATGGCCCGTTATAAATAATTGTACAACACAGTAAAGTGCTTATGATGTTAATTTTTGACTGTAGTAGATAGTTTTGCTAATGAGAAGGCACCGATTGCCATTACAATGTCACGCACAGCCACATCTAAATAGGTTCCGCTTGTCAATAAACTCAATGCAATTAATACTAACCAGGCACTAACAAGATAAGCTCCTTTTTGCGGATTTAAAAAAACTAATATTCCGGCCACAATTTCAATTACACCAACAATCATCATAAATACATGTTCGCTGAAAGGCAGCATGGTTTTAATTGTTGGATTGAGATAATGTGACCAATCAGTCAATAGGTTGGTGAATTTGTCGGCTCCCGCTACAACAGGCACTAAACCATAAGTAAACTTTAAAAGAGTTTGAGTGTTTTTAGTTTGATCTTCCATGATTATTTTGAATTAATATCCATTAGAGATTGCCTTTGAACAAAGGGTTACAAAGTTTAATTAGAGGCAATCTGTAACCCTTCAGCTTTACAGTGCTCTATTATATAAATCAGATTTTATGAACCCACTTGCCGATCATATGACAGATACTTTCAGTGACGAGGAGATTGTAAAACGAGTAGTTAATGGCGAAAAGCATTTGTACGAAAAACTAATGCGCAAATTCAACGAAAGATTGTATAGGATCAGCATGTCCATCATTAACGACGATAAGGAGGCTGAAGACATTATGCAAACGGCCTACCTGAACGCCTATCGCCAGTTGTCTAATTTCAAACATCAATCGAGTTTTAGCACCTGGCTAATCCGGATCCTGATTAACGAGAGCCTGTTGCACAAAAAGAGGAAAGTTCAATTAGAAAAAACACTTACCGAACATATTCGCATTGATCACCAACCTGAAACACCTTTAGATAATCTTATGAACAAAGAATTAAAAGCTATTTTAGAAAAGGCGGTATTAACGCTCCCCGAAAAATACAGGTTGGTATTTGTAATGAGGGAGATACAGGGAATGACCACTAATGAAACAATGGAAGCGCTGGAAATAGGGGAGTCTAATGTTAAAATAAGATTGAACCGGGCCAAAGAAATGTTACGCACCGAGTTAAATAGTTATTGGCAGCCCGGAGAACTTCTGGAATTTAACCTTACTCGTTGTGATGTGATCGTTAATTATGTGATGCATAAAATCAATGCAGGTTGATAATAATGTTATTAGAAATTTGGGTTTTACTATAGTTAATCTATTAAAAACAAACCGCGATGGGTAACAATCTGGTCTTCGTCGATTTGTTTGCCACTGGCGGAGATAACAAAGCCTGGATCAGTATATTTGTTTTAAGGAGAGATCACTCTTAATGATCGGCTTCGTTACTTTTAAACGACTTATAAACCGCCCTTCAATTAGTAAACCGCATGAATAAAACAGCATTCGCCCCCAATTTTAAAGCGATGAGATTTGACATGGTCAAATTACTCGTTGTAAGCATACTATGGATCCCGATGGTTTTTATTTCAAACAATTGCTCGGCGCAGGCAACACCCTCGCGGGTTTTACTTGCACTTTCAAAAAGCGATCATAATTTGGCGATCATCAACCCACTGACTTTAAAGGTTATTGCACGTGTGCCCGTGGGTTCCGATCCCCATGAGGTTATTGCCTCAGCCGATGGAAAGACTGCTTATGTTTCCATCTATGGAGGCGGAAGCCTGCATGAACTGAGCGTAGTTGATCTTGTGGCGCAAAAAGCGCTGCCCGCCATTGATACCAAACCATTGATGGGGCCGCATGGACTCACATTTGCAGGAGGAAAAGTTTGGTTCTCGGCCGAAGGCGCTAAAGCTGTTGGCCGCTATAATCCTGCTACCGGTAAATTTGACTGGGCTATGGGAACAGGCCAGGAGAGAACGCACATGATCTATGTAACCGATGATGGGAAAAAAGTGTTCACCACAAATGTATCTTCAGCAACGGTAAGCATTTTGGAGGATAGTTTGCTGAAGCCAATGGGACCTCCGGGCGGTTTTGCACCTCCGGCACGCCATGACTGGGTACAAACTGTTATCCCGGTAGCCAAAGGCTCCGAGGGTTTTGATGTATCACCCAACGGGCGCGAATTGTGGACTGCAGGTGCTGAGGATGGCAATATTTCGATCATCGATATCGCGGCCAAAAAGGTAACTGCCACAATTGATGCAAAGGTGGCAGGTGCCAACCGGCTTAAATTTACGCCTGATGGCAAACGTGTATTGATTACCAGTCTTCGTACCGGCGACTTGTTCGTTTTTGATGCTACTTCGCATCAGGAAATAAAACGTATAAATGCAGGCCATGGGGCGGCAGGGATTCTGGTAGACGACGACGGATCACGTGCATTTATCGGCTGCACTGGTGATAATTATGTGGCAGTGATCGACCTTAATAAATTAGAAGTGACCGGGCATATTGATATTCGCGGGGCTGATGGTTTGGCCTGGGCGTTGATGCCGTGATAATTTATTAGCTTTAGGCTTCGCATTTTGCTTTTAGTCCTATAAAAAAGTATTTGCAATCAACGGGGTAAGTAAAGGACAGTTGACTACTTTTTAATTAGCATATTGCTTTACCAATTATTTTTACTGTAAACCCAATTATGACAAAAAATCCTGCCCCGATAGCTAAACCGGCTATCCTGATTTTATTACTGTTATTTTCATTTATACAAATTAACCTTTACGGTGCTGTAAAAGGGCCCCGGATAGTTAACCTACAGGTGGAATATACTGATCATCCTATTGGGATTGATGTTAAACTGCCCCGATTTAGCTGGCAAATGCTGGCCACTGAAGGATCGAGAGGCTATAACCAGGTTGCTTATCAGATCATCGTAAAAGATGCACAGGGAAAAGTGGTATGGAATAGCACCAGAACAAAAAGTGGAACAGCCTTAGCGGTGGTTTATGCAGGCCCGCCGCTTAAAGCCACAACACGCTACAACTGGACAGTGAACGTATGGGATCAAACCGGCGGTGTTTCTTCCGCAGGTTCCTGGTTCGAAACCGGGCTTATGGACACGGAGATGTCGGCCTGGGATGGCGCGCAATGGATAGGGGGAGGAGATAATGACCTGGTGCTTTATGCACATTACCTGCCGCTGTATAACCTGAAATATAAAGTAGCTATCGCTCCGGGCAGCTCTAGGGCAAGCCTGATTTTTGCCGCTAATGACCCAAGGCTGATGGATAGTAACAGGAACATTTTTCAGCTTGCCAATAAAAAGAACCAATCTTTTTTTAAAGTGGAGGTGGATATTTCAGGTCTGGATCAGGGAAGCAATGCACGGATCAACATATACAGAGCAGGGTATTCGGAAAAAGATACATTGGGTAAAGTATTTAAAAGCTTTCCAATAAAAACCGACCTGATTGGCAACGGTAATAAGAACAAACAGCACTCCATATTGATCAATAATGAGCTTGGTACACTTACATTCACTGTTGATGATAATAAAATATTTTTAGCCGATGAGAAAGATGCAACTGCTATAGCCCTGCCTGTGCCTGCAAACCGCGACGCCGTGATAACACTTAATCCGCTTGGCCGCCATGATGTAATTTCTTTTGGAATGCTTGGGGAGATAGGTTTTTCTGTAGATAAAGGTCAGAAAGCCGAATTTTCTGAGCTGACGGTTTCCAATTTCAGGTCGCCGCGCAACAATTTATTCAGCGAAAAGCCCGAAGAACATAATTACAAAGGGATTTTTAAAGAAGCTGTTATTACCCCTTCATCCGGTTTAGTTATAAAAGATGGGAAATATGAGGTAGATGGCGGAAGTGCAGGCGCATTTATCCTTGCCGATCCCAGTCATAACGCTATGCCCATGCTGCGGTCGGTGTTTAGTGCGAATAAAGCTATTTCGAAAGCAAGGCTTTATGTCACTGCAAGAGGCATCTATGAAATTTATCTTAATGGTAAACGGGTAGGTAACGATTATTACAACCCCGGCCTTACACAATACAACAAAACTCATCTTTATCAAACCTATGATGTTACCAATATGATAGCCAAAGGTAAAAACGCTATCGGAGCTATGCTTGGTGAAGGCTGGTGGAGTGGGTTGTTAAGCTACGGATCTGTTTGGAACCATTTTGGCGACAGGCAATCCTTATTAGCCAAACTGGTTATTACTTATACCGATGGTTCGGAGGAAGTGATCAAAACCAATAACAAAAACTGGAAATATTATAACGATGGCCCTGTTGTTTACAGCAGTCTGGATATGGGCGAGGTTGATGATGCCACCAAGGAAGTTGCAATTAAAGACTGGAACACGGTAGCTTATGATGATCACAACTGGCAAAAAGCGCAGGAAGTATCTCTAAAAGGAACAACATATACGGGGGATGACGTCGACTATTTCGGGAAAAAGATCCCGCTGGATTTTGATCATATTTCGATGATCGGGCAGATCGGAACATCGGCAGGAATTTATAAAACCCTTACTGCAAAAGGAGTGAGGGAAGTTAGAAAAGGTGTTTATGTATATAACATGGGACAAAATTTTGTAGGTGTGCCCAAGATCAGCATCAAAAATGGTATCGCCGGAAAAAAACTGACCTTGCGTTATGCCGAAATCCTGTATCCCAACCTGAAGGAGTCTGGTAAAAATGTAGGAATGATCATGACCGAAAATTACCGCGCAGCGCTGAGTCAGGATCTTTATATCATGAAGGATGGCGATCAGGTGATCCAACCGCATTTTACATCGCATGGTTATCAATATATCGAAATTACCGGCATTGACAAGCCTCTGCCGTTAGAGGATGTACAAGGCCTGGTTATAAGTTCCGTAAAAAAACTCACTGCCAATTATACTACCTCCAATCCAAAGGTAAACAAGCTATGGTCCAACCTAACGTGGTCAAACATCGATAACTTCCTCACTATACCAACCGATTGCCCGCAAAGGAATGAGCGGATGGGCTGGTCGGGCGATATCAGTATTTTTTCGCGTACTGCAACCTATGTATCCAATGCCGATCAGTTCCTGCGCAGACATATGCTGGCCATGCGTGATTTGCAAACTGAGCAAGGGCGATTTACCGATATAGCACCAGTTGGTGGTGGCTTTGGTGGTGTGATCTGGGGGAGTGCAGGCATTACTGTAGCCTGGGAAACTTACCAGCAATATAATGATGTATCATTACTTGCCGAACATTATGATGCCATGTGCAGGTATATGGATTACATCGACTCAACTATTGATCCTAAAACCGGCTTCAGTACGGATGGTGTGCTGGGCGATTGGCTTGGGCCACAGTATATGCAGCTTGGCACTGCTTTCCCGGTTACGGCTTATCATGTTTATGATTTGGGCATTATGGCAAAGGTGGCTGGCATTTTAGGAAAGAAAGATGATGCTGAGAAATTCAGGAAAAAATATGAAGAGCGAAAAGCTTTCTTCAACAAAACATTTGTTAACGCTGATAAAAAGGCAGTAGGTTTTGTTGGTGGTGGGATGTTCGGCGAGCCGGGCAAGAAAGAGTTTAAAGTTTCGGATACACAAACCGCCTATGCAACAGGTTTAGCCCTTGGTGTATTCAGCGACGAAAATGTCAGTTATATGGCAAAGAACCTTGAGGCTGCCGTTGAACGCGAGAACAAAGATGATCAGGAGATCGTCCGCCCGGCTTATTCCCTCATGACCGGCTTTGTAGGCACAGGGGGTATCAGTAAGGCGCTTTCAGATCATGGGCACTCGGAACTTGCTTATAAAATGTTGCAGAACGAGCATTACCCGTCATGGCTGTATGCTATTGACCAGGGCGCTACAACTATCTGGGAACGGCTGAACGGGTATACTGTAGAAAACGGCTTTGGCGGTAATAACAGCATGAATTCTTTTAACCACTATTCATTTGGTGCTGTTGGTCAATGGATGATTGCTTATTCCATCGGAATCCAGCGTGATGAACCTGGTTTTAAGAAATTTATTTTGCAGCCTGAACCTGACCCGACCGGGGAGATGACCTGGGCTAAAGGATCTTATGATTCGCTTTATGGGCGCATAAACAGTAGCTGGTCCGTAAGCGGTAAAACATTGACCTATGATGCAACTGTTCCGGCGAATACCACAGCTACATTGTTTCTTCCGGCAAGTACTGTTAAAGGGATAACAGAAGGTGGTAAGCCTGTGGCGAGGGCAAAGGGTATCAGCTTTATCAGGTTTGAAGGAAAGAAAGCAATTTATCGTTTGATGCCGGGAGCTTACCGGTTTAAATCAAGCTTATAAAGCTGTGCCCGAAGCAATTTTGGAAGTATTGATCGCAATGATTATTGATGAGATTGGGGATCGATACTTCCAAAATCTATAATGGACCTTACTTGATCAATGTAACAAGTGGTTTATCTTTTTCAACAATATAGGTGGCAAGCTCACTCGCCTTAGTAGTACCCACATTTTTTACCGAATGCACGGTTCCGTAAGGAATGAACAAAACATCGCCTGCTTTAAGTGTTACCGGTTGTTGGCCTGCTACCTGGTATTCCAGTAACCCTTCAAGTACATAAATAATTTCTTCGCCGGGGTGTTTATGCTCAGGATAAGCCTTCCCTTTTTCAATATCTACACGGATCTGCACCATTTCGCGGCCAGGAACACTAAGGTCATGTCGCTGTAACTCCGTGCGGCCAGTTACCGTTTGCTGAGCCAGGACAGATGATGGAAGTGTAAGTACTGCAAGAGCTGTGATAATAATGGCAGTAGCCAATTTGTTTTTATTAGTTTTCATGTTTTTTTTGATTTTAATTGTTTGTAATTTATTTAAAAGCAGGCAATGTGATTACTCCATTACCCTAAAGTAAATTAACGCAGTTGTTTGAATGCTGCACGCAACTCTTCAGTAAATAATTGTGGTTGTTCCCACGCTGCGAAGTGACCACCCTTGTCAACCTCATGAAAATAAATAAGGTTAGGATATGCACGCAGGGCCCAGGTTTCGGGAGCGCGATAAACATCTTCCGGAAATACGGTAATAGCTACCGGCAATTTGATCTCGGTGGTTTTTTGCGCAGTGGCGCTTATGGGGCCGCGTCCGGCATTTTCCCAATAAAGGCGCGCTGCAGAAGTACTGCTGTTTGTAAGCCAGTACAAAGTAAAGTCGTCGAGTACTTCATCTTTTGTTGGGTATTTGTCTGGGTCATCATCATAAGTCCATTGTGAAAAACCGGGATGAATTAGTAACCAGGCTGCAAGGCCGGCAGGTGAATCTGTTAAGCCATAGCCAATGGCCTGTGGCCTGGCAGTCATTATTACGTTGTATGCAGCGGCGCCTGTTTTTCTGTATTTGCTTAAGGCATTAAATACATCAAGTTCTTTACCTGAAAGTCCGGCAGGAGCGGGGCTGCCGGTGGTAAGCGCCGCATCTACTTCAACAGGTATTGTGGCCGGTAAATTGAGGTGAAGGCCTGCCAAACCTGCCGGCGCCTGCCTGCCCATTGCTTCGGTGATAACTGCGCCCCAATCGCCGCCTTGTGCCGCGTAATGGGTGTATCCAAGTCGTTTCATAAGCACATCCCATGCGCGGGCAATGCGCTCTGGGCCCCAGCCAGCTTCGGTTGGTTTGCCAGAGAAGCCATAACCCGGTAGGGATGGAATCACTACATCAAAAGCATCTTCTGCCCGGCCCCCAAATGCGGTCGGATTAGTAAGCGGGCCAATGATCTTAAGTAATTCAAACACAGAACCAGGCCAGCCATGTGAAATAATGAGCGGCAATGCATTTTTGTATGGTGAGCGTACATGAATAAAGTGGATGTTAACGCCATCAATTGTAGTTGTAAATTGTGGCAAAGCATTTAGTTTTTCTTCAGCTTTGCGCCAATCGTAGCCCTTGCCCCAATAATTAACAAGTTCCTGTAGCTTTTCAAGCTGAGCACCTTGTGAACGGTCGGCAACGGTTTCATGATCTGGCCAGCGCGTTGCTGCTATGCGGCGTTTAAGATCAGTGAGTTTTTTTTGAGGAATATAAACCTTGAAAGGGCGAATGACTTCATTGGATTGTACTTCGGCAGGAGTTCCCGTTTGCGCATAGCCGGTTGTGCCCTGCACCAGAAAGGTTCCTGCAATAATGGTACTTACAAGAAGGTTTTTTACAGTTTTCATTGTTTGAGTATCTAATTTTTGGTAAAACTACAGCAGTAGCTATCCGTTATAAAGCTCCTTTATGGTGAAGCGGACTAACTAATCCTTCAGACAGACATTAACGGATGCAAAAGTCAGGTTAAGGAGGAGGAAATGACCGCTTACCGGCCGAAAAAGAATAGCTAACAAGATTTGACTAATGTATATTTGATAAACAATTGCCAATATATAAATCACTTAAATCAGGCTTTAAGATTGCCAGTTTTATACTTCTAAAAAAATGAAGTTTTAACGAATAAAATCATGACTGACATATCTATAACCCAAAAGAGTATAGCAGACCAGGCAGCCCGCGATGGCAATGTTACTACCCTGGCTGATTTTATACTGAATTATGGCGATAGGTCACAGTTGTCGCAGTGGTTTGGGGATACGGGTTATCAACCGGAAAATAGCCCCGAGGAGAATGCCCGGTTAATTATATCTCATGCAAACTATTTTGATAGCTGGGCACATTATGAAAAATTTAAAACCGGGTTATCAGCAAATCCGTCCTTGCAGCAATTTGAGCAAGCGGCAGATGCTATAGCTGCCGGAGATGCAGGTACACTCAAAAGCCTGCTGGCACAAAGGCCTGGCCTGATAAATGAGCGTTCGCGGCGCAATCATCACAGCACATTGTTAAATTATGTTGGTGCAAATGGCTTTGAAGTATGGCGCCAGAAAACGCCACAAAATGCCGTGGAAATTGCGGCTATACTTTTAGATGCAGGCGCAGAAGCTGAGGCCTGGGGCGATATGTACCGGGGAACATCTACCCTCGGGCTTGTTGCCACAAGTGCGCACCCGGTTATAGCCGGGGTACAGGAGGACCTGATGGATATCCTGATCAGGCATGGTGCCGACCCCAATCATGCGGTAGCTGCGGATTATACCGATGGCAACCTGATCCTGGCCTGTCTGCATAATGGCCGTTATGAACCTGTCCGTTATCTTGCTTCCAAAGGCGCGGAAGTTGAATTGGAAGGTGCCGGTGGTATTGGCGACCTGGAAAAGGTTAAATCTTATTTTAATGATCAGGGAGAACTTATTAGTAAAAGCATGGCTGCGAAGCGCGATGGCTGCCTGATCTGGGCTTGTGTTTGCGGTCATCGCCCGGTAGTTGAATTTTTACTGAAGCATGGCTGCGGCGTACGCACCGTTTGGGACAATACCACGCCACTCCATTCGGCAGCCTACGGGGGGCAGGTGGAACTGGTAAAGATGCTGCTGAACCAAGGCGCAGACATGGAAGCATTGAATGGATACGGGGGCACTGTATTGGGCTCCACGCTTTGGGCGCTGTACAACAGCCGGAGACCGGGCCACCTGGAAATCATGGAAATACTGATAGCCTCGGGTGCAGTTATTAAGGATGACTGGCAAATTTATATCGATGAAAAAAGAGCTGAAACATAGCCTGAGCCTATGAAATGGACTCGTGCTGCATAACCGAAGTGACTATAACAATCAATGGAAATGAAACAGCAAAAGGAAAGTCTTCGCCCTCCGCCGGCGCCAGTTTGAGGAGGAGTTATTTTATTGCAATTTCCTACATGTCAATCGATCTTAATTTAGTCGACGGGTTAGCCATATTCATCGAAAAAAGATTTTCGGGTAGTATGATATCCGGGTATTTATCCATCATATAAGTCCTTTGAACGGGAACGTCAAATGCCCTGATCACGCGCTGGTTAAATGTTTTAACCTTGATAGTTTCGCTGTTTATGCGGAGGAGGATCATCGGTTGCGGCGCTCCGTTTACCTGTACGCTGTAATTATAATCTATCCCCTGAAAATAAATAGTTGTTTCATAACCGAATTCATAAACCTCTTTGGCCTTTTTGATCTTTTTTGATTTAACGGAAAGGATCAGGTAAAAAATGCCAGCCCAGGCCAACAACAATGGTACAAATATTATCCAGCCGCCTATGCTGCCAAAAAAGACTATTAAGGGTGCCCCAAAGCAAGGATTAAACATCAATCCAAAACTGGTATAAAATGGTTTGGAATAAAAATAAGTGATTCTTCTGCTCACATCATCTGTTATTAACCTGATAGGCACCATAATTTGTACTTTATGATTTAAACCAAAATAAAATAGTTATTGTTTTAGGCCCCAAAAGAACGGGGGGGGGGTAATTGGCCGCGATTCTACCAAGGCTTTTTTAGTTTGAACAAGGCGGCACACGTCGTAAAAATATCAACCATTATTGCTTTGCTTTAATACGAATGTTAAAAAGCAATGGCATATTGAATATTTGTCAGGTCGAACTGAAAAAAAAGCATTTTTTGTGAAATTTTTTCAGTGATCTCAAGTGTTTATTCTACTGGCATTGGCTTTGAATTGAATGAACTGGTTTAATTAATATAAGTTTCAATCATTAATTTATTTAAGGAGGAAGACCTATGACATTGGTTAAATTTAATGCCGACAAAAAGAATAACAGTTCGTTATTACCGTCATTTAATGATGTTTTTGAATCAATCTTAAACGATTCTTTTTTCAATGACCGGCTGGTAGCGCGCGTTCCCGCAGCTAACATCAGCGAAACCGAGGATCATTATCATGTTGAATTGGCTGCGCCCGGCCTAAAAAAGGAAGATTTCAAAATTAACCTTGACCGCAATGTGCTGAACATTTCGGTAGAACGTCAAAACGAAAGCAGCGACGTTCAAAAAAATTACAGTAAACGTGAATATAGCTACAGTTCATTTGTGCGTTCGTTTACGTTGCCCGACAGCGCCAATGCCGAAAATATTGAGGCGTCTTATACAGACGGCGTCCTGAAGATCGATATTGCAAAACGCGAAGAAGCTAAGGCTATACGCAGGCAAATTGAAATTAAATAAGTGGATTAGTTTTTTAAATGAGGCTCCTGTTAAAGCAGGAGCCTTTAATTTATAGCTATGGAACTCAGGTTTTATATTTTGCTGAGCATTAGAACACCGGTAGGATTTGATAGTTATGGACAGTGTTTTTTGGGTAATGACCGAAATTTCGCCGACCTGCTTTTTGACAGCTTTAAGGGCAGAGAACCTTCGGGCTCCGATTTACTTCATATCGACCTGATGGAAACGACGGGTGAAATCCCGGTAAAAATTAAGTCGATATCCTGTACTTTTGAGGAGCTAACCTGCAATATCAAATTGATTGTCCGGGGTATCTTCCGGCAGAAAAACCTCACAGAATTTAACGGATATGGACAGGCAACAATGGAGTGAAATGCTCATCGGTATGCTCACGATACTGGTGTTATTGACAGAATTGTTTTTATGGTTAACCAGCCCAGGTCACCGCTTGCCCGAAATGAATCAGAAATTATTGCTCACCGGCGCCTTGCTTTGGATATCGGGCATTCTTTTTCGTATAAACAAAACAGACAGCGATGACTGGGCGATATAATAATAAGACAGTTGTTCTGCCCTTAGCTTCGTGAAATCGTATTTCTTTCTTGATTGGGTGTGGTCTTCATACACCAGGCTTTCACAGGGTATCCCTTGCTATAAGGGATTAAAAACGGTAACCCATACCTACGCCGATGATCCATGGCCTGATTTTTACATCAGCCGGTATGTTTTTCAAAACCGGCGCAAGTTCGGGTTTGCCCGCAGGCGTTAAATTGGATGCATCAACCTTTACATCGGTAGAGAGAAATATTTTCTTCAGATCAATATTCAAGAATACTTTTTTACTGATATCGAAATCAGCACCCAACTGAGTTGCAAAAGCAAAACTGTTGTTGTAATCAATGCCGCCTACGGTTGGACCTTTATCGGCATTGTAAAAAATAGTGTAGTTAAGCCCCGCGCCGATATAGGGTTTAAAAAGGGTACCTGTGGGCAAATGATATTGCAAAGTAAGCGTAGGCGGAAGCAACCATACTTTACCGAGATCAACATCGGCCGAAGAGCCGGCACCAATAGCACTCAGGTTGGAGCCTTTTGTTTTTACCTGGTGTTTTGTTGTCGCCAGGATTAATTCTGCAGAAAAATTTTTGGCAAAAAAGTAGGTGAAATCGAGCTCGGGAACAACAGTATTGGAAATGTTTATATCTCCGCCGATGACGCCTATCGTCGCGCTTTCCTGGGGGATAACCCCAATTGCCCTGATGCGGATGTCCCATTCATTTTTTTGCTGAGCGAAAGCGGTTATCCCGTTTAATAAAAATAAGATTACGGTAGTAAAGAAAATCTTTTTCATAATGATTTGTATTAAATTATGGGTCAAATGTATCCCGCAGGTGATAGACTTTGCCTGACAGGAAACAGTTGTTCTCATGATACTTATCATTTCACGTTTACCCGGTTTATTACCGGAGACAACCCGGAATCGAGCATAATACCGACGCTGCCCGCAATAAAAAAGATCCGCCCAGGGAGCGGATCTTTTTAAAGTAATTTAGTTTGAGGAGGCGCTTAGGTACGGTATATTGCGTCAATGAGCAGTTTGATCCGGCCTGCGGTAAAAGTTTTTGTTATTTGCAGATTAGGGTTTAGCTATTTCAAGTACAATCCGGCCGTCTACCTTACCATTTTTCAGGTCGGCCAAAACTGTATTGATGTCTTCTAACTTCGCGGTATGTATGGTGGCTTTAACTTTTTCTTCCACGGCGAACCCGATAGCTTCCTGCAGGTCTTTACGGGTACCTACAATTGATCCCCTGATGGTATAGCGGTTCAGCACGGTTTCAAATATGGGGAGGTCGAAACTACCGGGCGGTAATCCATTCAGCGCGATAGTCCCTTTTCTTCTTAACGCGGATATACCTTGTTTAAATGCGATGGGTGATACAGCGGTAACCAACACGCCATGCATACCCCCTGTTTCTTTTTGTAAAAACGCGCCGGGGTCGGTAGTTTTGGCATTAACGATCAGCTCGGCGCCAAGGTTTTTAGCTAATTCCAGTTTTGTATCGTCTACATCAATAGCCGCAACATGCATGCCCATGGCTTTGGCATATTGTACAGCTAAGTGCCCAAGGCCACCTATGCCGGAAATAGCTACCCATTCGCCGGGTTTGGTTTCCGTTTCTTTAAGGCCTTTGTAAACGGTAACACCCGCGCAAATGATCGGTGCCATCGCGGTACAATCCGAGCCTGCCGGGAAATGCCCAACATAACGGGAATCGGCCACTACATATTCTGCATAACCGCCGTCAACGCTATAGCCGCCATTTCGCTGGTCGTTACATAAGGTTTCCCAACCGGTAATACAAAACTCGCAGCATCCGCAGGCGCTGTATAGCCAGGGTACACCTACAATATCACCTTCCTTCAGGCCTTTAACATCAGGACCAAGCGCTACTACATAACCAATAGCCTCATGACCGGGAATCAGCGGCATTTTGGGTTTAACCGGCCAGTCGCCGTCTGCCGCGTGCAGGTCGGTATGGCAAACACCACTGGCTATTACTTTAACCAGTATCTCGTGCCGGCCCGGTTCGCGTACCGGCATTTCTTCTATTTGCAAAGGCTGGCCAAATTCGTGCACTACGGCGGCTTTCATTTTTTTAGGTATCATATTTTCAATGGCTTATGACTAATGATTTTTTTATTAATACAAAGCTTGCGGAATTTAGCCGCTTAAATAGTGATCAAAATCACCTCCTGTTATGATATGGCACATTCAATCTGGGGGGAGACTGCATGAAAATACAAGATGGGAAAGATAGCCGCGCTATTTTCCCTCGTAAATAACTCCCGATGTCGGCGTTTCTTTCAATTCAATTTTGGTAAGGCCATCCAATTTTCCTGTTATGCTGTTCCAGATCCATACGGCCAGGTTTTCGGCCGTGGGGTTTTCCAAACCATGGACCTCGTTCAGAATGGTATGGTCCAACTGATCAACTATTGGTTTAACCGCGTTTTTGATCAGGGCGAAGTCAAGTACCCATCCTTCGGGTGTTGTTACCTCGCCTTCAAAATAAACTGTTAAATGGTAGGTATGACCATGTATGTTCCTGCATTTGTGGTGCGGCGGAACGTTGGGTAAAAAATGTGCAGAATCGAAAGTGAAGCTTTTGTAAATGATCATATAATACGCTTTTTGCGGTTTTTAGTTTGCGGGCAAAAGAAACGCGGAGAGTACTCTGATAAAATGATCTGTATTTCTTTATTCGTTGATTGAAATCACTCGCGCATTGGTTAAAATATCTCCGGGTTATATTTACTATACCGGCAGCAATGATTTTCGAAGTATTTACCCGTATCCTTAAGTTCACAATGCGGTACAAGTTTTTTACGCGGCAAATAGTTTTTTATTATTGGTTTTTGGGGTTAGATGTTGTTTTATAGATGTTGACAATCAGATTGATAAATGACAATCGTCACTATTTTAACACCCGCTGCGCTGCAACTTTACATCGTCAGGAACGATGTTATGAAAACACTTGAAAGCGATAAAATACCTGTTGTTTTTAGAATACACCTGCAAAAAAATGATGGTTATACAGCGGCTATTATTGACGGGCGGCTGGTTAAATATCGCGACATATATAATATTGATAACCAAGTTGATAGCCAGTTATGCAATATCGAGCCAAATCATAAAAAACGTTAATCATATCCATTAATCAATCCTTTAAGCCATGAAAACTATTTTAGTACCCACCGATTTTTCGGAGCCTGCAAAAAACGCGGCGAGCTATGCTATAAACCTTGCGCAAAATATCAAAGCGGGCTTGATATTATGTCATGCCATTAAAATACCTTCAGAAACGCCCATGGCAGCGCAGGTAGCTTGGCCTTTAGAAGATTATACTTCGCTCAAAGCAGATGCGGATAAGGAATTGGAACAACTTTCAGTAACCTTGCAAAAGGAAAACCCTTACGCCAAAGCGGGGGCAGGCCGTAGTCTTATTACTAAGTACTGCGACGTAGGCGAGGTAATAGATGTGGTAACAGGCAAAATAGATGAAGACAAGAGCGTAATGGTTGTTATGGGTATGTCGGGAGCGGGCGCTATGAGCAGATTTTTTTTAGGCAGCAACACACAGGATATGATCAGTGATGCTGCCTTTCCGGTTTTACTTATCCCATCGCAAGCAAAATATCACCCTGTAACCAAAATAGCTTTTGCTACCGATTTGAACAACAGCGATATAGAAATGATCCATTCGGTAGCAAGCCTGGCACGCTATTTTAATGCAGAGCTATTGATAGCCCACGTAACCGACGAAAAATATGAAACAGGTGATGAAAAACAGGAGGTAGAAGCTTTTTTAAATGAAGTGACCTGTAAAGCCAACTATCCTAAAATTTATTACAGGCACATTAAAGGTACTGGTATAATGCGCGGGCTCGATTGGCTCAGTGAACACGGAGTGATCGATATGCTGGTGATGGTACACCGTAAAGTTAATCCCCTTGAGCGCCTGTTTGGTATCAGTTATACTGAAAAACTTTCGCATCATATTGAAATACCTCTGCTGGTGTTGCCTGAAGGGCTTCCGCCCTTGCATTTCTAAAACAGGAGATGGGAGGGAGCGCATAAGATCACATAGCAACGCGTGTTACTCTTTGTTTTTTAGCTGTGAAAAATGATACTCATCACTTTTCCATCCAACAGCCATCATTTTTCAGGTGCCGGATTACAGCCATTTTTGATCTTATAAATAGATCATCAATGGCTGTAAATATACTTACCCAAACTACCTGTTACCACTGTGGTAATGATTGTGATAAAGATCATTATGTATTAGATGGCAAAGATTTTTGCTGTGCTGGCTGTAAAGGTGTTTATAAAGTGCTATCCAATAGTGGGTTATGTAATTACTACAGTTATAATGAACACCCCGGCGCAACCCGGACCCTTGTGGAAAAGCGATTTGAATACCTTGATGATCCTTCGATCATGGCCGACCTGGTTGATTTTACAGACGAAAATATTACAATATTAACGCTTTATATCCCTTACATCCATTGCAGCTCCTGTATTTGGCTGCTTGAGCAGTTAAATAGGTTTAACCCTGCCATTTATTACAGCCGGATTGATTTTTTAAAGAAACAGGTAAGTCTGCGCTTTAATAACAGGGAGATAAGCTTAAGACAGGTTGTGGAACTATTGGTTGATATCGGCTATGAGCCACTTATTAACCTCCAGGACGTTGTTAAAAAACAACAAACCGGCACTGGCGATAATCTTGTAAAAAAGATAGCGGTAGCCGGCTTTTGTTTCGGTAATGTGATGCTGCTAAGTTTTCCTGAGTATTTGGGATTATCAGAATATGAGCAAACTTTCAGGCATTTTTTTGGCTGGTTGAATGTGCTGTTTTCGCTGCCGGTTGTATTTTACTGTGGAAGGGAATATTTCCAATCGGCCTATACAAACCTCCGTAATAAAATATTGAATATCGATTTTCCGCTGGCGCTTGGCATAGCCGTGCTTTTTTTGCGCACGCTGATTGAGGTGCTAACCCATGCGGGGGCCGGTTTTGCCGATACGCTTTGCGGGCTGGTGTTTTTTTTACTGGTAGGTAAATTTGTTCAGCGAAAAACCTATTACCATATCTCTTTTGAGCGCGACTACCGCTCGTTTTTCCCTGTTGCCGTACAGGCTGTCGATAATGGTATTGAAAAGCCGCTGCCCTTATCAGCCTTGAAAGTAGGTCAGCGGATCCGCATTCGCAGTAATGAGATCATACCCGCCGATGCCATATTGCTGAATGGCGATGCACGGATTGATTTTAGTTTTGTTACCGGCGAATCGGTGCCCGTGACAAAGGTTTGGGGTGAAGTGGTTTATGCCGGCGGCCGGCAAATAGGCGAAGCCATTGAGCTGGAGGTGATTAAACCTGTATCACAAAGCTACCTTACCCAATTGTGGAACAATGAAGCTTTCAGCCGTAGCCAGGACAACCGGATGCAAACCTTTAACCAAAAGGTAAGTAAGTATTTCAGCATTGTTTTACTGGTGATTGCATTGGGTTCATTAGTTTTCTGGCTGCCGGTCGATGTTTACCGTGCCTTTTCGGCATTTACAGCTGTGTTGATTGTAGCCTGCCCCTGTGCACTGGCCTTAAGTACTCCGTTCACTATGTCGGCGGCACTCAGTATCTTTGATCGTAATTTTTTCTACCTCAAAAACACCGCCGTTGTTGAACAACTGGCCCGTATCAATACCATCGTTTTAGATAAAACCGGCACCATTACTATTGGCGGCGAAAACGGTGTAAGCAACAATGCGCAGCTAAGCAGTTACGAGGAACAACTCATATACAGCATTTGCAGTAATTCGGCCCATCCCTTAAGCGTTCAGATTTGCGATTACCTCCAGGGGGCAGAAAAACTTCGGGTAAGTAATTACCGGGAAATAGCCGGAAAAGGTATTACTGCCTGGGTTGATGGGCATAATGTTCAAATCGGCAGCCAGTCGTTTTTAACGGGAGGAGTAGATATAGCAAAATCAACCGAAGTGCACCTGATGATTAACGGGCGATACGCCGGTTATTTCAGCTTTGCTAACAAGTATCGTGAAGGGCTTGAAGATATTGCGCGGCTGGCTGCGGATTATAAAATTTACCTGTTATCGGGCGACCAGGACCGGGAGCGGAAAAATTTACTGCCTTATTTTAAGGGGGAAGGATATATGCTGTTTAACCAATCGCCCCAGCAAAAGCTTGATTTTATAAAGGCTTTACAGCTGGCCGGTAAAAAGGTAATGATGATAGGTGATGGCTTGAATGATTCGGGTGCTTTAAAACAAAGTGATTTGGGGATAGCTATTACGGATAACGTTAACAATTTTTCGCCCGGCAGCGATGCTATTTTGGATGGGCGTTCGCTCAGGTTGCTGCCTGCATTTCTTAAATTCTCAAGGGATAGTATTACCATTATCCACATCTCGTTTTTTATATCGCTTTGCTATAACCTAATAGGATTAAGCTATGCAGTAAGCGGCAGGCTTTCACCGCTTATTGCGGCCATATTGATGCCTTTAAGTACTGCAACCATCATTTCGTTCACCAGCATAGCAACACACCTGGCCGCTAAAAAAAGAAAATTATCATGAACATTATTTATTTCCTGATCGGCTGCAGCGTACTGCTTGCACTCGTGTTTTTAGGCGCTTTTTTTTGGGCGCAACGTAACGGCCAGCATGATGATCTCTATACCCCATCGGTGAGGATCCTGCTGGATGATGAACCAACTGATAAAGATAAAAAATGACCAATATCATTATTCGGGCAAACCGTAATCATTCTGTCGGCGGCAGCCCCTCAATACTTTTACACCATCAAATTATTTAATATCATATGCAGCCCGAAAATTTTTACTATGACAACAAGATCGTCCGTAATTTTGGTATCGCCACGGTGATCTGGGGTATAATTGGGATGACCGTAGGCCTCATCGTAGCTATACAATTGTATAGCCCGGGGATGAACATGGGCAACCAGTACACTACATTTGGCCGCATCAGGCCCTTACACACCAACGCGGTGATCTTCGCTTTTGTGGGTAACGCTATTTTTATGGGTGTTTACTATTCATTACAACGGCTGTTAAAAGCGCGGATGTTTAGCGATGCCCTTAGTCAAATTCACTTTTGGGGCTGGCAGCTTATTATTGTTTCGGCTGTTATTACGTTGCCCTTAGGTTTAACCACCTCGCATGAATATGCCGAACTTGAATGGCCGATAGATATTGCCATTACCCTTATCTGGGTTGTGTTCGGCATTAATATGTTTGGAACCATATTTAAACGCCGCGAGCGACATTTATATGTGGCCATATGGTTTTACATAGCCACGTTTGTCACCATAGCCGTATTGCATATTGTAAATTCATTTGAACTGCCGGTATCAGCCTTTAAAAGCTACATGGTATATGCAGGCGTACAGGATGCACTGGTACAATGGTGGTATGGCCACAATGCGGTGGCATTTTTCCTGACCACACCATACCTGGGCATGATGTATTACTTTTTGCCCAAAATGGCCAACAGACCTATCTATTCATATAAGTTAAGTATTCTGCACTTTTGGGCGCTCATTTTTATCTATATCTGGGCCGGCCCGCACCATTTATTGTATACCACGCTGCCCGGTTGGGCGCAGTCATTAGGTGTTGCCTTTTCTATTATGCTGTTAGCACCAAGCTGGGGCGGCATGATCAATGGCTTGCTCACCCTGCGAGGTGCCTGGGATAAAGTTCGTGACGACGTGATCCTGAAGTTTATGGTAGTTGGCTTAACTGCTTATGGTATGGCCACTTTTGAAGGCCCTATGCTTTCATTGAAACAGGTGAACGCCATAGGCCACTTTACCGATTGGATAATTGCTCACGTACACGTTGGCGCTTTGGGCTGGAACGGCTTTTTAACCTTTGCCATCCTTTACTGGCTTATTCCGCGTATTTATAAAACGCAGTTATATTCAAAAAAGATGGCCTCGTTCCATTTTTGGATAGGCACGCTCGGGATCCTGTTTTACGCCGTACCAATGTATTGGGCCGGTTTTACCCAGGGTTTAATGCTTAAAGAGTTTACACCCGAAGGAATTCTGAAATATCCGGCATTTTTGGAAACCACCATGCGCATATTGCCTATGCACGTTATGCGTTCTGTAGGCGGTGGATTATACCTGCTGGGTGTTATTGTAATGGCTTATAACCTTTGCCGCACCGCGCTGCAGGGCAAACTCGTTGCAAATGAGCCTGCCCAGGCTATGCCGCTGCCGACTTTAAGCAAAACCGGGCATGAAGAAACATGGCACCGGGTATTGGAACGCCGCCCAATACAAATGATGATAGCCGCATTGCTGGTTATACTGGTAGGTACTTTTATTGAGTTGATGCCAACGCTGACTATATCATCAAATATCCCAACTATAGCAGCGGTAAAACCTTATACTCCACTTGAGTTGCAGGGACGTGACCTTTATATCAGAGAGGGCTGCTCAAACTGCCACTCACAAACTGTAAGGCCTTTCCGCTCAGAAACCGAGCGCTATGGCGAATACAGCAAGGCTGGCGAATTTGTTTATGATCACCCGTTTTTATGGGGATCAAAACGTACCGGGCCCGACCTGGCGCGCGAGGGCGGCAAATACGGCAATGCCTGGCACTATAACCACCTGATGGACCCACGCCTCATGTCGCCTGGGAGTATTATGCCAAATTATGATTGGCTGTTAACCCAAAATCTTGATACGGCTACCACAGCCGCCAAAATAAAGGCCATGCGCGCACTGGGCGTCCCATATCCCGAAGGATATGAAAAAATAGCCAACAACGATCTTAGTAAACAGGAAAAAGAAATTGCCGATAACCTGTATAACGATCATATAAAGGTTAAAAACAATAAAGAAATAGTAGCCTTGATAGCTTACCTGCAACGTTTGGGTACCGATATCAAAGCACGCAAAACCGCCGCTAAATAACAAAAGCAATGTTTAAGCAATTTACAGAACACATTTCGGGTGCCCAGGGTTACCTGTTATTTTCTCTGGGGATCTTCCTCGTATTTTTTATTGTAGTAGCTATCCTGCTTTTCAGGCTCAGGAAACAGCATGTAGATCATATGCGTAATCTGCCTTTGAAGGATAGTCATGGTGAATCCTTTAATTCTTACAACTTATGAAATACCGCCGCCTGTTAATTTTACTTGTATTGATGATACCGTTACATCCGGCAATGGCCGCCGATGACAGCCTGATACCGGGCGATTTGATGAACGAGATAGGGTATGGAGCAATTATAGCCATGCTGGCATTGTTTATTGTAGCCATGCTGGTGTTGCTCAGGGCGCTTAGGGTATTGACAAAAATAACGCTCCGGGCGCAGGGGTATACAGAAGAGCAGATCATAGCGGAGATGAAACCCGCCAAAAAAGTTAAAAAGCCTAAAACGGAGGTTTGGAACAAATTACTGTCGCTAAGACCGATGTCTGAAGAAAAGGAGCTGATCATAGCACATGATTATGACGGTATTCAGGAGCTTAATAATCCTATTCCAGGCTGGTTCAGCTACCTGTTTTATATCACCATTATTTTTGCAATTGGTTACATACTCATTTATCATGTATTTGGTGTTGGGCAGTTGCAATATGATGAATATAAAACGGAGATGGCCCAGGCAGACATTGCCAAAAAAGAATACCTGAGCAAGGCCGCTAACCGGGTTGACGAAACCACAGTTAAACTCGTTACCGATCAGGCTGTACTGGCTTCAGGGCAGGCGGTTTTTAAACAAAGCTGCGTTCCTTGTCATGGCGATCACGCGCAAGGGGTAGTTGGCCCCAACCTTACCGATGATTACTGGCTGCACGGCGGTAAGATCAATGATGTATTTAAAACCATAAAATACGGCGTACAGGCCAAAGGGATGCCCAATTGGGAGAAACAGTTATCGCCCAAGCAAATCTCGGATGTGGCAAACTATATAAAATCATTGCATGGCAGCAATCCGGCTAATCCTAAAGAACCGCAGGGCGAAAAAGATGCAGATGACGTTGCGGCAAAAGGCAAAACGATAGCAAAATTATAACGATTATGGACGGTTTACTGGCGGCAAAAGAAAACGGGAAAAGGCAGTGGATGTATCCGCTGGTACGTAAAGGCAGGTTTTATAAATGGAGAAGCTGGTTAAGCTATTTTTATCTCATTTTCTTTTTTGCCGGGCCGTTTTTACGAATCAATGGCCAGCCGTTGTTGCTGCTCAATGTGATAGACCGGCAATTTGTACTGCTGGGGCAGGTGTTTTGGCCGCAGGATATTTTTCTGTTCATGCTTGCTTCGCTTGTTTTTTTGGTTTGCGTGGTAATATTTACTATTGCTTTCGGCCGTATTTTCTGCGGTTGGATCTGCCCGCAAACCATATTTATGGAAATGGTTTTCAGAAAGATAGAGATTTGGATAGAAGGGGATGCCAATAAGCGAAAAAAGCTTGACGCGGGCGCCTGGACACGGAAAAAAATCATCAAAAAAACGGCCAAGCATGCTTTGTTTGTATTGGTATCCTTTCTGATCGCCAATACTTTCCTGGCTTATATCATCGGCAGCGAAAGCCTTGTTAAAATTATTGTTGAGCCTGTTACAGCCCACTGGGTTGGTTTTATCAGTATTTGGATATTCACCATTGTATTTTATTTGATTTACAGCCAGGTACGTGAACTGGTTTGCACATTGATATGCCCTTACGGGCGTTTACAAAGTGTATTGATTGATGAGCACACTTTAGTAGTAGCTTATGACGATGTGCGTGGTGAACCACGGGGCAAGTTAAGCCGTAACGCGGACCCCTTTAACCTGAAAGGCGATTGTGTTGATTGCAGCCTGTGCGTTGCTGTTTGTCCTACAGGTATTGATATTCGTAAAGGAACTCAAATTGAATGTATCAACTGTACCGCCTGCATAGACGCCTGTGACCAGGTAATGGACAAGATAGGAAAACCCCGTAACCTGATTGGCTACTTCTCCGAAAATATGATCAGGCTGAAAGAAAAACCCGCGTTTACCGGGCGCATGATGGGATATACCGCGGTAATAACCGTGCTGGTAGCTGTACTTGGTTATTTTATTTTCAGCCGGAGCGATATGGATATCACCGTTATGCGCAGTGCGGGAATGCTTTATCAGCAACAGCCGGGCGGCTACATCAGTAATATTTATAATGCCGAAATCATTAATAAAACCAATCAGGATAAAGTGATCGGGATAGCGGCGGATGATCCGGCTGTTAAGATCAGTTATATCCAGGCGCCCGGACCGGTTGCCAAGGGAGGATCGGCTAAAACGGTGTTTTTTGTCATGCTCCCTGCATCAAAAGTACATGCCGCCAAAACTACCATTAAACTGAACCTGTTGCTTGGCGGTAAGGTGGTTCAATCTGTAAAAACCAATTTTATAGCACCAACAAATGATTAAGCATATGAACTGGGGAAAAGGAATAGTAATAGGCATGCTGGCTTTTATGAGTTACATTGTAGCCATGGGCGTTGCCATGTTCAGGCAGCCCGACGATGTCGATCCGCATTATTACGAAAAAGGGCTTGCCTTTAATGCCGATTATGATAAAGAGAAGCAAGTACTTAACGATAAAGCACAGCCATCAATTAGCATCAGCAACAATATCCTTTTAGTAAAGTTTGGGGGTACTGTAAAGGGAACAGCAGATTTGAAGCGCCCGGACAACGGCAAAATGGACAGGCATGTTAATCTGGAGAGCAGCCTGACGGGTAATGTTAATATTCCTCTAACTGATGTAAAGTCAGGTAGGTGGCAGCTTGTTTTTAATTGGGAAAACAATGGCAAAAAATACCTGTACACCAAAGAAATATTTATACCATGAGCACCGGTCAAATCGCTTTTTTTATAGGCTTGTTTGGCAGTGTTCACTGTATAGGAATGTGCGGCCCGCTCGCCTTCGCTATCCCAGTTAACCACAGTAGCTTTTGGCTGCTGTTGTGGGATAAGTTGGTATATAACCTTGGGCGTACTATAAGTTACGCAACCCTCGGGTTAATAACCGGGCTCATCGGTAAGCAATTATGGCTTTCAGGTTTGCAGCAGGGGGTAAGCATCATTAGCGGGATACTGATCCTGCTGGCGGCCGGTTCAAGATTGTGGAAGTTGAAAATTAGTAACAAAAGTACTGGTAACTGGCTGCTGAAGCCTTTTAATGCGTTGCTTACTTATGCGTTACAGCATCGGGCCGGCCATTTAGCCATAGGCTTGCTGAATGGCTTTTTACCCTGCGGTTTTGTTTACCTGGCGCTTATCGGTGCGGTAAACACTTCATCAGTGGGTGCTTCCGTGCAATATATGGTTTGGTTTGGTTTGGGTACCCTGCCTTTAATGCTGGCGGTCACTGTTGGCAGTGGATTTGTTAACCAGGGCGTCCGAAGAAAGATGAACAGGGTGGTTCCCTATTTTATGCTATGCCTTGGCGCTTGGTTTTTATTACGTGGGCTCGCGCTTGATATTCCTTATCTGAGTCCGCCATCGGCCAGCGGAACTGTTATTTGTAAGTAACACCGGAGGTACATTGATGAGCCTCCTGGTTTATTCTAAATACATAATATTAAATTAATTATATGCACAGCTTTCATATACCTGTTTTAGGTTTGGGATACTCTGTTGATACACCGCTAAAGGTGGCCCGGTACGGTATCTCGTCCGTTGTTTCAATTGTTGATGATGAACTCGTTGAGCGTATGCGGCAGTATCACTCAACTCAAAATGGTTTGCCATTTACGCCTATTTTAAAAAGCGGACCTGACAGCCGTTCAAAACGGGTTACGGCCTATCTTAATTTATTAAACGAGCTGGTAAACAAGCAGTTTGAAGAACTTAAACAAATGCCATTTCACCAGGGAATGGACATCGACCGTTACTTTAACCTGCTACCGGAGGCTTCGCCTTTAAAGCAGGGTTACGAACTGATGAACGAGTATCCTGAGGGGGAACGTAAACAGATCTTTCAAGATCTTTTGCGAGCCAGAATGAACAAAGGCGCTATTGATGTAAATATCATGGCCAAAGTTGATAAAATGAACTTTGACGCAGACGGCAATTATACTGGCGATACCCATACCGACGCGCTTGCTGCTTTGAAAGGCTTTGCTGAGAGCGACCTGGAGTCATCAGTGGTGCTTTCGGCGGGGATGAACCCGAGGCTGTACAGCTACCTGGAAACTTTTAAGTGTTTTTACCCTGATGGCAATAACGAGCCCCGTAAACGGATTGTTTTAAAGGTAAGCGATTTTCGTTCGGCGCTGATCCAGGCAAAGTTTTTAGCAAAAAAGGGGCTGTGGGTATCAGAATTCAGAATTGAATCGGGCCTGAATTGTGGCGGGCATGCTTTTGCTACTGATGGCCTGCTGCTTGGGCCGATCCTGGACGAGTTTAAACTGAAACGGGAACACATGATGCACGAACTGCTTGCCCTTTATCAACCGGCACTTGCCGAAAGGGGTTTTACAGAGACCAACCCGGCGCAAAAGATCAGCGTACAAGGTGGGATAGGCACTATGCAGGAAGATGTTTTTTTGCGGGAGCATTATCAAATGGATGCTACCGGTTGGGGCAGCCCGTTCCTGCTGGTACCCGAAGCCACCAATGTTGATGAACATACGCTGCAACAATTGGCAGGCGCCGGCCATGATGATTTTTATGTAAGCTCGTCGTCGCCGCTGGGTATCCTGTTCAATAACTTCAGCAAAAGCTCGGGCGAAGAGCAAAGACTTAGCAGAATAGCAAATGGCAGGCCGGGCAGTCCCTGCAATAAAAAATATTTGGTATCAAATACCGAGTTTACCGAACATCCCATTTGCACAGCATCACGTGAGTACCAACATTTGAAAATAAAGCAGCTAAAACACAGTGAGCTTCCGGCAGCTGAAATTCAAAAGCAAATAGATGCTGTTACCGAAAAGGTTTGCTTATGCGAAGGGCTCTGTGCATCTGCATATATCAAAAACGATATCCTGAAAGCCCGGGAAAACAAGGCAGTAACCATTTGTCCCGGGCCAAATATCGCCTTCTTTTCAGGGGTTTATACGCTTGATGATATGGTTGGCCATATCTATGGGCATATCAACTTGCTTGAGGCAACAACCCGCCCTAATATGTTTATCAATGAGTTAAACCTTTATATCGATTACCTTAAAAAGGACATTTCGGGCTATGTAGCAAACCTCAACGAAAAGAAAGGAAAATACCTGCTCAAATTTAAAGACCAATTACAGCAGGGTATCACATACTATAAAGAATTAATACCGCAAATAAGCAACCAAACCCAGGATTACCTGGAGCGGATGCTGAAAGACCTGCTCTTATCAGAAGAGAAACTGCAATTACTAAATATCTAAAACAAAGAAACCGGGAATCGATCCCGGTTTCTTTGTTTAACTGATAGTTGGTGTTGTCAAAGCCCTATCCAGTCATACTGAATAACTGCGTAGTAGGCTTATCGGCCCATAGGCGGGCATCAAGCGCCATACATATATTGCGTAAAAAGCGTTTACCCATGGGGGTAACTGTAATGCACCATGAATTTAGCTCAACGAGCCCGTCCTGCTCAAATTGGCGCATACGTTCCAGCCCCTTTAAAAAAGCTTCACTTGTTTCATTATGGTTCCAACAAGTTTTGCCGTTACACATGATATTTAAAATATGCCTGCGAATGCTCAGATCATCGGTTGTAAGCATATGTCCTTTAAATACCGGCAGCTGGCCGGCATTAACTAATTGCAGGTATTCCTCTACTTTTTTTACATTTTGGGCAAAGGCATACCAGCTATCGCTTATGGAGGATACACCCAAACCAATCATTAATTGGGTATATTGATGGGTGTAACCCATGAAATTACGGTGCAGCGTACCATTTTGTTCGGCTAAGTAAAGACTATCCGTGGGCAAGGCGAAATGGTCCATACCAATTTCATGATAGCCCAACGCTGTAAATAATTCGCGTCCGCATTCATACAAAGCCCTTTTATCATTAGCATCTGGCAGGTCGTTTTCGGTAAAACGGCGCTGACCGGGTTTTATCCACGGTACATGGGCATAACTGTAAAAAGCGATCCTATCGGGCATTAATTTCGCCACTTGGGCAATGGTATCTTTTAGCCCGTTGATGGTTTGAAGCGGGAGGCCGTATATCAGATCGAAGTTAACGGATGTGTACCCGATCCGTCGTGCCTGCTGGGTAACCAGTTTTACCAGTTCAAAACTCTGGATCCGGTTAATGATAAACTGAACCCTGGGATCAAAATCCTGAATGCCGAGGCTTATCCTCCTGAAACCAAGATTGTATAAAACCTGTAAATGATCAACAGTTGTGTTAGCGGGGTGCGCCTCAAAACTAAACTCGGCCCGGGGATGGATAGTTGATGAATTTAATATACCATTGATCAGTATGGCCAGGTGTTCGGGTTTAAAAAATGTAGGTGTGCCGCCGCCAAGGTGTATTTCCCTGATAACGGGTCTGCTTTCAAAGGTATTGATGTACATGGCCCACTCCATTAAAACAGCTTTAATGTATGGCTCTTCTACCCGGTGGTTTTTGGTGATGCGGGTGTTACAACCGCAATAGGTACACAGACTTTCGCAAAATGGCAGGTGAATATACAGGCTAATCCCGTCACGATCGTTACTCTCCTTAAAAGAAAGCGATACTGATTTTCGCCATTCCTCTTTGTCGAAGTTATCAGTGTTCCAATATGGTACGGTAGGGTAACTGGTATAGCGGGGAGCAGCAATGTTGTATTTATCAATAAGATGCTGAGGGATTTTCATAAATATTAAGTTTTGGTAGTATTGACCGTTGATAGCTCACCGGTCGCTTTGCAGTTTTTTGAACACACACACGCATTTCCGACGCACTTTTTAGCCTGCCATTGATCAAGGTTTTTTATGGTTTGATTAGCTATCTGCTCTAATGCCTCACTGGTTAAAAAAGCCTGATGGGGGGTGATGAGTACATTTTTAAAGGTCATCAGTTTTTCCAGCAAAGGGTCTTTATCGGTATCATGTTGATGCTGCTCAAAAAAAAGGCCTTTTTCTTTTTCATAAACATCCAGTCCTAAATAACCTATTTTACCGGCTTCAAGGGCTTGTAATGCCGCTTCAGTATCAATTAATCCTCCTCGAGAAGTATTCAGGAGCATGACTCCATCTTTCATCAAAGTAAGGGTGTCATTATTGATCATATGATAGTTTTCGGGGCTGAGGGGGGCATGTAATGAAATGATATCGGCGGTAGTAAGCAGATCATTCATAGGCACTTGTTCAACTCCTGGCAAGTTTGATTTGACAATCGGATCGTAGCCAATAACACGACAGCCAAAGCCATTAAAGATAGCAGCAACCGCCTGCCCGGTATGTCCCAGGCCAATAATGCCAACTGTTTTGCCTGATAAATTAAACCCCATGAGGCCATTCAGCCTGAAATCGAACAGGTGGCTATGGGCGTTTGATTCGGTTAAATGCCTGTTCAGGGCAAGTGCCATGGCAACGGTATGTTCGGCAATAGCCTGCGGCGAGTATTCAGGTACATTGGCCAGTTTTATGTTGCGCAAAGCTGCTGTTTCCTTATCTATATGATCTGTACCAACCGACCGGGTAGCGATATATTTAACGCCGAGATCGGCCAGTTGGTTGATAACATAGGCAGATACATCGTCATTAGTAAAAACAACTACCGCTTCCTTACCCTCGGCATAAACCGCCGTTTCAGAATTTAATGGGTTAGAGATAAGGGTAATATCATGTTTTTTTTGGTTCGCTCTGGCCAAAAATTCCTTTTCGAACGCCTTGATACTGTAAGCTACAACTTTCATCTGTGCACATTTATATTAAACAAAACTACCCGGATGGCACCGGCAAAACCATGAGTGCGGTCAGTGAAAAAAATGACCTTTGTCAGTTTCTCATTTTTACCAGCTTGTTAAGGTCTGTTATATTGATGGTTGCACCTTTCTTTTCTATCAGGCCTTCCTCTTTAAAATCAGAAAGCGTACGGCTTACCGTTTCGGTAGCCATACCGGCCATTGATGCCATTTCTTCCCTTGATATTTTAAATTCCTGTTTTTCGCCGTTTTGCTTGTTCAGTCTTACTAATACCTGTGCCAGCCGTTTCCTTACCGAATGGTAAGCCAGTTCGATAAGCTGTTCTTCCTTTTCTTTGATATTGTTTGACAGTATTTTCAAAAATTGCCGGCCAACGTCAGGATATCGGTCAAGCATGGTTAAAACGGTATCTTTCGGCAGCAGGCATATGGCCGCGTCTTCGGTTGCTTCGGCAGTTTCGCCATAAGCATCATCAAGCAGCAGGGCATGTACGCCAAGGTAGTCGTCGGCTTTGTATAAGCCGGTCATCAGTTCCCTGCCGTCTTCGGCCAGTTTAAATGTTTTTATGCTGCCTTCCATCACCAGGTAAATTCCCTGCGGGCTATCCCCGTCATAAAATAATACTTGTTTTTTTCTTATCTGCCTTATTTTTCTACTGGCTATCAGTGCGTTTAATTCGGCTGCTCCGTTGCGCGAGTTGATGGCCAGGTGCTCTATTTTTTGCAGCGACCTGCTAAAAAATGCCTGTTGTTTTTCTTTTTTGCTCAACCTGCTATCAATGGCATTAAGCAATTCTATATCGTCAAAAGGTTTGGTAAGATAATCGTCGGCACCCATTTCCATGCCTTTTCTAAAGTCAACCCGTTCGGCTTTCGCGGTTAAAAATATAAAGGGTATGTTATCCGTTTCGGGCGATTTGCTGAGCATGAATAATACGCCATACCCGTCAAGCTCGGGCATCATGATATCGCACAAAATAAGGTCGGGTTTATGCTTTATAGCTAAGTCCACACCAATTTTGCCGTTACCGGCCTGTAATACCAGGTAGCCGGAAAGCTCCAGTATTTCGGCGGTGCTTTCTCTTATATCGGTATTGTCTTCAATAATGAGGATACTTTTTTTCATGATTGCGAAAATGTGAGCGTGAATGATGTTCCGTAATTAACTTTGCTTTCAAATTGCACCGTGCCGTTGATCAGGCCAACGTAGCGCGCCACTATATTAAGGCCGAGACCGGTACCTGATATATTGCCGGTATTATGTGCCCTGAAAAACGCTTCAAACAAGTGTTTCTGGTCATTTTCAGGGATGCCTATACCATTGTCCTTAACCACAACAACCAACTGATCGCTGGCTACCTCCGTGTTAAATTCAATAAAGGTATTTTCGCCCGAGTATTTGATGGCGTTGCTGATCAGGTTAATGATGCAGTTTTTTAATAGTGCGGGATCCAATCTAAAAACACTGGTAGTACCTGTATGCTGATAAATGATATTTTGGTTTTGTTTGGCTACCAATTGCATTTCTTCTGTTATTTCCTCGCCAAATTTTA
Organism: Mucilaginibacter sp. 3215; assembly: GCF_050433785.1. Lineage (NCBI taxonomy): Bacteria > Pseudomonadati > Bacteroidota > Sphingobacteriia > Sphingobacteriales > Sphingobacteriaceae > Mucilaginibacter > Mucilaginibacter sp. 3215. Next base: position 89,318 of record NZ_JBNPWO010000013.1, read on the forward strand.
CCAGGTTAAATTCGGTAAATACGGGCTCAACCTTACCGGCTTCGAGTTTTTCGAGCGAGAGAAAATCATTCAGGATACCCGTAAGGTTACCTACCGACGTTTTTATTTTGGCGATGTGTTTGCTGATGTTAGGATTGCTAAACTCCTGCGCATATTTTTCAACAAGGATGGCCGACAATTGGATACTGCTCAGCGGGGTCCTGAACTCGTGCGAGGCCATTGATACAAAACGGCTTTTCATCTGGCCAAGTTCTTTTTCTTTCTCTAATGACAGGCTGACCTCTTCTTTAGCCTGCAGCAATTCGCTTACCGAATGCTTTAAAGAAATTGTACGCTCTTCCACCAGCTCTTCTAAATGGAGGGCGTACTCCTTTAATCTTTCTTCTGCCTCCTTTTCACGTGTGAGGTCATGGATAAAACCGGTATAGATTTTTCGGCCTGAAAACTGCACTTCACTTACCCCCAGACGGAAAGGGAATACGGAGCCATCTTTTTTTAACCCCTTAACTTCGCGGCCAAAACCTATAATGTGCGGCTTGCCTGTATTTTGATAACGGTTTATATAACCATCGTGCAGCTCCTTATCGGGCGGGGGCATTAAAACAGATACATTTTTACCAATTACTTCGCCGGGACTGTATTGAAACAGATTACATGCTGCCGGATTGATAGATTCGATAATTCCGTGGCTGTTTATGGTAATAATGCCGTCTATGGCATTTTCAATAATTGCTTTTAGCAGCGCGGCATTCTCCATCAGCGTTTCCTTGTTTAATGACAAAGATCACGAATGGATTTAGTCTTCAATATGATGTGCCTCACCATAAAAAGTGATCACAATCACTTTTTATGGTGAGGCACAAAGTGAAAGGATGGTTGAGTGTAGAGCAACCATCCTTTTTTTACCTATTTTTAAACTCTATCCGATCTGTTAAATAGAAAACAAAATATATGAAGTATACGGTACTGATCCTGATCTTATTCATATTTTTCAATAACCAGGCACAGTCGCAAAACATGATTTCGGGCGGAGACTTTAAAGACACTGATGGAAATCAGATTAATGCTCATGGGGCAGGGGTACTTTATTATAATGAGGTATATTACCTGTTTGGCGAAATTAAAAAAGGCAAAACCTGGCTGGTCCCCGGGCAAAGCTGGGAAGATTACCGGGTTCCTGCAGGCGGGGTATCATGTTATTCGTCGACAGATCTGAAACATTGGAAAAATCTGGGAACTGCATTAAGATCTGTGACAGGTGACCAGTCCAACGATTTAGATACCGGTAGGGTAATTGAACGGCCTAAGGTGCTTTATAACGAGAAAACCAAAAAATTTGTGATGTGGTTCCATAATGACAGAAATGATTACCAGGATTCAAAGGCCGGTATTGCCATAAGCGATTCGCCCGAGGGGCCATACACATACCTGGGCAGTATCAAACCAAACAATCAAATGCTTAGGGATATGACACTTTTTAAGGATACTGATGGCAAAGCCTACGTTGTTTATTCATCCGAAGATAACAACACTATGCATGTTTGCCTGCTGACAGATGATTATTTGAAGCCAACGGAACATTATACCCGGATTCTGATCGACAGAAACCGCGAAAGCCCGGCACTTTTCAAAAATAACGGCAAATATTTCCTGATCACTTCGGGGTGCTCTGGTTGGAGCCCCAACGCAGCATCTTATGCAACTGCGGATAGTATCATGGGGCCATGGAAGGAGGTAGGCAACCCCTGCAGCGGTGCTAATGCAGAACAAACATTCTTTGCCCAGGGAAATTATGTTTTGCCGGTAAGCGGAAAACCTTCAAATTTTATCTTCATGGGAGATCTGTGGAACAAACTTGACCTGGAAAAATCTGGTTATCTGTGGATTCCTTTTGAGGTAATAGACGGCGAAGTGAAGATAAATTACTGATGTGTTGCCGTTGATAAATTGGTGTTTAGTCCTGAGCCGAAAGTCATAAACACTAAGTAACCCAATAGCTGAAAACGGGAAAGACCGCTATGATTTGCGTCTTTCCCGTTGTATGCCCGGAATCTGGAGTGGCGTTATGCTTTTAATTTATTCCAAATCAGTATCTTATGTTTGTGATTGAGCGTTGCGCAATGAATCGTTCAGCCCTGTTTCTTCGCAATATTATCTGTATATCACCCGTTCTTAAAGTTTAAAAATCTGTTTCATGATCACCCATTTTTCTCCTTCTTTTGCCCAGGGGAGGGGTTGTTGAAATAGCCACATGAGTTGCTCCCATTCCTGTACTTTAGGATTTAGCGCGTCCATTTCTTCTTTTTTCTTTGACTCAAAATGGTCACTCGTTTCCATGATCATAAACAGCCGGTTTCCAGTGCGATAGATCTGCATATCAAGAATTTCCGCGTCTAGTATGCTTTTGCGTATTTCCGGCCAGCTATTTTCAGCCTTATGCCAATGTTCGTATTCCGCTATCAATTGCGGATCATCCTTTAAATCGAGGGCCAAACAGTATCGTTTCATAGTGATATTTAATTTTTACAGATAAGCGGAAGCGTATGATTCGTCAACTAAGCCATATTCTTTCATTTCTTTCCAAAATTGTATTGGGATCTTTAATGAAGCCAGCGAAACATTTTGTGAAACCCTGTCGGGATTTGTGGTATTCAGGGCGATACTTTTAACGCCCGGACCGTTTAACCCAAAAGCCACGCAGGCATCCGCCGGTTTTATTTTATAATCTGCACATAAGCGATAAAACAACTCTCGCCAACAATGTAAATGTTTGTCTTTTACCGGATCAGTTAACCGATAGTTATAATAATCAGACCCGGTTAAAAAGCCGCCATTAAAAACGGCGGAATTAATGATCAAAGTTCCTTGCTTTTCAAGCTCCTGCATAAATTCAATTAATTCTGGCGGATGGCTATGAATTGTCATGCTATTGGCGATCATTACCCAATCCAATTTTACATCCTGCGTTATCTTTTTGATGATCCGCCAGTCTTTCGAACCTACACCAATACCTTTTACTTTGCCATTCAGTTTCAATTCATTCAGCGCACGGTAGGCTTCCAATATGTCCCGGTAACGTTGTGCTTGTTCCTGTTTATCTTTTGCTGCATTAAGGTATTCATCGGGGTCATGTACCGATACCAGTTGTGCACGATAATTGCCCAGCAACTCATTTCCCTGTTCATAACATTCCAGGATGCCTTCATAACTTATTCGCTGAACGGCGTCATATTTCAGGTCGCGCCAAACACCCGGTTCAAAAGTAGGTTCGGGGCTTTTTAACTCCGTACGCAGCCAGCCCAATTTATTACTGATCAGTACCTCCGATGGGTAGACATTTAGTATTGCCAAAGCCTTTCCCAATGATTCGAGCGCGAGCCCCGCGCCGTATTTCCCGGCTGAGTCAAATACAGCCGGTTTAGGAGAATGCCTGATACATTCGGCAACAATAGCACATTTAACATCATCTGGAAGTGCTACATATAAATTTCCTAATCCACTGGTTCCAAAAATTATTTTAGGCAGATTGATTTCTTGCATATTGAAAATGGAGAATTGTTAAAGGATAGTTGAAACCGGTACATTTTCCGGCCCCACTTTTACACGATGTCCTTTTAATCCAAAAAGGGCCACCACCGCAAAGCATACCAACGGTACCACATAACCATTTTGAATATTGCCAGTTACATCGCTGATATAACCGAATGCCCTTGGCAACACAGCACCACCAACGATAGACATAATGATCAGGCTGCTGCCAAATTCCGTATCTGCCTTCAGATCTTTTATACCCAACGCGAAAATGGTTGGAAACATAATGGACATGAAGAAACAGATCCCAATTACTGTGTAAACCGTGATCATGCCGTGGCCAAAAATGGCGATTGCGGATAGCAAAATATTGATACCCGCATAAACTGCAAGTAAAACAGCCGAGCTGTAATACCTCATCAGGAAAGTACCAATAAACCTGCCTATCAGGAATGCAGCGCCGCACAAACCAAGATAGTAGGTCGTTTGCACCTCCGTAAGTCCGGCAGATTTCGTGGCATAAAGAATAAACAAACTAAATACACAAACTTGCGCGCCAACATAGAAGAATTGGGCAGCCACACCCCAGGCCAAATGACGGTGCTTCAAGGCATGGAAAATGTTTTTGCTGGCTGTATGTCCTTCATGCTGTTGGATCCTTGGCAGCCGTGTAAACGCAAAAAGTATGGCAATAAACACCAATACACTGCCTAATATAAAATAGGGTGTTTTTACTGATGAAGCTTCGGCGGCCAGCGCCAGTTTACGGCCCTGTTCTGTCATTGCGCTTAATTGTGCCGGAGTATAACCTTTTGTCAGTATAATATGTCCGCCAATTATAGGCGCGAGGGTGGCAGCCAGCCCGTTAAATGATTGCGCAAAGTTAAGCCTTTGTGTAGAAGTTGCGGGATCTCCTAATGAAGAAGCATATGGATTGGCGGCAGTTTCTAAAATGGTTAACCCGCAGGCAATGATAAACAAAGCTACAAGGAAAAATGTGTACTGCTGTGTATTGGCTGCCGGTATAAATAAATAGGAACCAAACGCGAAAATTAGCAGCCCTGTGATAATACCTGTTTTGTAGCCGTATTTTTTCATGATGAAACCTGCCGGTAAAGCCATCACGAAGTAGGCTATAAATACGGCGGAATCTACCAATGTAGCCTGAACTGTTGTGAGCGTAAATGACTTTTTTAAGTGAGGTATCAATATCGGGTCGAGGTTATGCGCGAAGCCCCATAAAAAGAATAAGCTGGTTATTAATATAAATGGGAAAAGAGTTTTATTCTTTGTCATGATCTGATCATTGTATTAAACTTTTGTATGCCGGATTAAAGGTTCTCAATTAATTATTTGGCAGTTATTTTAGCTGCCCATCCGCCTGCTGTATCCATATGGATGTTGATCACGGAATTAGCCGATATCTTTTTTTCAGATCGGGTTAGGTCTTGAGGAGATGATAACACATCGCCCCATGATGATAACGTGTAGTTACCCGCCGGTAAAAAGTCCATTTTCAATTGTACAGTTCTTTCAGAATCGTTTGTCATCGCGCCGATATACCAGTCTTTCCCGCTTCTTTTGGCAATAACGACATATTGGCCCGGGTAACCGCCGAGTACCTTTGTATCATCCCAAACGGTTGGTATATCGTTTAAAAAATCGGCTCCGGGCTTGCCCAAAATGTTTTCAGGCGCATCGCAATAAACCATAAACGGACTTTCGTAGATCACGAATTTTGCCAGCTCGGCACATCGGCTGTTCATTACCTGGGTAGGGCTTCCCTTTCTGAAATCGCTTTTCTTTACATTCAGGAATCCGCCGGGAGTATAATCCATTGGCCCGGCCAGCATACGTGTGAATGGGAGTGTGGTATTATGCTCCGCTGTTATCCTGGTCGAAAATTTTGAATATTCTTCTCCCAAAACTCCTTCCCTGGTTACCATGTTGGGATAGGTCCGCTCGATGCCGTCGGGTTTAAAAGCACCATGGAAATCAACCATCAAATGATATTTTGCAGCCGTTTGGATGATACGACGGTACCAGTTCACCATTTGCTGATCATCGCGGTCCATAAAATCAATTTTTATTCCCGCAATACCCCATTTTTCGTAAATCGGAAATGCTTTTTCAAAATTGTCATTCCGGTTAACATCCGAGCTGTATAGCCAAAGCCAGCATTTAACCTTTTTGGCTTTGGCATAGGCTAAAATTTCAGGCATATTTAATTGCGGCGCCACTTTGGTAATATCTGCTTCTGGTTTGTTAAATGGCCCATACCATTGCCAGTCAATAAGCATGTATGGCCAACGCTCTTTCGATGCCAGGTCTATATACTTTTTGATGGTCGGCATGTCTACTTTTACGTCTCCGCTCCACCAGTTATCCCAGGCGCTCATGCCTGGTTTGATCCAGCTGGGATCTTTCAATACGTTAGGTGGGTTCAGGTTTTGTATCAGTTCCGATTCAATCAGTTTACCAGGCGAACCTGCCAGCATCACTACACGCCAGGGCGTAAGCAGGTTATTAGTGAAACGTGCTTTAACACCATTTTCATTTTCACCGGGCAGGGGCGATAGCTTGGTGATCAGGCTGATTTTGTCGGTAGCACTGGTGTCAGTTTTTGAGGATCCTATATAAAATCCCGGATAGTTATCAATATTGGCTTCAGTAAAAGCCGCATAATGATGCTGATCTAATTCTACCAGCAAAGGTAAGCCCGCAATTGTTTTTTCTGTGATATGGTTTAGGTTTTTCGGTTGAAATTCGGTTTCCTGTGATGAGGTATAACTACCATAGTCTGCCACCCAGGTTTTTGCTTTTGCCGGTAAGTTAAAAGTGGTTAGCTCCTTTACTATCTGTCGGTCGCCGATTTTATCAGCCCCGAACAACTGGTAGCGAAATGCAACACCATCATTATAAGCCCTGAACCATATGTTCATGCGGCGCATTGGTGCCGATTTTTCTACCAGTGATAACTCCAGTTCATTGTAATGGTCGGTTACAATGCTGTGTTTAGCTTTTACTATTGGCGCCCAGGTTTGATTAACAGAATGCTCCACATGGCTGGTTACGGCCATGCCGGTTCCGAGAGCCGGTTCATCTTTAAACTCGAAGCCGAGTGATGAAGAATGGACGACTGTTAAACCGTTGCTGGAAACTGTATATTGCAGGTTGCTGGTGTTGTTTATTTCCACAACATTTTTTTTATCCGGCGATACCAGCTTAAAAGTTTGCGCCAAAGAAGGAACTGCCAGTGAAACGGCAGTGATCAGGGTGTAACAAGTTTTCAGGTTCATCATATAAATTAAACAGCTCCTTCTATTTTTAAAACAAACGCATCTTTACCGGGTGCCTGCTCAGGCAATTTTACTTTAAGACCGGCCTCAGTCTGCTCAAAACTCAACTTGCCGTTTCCGAGCAAGCTTACACTGTTTACATTGCCTGTTTCATTATTTTTTGCTAACTTTTTAACAATGGCTTCATTCCCGGTTGGCCAACCCAGCATGGTAGCATAAAGGGTTTTGCCTTTTACAGTAAACCGGATATCTTCGGCTCCGAATGGTTTGCCTTTGCCTTCATTAAAGCCCTGCGCGCTAATTGGGGCCGCTGAATCTGTTGCGGGGCCCTCTCCAAACACTTTCCACGGGCGGGTGCCATAAATTGCTTCGCTGTTAACCTGCATCCAGGCGCCTATTCCCTCAACAACTGCACGTTCTTCACTATCGATACTTCCGTCTCCCCGTAATGGAACGTTTAAAAGCAGGTTACCGTTTTTACTTACAATATCAACCAGGGTATGTACCACTGTTTTGGCACTTTTGTAGCTCTTATTATTAAATATGCGCCGGTCATAATGCCAGCCGCCAATACAGGTATCGGTTTGCCATGGTAAAGGTTCTATCTGGTTACTTTGGCCACGTTCTATATCCCATATCATGCATTTACGCTGCTGCTCATTCAATACTTTAGCAAATAGTGCGGCCTGTAGCTTTCCGTGCTTTTTAATGCTGGTATTGTACATATGCGCTGCTATTTTTAAACCGGCATCACTTACCGGCCATAGGGGCAAGGCTGTATCATCAAAATAAATCAGTTCTGGGCCGTATTTATCTATCAGCTCAATGGTGCGGTTCAAAAACTTATCACAGTAAGCTTTGCTGGGCGCGCTTGCGCCGTTGCCCCAGTCCCAATGGCTGCCCATACTGTTGTCATCAAGGCTGTCCTTACTTAAAGGATGGTTTTGTGCATATAGTTCCTGTGGGTCATAGCCACTCCACCATTTACCTGCGCCATCAGCTTTGGTAAGCTTGCCGTCATAAGGTACACCTGCCAACGGGCCGGTTTTATCCGCACGTTGGGCAGCCTCATACCAGGTCCAGGGGTGGGAAGCGTGTACGGTTACCCCAAAAGGCAAACCATGCTCTTTAGCTGCTTTGGCCCAGCCGCCTATCAGGTCTTTTTTAGGGCCAAGTTTAGTAGAGTTCCAGCTTTGGTATTTGCTGTCATAAAGGTCAAAATTATCATGGTGATTGGCCAGTGCCATAAAATATTTGGCGCCGGCTTTTTTATATAGGCCAACCAATTCATCTGGGTTCCAATTTTCGGCTTTCCATTCGTTAATAACGTCTTTAAAACCAAATTTGGAAGGATGCCCATATTTTTGAACATGATATTTATACTGGTCGCTGCCTTCCTGGTACATACCGCGTGCATACCAGTCACCACGTTCTGGCTGGCACTGCGGGCCCCAATGCGCCCACATCCCGAACTTGGCATCGCGAAACCAGTCCGGCACCTGATACTGAGTCAATGAATCCCAACTGGGTTTAAAAGGCCCCGAAGCAATTGCGGCGTTTGAATTAGTTTGCAGCAAACTGCTACCAAATACTCTTGACAGATACAGAGATGAGAGCCCCGTGGCCATGCCTTTTATTAATGTTCTTCTTTTCATAATTGAGTTTGGAAGTTTTGAAAAAGTACCTATTTGGAGCAGCTATGCAAACGAGTAGCCAGGCTTTTAAGTAAATTTCTATATGTCATTATCTATAATTGGGTGATGAGCAATTCACGTTACGCTTGTCAGCAATTGATCATCAATCAAATTTCTTTGAAATAATATTTAAATAGTTGAACTAATGGGACTTTTTTTTATACAAAACCGACTTTTTGGGCGGTTAATATTACGATTGAAGTTAAGATTTATAAAAAGATTGGGTGCTACTTAAATCAAATTATCTTTCAGGTTTGATTGTAAATAGCTTATTTATTGAGAGTTGTCATGCAATGGAAATAAAGCGCTTGTTTACGCCATGTCAGAATGCGTAGTGAAGGAAGACTTGGGAATGGGATTGTAAAAAATGAAATCATTGGCTGTTTCAGACCATGCTATCCTCAAGTTGCAGCATTATTGGTGAAAAAAGCGACAATGATAAGCATATGAATACTAATGATTGAAGCCAACCTGGTACATCTGTTTTTTATATTCGCTGGGCGACATACCAGTTAGCTTTTTGAAAGTTTTGGAAAAATAAGAAAGGTTATCAAACCCGGTTTGTGTGCAGATCTCTGAGTAAGCCATTCTGCTTGTTGCCATCAGATATTGTGCGCGTTCAATTCGTTTTTCATTTATATAATTCAACGGCCTGGTTCCTGTGTGCTGCTTAAACTGCCTTGAAAAATAATCGACATTTTGATTTGCCCGGGAAGCCAGCAGGTTCACAGTTAGATCCATGTGTAAATTAACAAGGATATAATTTAAGGTTTCTGCAATTTTAACGGGTATAGATTTATGTTCCGGATGTTTAAATAATTGTGGGTTAAGGAATTTTGCGGTTAACATCATCAGGATACCTTGGGTTTCCAGGTACACGGAAGTGTTTTGTTGATTATTAAGTTCCTGATATTCCTTATAGTAGATATCTTTTTCATATACCTTGGGATTGTCTGACCGGTTAATTCCTCTACCCGGGTTAATTTCAAGAAGTCTGTTAAAAAGGTTGATATCCATTTCGGTGGCCCTTGTTTTCAATATAACCCTATGGTTAGCGAAAAGCGAACTTCCATCTATTGAATCCTCAAAAAACTGAACGAAATACTGGCCCAGATAATCACTGCACCCTAAGTTACATAGCGTGAAACTTGGAACTATGTATAGATAACCCGGTTCAAGTTTTAGCAAGCTGGCTGCATCTGATATTTCACCTTCTCCATCATCTATATAATAAATGCGATAGTAAGGACTGATCACATTCCTGTAATTCCATTTACAGTTAAGCTTCACATAGTCAACGTTGAGGAGTGAGAAAGTATGTTTTAAATTTCTTTTGATCATCTGAATCACAAATATGCAAATTGCATTGATATCCCTAAATGCATATGAATATCTTAAATATAGTAAAGTCGGATTTTTACAACAAAAAGTCCATTTTAATTAAGTTTTTAGATGGCGGCTTACTGTAGGTTTGAATCAACCAATATAAAGAAGGAATATCTCAAAACTTTGCATTAATACCAGGCATTAACAGGCTTGCTTTGCATATTAAAATTTGATATTTACCAAACACTGTCTTTTATTGATTATTTTTATGAATACTCCTAAGCTATGAGATATAAATTATCACTAAGCGTGCTTATATTGTTGTTGACGTTTCGTGTTGCTTTTGCGCAAAATGGCAAATACCAGTTTTCGCAGCTCAACAGAAGCAATGGCTTGTCTCACAACCAGGTTAACTGCATTTTTAAAGATTCTGAAGGTTTTATGTGGTTTGGTACTGCATCGGGCCTTAACCGTTATGATGGGTATAGTTTTAAAATATTCAAACATGACGCTAATAATAAAAAGTCGCTTAATGATGATTTTGTAAGCGGTATTTTTGAAGGACCTGGCAAAAAATTATGGGTGTCAACCCGCGGAGGATACTGTTTTTATGATCCGGAAACGGAACAGTTTGACAGTGATATGTCGGTAATGACGAGCTCGTTAAAGGTTCCTGGATATCCTAACGTATCTAAAATAATTCACGGTGGTAAGGGCGAGTTTTGGCTTTTGTGCCCGGATTCCGGTCTTTACAAGTATAATGGAGTCAACAAAACAACCCGTCGGTATTATCACGACCGTTCAAGCGTATCATTATATTCGAATCTCATTTCAGACATAACTCAGGATGCTGCCGGCAACCTTTGGTTGGTATACCGTAACGGAATGGTTGAAAAGTTTGATATCAGTCAAAATAAAATTTCCTACCGCACAGATATTTTTAATAAAGCTGTTAATAGTAAAGATGCATATTACGCCATTACTGTTGATAAGGATAACGATTTATGGTTTTACACCCCCGGTTTTTACGCCAACGCGTATTATTACAGTCCATCAAGCAGGGCGTTCAGGCCTATCGCTAACGAACCTTCGGGGCTCAAATTAAAATCTAATATCATCAGCAACATTATCCAGGCCGATGACGGCCTGATATGGATAGCAACCGACCATGGCGGTATAAATTTGTTAGATAAAAAAACTTTCACATTTACCTATTTATTGAACAGGGAAGATGATGCCAAATCATTAAGTCAAAACAGCGTTATCAACCTTTATAAAGACGATTCGGGTATTATGTGGGCAGGCACCTTTAAAGAAGGTGTAAGTTATTATCACAAAAATATTATCCGGTTCCCATTATACAGGCACTTCGCTTCAGACCCTAAAAGTTTGGGTTTCGAAGATGCTAACAAGTTTGTTGAAGATAAAAATGGGAACATTTGGATTGGTACAAACGGGGGAGGCTTAATTTATTTTAACCGTGAAACCGGCAGTTTTAAGCAATATAAGTATGAACCAGAAAATGCAAACAGTCTCAGCAATGATATTATTGTCAGTTTATGTATCGATCATGATCAAAAATTGTGGATAGGGACATATTTTGGCGGCCTGGACTGCTTTGACGGAAAAACGTTTACCCACTATAAACATGACGATAAGATAGCCGGGAGCCTTGCCGATAACCGGGTGATGAGTATTTTCGAAGATTCATCGCATAAGTTATGGATAGGGACATTTGCAGCCGGGCTCCAGATATTTGACAGAGAAAAAAAGAAATTTTCCCCTCCCTTTAAACAAACAGATATCAGGTGTCTTTACGTTTCTGCTCTGTTTGAAGACCGCAAAGGCAATATTTGGGTTGGAGGATACTTTGGTATCGATGTGATTTTAAAAAATACAGGCAGGTTTATTCATTACAGTATAAATAAAGATGATCCTAACAGCTTAATCAGTAATACAATCAACTGCATTAACCAGGACAGGCATGGCTTGATCTGGATAGCTACGCGCTACGGATTAAGCATACTTAACCCCGAAACCAACAAGTTCACATCGTTAACAAAGCGAAACGGATTACCAGATAATGCCATATTGCAAATACTGGAAGATAGCAAAGGAAGAATGTGGTTTAGTACTGCTAATGGTTTAAGCAGGGTAACGCTTATTGCCCAAAAGGCTCCTTACGCTTTCAGGTTTGAGAATTTTGATGAAACGGATGGTTTGCAAGGCCGGGAATTTAATGACCAGGCAGGGCTCAAAACCCGCAAGGGCGAACTCATATTTGGCGGCGGGCATGGTTTCAATATTTTCGACCCGTTAGCCATACATGCCAATATCAACAAGCCCAAACTAACTTTTACTGATTTCTTTCTGTATAATAAAAGTATCAAAGCCAATGAGGAAGTTAACGGACATGTTGTATTGTCAAAAGCTATTTCGGCAACCCGCCAACTGACACTAACACATAGTGAGAACGTATTTACCATTGAGTTTGCCGCACTTAATTTCTTTAATCCCAACAAAGTAAAACATCAGTATATGTTGGAAGGCTTTGATAAGGATTGGATTGATGCCGATAATGCTACGAGAAAAGCCACCTACACCAACCTTGATGGCGGTAATTATACTTTTAAAGTACGGGCGGTTAGCCAGGAAGGGCGGTGGGACCCTGATTATATCACATTAAAAATTAAGGTATTGCCCCCGTTCTGGAAATCGACAATAGCTTATTTTATTTATATATTACTTTTATTGGGGATCCTATTTTTCATGCGCCGACGCGGAATTCAAAAAATAAGAAGGCAGTTTGAAATCGAAAAGGAGAAACGCGAGGCTAAATTGTTAATTGAAAATGAGCGGCAGGAGGCCAGGCGTATGCATGAACTTGATATGATGAAAATTAAGTTCTTCACCAATGTAAGCCATGAATTCCGGACCCCTTTATCATTGATCATGGCACCTGTTGATAAGATTTTAAAGCAAACCGAGGCCGAAGAGCAGAGAAATCAGTTGCAATTAATTAACCGCAATGCTAAACGGTTACTAAATATGGTAAATCAGTTGCTTGATTTCAGGAAAATGGAGGTGCAGGAACTTAGGCTGCATGCACGGAGCGGAGATATTATCAATTTTATTAAGGAAATGGCTTACTCGTTTTCGGATGTTGCTGAGAAAAAACATATCAGGCTGGTATTCGATTCGGAAATTCAAAACCTGATTATCAACTTTGATCACGATAAAATCGAACGCATCATTTTCAACCTGCTTTCCAATGCTTTTAAGTTTACACCCGATGGCGGGCATATAAGTGTTTTATTGGCGATGGTTGAAAAAGCGCCTGAAGAGCGACAGCTTGAGATAAAGGTTATTGATACGGGTATTGGAATTCCGTTAGATAAGCAGGATAGAATTTTTGAACGCTTTTTTCAAAACGAGGTGCCAGGATCCATGGTTAACCAGGGTAGTGGTATAGGGCTGTCAATAACCAAAGAATTTGTAAAGCTGCACAACGGTGAAATATCAGTGCAAAGTGAACCCGGACAAGGCAGCTATTTTACTATACTTTTACCTGTTGATTTAGTGACAGAGGAAGAAGTATCGATAAATGAACCTGATTTCCCCCGGACAGCAGTATCCGAAAACCCCGATTGGGTGCAGGCGGGAGGCAGCAATTCAATAAAAAAGCTTTCTGTTTTACTGGTTGAAGATAATGAGGATTTCCGTTTTTATTTGAAAGACAATTTAAATGAGACTTTCAACATTATCGAGGCTGCTAATGGAAAGGAAGGATGGCAAAAAACCCTGGCCCTTCACCCTAACCTGGTAGTCAGTGATATCAGCATGCCGGAGATGAATGGCATTGATTTATGTCGGAAAATACGAAACGATAAACGTACATCACATATACCAGTTGTGTTGCTTACGGCTGTTACAGATGAAGAACAGCAATTGCAGGGACTTGAAACGGGTGCCAATGATTACCTGACCAAGCCTTTTAATTTCGAGATCCTGACTTCTAAATTAAAGAACATATTGGCCATGCAGCAAGATATGCGTAAAACTTATCAAAAGCAGCTTGACGTTACCCCGACTGAAGTAGAAACTGAATCACTTGATGAAGCGTTTATAAAAAAAGCGGTACAAATAATCGAAAAAAATATTGACAACGCCGAATTCTCGGTGGAGGAATTGAGCAGCGAATTATTCGTGAGCCGCGTAACCCTGTACAAAAGAGCGTTGGCTTTAACAGGAAAATCTCCCGTAGATCTGATCCGCACCATCCGCCTCAAACGTGCCGCACAGTTGCTTGAGAATTCACAGTTAACTATATCACAGATCTCCTACAAGGTAGGCTTTAAAAGCCAAAAGTACTTCGTACGATGCTTTAAGGCCGAATTTAATTGCCTTCCATCTGCGTATGTCAGCAACAAGAACAAATAGCGTTTTATAAACGTTCAGTCGGTTTTACCGCAAGGAAATTGCATTTATTATTTTTTAAAACGATTTACCTGATTTTGCTATTGGTTTAACTTGATGCTTTTTGGGTCTTTTTGTTAAATTTAGTACAACATCTGTTTCAGTTATGACCGATTATCGGGTGTGGGTCTACTTTAACTTGCTGTAAATAAGCGGAGTATATGGTTTTAACATTTGTGTCCCCATTTGTGAACAATCGATTGCACCCCGGCATTTAGATTAGCAGCGTAATTCAATGTTTCTTTATTGTAAAACGCAATTAAAGTTTGGCATTGCTTAAGCCAATTTTCAAACCTGCTTAATTTACTATGATGTTAAAACGTATACTTTGGTGTACTGCTGCTATTTTTTCGATTGCTTCTCCGCTCAAGGCCGCTTATTGCAATAGTCCTCAAAAGGCAATGAAGGATACAGCCGTTGTCAGCACAATTTATCCGTCATACAATATATCACCCAAAGCTCCCGATAAAACGGGAATGGATAACACTGCTGTGCAACAGGCAGCAAACATCAAATTGGGCTGGAACATCGGCAACACAATGGAAGCGCCCGGCGGCGAAACCGGCTGGGGCAATCCTTTAATTACAGAGGATTATATTAAATTGGTTAAGCGCAGCGGGTTTAATGCCATTCGTATCCCTTGTGCCTGGGATCAATATTCAGATAAAAAAACTGCCAAAATACAGGATGCCTGGTTAAAACGCGTAAAACAGGTAGTACAATATTGTGTGAAAAACGATATGTATGTGTTGCTCAATATTCACTGGGATGGTGGTTGGCTTGAGAATAATTGCACTCCGGCTAAACAGGATTCTGTTAACGCTAAACAAAAAGCGTTTTGGGAACAAATTGCAACAGCAATGCGCGATTTTGACGAACATGTGATGTTTGCCAGCGCTAATGAGCCGGCTGCAGATGATGCCGCGGCAGCAGCAATACTTGCTACCTATCATCAAACTTTTATTAACGCGGTTAGGTCAACCGGTGGTAAAAACGCCTACCGTGTATTGGTACTGCAGGGCCCATCTACTAACATGGAAAAAACAAGTCATTTTATGACATCCCTGCCAACCGATCAGGTGGCAGGCCGGCTAATGGTTGAGGTACATTATTATTCCCCCTTTAATTTTTGCCTTATGGAAAAAGATGAACCATGGGGCCGCATGTTTTATTATTGGGGGAACGGGCACCACTCATTATCGGATTCTGCGAGAAACCCAACTTATGGAGAAGAGGCTGAGGTTAAGAGCACATTCCAACTCATGAAAACAAAATTCGTTGATAAAGGAATCCCTGTTGTGATGGGAGAATATGGCGCTTACAGACGAACTGCCCCTAAAGATTTGGCGGTACACAATGATGCTGTAGATTATTGGATAAAGTTTACAACACAACAAGCTATAGCCAACAGCCTTAAGCCATTTTTTTGGGATATAGGTATTGCCCTGGACAGACGAAATAATAAAGTACTTGATCAACGCACAATTAATGCCCTTATAGCAGGGGCCAAGTAACAATTTTTGCAATGATAATAAATCCGCTGATTGCCATGCAAGCGTCTTATACCAAACCTTGTTTAAAAAAATGAAACCAACCTACTTTTTGTATTTTTTGATTCTAGTGTTCGCTACAGGGAAAACTATAGCCCAATCCCCTGAAATAGCTTCAAAACGCGAACATTTATCTATTGATAATGACTGGCGCTTTGCTTTGGGGCATGCATACGATGTTTCTAAAGATTTTTATAACGGGACCGGCGGGTTCTCCTATTTGGCCAAAACTGGTTATGGCGATGGCGCCGCATCGGCAGAATTTGACGACAGGGGCTGGCGTAAGATCGACCTTCCGCATGATTGGGCAGTTGAACAGCCATTTAGCCCGAAAGGCAGTTTCAGTCACGGATCGAAAGCTATTGGCCGTAACTTCCCCGAGGCAAGCGTGGGCTGGTACCGCAAAACCTTTGCTATACCGGCTTCCGACCTTGGTAAGCGTATATCCATAGCGTTTGATGGCGTTTTCCGAAATAGTATAGTTTGGGTAAACGGACATTACTTAGGCACCGAACCCAGCGGCTATAATCGCTTTGAATATAATATTTCAGAATATTTAAACTATGGCGGCAACAACGTTATAGCCGTACGTGCGGATGTAACTATGGAAGAAGGTTGGTTTTATGAAGGCGCGGGCATCTATCGCCATGTGTGGCTTAACAAAACAAACCAGGTTCACATCGTGCCCGATGGAACGTTCGTTACTACAGCGGTAAAAAGCAATGTGGCCGATGTTACGGCAACGGCTACCATCAACAATGACGACAAAAAAACAAGAAGTTTTAATATAACTCAAACAATTATTGATGAGAATGGGAAAGCCCTCGCGACGAATACAACTACCGGGCTTACGTTGAAGCCTTTTGCATCGCAGGATATTAAAAATATTTTGACTGTTAACAATCCAAAGCTCTGGTCGTTAGAAACGCCATATTTACATAAGCTGATTACTTCAGTTGAAGAGAATGGAAGTATCATAGACAGTTACGTAACAACTTTCGGGATCCGAACCATAAGGTTCGACGCTAATGAGGGCTTTTTTCTAAATGGCAAACACATAAAAATACAGGGCACGAATAATCACCAGGACCATGCCGGCGTTGGTGCAGCAATGCCCGATGCTTTACAGGATTTCAGGATCAGGACTTTAAAAGGAATGGGCTGTAATGCCTATCGCTGTTCGCATAACCCGCCAACGCCCGAATTACTTGACGCCTGCGATAGGTTAGGGATGCTGGTTATCGATGAAAACCGCTTAATGGGTGTGGCATCCACTCAACTAAATGACCTGAAAAGGATGATCCTGCGCGACCGTAACCATCCCAGCATCATCAGTTGGTCGATAGGAAATGAAGAATGGGGTATTGAAGGCAATATCACCGGGGCGCGGATAGCAGCCACTATGCAGGCTTTTGCCAAATCGGTTGATTCAACGCGTTATATTACGGCGGCTATAAGCGGCGGTATCGGCTCAGGGATATCAACAGTGATAGATGTGCTTGGCTATAACTACGTTGCCACCAAAAACACTGATGAGCAGCATAAGAAATACCCTAATCAGTTTAGCTGGGGTACCGAAGAGGGCTCGACAGTTGCCTCGAGGGGGATTTACGAGGATGATATGGACAAGCATCAGCTTGTGGCATACGACAGAAAACAAAACGATTTTTTTTATAGCCTGGAACAAGGCTGGAAACATTATGCCTCGCGTCCGTACCTGGCCGGCATGTTCATCTGGACCGGTTTTGATTACCGGGGAGAACCAACGCCGTTTGGATGGCCATCAGTGGGGGCATATTTTGGGATGGTTGATGTCTGTGGTTTTCCAAAGGACGATTACTATTATTTAAAATCATGGTGGACGAACGAGACAGTGGTGCACCTGTTGCCGCACTGGAACTGGCATGGCAAAGAAGGCCAGGAAATAAGAGTATGCGCATATAGCAATTGCGACGAGGTGGAGCTATTCCTAAACAGAAAAAGTCTCGGCAAAAAAACTATGGAGCCGAACGGACACCTCGAATGGCAGGTAAAATATGAGCCCGGGACGCTGGAAGCTGTAGGGTACAAAAAAGGCATTAAAGCTGGTAATGATATTGTTAAAACTACGCTTACGCCAAATCAGGTTAAGTTAACAGCCAACCGCAAAGTGATTAAGGCTGATAAAAAAGATATTGCCATAATTACCGTACAGGCCGATGATAAAAACAACCTGCGGGTGCCAACCGCCCAAAATGAGCTGAGCTTTTCAATTACAGGCCCCGGTAAAATTATGGGGGTCGGCAACGGCGACCCAACTTCGTTGGAGGCGGATCAATATTCAGAACGGATAGAACTTGTTCAGATAGGTGCTTTCAAAGAGAAATTTGTCGGCGATTTAAATGCAAAGGCCGAGATTGCAGCGGATTATGACGATAGCAGTTGGCAAAACGCTTTTAAAGACACACGCGACGATGAATTTGGCCGGAAAGTGAAAGCTGTAGTTTACAGGGCTGGTTTCACTATGCCTGCTGATGTGGCTACCGCAACGGTTACCTTATTTAGTAAAAGTATCGGCAAAGTTCAAAACATCTACATTAATGGTAAGGAAGTAGGGCATGAAATCAAAGCGGGCGATGGGAACACCGAATTTAAACTGGAAGCCTCATTACTGCACCCCGGCAACAATACCATCGCAATTGTAGCTACCCCCCTGCTTAAAGCAAACATCTGGGCGAGCGTTAATACCGATCCCGGCCTTATCCAATTGGTTTACTCTGCAGAGCAATATAAGCGAAAACTTTTTAGTGGTTATGCCCAGGTTATTGTCCAGTCAACCGGGCAGCTGGGCACTATAGTTTTAAAGGCAATCTCGCCGGGGTTAAAGCAGTCGGCTATTGAAATTACAGCTGCTGATAAATAATGTTAAACCAAGAATTTGAAGAAATAATGTTTATGAAATATATAATTACCTGTATTATCGCGCTTTTTTTATTTAGTGGCGTATCCGCACAAAACAAAAATGAGGCAGCCCTGAAATTAAAGATCAATAGCATCATCAAAAAGATGACACTTGAAGAGAAAATAGAAATGTTGCATGGCAACGCTTTGTTTTCTTCGGCAGGTGTGCCCCGTTTAGGTATCCCTGAATTGACATGTGATGACGGGCCATTAGGCGTGCGCGAAGAAATAAAACGTTTTGACTGGGCTTCGGCTAACTGGACAACCGATTCGGCTACGTTTTTACCCAATGGTTCGGCAATAGCTGCTACCTGGAACCCTATAATGGCCAATAAATACGGTGTGGTGATAGGAGAGGAAGCGAATGCCCGTAAAAAAAATGTGATGCTTGCGCCTGCGTTTAACATCTGCAGGATGCCCCTTTGCGGCCGTACTTATGAATATTACTCAGAAGACCCCTATTTAAATAGCCAATTGGCCATTCAATCGGTAAAAGGGATTCAAAGTCAGCATGTGGCGGCCTGTATTAAACAT
Source organism: Mucilaginibacter sp. 3215 (assembly GCF_050433785.1). Taxonomy (NCBI): domain Bacteria; kingdom Pseudomonadati; phylum Bacteroidota; class Sphingobacteriia; order Sphingobacteriales; family Sphingobacteriaceae; genus Mucilaginibacter; species Mucilaginibacter sp. 3215. The sequence goes on from NZ_JBNPWO010000013.1 coordinate 108,668, forward strand.
TTTGCCGCCAATAATCAGGAGCTTAACCGTGATAGTGTAAACACAATAGTTGATGAAAGGGCCTTACAGGAAATCTATTTCCCTGCTTTTAAAGCTGCCGTTCAGCAGGGCAATGCTTATACCGTTATGTCGGCTTATAATAAGTTAAATGGTTATTGGTGTTCTGAAAATGGGTATTTATTAAACAAAGTTTTAAAAGGAGACTGGGGCTTTAAAGGCGTGGTTATGTCTGATTGGGCCGGCACGCATCATACTGTGGCGGCAGCAAACAATGGCCTTGATATTGAAATGGGTTCGAGCGGACCTTATGATCAATGGTATCTGGCCAAACCATTGCTTGCCGCTGTTAAAGCCGGTCAAGTTTCAGTAAAAACTATTGACGATAAAGTGGGCAGGATTTTATGGCTCATGTACCATACATCTATGAGTACCAACCATCCAAAAGGCGCTATCGCAACACCGGAGCACACTAAAGCCACATATGATATCGCCTCAGAATCCATAGTTCTGTTGAAAAACGATAAACAATTATTGCCGTTAAAAACAAGTGGGATCAAACGCATCGCTGTTATAGGGGATAATGCCGTACGTACTTTCGCTTTGGGGGGATATGGTGCGGGTGTAAAAGCAAAATATGAGGTCACCGCATTAGAAGGGATAAAGTCAAGGTTCGGCAAAACCGCCGATATCAGGTTTGCACAGGGTTACAGGGCAAAGTACCAGGCGAGTAAAACTGCTGAGCAAAATGGTGACTATAATAAACCTGATCAGGACCTGATTAATGAGGCCGTAGCGCTCGCTAAAAGCAGTGATATTGCCATTTTGTGTATCGGTTCAAACCGTGAATACGAAAGTGAAGCCCATGATCGTAAAAGCCTGGAATTGCCTTTTGGTGAGCAAGCTTTGGTTAACGCTGTCAGTGCCGTTAATCCCAATACCGTTATTGTAGTAATGGCTGGTGCGCCATTTGACCTGAACGAAGTCAAGAAGTTAAATCATACTATTGTTTGGTCATGGTTTAACGGCTCAGAAGCCGGCAATGCGCTGGCCGATGTGTTGAAGGGAACTATAAACCCATCGGGTAAGCTGCCGTTTACCTTTCCTGCTTCGTTAAATGATTCACCGGCATTTAATTTAAACACCTATCCAGGCGATAATCTCACAGCCGAATATAAAGAAGGAATATTGGTTGGTTATCGCTGGTACGATACTAAAAATATAGTGCCGCTGTTCCCATTTGGTTATGGCCTTTCCTATACTGATTTTTCAATCAGCAAGCTTTCTACAGATAAATCAAGTTATAAAATAGACGAAACAATCCATGTGAAGTTTACGATCAAAAATACAGGTGAAAGAAGTGGTGCCGAAGTTGTGCAATTGTATGTGAATGATCCGGCTTGTTCGGTACAGCGCCCTGAAAAAGAGCTCAAAGCCTTTAAAAAGGTATTTTTAAAGGCCGGCGAAAAAAAGACGATAGAAATGCAGGTGAAAGTTGCAGATCTGGCATTTTATGATGAAGCAAAAAAAGGTTGGAACACTGAAGCCGGCGAATACGTTCTTGAATTAGGTAATTCATCTCGTAATATTATCCTTAAAACAAAAATTGCAGTTAAATAAGCATATTACTTTTATGAAAAAAATAACAATAGTCATCTTGCTTTTGGCTTATAGTGTTCTAAGTTTTGCCCAATCTTCGGTTGGCTCCGGGCGAAAACAATTGTTTGATTACAATTGGAAATTTAGCCTGGGCGATGATTCGTTGGCACGGTTACGGGATTTTAATGATAATGCCTGGCGTAACCTTGACTTGCCGCATGATTGGAGCATTGAAGGGAGCGTAAGCCTCAAAAATCCAACAGGAGGTGCAGGTGGTTATTTCCCGGCAGGTATTGGCTGGTACAGAAAAACGTTCAAGGTGGCCCCTGAGTGGAAAGGAAAAAACGTTTCGGTTTATTTTGAGGGCGTTTACATGAACTCGGAGGTTTTTATCAATGGTAAATCCCTTGGTATCCGACCTTATGGTTATTCATCATTTAGGTATGATCTTTCGCCTTACCTGGATTTTAACAAAGACAATGTGATAGCCGTACGTGTGGATAATTCACAGCAAATAAATAGCAGGTGGTATAGTGGTTCCGGGATATACCGCCATGTGTGGATGGATGTTACCAATCCCTTGCACATAGCCGATTGGGGAGTAGCTATCACAACACCCGAAGTTTCTTCAAAACAAGCTTCTGTACAGGTTAAGGCTACTGTAAAAAATGAAACCGACTTTCCGCAGCACATCGCAGTTGCCACCCGGTTGCTGTCCGTAAGCTTTAAAGATGCGGGAAATAATACAACAAAGGTAGAGTTACCGGCGCACAGTGAAAAAGAAGTTACTCAAATTATAAAAGTATCGAAGCCATTGTTATGGACACCAGAAACCCCTTATTTATATCAGGCTCAAATCCAGGTATTAAAAGGCAATGAAAAAATTGATGAGACAAAGATCACTTTTGGCATCCGCTCAATAAAATTCACGCCGGAAAATGGTTTCCAGCTTAATGGTAAAACCGTAAAGATTAGCGGCGGATGTGTTCATCATGACAACGGCTGCCTTGGTGCCGCTGCTTTTGACCGGGCCGAGGAACGTAAAGTTGAGTTAATGAAAGCTGCCGGTTTTAACGCCGTGCGCACATCTCATAATCCACCGTCCGAAGCTTTTTTAGAAGCTTGCGATAGGTTAGGTTTATTAGTTATTGATGAGGCTTTCGATGGCTGGAGGGTTGGTAAAAACAAACACGACTATTCGGTATATTTTGATAAATGGTCGAAACGCGACCTGGAAACAATGGTGCTTCGCGACAGGAACCATCCGTCAATTTTTATGTGGAGTATTGGTAATGAGGTTGTTGAAAGGAACAAACCGGAGGCTGTTACGACCGCTAAAATGCTTGCGGGCACTGTGAAAGGTATAGACAAAACACGACCGGTAACATCCGCGATTGTAAAATGGGGTAACGACTGGGAATCTTTAGATCCGCTTATGGCAGCTCATGATGTTTGCGGTTATAATTATCAACTGCAGGGTGCTCCCGCAGATCATAAAAGAGTGCCCTCCCGTGTTATTTTTCAGACTGAATCATACCCGCGGGATGCTTTTGCCAATTGGAAGCTGGTACAAAACAACAATTATATCATTGGTGATTTTGTATGGACAGCGATAGATTACTTAGGCGAATCGGGAATTGGCCGCTGGTATTATTCGGGCGATGTGCCAGGAGAGCATTGGGAAAACGATTTTTTTCCGTGGCATGGCGCGTATTGCGGAGATATAGATTTAACCGGATGGAGAAAGCCGATATCGCACTACCGCAGCATGCTGTACAACGATAAGGAAAAGTTGTATATGGCTGTCCGCGAACCAAAGCCCGAACCACTGGAAATCAAAGAAACCTGGTGGTCGGTATGGCCTACCTGGGAAAGCTGGACATGGCCAGGCTTTGAGGGGCGAACTTTAGATATAGAAGTATATTCCAAATATCCCAAAGTAAGACTTTACTTCAATGACAAACTTCTCGGCGAAAAGTCTACAACAGTAAATCAGGAGTTTAAAGCTACTTTCTCGGTACCCTATACGCCAGGGACCCTCAAAGCAGTGGGCGTTGAAAATGATAAAGAAATTGAATCAACTACGCTGCAAACCTCAGGTTCCGCTGCTAAGATCAGGCTCGTTGCCGACCGTAAGCAGCTATTGCCGAACGGGCAGGACCTATCCTATGTTTCAATTGAAATCACTGATAAGAATGGCGTAGTACAACCAAACGCATCAAATCGCCTTCAATTTAAAATTGAAGGGCCTGGTGTAATAGCCGGAGTGGATAATGCGAATGTCAAGGACACCGACCCATATACAGGCAATTCGCGCAAAGCCTGGCATGGCCGGGCCATGGTGGTAATCAGGAGCACTCATAATGCCGGCGATATTAAGCTTACCGTTAGTTCCGAGAGATTCTCCTACACGTCTATCATCATAAAAACGGTCGGACACTAAAGTAATTTAAAATAGATGACACTGGATACCGATAAATCGAGATTACTTGCAGGAATGTATCGCAATGTGCGGCCTGCATTCCAATTTATGACATGAAAAAACAAGTTGCATTAAAATCAACTGCGATAGATTTTTCCAACTACCTATAAATACCTGACTAATGATAACTACCCTTAAAAAGATTTTCGCACTTAGCTTCGTCCTGCCCGGGATGTCGCTGATGCTGTACGGACAAGAGCTGTCCGTTAACAACGGCCCGTTCAAGCCTTCGGATACTTCTTTTAAACAATACCAATATCCTGCGTGGTTCAGAGATGCCAAGTTTGGTATTTGGGCGCATTGGGGACCGCAAGCCGTGCCTCGGCAGGGTGATTGGTATGCCCGTAACATGTATATTCAGGGCAGCGAACAAAATAAATATCACGTTGCGCATTACGGGCACCCGTCAAAGTTTGGTTATAAAGACATCATACCATTATGGAAGGCTGAAAAATGGGATCCGGCGAAATTGATGGCGCTATATAAAAAAGCCGGGGCAAAATACTTTGTAAGCATGGGGACTCATCATGATAATTTCTTTTTATGGAATTCTTCACTGCACCGGTGGAATGCTGTACAAATGGGGCCTCATAAAGATGTAGTGGGTATTTGGCAAACGGAGGCCAAAAAGAATGGCCTTAAATTTGGTGTTTCGGAGCATTTGGGAGCAAGCTATACCTGGTACCAACCCGCACATAGTGCCGACACCTCAGGCGCTTATAAGGGTGTTCCATATGATGCGAATGATCCAGCTTATGCCGATTTATATCATCCCAAAGCGAAAGCAGATGACCGCGGCTGGTTAACTAAGGACGCGGAATGGCAACGCACGTGGTATAAGTCCGTCAAGGAACTGGTGGACACTTATCATCCTGATCTGCTTTACTCAGATAGCGGATTTCCGTTTGGGGATATTGGCAGGAACATGTTAGCTAATTTTTACAACGGAAATATGGCCTACAACAATGGCCAACTTACTGCCGTGTATAACTGCAAACAGCCTTCGCAGGGTATGTGGGTGCAGGACCTTGAACGGGGCGTTCAGGATTCCATCAGCCCGTATCCATGGCAAACGGATACTTCTATAGGCGATTGGTTCTATCGTACCGGCCAAACCTACAAAAGCGGTACCGATATTATACGTATGCTGGTAGACATAGTAAGTAAAAATGGCAACCTGCTAATAAATATTGTGCAAACACCGGAGGGAGATTTAGAGCCCGATATGTTGAATACACTCGATGAGATAGGTAAGTGGACTGCCGCCAACGGTGAAGGGATCTACGGATCACGACCGTGGAAAATATTTGGAGAACGCCCGGGAAACGCAGTAAAAGTTAAAACCGACAACTTTAATGAAGACCGGATGAAATACACGGCAGAAGATATCCGTTTCACCTGCAATGGCAACAAGTTATATGCTTTTTTACTTGATACGCCCACTTCAGATATTCGAATCAAATCGCTGGGTAAATCGTCGGCAATAAACATCAAAAAAATACGCTCCGTGAAACTTTTGGGCAGTAAAGAAAAAATACAATGGCAGCAGGAAGCGGATGCACTTGTTATCAAAAAGCCTGTGAACCTACCTGACTGGAAGGTATCAGGTTTTAGGATTGAGCTTGCTGATTAAGGGAAATCGGCTTAAGATAATAAATTAAAAGACAGGCCCTTCCGCTTCAACAGGAGGGGCTGTCTTTTTCTGGAGACTACAAGGAAGCTGCGTGCAACTCATGCAATGATAAACTTTGGTCTGCGATTTTCGCTACATTAAAGCAGTCGATAAGCAGCTCTTTACGATATTTATTTTTATAAAAATCAAACCGGATCATCTGTAAATTAATAGAAAATTTGTTAATTTAAGAAACGTATTTGAAGATGGAAAAGTAAATATCAGGTGTATAAAGGTTGTCATATGATATGCTTGACTTAGCTTTCTCCTGTGCTGTGTTATTAATTATATTCTATGAACCAACTACTGCGTAATAACATCGCCAGGCACGTTTCGCTCAGCGAAGATCAACTGCAACAGTTTCATGATCTTTTTGAACCCCGGTTGTTTAAGAAAAAAAGCCATTTTCTATCAGAAGGACAAATTTGTGCCCATGAAGGTTTTGTGCTGAAAGGACTTTTCCGTGTTTACCATGTGGACGCAAACGGTGTTGAGCAAGTTCTTTATTTTGCGCCCGAAGATTGGTGGATTGCTGATATAGACAGTTTTTCTAACCAAAAACCGTCAAATTTATTTATTGAAGCTTTGGAAGATAGTGAAGTCCTGGTCATTTCCCGGAAAAACAAGGACCTCGCTTATGAGCATTTCCCGGCCATTGAAAAGCTGTTCCGTATCATGACGCAGAAAACGCATGTAGCCTTGCAGCGCAGGATGATCGATAATTTGAGTAAAACGGCCGATAAACGATATCAGGATTTTTTAGCAAAGTATCCGGATTTATACAACCGGTTATCCAACAGGCAAATAGCGGCATACCTGGGGATTAGTCATGAGTTTTTGAGCAAAATCCGTAATAAACTGGCAAAGGAGAAGTAACTATCTTTTTGCGTTTGTTGAACTTGTTCAATGTTTTTCGTTTGAGCCATGGGTACCTTTGTTTAATCTATTAATCAACAAGGTTTAACAAAAGGTTTTTAACTATGGAAGCGCAGGCACAGCAATTTAAACAATTTCAATCAGGCAATCTTACACTTGATGTATTTATAGCAGCGGAAACCAGTTTTGGCGTAACATCAACAATTATTTCGGGGAAGACGGAAGCAATACTCGTCGATGCCCAGTTTACCCTGGCCGAGGCGGAAGTTGTTGCGGAGCATATCAAAAACTCGGGTAAGAAATTATCGTTAATTTATATCAGTTATGCCGATCCCGACTTCTATTTCGGATTGGAGATCTTCAAACGCTACTTTCCTGAGGTTACAGTTTACGCAAATGATACAACCATTGAACATATTAAAGCAACCTCGCAAAAAAAACTTGACGTTTGGGGAGGCCGCCTTGGCAATGCCCTTACCAAAAATGTGGTATTGCCGCAATTGCTAAAGGATGGTTCATTTGAATTGGAGGACGAAAAAATTGAAATATACGGACTTGAAGAGTTCCCTTCGAGATCTTTTGTATGGATCCCTTCCGTAAAAGCTGTAATAGGGGGCATTAATATTTTTGGCAGCAATTTCAACCTGTGGACAGCCGACGCACAAACGCCCGATGCCCGCGATAAATGGATCGCTATCCTGGATAAGATTACTGCTCTGGCACCATCTATTGTAATTCCTGCCCATACTGATCAGTATTCCGCTTTCGATACTGCGTCAGTGTCCCACACTAAAAACTACCTTTTATTTTACGAAGAAGCCCTGAAAGCAAATAAAACATCAGGGGAGTTGGTTGATGCTGTAAAGAGCCATTATCCAGATCTTCGTTTTGATGTAGCGCTTCAAATTGGAGCAAAGGTAAATACGGGCGAAATGAAATGGTAAATAGTAACAGCAATGACAAACCTTGAAATTGTAAAGAGTACTTACGAAGGGAAATCTTCGGAAGAGAACGGTAAAAACCTTCAGAAATTTCTTGCACCGGCAGCCGTTTGGACAGAGGCGGCGGGTTTTCCACTCGCCGGCACTTACGTGGGTTTTGACGAGATTAAGCAAAATGTGTTTTATCGGCTGGCTACCGAGTGGATTGATTATAAGTTTACGCCGGAGGGTTATGTTGCTGATGGCGATAAAGTAGTTGCCTTTGGTACATATAGCGGTACCTATAAAGAAACAAACAAATTTTTTAAAGCGCGTGTGGCGCACCTATGGCAATTGGAAAACGGCAGTATAACGTTATTTGAACAGTTTGTAGATAGTAAAACGGTTAATGACGCAACAAAATGAATAATCAATAATGAGCTCAGTTGAGTTTATTATTGATTAGGTGGGCAAAAAAAATACCCGGGGCCAGTGGAAGCCCCGGGCGTTTTTTTTAATTTGCGCCTTGCTTAATAGCGGTTATCGTACGCTGATCTTTTACAGTATAATTTCTTCTGTCCAGAGCGCCGCCTGTATCCCAATAAAATGGCAGCATGCCACGGGTTTTCGCTTGTTTTGTAACATAGGTATTCCAATAGTCCACCGAACTTTCGTGCGTTGGTAAATCTAAAGGAACATGCGCTGTGTTGTCGCGCCTGTAGGCACCATATTCACCTAAAAGAACAGGAATTCCCTTGTCAACGAATTTTGTCTTCATTAGGTTGAATGAGGCGTCAACATCGGCTTCTTCGCCCCAGGTGGCATTTCGTTCTGGTTCGATAGCTGAGTGGTGCCCTGAGCCCCAATAATAAAACATTTTACCCCAGCTTGCATCATTGTCCAGCAGGCAGCAGAACTGAAATGGAGAGTAGTAATGTACCTCTACCATCAGCTTGTTTGCCACTTGATCTTGCGGAAGAGTGGTCATGAAATCACTTGTTTTCTCCATATTAGTAGAGGGGCCCTGAAGCACCAATACACGATAGGCGTTTTTACCACCGGTTGATCTAACTGCGTTTATGAAGGTTTGATGATAGGTAGAAAGTATCGCCGTTGCCGCGGCATCATCTGCAGCTGGCTCATTGGCACTGGCAAACATCAGGCGTTCATCAAAATCGCGCATAGCTGTGGCAATTTGTTCCCATAATGCCTTTTGTTTAGCATTAACTGAATCTTGTTTGGCTTGGGTAATGTTATTTTCAAGCCAGCCACCATCCCAATGGATGTTAAGCAAAACGTACATGTCATTGCTTACGCAATACCCTACTACTTCTTTTACCCTTTTTATCCAGTTTGGATCTATTTGCGCAGTTGCCGGGTTACTTAAATGGCCCATGTTCCAGGCGCAGGGAAGGCGTATAGCATTAAAGCCTTGTTGTTTTACAAATTTTACATAATCTTCCGTGATTAACGGATTGCCCCAGCCTGTTTCGCCGCCAGAAGCTTCCAGTGTATTGCCGATATTCCAACCCAATTTTATTTTCGCGGCAAGCTGAACAGCGTTACTGCTCATTCCGGTTGCATCAGGAGCTATTGGCGAAGTATTGTAATTGGGGAAAAGGTTTGATGTTTGAGATACTTTTATGGTTCTCGCCTGTCCGTTTGAGGAATTTATGGTTAGGGTACTGGAACGTGTTGATCCTGTACCGTTTTCTGATAACGTTTTGATATGAATGACGATACTACCGTTATTGCCTGATGTGGTGCTTAACTGCAGCCAGGTAGAGCCTGGATTAACGATATTCCATGTTGCATTACACGAAATAGAAAAATCCTGCGTACCGCCTTCGGGCGTAAAAGTTATTGCTGTTTGGTTTACGGTAAGTTCCGGCGGTGCACTATTCGTTTTTTTACACGAAAAAAACGATATCAATACAACTGTTATTAAAAATACCGATTTTAAGGAAAATGTTTTTTTCATTTTTTAAATGATTGGTAATAAATTCTTTGTTTGTATTTGCATGCGATTATTGGTTTGGGTTAGGTAAGTATTAGAACAATTGTGGTGTAGTCATTTGAGGTACACAGAGCAGTTTTTAAAATTTCATGCTGTATAAAGCATTGTTGGCTTATGTCTCGTTAAAAAATGCCGGGGCCCTGCTACAACCCCAGGCATTCACTTATTCAACTAACTTTTACTTTTTAATTTAAACTGTTGTGAGGTTATGAACAGTTATATTAAAATCTTTACCAGAATTTTCTCCGTATCTCAGCTTTCGGAGTTTTAATATCCAGGCATCAGCTACAAAAAATGCCGGGGCTTGTTAAGACCCCGCGCATTCATTTATAATCAACTAACTCTCGCTTATTTAACTCTTACTACTCTGATATTATCAATAGCTGCCTCGAAATTTTGAACAGTACTTGAACCATCATTAGTAAATGTAACGTTGATGGCCCCGGCTCCTGCTGAACCAAGCAGATCTGAAAGCGTTGGTGCCGGAAAGCCTTTACTGTCAACAAAATTTGACAATGGAATGGTAACTGTTTGCCAGCCCTTGGTAGTAAACGGAACTGTTGCTCCTGTGGAGGTTTTCCATGGATGATAAAGGGCTGAATAATTCCATGAATAATCTTTTACTATTTGGATAGAGCCGTTTGTCCACGGCTTGGTAACCGATATCTCGAATTTTAAAACATAATGGCTTAAGGTATCTTTCATGTTGGCCTGAGGTATCCATTGCGCCGAGTTTGTATTGATTGACCTGCCGTCATTCCACCAGGATCCATCGCCGGCAGGAACATTTGATGCTTTCAGAATCCCATAATAACCGGTGTTGCCAGGGTAAGTTGCTGAGCTGTTGGAAGTGCCCGAACCCCACGAGAAATTATTAATGTTATCGTAATTATTCAATACCCCGTTTACTAAATTGTGTATCGAATAAACAGTAGCAGCTTTACCTGATTTTGTTTCAACGCTAACAATACCACCCGTTTGCGTAATGCCTGCAGGCACTGCAAGGCTGATGCTTGTACCATCATTCGACGATTTAAAACTGGTAATATTAATTCCGCCGTAAATGACGCTTTTAACAAAGAAAAAGCTAAGCCCGTTTATTTTAACCGAATCGCCCGGATTAGCGTCTTCGTTAGAAACGCCTGTAATAGTAGGGGCGGGCGCTACAATAGGGAACGAAAACGTAGTTTGACCATGATTGGTAATGTATTGTATGGTATTCAGCTTATCCGATGGTACCGTCGGGAACGCGATAACAGCCGGAATCAGGGCGATAGCGCTGGTATCTGAAAACCAGGCGTCATTAAAAGAGCCTTTTACGCCATCAAAATTGATAGCAAGTGCACCTTTTAAATTTTTACCCGAAATAACTACCCATTGACCGGTACCCACACTGCTCAGTAGCGAATCCCCGGGATGGGCCACATAATTACGGATAGAGGTAATCACAGGAGTCCCTTTTGATGATGATGTTGCATCCTTTTTACAGCCGGATTGCATGAATGCGGCTGCGGCAAGCCAGACAAGTAGCAAACAGCTTTTAATATGATTTAATTTTTTCATGATTTTAAGAATTATCTAAATGATTCTGAATGCAATTAATAATAGGGTACAGGAGCCTCTAACAACTTAGGGTCTGCCGTTTGCTCATTTGCCGGTATAGGCAGCATAAATGTGTTAATGGTCGGCGGCGTTATGATCAGGCTATTATTAGATGCTTTTTTTACTCCAGTGGCCGGATCATAGCTAAATTGCGAACGCGGTATATACCTGTTATTAGGATCAGGGTCATTAGTAAGGGTTATCTGCTTACTAATTATCGAAATTGCCTTATTAGGGTCGTAATAAGAAAGGCGTACCAGGTCAAACCAGTATTGGCCTTCAAAAGCGAGCTCAATCCGCCTTTCCTTCATAATGACATCAGGAGTAAGTTGGGTAACAACATCAACGCCGGCCCTGCTGCGCACCTGGTTGAAGTATAGCAATGCGTCCGCGTTAGTGGTTGTTGCGTTGTTGCCTAATAAAGCTTCGGCATAAATTAAGTATACATCAGCAAGGCGTAATACTGTATTATGCTCGATAGATGACCAAAGGTCCATCGTAGGCGAGTTGTTATCGGCGGCGGTACCTACTATGTGTTTTTTAACGTTTACACCAGTTGCTGTGTAGCCTCCGCCTGCCGCGTTAAGCTCAGGGTATTTATCACCGGTAAGCATGAATGTAGCTTTGCGGCGTACCGAGTCCTGGGCAGTATACTGGTTTGCAAGATCTATCGTTGGGCCAATTGCTCCCCCCCAGCCGCCGCCGCCGGTAACCAGGCTGCCGCTTGGTGCAAATTGGGCTTGTATTGAATTACCTTGCCCGTAAGGTACGCCAGGCGCCCATTGATAGGCAAATAATGATTCAGAATTGTCATTATACTGTGTCCTGAAAAGATTGTAGTAGCTTGGTAAAAGAGATAAACCGCTGGTTTTGCAAACATTACCGGCATAGTACGCTGCGCTGTCCAGATCAGACTGGTTGCGTGAGCCTTTTTGATTTAAACCGGCCCGGGTTAAATAAACTTTTGCCAGCATACCCTGTGCCGACCATGTAGTAACACGGCCAGGCTGATCAGTTCGCGGTAAATTAGCAACGGCATATCTTAAATCATTGATAATAAACTTATATACATCCTCAAGCTTATGGCGAGGTACCAGCGGGTTAGCTATCAATTTATCGTTATCTTCAACAATAGGTACAGGGCCCCACAACTGGGCAAGATAAAAATAGGAAGTAGCACGAATAAACCTTATTTCACCAAGCGCGCCTGTTTTACTTTTTACGGCTACGCTATCGGGCATTTTGGTATTAATGGCTTTAAGATTGATGTTGCAATGCGCCACAACATTGTAAAAGCTTTGCCATGCCGATGTTAGCGTTCCGTTTTGCGGCGTGATGGAAAAGGTAGTAAGCTGAACAAGATCGGCGTTATAAGGCTGTAACATATTACCGCTCATGATGTCGCCCATACCGAGCAATGGAAAGTTATTCCAGGTAGCCCAGGGCTGTGCATACAGAGTAGCTGTAGCTAATCTCAAATCCGAACCGCTTTTATAAAAATTATCAGTAGTGATACCGGTTAAAGGGGGCCGGTTGAGGTAATCTTTTTTGCAGCTGCTTATGATAATTATGCCGATAACCAGCAAGATTATATTTATTTTGATGCGTTTCATGAATCTTGATTTTAATTGTTTAAGGATAGATTAAGGCCAAATGTGTAAACACGCGGCTGGGCGTAATATCCATTATCAATACCGGCTGCTAATGGGTTCCATGAGCCAATCTCAGGATCGTAGCCGGTATATTTAGTAATGGTGAACACATTAGTTACGTTGACATATACCCTTAGTGACCGTAATTTGATTTTGTTTAAAAGGTTATTTGAAAAGCTATATCCTAAAGCGATGCTTTTGCACTTTAAGAACGAACCGTTTTCGACGTATTTGTCGGAAAAACGCTGGTTATCATTACCGCTGCTTTGGCTAATCCTTACAATATTGGTTGAAGGGTTTGTAATGAATACATTGTTGATATCCGAAGTAGAACCGGTTGGATTAATCAACCCGATTTTTGCATAGTTGAACACAGACGGGAAATAACCAAAGTTTTGATTAGGGTTATCGCCGTTTACCTTTAACTGGTTATAAACTTTATTGCCATAATTGCCGGCCATAAAAATATTCAGGTCGAAATTTTTATAGTTGAAACTGTTATTGATGCCAAATTGAAATTTAGGCATAGGAGAGCCCAAAAAGGTTTGATCGTTGGCGTCAATTTTACCATCGCCGTTAATGTCTTTAAAAATAACATCACCTACCCAAACACCGCCAGAACCGGGCGTTATAGGTATGGGGCCGCTGCCATTTTGGGGCAAAGCGGGGTATTTTGCAAAATCTGCGGCATTTTTATAAATGCCCAGTACCTGATACCCGTAAAATTCGCCGATTGAACGGCCAACAACAGTTTTGGAAACAGAACCGTAAATGGCAGGGGTGCCGTCAACCAAAGCAAGCACTTTGTTGATATTTCGGGAAAAGTTAATATTTGTGGTCCAGTTAAAATCTTTTGACCGGATGTTTTGCGTAGAAAGTGAAAACTCAAACCCCTTATTGCTCACCGCGCCAACGTTTACATATGGAGCCTGCACTGCACCCGGTGAATATCCGCCGGCGGCAAATGTTCCCGAGTAGTACGGCAGGGTAAGGCTAAGCAACAGGTTATTGGTTTTGCGGTAATAAACGTCACCGGATAAACTGATTCTTCCATTTAACACGCTTGCATCCAGGCCAATGTTATATGATTTTGTAGTTTCCCATTTGATGTTTGGGTTTCCGGTTGTTGTAGCTATTTGCGAGTTACCTGACAAGCCCGTAGATATCGTACTTAAAGTTGAACCATAAGCATATTCAGCAATATTTTGATTGTTTACCAATCCGTAGCCGAGCCTGAGCTTAAGATCATTGATCGCTTTTACACTTTTAAGAAAATTTTCGTGGTTAATTTTCCATGCAAGGGCACCGGAATATGTGGTGTTCCACCGGTTAGCTTCGGCAAATTTCGATGAACCATCATGACGGACGGTTGCGGTTAACAAATAACGGTCGTCGTAGGTAAAGTTAGCCCTGCCAAAGTAGGCTTCCAAAGATCCCTGGCCCTTAACACCAGTATTGGTTGCAGTTGTGGCGTCGCCGCTGCTGATTGTTTGTACGTTATTACTTGCAAAATTGGTTCGGGTAGCCGATATGCCGCTATTTTTAAGCAACTGGGCTTCATGGCCAGCCACTACGTTTACCCAGTATTTTTTTGCAAATGTGTGCTGGTAGGTTAAATAATTCGAAATTGAGTTATAGAAATTTTGCGCGCTTGAAGCAGTACCGTTGTTATTACTTTTGGTGTACGCACCCATAACATAACTTGGATTAAAGTAATCCTCCGTTGCAAAGTCGAAATTTCCTGCTACCTCATTACGCAAGGTTAAATCTCTGGTGAATTGGATTTCTGCATAAGCATTACTGAATAGCTGGTAGCGGCTTTTAAAATCTTTCACAATAGTTGCTATTGCAAATGGGTTAGTGCCCACCGCACCATAAATATTGGGATCATTACCTCCCCATGTACCATCAGGGTTTTTTACAGCTACATCGGGCGTTTGATTAAGCGCTTGCAAAATCACACCTGTATTGGAAGTGGTAACATTCTCGGCCACATGCGCCATATTCAAGTTGATGCCAACCTTCAACCAATCGGTGGTTTTATTATCGATATTTGCTTTTACCGAAGTCCTTTTAAAATCTGAGCCTAACGCTATCCCTGTTTGGGAAAAATAGGTGCCTGATATATAATATTTTGTCCTGTTATCACCACCGCTGATGGCTAAATTATGGTTTTGCATAGGAGCAGTGCGGAACAGGGCTTTTTGCCAGTTGGTACCAACACCCAGGTATTGAGGATTAGCAAATTGCGGCCGCATATCATAACCGATAATTGCCGATTTTTCATTCATGAAAGTGGCGTACTGCCTTAAATCCATCACATCATAATACTTGGGTAATTTTTGCCAGCCCTGGTATCCGTCATAACTAATTAGCGGTGGGCCTGTGGCGCCTCTTTTAGTGGTAATAATAATTACACCGTTAGATGCCTGCGAACCATAAATAGCGGTAGCTGAAGCATCTTTTAACACATCTATCGAAGCTATATCTGAAGGGTTGATGCTGGATAAGGGGTTGGTGCCATTGCCTGCAATTGCCGACTGTCCATTCGGTGGGATCTGCACACCATCGATTACATATAGCGGAGGAGCACCTGTAAAACCACCCAAACCGCGGATCTGCACGTTAACGTCACCACCGGGCTGGCCTGACACCTGCTGCACAACCACACCGGCTACTCTTCCTTGTAAAGCCTGGTCAAATGTGGTAGGTTGCGCTTTTAACAGGTCTGCCGCTGTTACTGACGATATAGCCCCGGTAAGGTCATGTCTTTTCCTGGTGCCATAACCAATTACAACAACTTCGTTCAGGTCGCTGGTTGCGGGTTTGAGGGCTACGTTTATAACGGTAGATGAGCTTACGTATATTTGCTGGGAATTGTAGCTTATAAAGCTAAAAATCAGCACATCCCCGTTTTTTGCATTGATACTGTAGCTGCCATCTGCACCAGATAGTGTGCCCGTTGGCGAATCCTTTACTTTAATAGTTACACCGGGCAGCGGCTGATTATTGTCTGCACTGGTAATTTTACCTGTAATTTTAACACTTTGCGCGTAACCTGTAAGGTTTAGCAACAACAAAGTTGTAAACAGCAGTACTACATGTCTTAATCTTTTTCGTAAATCTTTTTCCATGTTAATTGGGGTTCATAATTGTTTGGTTATTTGGTTTGTTTATTTGATTGGTTTCGGACATTGATTTATCCTGTCATATTCACATTTGATGCTGTGGAACCGGAGTCGGGGACAGCATCGGTATGTTTACACGAAAGCATACTGATGTAATGCGGACGGGATATTTACAATAAATCCTGAATTGATTTTTTTAATGGGCTGCCTCGTGAAAGGCACAGGCATTAATAAGTACGCGTTTTGGCATAATGCTTAGTTTAAATTAGGTTATTCATAAAATTGGTTATCTCATCTGTCCCTTTGTTCAGGCATCAGACTACGGTATCGGTATAGAAGATATGCCGCTTTATGGAGGATGAAATTAGATGACCAATCGCAATCGATTGTTTACAAATGGGGGTACAAATGTTAATTGAAATTAACTAATTGATTATAAGGAAATTAAAGTTATTTTTATCAATAAATGGTGGCAAAACGCAGTTGCAGAGCCAGCAATATTCTCAAAAAAAGTAAAAGAGAGGCGTTTAAGAACGATATTGACATTGAAATTTGAAGGTAAAATCGCCGAAAAGTGCTAACAAATGCGAAAATAATACCAACTTTAAAACCTGTTGGGGAGGCCAGCGCGGGTTATTGCAGACTCCATCATTTGAAAATTAACATTTGTATCCCTATTTACCAACAATAAGGAGCGTGGTGCAACATAAATTTGCCGCCTCTGATAAAATATTGTTTGGCTTCGTTTATCGCTGCGTACTAATATTGTATCCCATGTAATAATTATCAGACAAGTCTTGTAAACAGAGATATAAAAATAAATATGAAAATCTTACCCATTATTTTAGGAAGCCTGTTTTTTAGTAACGTTTTTGCTCAGGGCAACAGCCCGGAAAAAGCAAATCAAGCAAAAAGGGTTATCAACATCGATTTTAAAAAAGAAAAAGGACGTTTTAATACCTCTTTTAATTTATGTGTAGGAGCAGGGCGCGCAAATGAAGGCTTGCGGGCCGACTGGCAGCAACAATTGGCTATTGTAAAAAAAGAATGTGGTTTTAAATATATCAGGATGCATGGCCTGCTTACAGATGATATGGCTGTTTACAGGGAAGACAGGAATGGTAAGCCAGAATATAATTACCAATACGTTGACGCCCTATATGATTATATTTTAAGTATAGGCATGAAACCGTTTGTTGAACTGGGATTTATGCCGGGAGCGCTGGCAAGTGGTAATAAAACAATTTTTTGGTGGAGAGGAAATGTAACACCCCCGAAAGACTATAATAAATGGGAAGGTTTGATCCGTAACCTTACCCAGCATTTTACCGAGCGGTACGGAATTGATGAAGTTAAAAAATGGTATTTTGAAGTTTGGAATGAGCCGAACCTCAAAGATGGTTTTTGGACTGGCTCGCAAGAAGAGTATTTTAAATTGTATCAATATAGCGCTAAGGCGATAAAAAGTGTAAATCCAGCCTATAAAGTAGGAGGGCCGGCCACTGCCGGTGCGGCATGGGTACCTGAAATGATAGAT
The DNA here is from genome assembly GCF_050433785.1 of Mucilaginibacter sp. 3215. Classification (NCBI taxonomy): domain Bacteria; kingdom Pseudomonadati; phylum Bacteroidota; class Sphingobacteriia; order Sphingobacteriales; family Sphingobacteriaceae; genus Mucilaginibacter; species Mucilaginibacter sp. 3215. The sequence continues at coordinate 126,150 of NZ_JBNPWO010000013.1, forward strand.
TTTTGCAGCAAAAATTCAGTTCCTATTGATTTTATAAGTACCCATGCTTATGGTGTAAAACAAGGCTTTTTGGATGAGTATGGTTCAACCGGTACCGTACTTGACAAAAACCAGGAAAGCGTTAGCGGTGATGTTCGGAATTCACGCAAGCAAATAGAAAATTCTACAATTCCAGGCCTCGAATTACATTATACTGAATGGAGCTCATCTTATACTCCGTCAGATCCCATACACGATAGCTATCACGAAGCTGCGTATATACTTGAAAAATTGAAACAAACCGGATCGGCAGCAAATTCCATGTCTTACTGGACGTTTACTGACATCTTTGAAGAGGCCGGACCACGGTTTACGCCATTCCACGGAGGTTTCGGTTTACTCAATACTCAAGGGATAAAAAAGCCGGCGTTTTTTGCCTATTCTTTTTTAAACAAATTAGGCGAAACGGAAATAGCAGATCAGGATAGTTCCTCCTGGGCTTGTAAAAATAAAAACGGCGATGTTCAGGTGTTGCTTTGGGACTACACTTATACTTTGCCTGATTCTGTCAATAACCAGGCTTACTATGTCCGCGATCTGCCCGCTAAATCAAAAGGAGAGGTTGAATTGGTAATATCCGGTATGCCCAGCGGTAAATACCGAATGGAAATTTATAAGACGGGATATAAAGTAAATGATCCGTACACAACGTACCTGTCTTTCAATAAACCTGATCAATTGACAAAAGCACAAGTTGACAAGCTAAAAAAAGAAAATAATGGTGCAGCCATCTGGCATGAGGATATTACAGTAAATGCATCAGGTAAGGTGTTAAAGAAACTTCCTGTCAGGGAAAATGATGTTGCTTTCATCAATATCGTTAAGCTTTAGTAAGCCTTCAGTTAGCTCATTTTAATACATCAGCGGGTGATACTCATTTAAAAGTATCACCTGCTGATGTATTCCCGGTATGGTTTGTTATTTAATTTGCAAAGCTAAGCCTCTTAAACAGTTATTTTTATTTTTGAAACTCAATTAAGCCGGCACGTATATTTATTCGTTTTATATACCGGTTAAAATTCACAACGTAGCCTGTCCGCATCGAATTTGGCAATTGCTTGGGCTAACTGCTGAGCAACATTTATTACTGGTCGGATATTTTATAAATATCCTTATGAGTACTTTAAATAATATTCAGGGTTTCTTTTTTTTTGTTGAATACCTGATTTGAAAAATCACCATTGCCATTAATAAAGTAAGAGATGTATAAAACCCGAAATTTTGTAGCGGCGAACCCACGGACATGGTCGCGGCTGTTTTTTCTATTTTGCTAATCATTTAAAGTAGGTTGAGGTATTAATAATATTACTAAATTACTATTATTTACAACTTAAAGGAGTAAAACGAATTGGTTTTATTTAAATTACTTCAGTAAGGCCTTAATTTCAGTTGATAATAATTTTCGTTATATTTTATCTTGAGTTGTACATATAGTATTCAAGATTATAGTCACCTGTACCATATTTTCTTTTAAATTAAACATTCAGTACCCTATTTATTCACTTTTGTGGCCTTGCCGGCCTATATATTTGGCTCCCAAACCAATAGCGCAAGAGTGGCTTTAACCAAAAAACAACCTGCACTGATTTGAAACAGAAGTACAATCGCTAAAACGACGTTTGTTTATGGGCTCTGTTTAACTGTTCTTTTTTTGCTATAAACCAATTAATATTTAAATATGAGAACACTTAACTATTTTTTCGGCGTAGCCGCGATTTTATTGTTTACCCGGTGCCAAAAGCAACAAATTGCCAGCCCGGCTGTTAAACCGCCTGTTTCCAAACCAGTTAAAACATTGGCTATAACCAGTTATCCAAATTACAATACGTCACCTCTTGCGCCAGATCAAGCAGGAGTAACCAGCACAGCCGCACAGCTTGCAGCAAAGTTTCAATTGGGCTGGAACATCGGTAATTCACTTGAAGCAATAGGCGGCGAGACATATTGGGGTAACCCTGTGGTAACCCAGGCCCTTATTGATGAGGTAAAAAAAGCCGGGTTCACTGCAGTACGTATCCCTTGCGCATGGGATCAGTATTCTGACCAAAGTACCGGGCAAATTCAGCAAAGCTGGCTTAACAGGGTACAACAAGTAGTTCAATACTGCGTTAACGACGGTTTGTACGTAATACTCAACATACACTGGGATGGCGGGTGGCTGGAGAACAATTGTACCACCGCCGCACAGGCCGCAGTTAATGCCAAACAAAAAGCCTTTTGGGAACAAATAGCTACTCAAATGCGAGGCTTTGACGAACATGTAATCTTTGCCAGCGCAAATGAACCTGCAGTATCTGATGCTACGGGAATGGGGGTACTGCTTTCTTATCACCAAACGTTTGTCAATGCGGTGCGGTCAACTGGGGGGCATAACAGTTACAGGGTGCTCCTTATCCAGGGGCCGGGTACTAACATAGATAATACCAACAGTTTAATGAATACCTTGCCTACAGATCCGGCATCCAATCGACTGATGGTTGAAGTACATTATTATACTCCCTTTAATTTTGCCGGTTTGTCATCAGATGCAAGCTGGGGAAGCATGTTCTATTATTGGGGCAATGGCTACCATTCTACAACGGATGCTTCAAGGAATCCCACCTATGGTGAGGAGTCGGATGCAGTTGCAGAGTTTCCTTTGATGAAGTCTAAGTTCATTGACAAGGGCATTCCGGTGATATTGGGTGAATATGGAGCTATCCGCCGGTCCACAACACTGACGGGAGATGCGTTAACATTGCATCTTGCAGGCAGGGCGTATTATCTTAATTATGTTACCCATAAAGCATTACAATATGGCTTGCGTCCGTTTTATTTTGATGACGGCGCGACAGGTAATAATGCATTCAGGCTTATGAGTAGGCAAACTAACGGAGCGGCCGATCAACAAGGTTTAGCCGCAGTAATACAGGGCGGGCAAAACAATACGTCTTCATCGATTCAGGTTGGGCAGGTTTACCAGATTTACAGCAGAAACAGTTTTAAAGCCCTGGAATTTGCGGGCTGGGGCACTGCAAATCAAACCCAGGCCGACCAATGGGACTATTTATCAGGTGCAAACCAACAATTTAAAGTAGAAGATGCAGGAGGTGGCTACTATAGATTAACACCTATGCATGCTACCGGAAAGTGCCTGGAAGTTTATGGCTGGAACACTGGTAACGGCGGACAGGTAGCGTTATGGGATTACAGTGGCGGCGCAAATCAAAAATGGTCCATTCAGCTAACAGACAACGGATATTATAAAATCATCAATGCCAATAGTGGAAAGGCATTGGACGTTAACGGAGCTTCGCTTAATAACGACGTCGCAGTTGAGCAATGGACTTATTCCGGAAGCCGTAATCAGCAATGGGGCTTTGTGAAAATATAATGTAACTGTTAAAACCATTACGGCCTTTTTAGGCTATTGATAGGTAAAAAGGCAAAAAACAAAAAGCCTTCAGATTTAGCGATTTGAAGGCTTTTTGTTTCTCGTCGATTGCTTTTTAGTCTTTAAATCGGCCAGTCCGACCGGAAATGCATGCGATGCATCCCTGCAAAAACTTTCCATTCGTTTTTAAACAGCTTCTTAGAATGGTGGGCTTTTTTATGATGTTGTTTTTTTTATTGTTGTTTTAACACTTAATGATGTATCTTGCCGATGAAAACCCAATTATGAGACGCATCGCTTTTTTATTAATTCTTAGCCCATTTTTGCTGTGGGCGCAACAAAAGCAGGTTGTCAAAAGCTTCCCTCTACATGATGTCAGGCTATTACCGGGGATTTTTAAAGAACAGGAGCAGACAGACCTCAACTATATGCTTGCCCTGCAGCCCGACCGCCTGCTTGCACCTTTTAGAAGGGAGGCGGGGTTGCCACAAAAAGCTAAAAGTTATACAAACTGGGAAAACTCGGGCCTGGATGGGCATATCGGTGGCCACTATCTTTCTGCCCTGGCTATGATGTATGCTTCTACAGGTGATAACCGCATACGCCAGCGCCTTGACTACATGGTCAATGAGCTTAAATTGTGCCAGGACAAAAACGGTGACGGATATTTGGGAGGCGTGCCTGGAAGCCGCGAACTTTGGCCCCAGGTGATGAAGGGTGATTTTACAGATTTCAATAAGAAATGGGTGCCTTTCTATAATATTCATAAAGTATTTGCCGGGCTGCGCGATGCATGGCTGTATGAAAATAATCAAACAGCAAAAGTCATGCTGATCAAGCTGGCAGACTGGTTTTACAATATCAGTACTGCACTTAGCCAGTTACAAATGCAGCAACTGCTTGGGAATGAGCATGGGGGTGTCAATGAGGTACTGGCAGATGTATACGGCATCACCGGCAAAAAAAAATACCTTGACGCGGCCTACAGTTTCTCTCACCAGGCTCTCCTTCAACCGCTGGAAAAAGGCCAGGATAAACTGGATAACTTACATGCAAATACGCAGATCCCAAAAGTGATTGGTTTTAAGCGGATTGCTGATTACAGTGGTGATACCGCTTACAATCATGCCGCGACATTCTTTTGGGAAACCGTGGTACACCATCGTTCGGTTGCAACAGGTGGCAATAGCGTAAGGGAACATTTTAACCCTGCTGCAGATTTCTCTACTATGATCTCCAGCGTGGAAGGCCCCGAAACATGCAATACCTATAACATGCTTAAACTTACCGAAGATCTGTATATGTCAGATCCGGATATTGCCTATATCGATTATTACGAACGGGCGTTGTATAACCATATCCTTACAACCCAGCGGCCCGGCAAGGGAGGTTTTGTTTACTTTACTCCAATGCGGCCCGGGCATTACAGGGTTTACTCGCAGCCACAAACAAGCATGTGGTGCTGCGTTGGCTCCGGGATGGAAAATCATTCAAAGTATGGTGAAATGATCTACAGCCATTCAGATAACGAGCTATATGTTAATCTGTTTATTCCGTCTCAGCTTATATGGAAGCAAAAGGGCTTGCAACTTAAGCAGGAAACCATGTTCCCTGACAAGGAAACAACAACGCTGAAGATTTTGAAGACTGGCAATAGTGTATACGGGATAAATATCAGGTATCCTTCATGGGTAAAAACTGGTGCACTTTCAATTAACATCAATAGCCAGCTTGTTCAAGTTACAGCACAGCCGTCATCATATGTGCAGCTAAAAAGAAAATGGAGGAAAGGAGATATAATCACCGTCCAATTACCGATGCACACGACGACGGAGAAACTTCCTGACGGCTCTAATTATGAAGCCGTGCTGCATGGGCCGATCGTACTTGCTTCAGTGATTGATACAATTGCTCAAAAAGGCCGTGAGGCCGATGACAGCAGGATGGGCCATGTTGCTACGGGCAACCTGTATAAGCTTACAGATATGCCGGCTTTTGTAAGCGATTCTGCTAATGATGCCCTGATGATAATTGGTGATAAAAATAAACCGATGTCCTTTACTGCCAGGCGGCTAATATACCCGGTTAAATACCGAAACCTGAAGTTGGTGCCGTTTTATAAGATCCAGGATGCCCGTTATGTAGTGTACTGGCGAAAAGAATCGGCCAGGGGCTTTGACGAATTGCAGGCTAAGTTAGCGGAAGAGGACGCGAAGGAAGCAAAATTGGCTGCTAATACTATCGATATGGTAACTCCGGGCGAACAACAGCCCGAATCAGATCATTTCATGGAAAAAGAGAATTCGTTTGCCGACGTTAATTTCAACAGGCACTTCAGGGCTGCAACGGGTTCATTCAGCTATAAGCTCACCGATAAAAATAAAGCCGCAAAGAAAATTAGTATCACGTATTTTGGAATTGAAAGGAACCATAAGTTCTCCGTCCTTATCAATGAACAGGAATTGGTCAGAGTCGACTTAAAAGATGGTAAACGTGACACTTTCTATACCGTGGAATATGATCTGCCGGCAGATTTGAAATACAACGCAGACCAAAGTCTCCGGATAAAATTCCAGGCGGATAAGGGTGCAATGGCCGGACCTGTTTATGAAGTAAGGCTTTTAAAATAATTGAGGGTTTAAATCTGTTCCAACCTGTTGCCATAACAGGAGTGGTTCACTGTTACATGGTAAATGCCCTAAATAATAGGATTTGGAGCGGCCCGCGATACTCAGAAAGTTGCCAGCCTGTTGCCGGGAATAAACCTCAGACGGATGATAAGCAGCAGTTTGAGGTGATCTTTCAGAATGCAAATTCAGATTAGTGCCCAGCCCAGATTTCCTGAACCTCTTCCAATGATTTTCCTTTGGTTTCGGGAACCATTTTATACACAATCACTAAAGAAAAAAAACAACACGCCGCAAAGAACCAGAAGGTGACCGCCGGCCCGATTGAATTTAAAAACATAGGGGTTAGCTGCCCTACAATTGTATCCGCCACCCACATGGTCATGATGCTTAAGCCTAAAGCTCGGCCTCGGATTCTTGTTGGATAAATTTCGGATGCGATAACGAATTTCAACGGGCCTATCGAGAACGCGAAACAAGCTAAAAATAGGATGATGCTAACAACTAATGCAAGGCCGGTTGTAGCACCTGTATAAAAGCAAGCCCCGGTAAAAAGAAGGCAAATCGTGGCGCCTAAAGCGCCGGCTATATATAGCGGTCTGCGCCCCATTTTATCAACTTTCCAAATGGCTATTAGCGTAAAAGCGAAGTTAGCAATGCCAAATATGATCTGGCTAAGCAGGGCGTTGCTTATATTGATGCCTGCATCGCTCAATATTCTCGGGCCGTAATAAATAACTGCATTAATACCACTGAACTGAGAGAACAGCGGCAGCAGCAACCCAATTAGCAATGGTTTACGCATAGCTGGTGCAAATATCTCGCGGTAGGTGCCTATGTTGCGACTTGGGTTGTTCTTTATCAGTGTCACGTCTTTTAGAGCCGATGCATAGTCGGTTACTTTTGAGAGGATGGCAATGCCATCGTCGGCTTTCCCGTTTTGAATAAGCCAGCGTGGGCTTTCGGGTACAAAGCACAGGCCAACAAAAAACAGCAGGGCAGGGATGGCGCCCAGGCCAAGCATACTGCGCCAAACTTCTTTAATCGTCACCAGATCGATAATTGTACCTAAGCTATTGCTCTTATGGTGTAATGAAAAATTAAGCAAACCGGCATTGGTAAGGTAAGCTACAAGAATGCCAGCGGTGATGGCCAGTTGATAAAAAGTTACCAGACGGCCGCGTATCCGTGCCGGGGCAATTTCTGATATGTATAGTGGTGCCACAATTGACGCCACGCCAACACCCATACCGCCCAGCATTCGGGCTAAGATAAGCAAGGTAAAGCCCGATGACAAGGCCGAACCCACGGCAGAAAGCAAGAAAAGCACCGCCGATAACATCAGCATTTTTTTACGCCCTACCCGGTCGCTCAAGTCCCCCGAAAAAGCTACACCGATAATACACCCGATAAGTGCCGACGATACGAACCAGCCTTCGGTAACGGCCGATAACGCGAATTGGCTTTTTACAAACGGGAGCACACCCGAAATAACTGCCATATCAAAACCAAAAAGCAGGCCGCCTAAGGTAGCTATAAGGGTTACAGCAGTTAAAAACAAGACGGAGGGTTTGGTGTCCGGTGATAGTTTTTGTTTCATGGCGATTTTATTTTTCGATGCGTACAGTGATTATTCCTTTTACCGGAATCTTAAAATTGTTATCAAGCGCGGCCACCTTTTCTTCGGTCAGATTGCTTTTCCAGATCTTTATCTTCGCTTTTGCTTTCGGAGTGATGTTCACTTCACTATCGCCGGTACTCACTATCTGCGCAATAACGCCATTGCCATCATCGGCAGGTTTTAAGGATTCTATGTAGATCTGCTTACCACCGATATTAAAAAACAGTTCGTCATCCTGATTATCCGAAGCGGAAACTATTAATGGCTGATGATTGCTAAGGCCAAACCGGTTGGCATCAAAACTATCGTATCCTAAGGTGTGGGAACGGAAGATATAACGGAACGTGGCCAGCCCTTTTTCCTGCTCAGCCCGGAAATTGGTGTGCCATAAGTTGTTCATTACCCACGAATAAATCTTTGGCGACTGCGCCGTGAATGTTAACCACTGCGGCGCATGATGCAAACCACCAAGCAAATCGGCAGTTGTGATCTTGCCTATCTCGAACAAAGGCGCATCCGGACTTGACCAGGTAATACCGAACGCCGCGTTTGAAACATCAACCCAGCGCTGCATGGTAAACCAATTTTTATTAGCGTTAGGGAGCTGGTCGGCTTCGGCAGCAGCACTTCCCCACGGAATACTATAACGTACCTGTGCGCCTGGAACACTAAACGGAAACGCGAAGTGAAAGCTCTCTTTAGTGCGAATACTTTCCTTATCAATGGTATTAATCAGCTCAATTTTATCAAGCCCGTTAATCAGCCTGATTTCGCGGGTTAAGCCATAGGCTCCAGGCGCTTTTGAGGTAGCCAAAAGGCTCACCACCAATGGCCCATTTTCTTTAATGCTAATGATGGCGTCGGTACTTGTTTGCTGGCGCTGCAGTGAATCGCCGGGCATATAAATGTATTTGTTAAAACCGGTGCTATCCACCAATACCTGTTGTTTACTACCCCCGGTTTTTACCAGTTTACTTATATCGCCGGTTTTGCTGTCAATTGTGACGGTGTAGATGCCGTTAGCCAACCCGTTTAACGAAATTATAGCTTTGCTGTTTACAAAAGCTTTACCACGGTTAATAGTGTAAGTTTTTTTACCAAACGCCGGCACCCCGGTGACTACCAAAGCCAGCTCGCCCGAACTTAAACGTTGCGATGGGATAGCATTACCTGTTGCATCTTTAACCAGGTCGCCTGCTTTGCTTAAACCGGCCGGTACATAAACAACATCGGTACGCGGCCATGACAGGGTGTTGTAAACGTCTACCTTATTTGCTGTTGCGGTTTTTACAGCCAATACCAAATTGCTGAGCGAATCGGTTTGCTTTTGGGCGCTTAGTGAATAGCCTTTTTTAATAGTCCACTCGCTTTTAACCTTTGCATCTTCGGGGGCGTCAACACTATTATATGCGCCCCAGGTGTGTTCATTGTAAAGCAGCAGGTTTTTCCAGGTGTCATCAAAATCATCAACAGGGTAGGCTCGTTTATTACGGATGGCCCAGAGGGCCGATGCCTGTTTTAGCTTATCAGATGTTTGGCGGCTGATGGCTGTTTCTTTCGCGGCTGACGACACGCCGTCCGTCCAGTACTCAGTATAATCGCCGGTGAACGACGGGATTTTGTCTTGATATTGTTTCTCAAAATCATGGAAAAACTGTTTTACCGAGGTGATCACCAGTTTTGGCGAGGCAAAATGCTCGTTCCAGCCTTTAACAGCATCGGGAAGTTCAGGATCGATAGGGGCATTATCGCTCATAGCCCAGGTTAACAACGACATGTTATACGGAAAATTATTTTGTTCAAGGCCGCCGAGATATTGGAAAAGGTGCGGGTTTAGAAAATTATCCGATGGGTGACCAGTGTAAAAAGGTTTAGGATCGTCTATAGTAAAAAAATTAGGGATTCTGGTTCCTTTTAACGCATAGCCTATCGAGTAAGGCTGGCATTGCCAGAACAGTAGTTTTTGTTTACCCGATGGCGAAATCCAATAAAATGGTTTATCCTGCCATTTGGCAAGGTTGCCTATCCTGTCGGATGCGTTTGGGCCTGATAAAAAATATTTGATCCCGGTTTGTTCGCTTTGCGCAGCAAGGCCCCAACTGGCGCCCGGCACATCGCCCTGGAACATGGTATGGATCTCAACCCCATGAGTCTTAGCCAGTTTTTGTGATTTGGCGAACATTTGCATCAACTGGTAGGAGTCTGTCATACTGGTATTGATATTACCGTAAGCGCCATCCAAATTGATCCATCCTTTTTTCACCGCGTCCCAAAAGCGCTCTTTTTTAGCTTCATCTGCCGCTTTCAGGTAATTATCAACTACCCAAATGGCTTCTGTTGTCCATTTATAGCGGGCTTCCACTGGGTAGTTGGCCGTTTTTTTAGCCAGATCAATAGCTTCATCAATATTATCCATGTGCAGTTTCAAAACCTTTGCCTGTGTGTTGGTGTAACCAATATCTACATGTGAGTGAGGGAGGATATACATGGTCCAGTTGTTGCGGGCCGGTTCAACAATGCAGCGGGCCATATAGGTTTGCCCGCCGGCATTTAAGGTAACAGTAACCTGCGCCGCCGAGGTTATTGGCGGGCCGGGAAGCGGAAGCTCAAATACATCAGTGCCCTCTTTACTGGCCGGTATTATAACATGATCGGTTATGCCATTGAAGGAAACGGTGGCTTCTGTGGCTGCGAAGTTTTTACCCTCATGAAATAGCAGCCGGGCCATTCTGCGGGACTGGCCCTGGTAATTGACATAGGCAATTGTTGGTTGCAGGGTGATTCCATTAAAATGCTTACCACCTGTTTGCGCCATTGCTGATGCACATATGAAAATGAATGCCGACAGGATGGAGAAAATCTTATTCATAACTTAGAAGGTTTTAAGAGGATGCGTTTTGAGTTTGATTTAAGCAGATATATTAACAACATTCGTCTTTAACAAAAGCTTTGATAACCTTAACCCTTGTTTTGCCCGTATTTTTAAGTGTATAGCTTTTAACCGCGGCCGGAATAATAAAGGTTTCGGCATAATTAATAACCTGTTCACGACCGTTAGTGATCACTGCAATGCTTTCGCCCTCAACCAGGCTCAATACATGGCATTGGTTATTGGTATCTTCAGTTATCTCGGCATCAAACTCAAAGCGCTCAATAGCGTAAAAGTGCTCAGGATGAGTTGATAAGCTAATAATCTCCCAGTTATGGCCTTTTTTTAAGGTGGTTTGTTTGGAGATGAGTGTTTCGGTCACTACATCACCTTTTCTTTCGAAATTGAGGTTTTCAAAGGCCCGGTCGATATTCAGTGTTCGTGGATTTCCGCTTAAGTCGGGGCGGAGCCAGTCGTATATTTTAAAGGTAAAGATGTACGGCGTGGCGCTGATCTCCAGTACCATATTATTTTTGCCCGAACAATGTACCGTACCATTTGGGATCAGGAACAAGTCGTGCCTGGCTGCCGGGAAGGTTTGTACGTAGTCTTTGATCTCTACCGGTTCGTTTTGCTCAAAACTGTTCTCTAAAACACTCCTGAATTGTTGTTTATTGATGTTTTCCCGGAAACCAAGGTAAACTTCGGCGCCTGGTTCTGCATCGAGGATATAATAAGTTTCATCCTGCGTAAAATCTTCGCCGAAGTTATCTTTAATGTATTCAACAGAAGGGTGGCATTGCAATGAAAGGTTGCCACCGTCAAAAGTATCCAAAAAATCAAACCGGATAGGAAAGGCATCGCCAAACCTGGTTGCCGCTTTGCCTAAAATGGCTTCGTTATCCAGTAACAGCAAGGTATCCAACGATACCTCTAACATATTGTTGCCGCTTTGCAGCAGAATGCCGTTCTCCGGGGCGATAAGTTCAAATGACCAGGCATAGTTTACAACATCTTTGTTCAAGCCATTGATGTTGTTTTTAATCCATTGGCCTCCCCAAACCCCGGGCTCAAACCATGGCCTGGCCCTAAACATGTGACTGGACATGGTTTTAAGTCCGTTTCTTAACGCATCGCCAGTTGTCCACGAAATTTTATTGATCCTTTGCTCATCGATGATTGCATCTATCGCAGGCAAAAGCTGTTTTTTATGCTTATTGAGTACCGGCCAATCTATAAAATAAAAACGTTTGTATTGATTTTTGGGATCGGAAGGCAGCTTTTCGCCAAGGTTGCAGATTGTGTTGGCCCTTGACCGGAACTGGATCTCATTTTTAGGAACATCGATATATAGCAATGTACATTTCCATTCGGCAAAAGCGGCACCCGCACCATACAATATGTTTAATTTGTTTGGTTCGGGTTTAAGACTTTGGAGTTTTTCGACATCAAAAAAATCGCTCAGCTCTCCATCGTATAGCTTACCAAATAACGGGTCATCGCCACCATCGTAATTAGCGGTTATTTCATGAATAATGCTTTCCGGTTTTAATGCTTTATTTACATTAATCCAATTAGCCTGGATGTCTGAAGCAGCAAATTCATCGTTTAGGCCGCAGATAAGTACATCCCAATATACGCCCGAATAGCCATCTATAACAATGTCATGGTTGCATGTAATGATCCAATTGGCTAAAGTTTTATAGCCGGTATATATCGGCCCGGCAATGTCGAAAGTGGGGTAAATGTCATACTCCTGCCTTTTCGCAGCTTTCTTCAGATCCGGAAGCAGAAACTGTTTGGTGTTCCTCATCGTTTCGATATTAACCGAGTTCGATAAAATAGATTTATTCATGCATTAATATGTTGTAATGTGCAAACATATTTTATTTCGTTTATATTTCAAATAAGTCAAAAAAAATAAATTTAGGAACTGCGCCTGCTTTCTACCGTATAAACAAAGCTTTCGGCTTTATAATAGCCCAGGTTATACTCCATCAGCCGTTCGCCCTGGTCGTAAACAAACCGTTTCCTGATCAAAACAGGACTGCCCGGATCTATCTCCAGTTTACCTGCTATGAATTTATCGGCCGCCTTGGCGCTTATTTCTTCCTTTGATAGGTCTGCAACTACAGAATGCTCACTCTCAAGCATTTCGTAAAGTGGTTTCTTGAAATCTTCTTCGCCCGTAAGCCCGATCCGTGGATGAAAATACGAAATAAAATATACAAAAGCTTCTTCGGCGTTCCCCCTTAACCTTTCCATTTTCAAAATTTTCTTATCTGTTTTGATATCGAAAAAATTGGCTATATGATCTTCCGGAAAGACCCAGCTAATATGAAGCTCGTAATTTTTTATAGGGATGCTGCGGGCTTCCATCTCCTGTGTAAAGCTCAACCAATTCATTGATTTGGAGCTCATTTTGGTATGGGCCACTTTGGTTCCGAGCCTTTTTTTCCTCACCAGCAGCTCTTCATAAACCAGTTTGTTAATAGCCTGGCGTAAAGTGGTGCGCGATATAGCTAACTTTTTAGCAAGATCAACCTCGTTAGGCAATAATTTACCGGCCTGATATTCAGGCTCGCGGATGAGCTCTCTTAGCAGGTTCTCTGCCTGGATATGTAAGGGTACGGCGCTTTTATGATCGATGGAAATTTTCATAATGAATTAAGTGGCAAGGTAATAATTTATCAGGAAAACGGCAGGGGCCGGCATGTAGTGGTATCACTTTTGGAGGAGGAACATCTACGGAGCAGAAAAAGGTTGAATTTTTTTATAATACGGTTTTGGGGTTCAGTAGCAGTCTCCTTTACTAAGGTAATTTTCTGACCTCTGTTCATTTTTTATCATAGTTAATAAAAAAACTTTGGAAAAACTTTGGAATATAATATTATGATACTATGTTTGTACATATTATAACAATCTGTCTCCATTTCTATCTGGTAAGGCAGCAACCTAGATTACATATTTACCTGCATGAAAAAACGTCTACTCATTTCTACGGCATTGTCTTGCTTTGTTTTTTGCATTGCCGGAGCGCAACAGTCCTCCAACAAAGCTTTGGCAGGGAAAATTCTTGCCGATATCCGGCTTGATACAGTCCAGGTGAAAGCTTTAAAACTGCTATCCGGTTTTTCTGCAGGTACATCCTACAGCGAGGTGTGGATCCGCGACTTCAACACTTTCATCAATGGCTCATTAAAAGTACATCCCAAAGAAGAAGTAAAAACCAAACTATTGATGTTTTTTCGCATCCAGGGCCAGGGCGGGGATATTGTGGATGGTGTAGTTGACAGCGCTAAAGCCAGTGTAGGTTATAAATACCGCTACTCATCCTTATTACCGGGTTGGGCAGCGCATAAAAACACGGTAGAGACCGACCAGGAATCGTCATTGATCCAGGCTGTGAAAAAATACATTGATTTTACCGGTGACCAATCTATTTTAAACGAGTGTATTGGTGGTAAAACGATTTTGCAACGAATGGAGGAGGCGCTGACCTATCTGCATAAAGATCGCTGGTCGGAAAAATATGGTTTGATAACCGGGGCCACCACTATTGATTGGGGCGATGTGCAATCCGAAAACGGCGGGGGCGTGGCTATTAATGATAAAACCAAATGGGCTTTGGATATTTATGATAACGCCATGTTTGTGAAGGCAGTTCAAGATTTCCTTGCAATGGCACCTCGAGGCTATAAAGCCCAAACTGATTGGAAGGCCGTTGCCTCAAAAGTCACTGCCAATGTTCGTAAATACCTTTGGGATGCTGCCGCTCAAAAATATATTCCGCATATCTACCTTAACGGCAGCCCTTTCTCTTCGGATTTTAATGAAAAAAAGATCTTATACACAGGTGGATCTATATGTGCTATCATAGCGGGGTTTAACACTCCGGCCGAAGTTTTAGAAATAAACAAACAAATGCTTGCAGCCGCGGCTAAAGAAAAGCATGCCACTATCGGCATTACAGTGTACCCTCCTTATCCTGAAAAGCAGTATCCAAACATGAAACCCTATAATTATCAAAACGGCGGCGACTGGACATGGTTTGGCGGACGAATGATAGCACCGCTCATTATCTATGGTCGCCCGCAGGAAGCTTACGCCGAGTTATCACCGATGCTCGACAGGATGCTTGCCAACAAGGGCTTTTTTGAATGGTATGATGTACAATCCGGCGCACCAAAAGGTTCGGGCGATTTCAGGGGTGAAGCAGGTGTTTTATATGATGCCATTACGGCACTAAGGCAATGGGCCGCTAAAAACCGGTAGCCTGCCAGCCAATAAGCTGACATAAACTAAAGTAAACTATAATCCAAATTCATGAAAAAAAATGATGCCATAAAGGCAATCCGGACTTCTTTGCCCTTTCTGAAGGGCAACTTCCGGCCTTGCGGCGGTTATAAACCGCCATGAATGCTTCGCAGAGAAGTGTTCCTATAATTACCAGTTTAAAAACAACCTACTAAACAATGTTATGAAGAAAAATCTTATCTACTCAATTCTGCTCACCTTGCTGTCGCTGCACACGATGGCGCAGGTTAAGATCAGCGGCAAGGTAACCGATGCTAAGGATAATTCAGCTTTACCTGGTGTAAGTATCAAAATAAAGGGCACCCAGGGTGGTACCCAGACGGATCTTAATGGAAATTACACGATACAGGTAACCAGTGCCAAACCCGTATTGATATTTTCATATACAGGTTATGCCAGTCAGGAAATATCAACCGTTGGCAAAACTGTCGTTAACGTGCAGTTAGCTGGAACGTCCAGCGCCCTTAACGAAGTTGTGGTGATCGGCTACGGAACTGTTAAAAAATCGGATCTTACCGGCGCTGTTACCGGCATCAAAGGCGATCAGTTAAATGATAAACCCGTGGCTAACGTAACCCAGGCCCTGCAAGGCAAAATAGCCGGTGTGGAAGTTAGTGTTAACAGCACGGCCCCCGGCGCGGGCGCTAAAGTGAGAATTAGGGGTATCGGATCCATCAACTCCAATGTCGATCCATTATATGTGGTGGATGGCGTGGTAGGAGTTGATCCAAACTCTATCAACCCGCTGGATATAGCCTCGGCCGAGGTGTTAAAAGATGCTTCGTCCACAGCTATTTACGGTTCGCGTGGTGCCAATGGTGTAATTATGATCACTACCAAACGTGGCCGTACAGGTGCTGCAACTATTACTTATGATGATAACTTTAACGTAAGCGAATTGTATCGTCATTTACGCACTTTAAACTCGGCCGAGTTTGTTAAAGTTTACAATGAATCATTCGCAAACGGTCAAAAATTTGACCCGGCCGGAGGCGTATGGGCACCGCCGGTTGCATTAAACCATGCTAATTTCCCTAAGCTTTTTGACGCTAATGATAACCCAATTTATGATACCAATTGGGAAAAGGAAACCTATAAACCAGCGTTTTCGCAAAGTCACCAGTTAAATATTCAGGGTGGCAGCGAAAAATCGCTTTACAGTTTATCGCTTGGCTATTTTAACCAGAATGGTCTTGCGCCAACATCGGCCTTTAAGAGATATACCATAAAAATGACAATGGATAACGACCTGAAAAGTTGGTTGAAAGTGGGTGGCAGCATCAATCTCATCAGCAGCAGGCAACGTTTAGTTACCGATGGTAATGGTGGGCTAAACGTGCCAAGGGACGTATCAGAAGAGGTGCCAATAGTGCCTGTTAAATATCCTGATGGCACATGGGCAGGCAATTATGATATTGCTGGTCTTGAGGGCGCGCCAAACCCGGTGCAGGTTGCCAACGAGCGTTACACGCTTAACAATAACCTGCAAATGTTAGGTAACATCTACTCTCTGTTCCACATTACAAAAGAGCTGGATTTTAAAACAGATTTCGGCTATAACTTAAGCGCTCAAAAAAATAACTTCTACTCAGCAGGCGATCTGCCGCACTTATCACAAGATCAGGGAGGTGTAGCTAACGTAAATGCTTACAATAATTACTACTGGCAAACAGAAAACTACCTTACCTGGAACAAAAAGATCAACGAAAGGCAGCGCTTCACCGCCTTGTTAGGTATCTCGTTCCAGCAACAAGGGTATGCCCGGGTACGCTCAGAAACGCAGAATTTTATTGATGATATTTTCCAGTACCACTACGAGCAGGCGGGTTCTGTGAGGAGTGCCAATGAAACGCAGGATGAAAAATCATCATTAAGTTCATATTACGCCCGTTTAACTTATAACCTTGATGAAAAATACCTGTTTACCGCAACGGGCCGGTACGATGGCTCATCGCGGTTTGGGGTGAATAACAAGTACGCATTCTTCCCTTCGGTGGGTGCCGCCTGGCGTGTATCGCAGGAGAATTTCCTGAAGGATAACCATACCATCACCAACATGAAATTGCGGGCCAGTTACGGTACTTCGGGTAACCAGGAGATAGGTAACTATCGTTCGCTGGCACAGATCCAGCCGAGCACCACGGTTTTGGGTGGGGCTGCTCAGTCAACATTGTTGCCAAGCTATATTGGTAACCCTAACTTAAAATGGGAGCGTTCTGTTCAGTTTGATGCCGGTTTGGAGTTAGGTTTATTTCATGATCGTGTAAACCTTAACCTCGATTATTATAACCGCACCACTAAAGATCTGTTGTTGCAGGCCCCTATACCATGGTCTGCCGGTGAAACCAATGCCAATGTATATAAAAACGTAGGATCGGTGCGTAACTCAGGTGTCGAGGTTAGCCTGAATACCCTAAACGTTAAAACACCCGATTTTGAATGGAGGACCAATTTTATATTTACTACCAATAAAAACAAAGTTTTAAAACTGAACGATAACGGCGCGGACATCTTCCCGGGCCCTAATTTCCTTGGTCAAAACTTTGTGATCAGGGTTGGCGAACCTATCGGTTCGTTTTATGGTATGACAAGGCTTGGCACCTATAGCACTTCGGCCGAGGATGTAGCCGAAGCCGCTAAACACAGCTTAAAGCCCGGCGACAGGAAATATATTTACAACCCGGATGGCAGTAATTATTATAGTATTATCGGCCGCGCTTATCCTAAATGGACGGGCACTTTCAGCAGCAGCTTCAGATATAAAGCTTTCGATTTTTCGTTCGATATCCGCTTTGTTCAGGGTGTAAATACTGCCGCCAACTTCAAACACTCGGTTGAGGACAGGCAAACCCTTTCAAACAGTTTGGCCACCGTGCTTAACGCCTGGACACCTAATAACCAGAACACCTATATTTCGCAGGTGCGTAACTACAAATTTGCGCAGGATTCGCATTTCGATACCTGGTGGGTTGAGGATGGTTCGTTTATTCGCGGCCAAAACTTTACGTTGGGCTATACCTTGCCACAGCCAGTGCTTAGAAAGCTTCATGCCAATCGTTTCAGGATATATGCAAGTGTTCAAAACGCGTTCATCATAACCAAATACACCGGTTATGACCCGGAGGTGGATACCTTCAATTCAAGCTACGGGTCGAACGGTTCGTTCTCGCAGAATTTAGATTTCTTCTCAAACCCCCGACCCCGTGTATGGAACCTTGGTTTACAGGTGACTTTTTAAACAGCGGTAGAGGATCGATTGATAGTTTAATTTAAATTATATAAAAATGAAAACCATAAAAAATATATTGCTTGTAGGGGTGGTGTTGTTTGCATGCTCCTGCAAAAAGTTTTTGAAGGAGGAGCCTACCAGTTTCCTTACGCCCGAGTCAAATGTATCGAGTGTTAAAGTGGCCAGGGCTTTTGCCAATTCGGGTTACCAAAACCTGCAGGGCTTTTTATCAGGCCAAAGTGGTTCGTACGGTGGTAATACCTGGAATTTGATGGAATTTATGACCGGCAAATCGGGCAGCGACCTTGGGCAAACCGGTTACGTAAATTACCAGAACCTAACTTACAGCAGTACTTCATTTTACTTTGATACATGGTGGCAACAAATGTACCTTGGCATAGGCGCGTGTAACCTGGCCATTGGTAAAATACCAACCATCAATGCACCCGGCCTTACTGACGAGGTAAAGAACAATATGCTGGCCGAAGTAAAAAGCCTGCGGGCGCTTTACTATTTTCAACTGGTACGTATGTATGGCGCGGTACCCATGGTTACCGAAACGCCCAAAGACCTGAATCTCAATGTTCCACGTACAGCTGCTAAGGATATATATGATAAAGTGATTATCCCCGATCTGTTAGCTGCCGAAAAATCAACGCTGCCATGGAAGGATAACACCGGCAAAGTATCGATGGGTGCTGTTGAGGCCTTACTGGCCGATGTGTATTTAACCTATGCAGGTGCCGCGATCAACGGCGGTAAAACATTCTACGCCGAATCGGCCAAGCGCTCGCTCAACGTGATCCAGAATGGTGGTTATACCCTGTTTCCGGAATATACCGACATGATCAAACCTGCAAATAAAAATACAGGCGAATTTATATTCCAGGTGCAATATGCGGCGTCGGTACCATCGTCAAATCCGCTTACACCACTTACTATTCCAAATTTTTCGGGTGTTTCGCAATACTCAGATGAGTATGGTTCGGTTTATCCTACAACTCAGTTTTTAGCATCATTTGCTGCTGGCGATAAAAGAGTACAAGAAAAACAGTTCTTTTACTCCAGCTATACCAATACAAAAACGGGCAAAAAAATCACTTTCCGCAGCCCTTATATCTACAAATGGTTTGATTCTACTGCAGTTAATACCACATTAAAATCTGATCTTAACTACACCCTTTACCGTTTGGCCGATGTTGAGTTGATGTACGCCGAAGCATCAAACGAAGCTGAAGGCGCACCAAATGCTACGGCTATATTGATGGTTAATAATATCCGCGCAAGGGCTAAGCTGGCCCCGATAGGGGCGTTAACCCAATCAGCATTTGAGCAGGAGGTGTGGTTGCAGCGGTATTTTGAGCTCTGCTTTGAAAATAAAATGTGGTTTGATATGCTCCGAACCCGCAAAGTTCATAACGATATTACCGGTAACTGGGACAATTTTATAGGCCATAAAACTGTATTTGGCGCCACGTTTACTGATAAACAGCTGCTGTTCCCGCTGCCTAAACAGGAAACAGATGTCAATCCGAAGTTGTTACCTAACAATCCGGGTTTTTAAAGGGAAAACAATCTGAAATTTATTAATAACAAACAGTAAAAGGCCGCGCAAGTGGCCTTTTACTGTTTATGGGTTTGACTCATAGCTACCTGCCGTATTTCAAATTTAATATCTTACCAGCTTAACAGTGAGCGGGGCTATGATCACGCCTGGTCCTTTATCAGAGGAGTCACCTCCTTTGGTTCCGGGAAAATCGATCCGTTGATATTAATAGATGTATGGAATCGGCAGCGAACGAGCTTGCCAGTCTCCAGCCGGGCGATATTCCAGCATTTTCGGTTTTGAAAATGCGGCTGCATCATCATTATATGGTGTACGGGCAGCATTGAAGGCCGGGGCAAACCGATGATACTTATCCCATTTACATTCAGACGGTTGCTTATCTATATTTTGTTGACGAGCTTAGATTTTATGTAGTGTGCTATGCTATTTGAAAACTCCTCTGCCCCTTGTTTATTTAAGTGAAATACATCTGAGAACTTTTCAGGCCGGAAATTAAAGTGGGGGTCTGACGAATAATCCAAAAACGTTACGTTAGGATATTGTTGGGTAAGCTTCACGAGCAATTCTTTTTCTACAGCTTGATTATCCAGGTAAAAAGGATTTCTTAATACAGTTGGTGAAATGACTACTAATGTTTTAACGTGTCTTTTGGTGCTATTCTCCAAAAATGTTTTAAAATACCTGATAGCCTTTTCTTCCGGAATATCTTTACGCTTTTTGATTTTTAAATAGCGCTTATTCATTCTTAAACTATAATCGTCAACCTCGGGTTTGGTCATTTGACCTTCCAGTGGTAAATATCCGTTATCATCTTTTTTTACTGTTTTAGCAAACAAGACATTAGTAGCCAGTATAAACACCGAGGAGTTGAATGGATAGGTTTGGGATAAAAGTTTGTAAGGCTCAAACGGACTAATTTCCTGAACGTATTTGATAAGTTCCGGATGTTTATTACAATAGGGCAGCAAGATGCTTAATTTATCGTATTTGGATTGATCAATCCCTAATTCTCTGGGACTGATATCTAATATGATAAGTTTGGGAGTATGCCTGCTTAACGAAATTTCTTCCATGGCGGTTGAGTACGGTATCATTAGTCCGTCCCGGCCGGAATCATAACAAGTTAGCCCTGTTATTTTAGATATAATGGATGGCGAATAATGACGGACAGCCCTTGAACTGCCATAAATCATAATGTCATGCCTGGCGCTGTCAACAGCATAGGTAGTTTGACTAAACTGCCCAACCTGCTGGCTGAAGTAGATTTTTCTGAGTCCGGTTCCCACTAAATAGTCAAGTGATATCAATACTACAAGAAAGCAGGCTGGTTTAATCAGAAACTTAGCAAGAGACATGGTTTTTATCAAAATTGGAAATATATAAACTGGCCACCATTAAACACACCCAATAACAATATCAAAATAATGGTGAAGGCTACGGAGCCCCATCTTAAGGCAATATTGGGTGAAGTAAAGAAATTGAATTTTTCAGGGTAATATTCCATTTTGTACTCCACTGCAAATAGCAGAAATATGGCCAAAATAGAATGGGCAAAATTGCTTATTCCATCGCCAAAAAATGGTTTTGCTCCAAAGCTCCTTAAATTATAGATCAGCGTCAATGCATCGGAAACGCTATTGGCCCGGAAAAATATCCAGGCAAAGGTTACGAATAAGCAGGTCAAGGCCATATTTCCTATTCGTATTGCTGTGGCGGTTGCCTTACTTTGCTGCTCTTTGCGTAAATATGGTTTAATGATCATATACACAACAGAATATAAACCATGTAAAATTCCCCATATGATATAAGTATAGTTGGCGCCATGCCATATCCCGCTTATTAAAAATACGATAAACAGATTAAGGTATTGCCTTTGTTTTGATACCCGGTTTCCTCCCAGCGGGATATACAAATAATCACGGAACCAGGTTGATAAAGAGATGTGCCACCTGCGCCAGAAGTCCTGAATGTTGGTTGCAAAATATGGGCGTTCGAAATTTTTCATCAGGTCAAACCCCATTGTTCTGGCGCAGCCAATAGCTATGTCAGTATAACCGGAAAAGTCGCAATAAATTTGTACCGAAAAAAAGATAGATGCGATTACAATGGTGGTTCCGTTATGGAGTTCAGGATTGTTAAATACCGAATTTACAAAAATGGAAAGGCGGTCGGCCACTACTATTTTTTTGAAAAATCCCCAAAGCATCATTTTTAAACCGGACTTCATTAATTCGTAATCAAAACGATGTTCGGTATGCATCTGTGGAAGGATATTCTGAGGCCTTTCTATTGGTCCGGCTACCAGTTGCGGGTAAAACATGACATACAAGCTGTAAATACCCAGATGCCTTTCTGCCTTTTGATTACCCCGGTACACCTCAATTGTGTAGCTCATGGCCTGAAAAGTATGGAACGACAAACCGATAGGTAATAAAATAGTTAAATAGGGTATCGGATCATGATAGTTAAACTTTCCCATAAACCTATCTATATTAAGATTCAGAAAGTTGAAGTATTTAAAAAATGCGAGGATACCTATATTGGCCACTAAACTTGCTGCTAAAAGAAGCTTCCGGCGCCGTTTATCTTTGGCTTTTTCAATGTATATGCCTGCCAGGTAGTCAATTATGATAGTAAAGCCTAATATCAGAATATAGATGGGGACAAAGGCCATATAGAAGTAACAGCTTGCAAGTAACAGTATGATCCATCTGAATTTATGGGGAAAGGCAAAATATAGCGATGTAACTATTACATAAAAGAGTATAAAACCTACAGAGTTAAACAGCATATGTATATAAGTAAGCTATGCTTACGTGATAAGAAGTAAAGGTCAAATATTTGCAAATATATCAATGTATATCCTTATATCAATGATATATTTATCAAATAATCTCAAATCATAACCCATAGTAATAATTTCGTCCCTTTCATTTTTGCGTATACAAAGTTGTCAATAAGGGCCAACTGAAGTGCTTAATGGCTGAATGCATTGTTGCCAGGTTAAATAGAACGGGCTACAGCTATACCCGCTAAGGCTTTTTACCCAAGTTGCTTACTAATGCAACGGCGATGTATGCCTTGTTGATCTTTTGCCAGTTGTGTTGGCCTTACGTTCTAAATAGACATCTGTTCCTGTTTGCACGGTCGTATCAGCGAACAATCGGCCGATAACTGCGCCCGATTTGTCGAATAATAAATGCGCCACTTTGGGCTGGTTTTAATGATCGTGCTGGCAAGCTATCCTGCATTGTGCCAGTTTATTATCATTTGCTATAAGCGAACGCGTTAATATCCCATCCGGGGCCGAAGGCGACAAATCATACCGGTGATTTATAAAATTAACTTTTGATTAACAGATAATATGTTGAAACTAATAAATATGTTTTAATGATAAATAATTATATAAAATAATCGAATATATCGTATTGACTAAATGATTTCATCGAGCCGTTCAAAGGGGTAGCGTAGCCGATCGTTTGTTTGCCATAGGTTTGCATAAATAGGTGAAGATGAATGTTTTCCCGCCTCACTAACGGAGGGCATTGCGCTTCCGGGTAATTCCGGCAAGTATCATCAAAGTTAAAGTCATTCATACCGTTGTGGCTTGATCCTGATCAAAATTTGGTTATTGCGGTTAAGAACATTTTTATGAAGAACACAATGCCTTGTTCATCTGTTTGATCGAAGAAATCCTTACCCCGCAACCAATAATGAATGTGAAAATCATTATAAAGAACCTACAGTATTAGAAAAAGAACTCATCTAAATTTGGAATAAAATGGAGATCAGGGATTTTACTGCAATATATATATATAACAAAGTAGCCAAATACGTTGTATCTGGCTACTTTGGTGATCCCGCTGGTACAAAACCCGAACCATTTGGAAAATGATTTGAAGTTGTTAGTTTTAATAAACCCGATAAGTAAGTAAATTCGATTGCCCGGTTGGCAATTTTTTCATTCGTTACTTAAGGTTAGCGCTGTTTAAACCAACTTAGAGGTCTCTTTCGGATATATTTAATATCCGGGGTTTTGTATTAGTAAATTGTTCTTGTTTACTTCATCGCGGGTGATTGGCCTGAAGTAAAGCGCGTTGTTCCAGGCCCTGTTTTCCAATACATTATATTCGGACGGTGTGTAGCTATAATCATAAACCGACGGGTCATAATGGTAAGGAGAGGATTGCGTTTTTCCCGATTTGAATTTTCCGGTAACAGTTACTATGGTTACCTTCCTGCCTACGGTTTCGTTGGCTATCAGCCATCTGCGTACATCATGATATCGCTGTTCTTCATAGGCCATCTCAATCCGGCGCTCATGACGGTAAATGTTTCTCAGGCTTGTTTGATCTGAGGCTGTAACCGCGGGCATACCAACCCTGAAGCGGATCTTGTTTAACCATTCTACCGCCGGGCCTGTGTCACCGAGTTCTATAGACGCTTCAATATAATTCAAAACCGCTTCTGTATATCTGAAAAAAGGCCAGGGAATAGTTTGCGGCATGTTTTGATCAATGATATTAGGATCCGGATCGGTAAATTTATGATAGTAATAGCCGGTGTAGGTACCATTCCAATTTTCTAACGAGCTGTTGCGGGTGTCCAGTCCGCTGAAAGATGTTAGTTTGCCGCTCACCATCAAATCATAAGTGCCGGTTTGAATTTGATTGGCGGGGTCAACATTGCCGGATACTTTATCGCGGGGTTTCCAATCCGAGCCATCGTACAACACCGTTGCGTAAAATCGGGGGTCACGGTTTTGATAGGGATTAGCTTTTTCCAATGGGTTCGACCAGCTGAATGGGGTGCCGTCCTGCATATCGTAATCATCAACAAGTAAGCCTATCGGAGAGTTTCCTCCCCAGTTATGATAACCGTTAGGCCCGTTGTAAAGGTTTGGCGTTACCGCATAGTTTGGCAGCAGGAAATACTTTGCAAAGATGATTTCTGAAGCCCCGGCGGGGTCGATATTGGGCGCTTTACTGCCTCCACCCATTGCGATACTCGCATAATTGATAGTTCCCTGGCTGGCCGAAACAGGAGCTGATAAATTAAGTTTATAACCCATGCGCGGATCAGCATCCATCACCGCCTTTGCCGCGGTTTGTGCGAGGCGGTAACGATCGGCCTGGTTGCCGCTTGTGTAACATAGCAGGGGAAGGGTTTGATCCGGAATACCACTAACTTTTGCTGTTAGTTTAGCTTTATCATGCAAGTCACTCGCTGCGTAAAGTAATACCCTCGATTTAATGGCCAGTGCTGCAAGCGCCGTGGCACGACCTTGCCCCATTGTTTTACCGGATAATAATTTGTTCACTTCATCGCAATCTTTTACAATGAAGTTTACACACTCCTCGTAGGTATTACGCTTTACCTTAAGATCGTCGGTAATATTATATACTTTGGTGATGAGGGGGACACCGCCGTAAAAGCGCAATAATTGCTGATAGTAATAGGCCCTCAAAAAATAGGCTTCACCTAAAAACTGGTCTTTTTTGGTCTGGTCGGAAATACTGTTTTTGCCGCTTACAATTCTGTCGATAGCCGTATTACAGGTTCTGATATACAGGTACATCCTGTCCCAGTTCCACGAATCGTCAATCCAGCCGGTAGTAGTGGGGCTAACATTGCCAGTATTGACGATATCGATACCCCGTCCGGTATGGTTAAACAGAGATTCGTCGGATACGGAGGCGAGCATCTGCTCAGATAATCCACCGTTTATCAGACCTTTATAGGCATCGTTCATATAGGCTTCGGCCAAAGTCGGGTCGCTCCAAACCACATCAGCAGATAGTTGGTTAGGTGGCGTAACATTCAGGAAATCCTTTTTACAAGCCGCGCCCATTATCATAATGAACACAAGCAGATATAGATTTTTATTTTTTAATGTTGTTTTCATATCAATTCCTTTCATAATGCGTTTTCTCACGCTCCTTAAAAAGTAACTTTAACACCCATGTTAATCACTTTAGCCTGCGGATAATACTGCCCGCTGGTATTGGTAGATTCGGGGTCCCAAATTTTGATCTTATCAAAAGTGGCCAGGTTGATGCCATTAGCGTAGATCCTCAATGAATTGAGCCCTAACTTTTGTATCCATTCTTTCGGAAGTGTATAACCCAACTCCACATTCTTTATCCGGATGTAATTGCTGTTGATTACATAATAGCTATTGTCTGACGCGCTGGAAGTGAAGTAGGTAGCGCCGCTATTAGAGTCAGATAACCGCGGATAAAGGTTGTTAGGATGATCAATACTCCAGCGTTTTTGATATGACCATTCCAGGTAGTTACCGATACTTCCTGATTCGGTCAGCCCTATTTTTTGTAAGCCGCCGGTAGCTCCCTGAACCAATACGCTTAGGTCAAATCCTTTGTAACCCAGGTTGATGTTCACGCCACCTGTAAAGGTAGGAGTGCCGTTTTTATCCATCCGTATTTTGTCATCACCATTAATTTTACCGTCGTGGTTTACATCTTTAAATTTCATATCTCCGGGCCTTAAGCTCGAATTTGAAATTCCTAATCCGCTGTAGTCAAGCTTATTGGCGTCGATATCTCCCTGGTCTTTAAAAACGCCGTCATATTGGTATAACAGCCAGGCATCTGTTGGATGATCGGTTGCTCGCTGCCAGTCTGGCGCGCCCGGGGTTTCGTCAAAATACAATACTTTATTTTTAGCATATCCGGCGTTTACACTAACGCTGTAATTAAAATCGCCGGCGCGGTCACTGTAATTCACGCTGAAATCATACCCCGAGTTTTTCAACCTGCCGAGGTTAACAGGAGGGAAGTTGTATACAGGGATACCTGCGCTTCCCGGTATCGATCCGGTTTTAGGCGCCAGCACATTTGAGCGGAGGTTATAAAAATAATCGAACGTTACTGATAACCGGCTGTTTAAAAAGCTTGCTTCAAGGCCAACATCGGTATTGTTTGCAACTTCCCAGGTAAAATCATAATTAGGTACGGTGCCTTCATAAACCGTCGCAACGGGCTGTCCGTTAAACATGTTATTGCTGGTTGCCAATAAAGTTAGGTATTGGTACTCTTTAAGCGCACCGCCATAATATGCTTCGGCCCCCATCCGGCCCCATGAGCCCCTTAGCTTCAAATTATCGACAAAGTGAATGTTGTTTTTAAAGAAGCCCTCTTCCGAAATGCGCCATGCTGCCGTAACACCCGGGAAGAAGCCAAACCGGTGGCTGGGGGGAAAGATATAGGAGCCATCTACACGCCAAAGAAATTGCGCGATATATTTTTCTTTGTAGTTATAATTGGCCGAACCGAAATAGCTTAAGCGCGCACTTTTAAATACATCATTGGCCCCGTTTGATTGTCCCAATTCCTGGCCAAATGATAACTGCGGGATTTGCGAGGATATAAAATTGGTTTTAAAAGCTGTAAAGCCGCTGCTATTAGCAGTTTGGCGCTGTACACCGGCCATTAATGAAACCGCATGGCCATTAAAGTTCCGGTCATAATTGATGATGCCGGTTAAGTTTATATCCAGCTCATTAATGTTTTTTTCTGTAAGATTTGGTGTATGAAACTGGTCAGGATAGAAGTTTTTAACCTGCAATTGCGGGCTGCCATCAGCATTCTGGGTAGTTTTATCCCACGAATACAATTCATAAGGTGTTCTCCAGGTACTTTGCCTGTTCCAGTATTTATCCAACGACGCCGTACCGGTTAATTTTAAGCCTTCTACACCCGGTACTTTAATTTCAATTTTACCGGTAGTCTGCAGGTAATCTTTAGTGTTTTTATCATACCCTGTTTGGTTAGTGGTGGCCACAACCGGGTTGATACCGTTTTCAATATCCGGACCGGCTAAACCGTTGGGCCAAATGGCCACATCGGTCGGCCTGCCACGCATAATAAACCTGAAAATGTTGGCGGCACTCACTGTTGGGTAGTTGGGGTTTTCTTCCCTGCCGGTAACATTTAAGCTCGTGGTGATATATTTACTAACTTTAGATTCTACATTGATTCGCAAATCGTACTGCTTGTACCTGGTGGCCGAGTTCTTATAAAAACCGTCCTGGTTTAAATAGCCCAGCGAAACAAGATATTTGGTAAACTCATTACCGCCTGTAACTTGCAGGTTATGCCTTTGTTGTGGTGACCATTTTTGAAATACGGTGCCAAACCAATCGGTATTTGGGTATCTAAGCGGGTCAGATCCATCCCTGAATTTCTGCATAGCCTCCGGCGAAAAAGCCGCGTTTATATCGCCATTGCCATCGGGCCGGGTGTACGTGCCCGTGCTTTTCAAAGCTTGCCAGGCATCGTTCCAGTTGCTTTGATTTAAGCCCGAATTGAATATTTGTAATTCGTTCATAATCTCGGCATATTCAGGTGCATTGGCCATTTTAGGTGTACGGGTAGGGCGCTGCAAACCATAATAAAAATCATAACTGAATTGTGGCTTACCCGATTTACCTTGCTTGGTAGTAACCAAAATTACACCGTTACCGGCCCTTGATCCATATATTGCGGCAGATGCATCTTTCAGGATTGATATACTTTCTACGTCGTTAGGATTGATCCTGTCAATACCACCTGCACGTCCCGGTACCCCGTCAATTACAATCAACGGGTCTGTGTTACCACCTGATAAGGAGTTGATACCGCGGATGCGAATAGTAGAGCCATCACCACCAGGTTCGCCGCTTGATTGGATAGCAACTACACCCGACAGGCGGCCACCAAGAGAGTTAGAGAGGTTAACAGAGGCTGATTTGGCCAGCTCCGAGCCCTTTACATCTGATACCGCACCCGACACAACGACCTTTTTCTGTGTGCCGTAACCAACCACAACAACCTGGCTCAGATCTGAAGCCAGAGGAACAAGCTTGATATTATCGAGGTTCTTTTTCGCCGGTACTTCCAAAGTGGTAAATCCCACGAAAGAGATAACCAGGATACCATCATCCGGAACATTGCTTAACGTAAAACGCCCTTCGGTATCGGTTTGTGTACCTAAACTTCCGCCTTTTAATTTTACCGATGCACCCATAAGGGGTTTTCCGGTCTCATCAACAACCTTTCCCTTGACGGTGATCGGCGGAGGAGCGTTTTCCTGCTCAGCTGTTTGAGGATAAGTTGCTCTCAGCAAAATATTTTTACCGGTGATCTTGTAGCCGATCTGCGCGTTTTTAAAACAGGCGTTCAATGTTTCCTCGATCGAGGCGTCTTTAACATTAACACTGATGGACGTATTCACCAGGTTTTGATCGGTATACAGAAAAACATAACCTGACTGGTTTTTAATCTGGGATAAAACTTTTTCCAGGGGGGTATTTTTTTCGTTTAGACTGATCTTTTGACTATAACTTTTAGCGCTTGCATGTAATAGCGTAATTATTAGTAGGAGGGTGGTTAGTTTCATAACCATAATAAGTTTATGGACCAGTGAGCCTTTTTTAGGGCATATCACTGTCAGGACACCTGTAAAATTCATTACATTTGTTAGGTTTGAGGTTAACACATAAGATAATACTCCATTTGTTTTACCGATTTATTCGGAAGGGTTGACTCAAGCTTTATCGCAGAAGTGCTTCGAACCACTTCTGCGTTCTTTTAAGAACCCTGTTTTCTCTGATCAGGTTATTTGACGTAATATTTTTTTCATCGTTTTCAGGTTAGCTGTTAAATAATTGGTTATTTATTTAGTGTAGGTTTAAGGTTTAATGATAATTTTCTTTTCTGAGCCTTTGGTTTGCTGTACAATTTCATAGTTTACTTTAAAATAAGCCAGCATATCCAGTATTTGTGTGGCGTTCGCATCTTTGATCATTTCGCCAGAAAAAACGGTTTTCGGAACACCATACGGGTATGAAACATCAACGTTGTACCAACGCGATAACTGCCGCATAACATCCTCAATTTTTGCTTTTTTAAATTTGAACAGCCCGTTTTTCCAGGCGGTTGCCTCGTTAATATCTGCGTCTTTAATTTCAATTGCTGTATTTGATAAAGACGTTATACTTTGCTGTCCCGGGCGGAGGAGCACACTCCTTGAATCTCTTGATAATTTTATGCTGCCTGCCACCAGGGTAGTTTTTATTACCTGTTCATCATCATAGGCATTTATATTAAACTCAGTACCGATATCTTCAATAGTATGCCCTTTGAAATTTACCCTGAATGGTTGTTTCGCATTATGTACAATCTCAAAATAAACTTCGCCGGTAATATTTACGGTGCGATCATTTCCTTTAAAAGCCGTGGGGTAAGTGATGGATGAGGCAGAGTTTAACCACACCTTGGTACCATCAGCTAACACCAGGTCATATTTCCCCCCGCGGGGGGTACTCAAAGTATTGTAAACTACAACTGAAGGATCGGTATTGTCAGGTGCATAAGCCAACTGACCGTTAGCCGTTTTTACGATTCTGATATTGCCTTGTTTAGCTATTGTCCCGTTTATCTGGCTGTTTAAATTAATCTTGAGGCCGTTGTTTAGTACCAGGACCGCTTTATTACCGCCAGGGGCAATGTCTACCCTTTCAACCTTTGCCGTCATTTGTTGCTGACTGGCTTTCGAATTTGAAAGATAATAGTAGCCCCCTACTGATAAACAAAGTATCACAGAAGCTGCCAATGCTATTCGTGGCCATAGCCGTTTGGTTGCGGCCGGCAGTACAGTTACATTTAATGATTGCCAAACATCCGCTTTCATCTGGTCAATTTCTTCGGATGAAAGCTCCTGTTGTTCAGGTGTCCATTGGGCGTACCACTCCTCCAATAAAATGCGCTCTTCGTCGGTTATCGTGCCGGCGTGATATTTACTTAATAACTCCTGAAGATTGATTTTTGGGTTCAACTGGCTAAGTATTGTCTTATTTATTATAGACAAATAGCCCGGTAGCCAGGGGGGTAAAAATTATTTATCGAATAAAATAAAAATCAAAAATGTTATGATGCCCAATTTAACCCTCAATACTTTAAGCGCATTTTTTACATGGCTTCTTACAGATTGTTCGGTAATATCCAGCTTACCGGCAATCTCCTTATAGGTCATATGATGCTTGCGGCTCATTTCAAAAACGATGCGCATTTTTGGGGGTAAGGCCTGAATTTCTTTGTTAATGATCTCGGTCAGTTGCCGTTCACGCACCAGGTGATCGGTCATGATAGGGGCGATAAGCTGGTCAGGAAGTTTCAATCTATATCTTTCATGGATCTGTTTACGCCCTATTAAGTTCAGGATCCTGTTTCGGGTAGCAGTATACAAATAATTTGACAGGTTGGTTTTAAATTCAATGGAACCATGATTAGCCCACAAAAAAGCGAATAACTCCTGCACTACGTCTCTTGCTTCTTCTTTATCCCTTACGCGGTTAAACGCGTGGATATAAAGCAAACCGAAATACCGGTCGTATATCTCTGCAAAGGCCAGCGGATCATCCAGCTTGAGAAGATCTGTTAACTCGGAATCGCTTAATGTGTTATAATTGACCATCGCGATTATTTAAGTTACCTAAAAAAGCACACCTGACTGACGTAAGCAGCCATTGCGTGTAAATAATCAAGTTATTAATTGGCAGATGTATTAAATGTGGTTTTGACATTAAACGCAATTTGAGTAAAATGGCCGGTCAATTCCTATGAAGATGTAATGAAGATCTTGAAACGAATTGGTAGGCGTTATAACTTAAATTTCGAATTAAAGTACAATAACGCAAATTTATTTTTATGCAGGAAATTTATTTCGTTATGCCAGAGGCGGACATAATCGGCACATGAGGTTAGAAGGCAATCTGTCAATTGCTTAAGCGTTATCTCCCGTAAGCCCTCTGTTAAATACCGCGCTAAATTAAAAGATTACACCGGCATTTTTTCTGATGAGGTTGAATCTAAACTTAACATCACGGTAATCGGCAAACAAAGGTCACGATGCTGCGTGTTTATGTTTTTGCCGATATGTCGGAAGGTGTAGCCATTTGGTTGGGTTCAATTAAGACGGATTAATGCGATCAGCCTTGGGGCTGGTAAACATGCGCAGTCACGGATTACCTGCGAATCCGAATATATTTTTTGTTCATATATCAATAATTCAAAATCACATTAGCTGGATTTCGTGGCTTACTGATATTTTGATTTGGATATTGCGTTAATATTCACGTGTTTATATGATGGTAAGCCGATGGTCAGCGGGAAAGTACTCGGGAATTTCTCCTGGGATTTGCCGGTGATTCGATCTCTTCGAGTTTTAATACCTGCTCCAGGCTGCCAAACTCGTGTATTCTGATAGCTTTCATAGATGGGCTGTTCTTGTGTGTTTTCATGGGGTCAGTTTTAATAACCTGTCGGCATTGCCGTGGGCGAGTTTGGACAGGTCGGCATCGGGCAGATCGATCCGGCGAAAAAATTCCATACCTTGCTCGTTGGTGCTGAAGGGGTAATCTATGGAAAACATCATGTTGTCGATGCCGAAAGTATCCAGCGCGATTTGTAGGGGTGGCAGGGTAAAGAAGCCGCTGGTGGTGATATGAACCTGCTGGCGCAGGGTATCGCTTAGCTTGCGCTGGTTGGCGCCGCCCGCGCCTGGCTGAAAGGCCCGCTCTGACCTGGCCATCTGGAAAGGCAGCATTTCACCCATATGACCGATGATGATTTGCAATTTGGGGTATTGATCGAAGATGCCGGCATAAACCAGGCGCAGGATGTGGAGCGCGGTTTCAGCATGCCAGCCCCAGCCATAGGCAGCGAGGGCTTCCGCTATGCCAGCATGATTGGGCAGGCCGCTGTAATAAATATCTGCGACGCCTTTAGGCGGCAGGCCGGGATGCAGATAGATAGGCACATCCAATTTTTCTGCACGCTCCAGTATAAGGCCAAATCCGGGATGATCCAGGAACTGGTCTTCCGTCAGTCCGCGGATCATAGCACCCCGAAAATGATGTTCTTTTACTGTTCGCTCCAGTTCATCGGCGGCGGCAGCAGGCGCAGTCATCGGCAAATGGGCAAACGCAGTGAACCGCGTTTCATAACCCCTGATCCTTTCTGCGATCAAATCATTATACTGCATGGCAAATGCCGGGCCTGTATCTTCGGCCAGCAGGTTGGCGCCCGAACTGTCCACCGATAATACCTGCATCCTGATGCCATTGGCATCCATGGATGTTAAACGGTCCCCGGTGATATCCGCCAGTTTGGGTACCAGCTGTTTCATTCTTTCGTTTTGACCAAACCCACCTAGTTTTTCCGTGGGTATCTGTCCGGCCATTTCCGGAAACGAGAGGTGTTCTTCAAGTGTAACGATACGCATGTCCAATAAACCAAGACCACCCGCTGATTGTTTGGGGGCGGTCTGCGGGCTACATTTACTTTATGGTATTTGTTGAAAAGGCCTGCTCGCGGATCGCGTCTTTATCGATCAGCGACCAGGCCTCGCTGATTTTATCGTCGCGAAGCCTGTAAAATACATATTCTGAAAATAGAACTCTCGGGTCATTGACCGGGATATCCATAACCGGCCAGACGGTGTACAATCGAACAGCAGCCGACTGGCTACTTCGTTGTCACCGGCTACAATAAGCCAGTATTCTAAGACTTTTACAAAGTTTTTCCTAATCATTATTTTTAATCAATTAAATAGAAAAATTTGCACTTTCTTGGCGGCATGAAGCCTACGTGATTTACCGTTGTGTCTCCTTCAGAAGAAGCAAGCTGTTATATAGAGTTGATTGATGGTCAACCTTCATCTGTAAACGGACACTGATTGTCCGTTTACGATACACGAATCTCGATCATGGTAGTAATAATGTATTATCTATCAATTAATTATATAAGTGGCATAACGATGGTTTCTCAGGTTTAAATCATAATTATATAATTTCACCCGCAATGAACCGAATAATACCTAGGATTACAACGCTATTATTATTAACTTTCTTTTATGCGGCAGCTGTAAATGCACAAGTAGCAGATTCTACTATTGTCCGGTTGATGAAGGATAAGCATATTCCCACATTGGGATTGGCCTTTGTTAATAAAGGCAAAGTCGCCTTCTCAAAAGTGTACGGCGAACTTAACACGGGAGTTTCTGCGCCTGCTAATACGTTATTTAATGTCGCCTCAATCACCAAAACAGTAACAACAATGGTAACACTATGTCTGGTTAACTCCGGTGAGTGGGATCTGGACGAACCAATCTATCATTACTGGACTGATCCTGATGTTGCAGCTGATCCAAGGAGTAAAAAGCTCACTACTAAAAATATCCTGACGCACCAAAGTGGGTTTCCAAACTGGCGATGGATGAAGCCTTCAAAAAAGTTGGCCTTTGAGTTTGAGCCCGGCTTAAAGTTCCAGTATTCCGGCGAAGGGATGGAATATTTGCGGCACGCGCTTGAAAGCAAATTTCACCGGTCGTTGGAACAATTGGCTGATTCCCTGATTTTCGAACCCTTACATATGAACGATACGCATTTTATTTGGAATGATAGGATGTTAGATCATTTTGCCGTTGCGCATAATAGCAAGGGAGAGCCATTAGAAATCATAAAAAATAGCAGCCCCAGTGCGGCCGATCAACTAAAAACAACTGTAGCAGATTACGACAAATTCCTGATTTGGATAATTAACGGGGCTGGCTTATCAAAGGCGCTTTATCGTCAAATGACCAGCCCGCTGTCCAGGATAAAAGAGAATAAGTTCATAGGGTTAGGTTGGGCCGTCTATCCAGATTTGAGACGAGAATTTGGCTTATCGCACAGTGGCATTGATCCGGGAGTGAATACAATCGTATTTGTTTTACCAAAATCCGGTCGCGCTTTATTGATCTTCACTAATTCAGATAATGGGCCTCAAATATATACCGATCTGGTTAAGATCTTTCTGAAAGAACAGGGCAATGCCATAATTGCTACCGAAATGAGAAATTAACAAAAACTACAAGATGAAAACAATGAACAAATTTTTTACTACTGCGCTTTTAGTCGCCTCAATTTTTTTTACCTGTACTCGTGCAGAGGCACAAACATCCGGACCATTGTACAATGAAATAGCCCAACAGGATTCTCTTCAATTCAAGGACTTCAATAGCCGCAATCTTGATCAGCTAATGAATCACTTCGATAATAGTCTGGAACTTTACCAGGACAACACCGGCGTACGAAACTTTGATCAAGCAAAACAAGCCTTCGGTGGACTGTTTAAAATGAGTTATGTATTGAACCGGAAATTGATTCCTGGGTCAATGGAAGTGTATCCAATTAAAGATTATGGTGCTATCGAGACGGGAATGCATACTTTCTCTCATGTTGAAAATGGCAAATTGCAGGTGTTTACGTATAAGTTCATGCAGATCTGGCAAAAGAAAGATGGCATTTGGAAAGTAACCCGGGAAATCACCTACGGTCATTAGAATGACATGGTTGCTTAAAAGTAGCCATGCCATTTGGCAAACTAACGCATCGGGAGTAACATTGCTAAATATGTCGCGTTTGTGCTTTTGTACTCAGAGCGGGAATCTAACTCCTGTGTTTATTAGATTTAAAATCAATGTTTTATGACAATTCGCTTTTCCTGCTCAATAAATCGATTTTGAAAAATAAAAAGGTTGACACTGTATTTGCATATTACATTTCTAACATAATCGTCTCATAAGCGATGTGATACCGTCAAACGGGCTGGTTAACAACGCAACAAATTCAAAAGTATTTGCAACATATGCGAAAGTAATTTTTGGGTGAGCTACGTTTCTTTGTGAAGAAATTGTACTGGCCTTACAATCAGTGGTGATCATATTGGCTGGTTTCAAAACAACATTCTTAACTTCAATGAAAAACCTAAAAACAACCTTAGCGATACCGCTTCTCATGCTATTAAGTTGTATGATATTTGCCGGATGCAACTATAGTAAAGGCGCAAAAAAAGACTTCCGCACCGGTTTATCTTTCAGCTACAATGGCTTTATCGTGCGCGATGTTTTATTGATTGACCCGGCCAATAAACGAATGACCGATAATAAAGTACAATTGAACACCCAAATAGCTATTGTAGCGCTTGGCCTAAACAATTATGGGCTTAAAGATGGAAAGGTTTTCCCGGGGATGATGCTCTTGGTAACTGATAAAAAGGGAACTACGGTACTTAATGCTGCCGACCTGTTTGCAGGTGCTCAGGGCTATCCGCCGGCAAGCGCTACCGATCTGCGCGGTGATATCACCATTGCAAGACCGATGGCAGCAGGGGAGACCTATCACGTAAAAGTACACATTTGGGACAAGGTGAAAGCGGATAATGAATTAAATATTGAAGCAGACCTGGTTATACAGTAAATTATTATACACCGCAAAATTTACTAACCAATTAAATTATTTACCATGGCCATTTTATTGCCGCGAAAACCGACCCTTATTAGCCTGACAGTGCTGGGCCCCATTTGCGTGGTGGACGGCATTGTCAAAAAAAACACACAGGAAATCCTGGCCATGTTGGCCGTATTCATATATGCTGTAATAACCCTGATTATGGACAGCAGAAAAAAGAAAAAACTTATAGATAAAAATAACCGGGAACATAATAATCCCGTTAATCCGAACCGATAAACCTAAACAAACACCATTATGCCCGATGGGAAAACTTTTGGACCACCGTTTCAGCATCGCTTCATAAGCACAACTTCCATTGCCACCGAAGGTTTTTTTTGACTTGTACTTCGCCAATTCAGTTACGTATGCTTCGGCAGACTCCCCTCTTTTATAATAATCTACCTGCAATATCAAATAGTTTCCAGTCTACATCGTCCCAGGTTTATGATGAACAGGTCACCACTCTGTTAAAATGAGAACGCACACCGTCGCAAATTTTAGCAAGTATTATATTCAGCCGTTTAGATGCTTCCTGCATCGCCAGGCTTTTTTCCTGACCATGTGGCGTTGCTCCTCCATTAGTAATCATCTATGAAATACGTTCATTTAAGGCTTCTCCCGGGAAGGCTCCTTTGCTGAAAATAGTATATTCACAGCCCGCTACAAAGACGAGATCGAAACCTTTTTTTCTAAGCTTCTCTGTCTTTATTGCCGCTTTATTCATGTACAAAATTGTTCATCGGCACTCCCATGCATCTTCCAGGGATTAAAAACAACATGCAAGCCGGCTCGGTAAGCTGCTTCGGTTGCCAGAACGAGATGGGAAGTTTCTTCACCTGCTATACGAAGGTTTTGACGAAAGGCTGTTTATAGAGGATCTACTCGATGCTTATTCACCATTCGCCATGAAAACAGTTAAAGAGGGGTTTATACTATTGCAGAATGAAGATTGTCCTTCCTTAGTTTAAAAGCGTCTTTATGGCGTCTGATTGCGAGCTTACAAAATTGACCATTTTGCCTTTGTTGCTTTCATAAATAAATTCGGCGATACTTTTTCCATGATATTTCTTAAAATCACCCACTATGGCAAGACGTACGCGGTAGTTTGAAAACTTCTGGAGTATTTCACCAGCCATTCCATTTTTCAGGTTAAAAAATTCCGGAGTAATGTTTTTTTCATGAATGATGATCCGGTCAAAATCCTGGTAATATAAATTACCCAACAGATCCAAACCGTCTTGAGAAGTCAGAATTATCTGCTCCTCAGAAATGACTTCGGCAATTTTTGTTTGCTGAAACGTATACGTTGTTATGTTCATACTTCAAAGTGCTAATGGTTACAAAGATCAACTATAACTGTGATGCGTCCACAGTCTTTTTTCGAATTATGGTGATACTAAAAAACCATGTACTCATGAATAAGATAACAGCTAACATATCCGTAAATGGTATTTTTGCGCAATGGAGACATCAATTTTTCAGCGGGTGTATGCTAATGATCTGCTTAAAGGCCAGGACTACGAGGGATTTGTAAAGCACATGTTAAAGTTGATGTGATACAGGGAACATCGCTGTTAAAAGCCGGGAAGATTGCCAGGGA
The DNA here is from genome assembly GCF_050433785.1 of Mucilaginibacter sp. 3215. Lineage (NCBI taxonomy): Bacteria > Pseudomonadati > Bacteroidota > Sphingobacteriia > Sphingobacteriales > Sphingobacteriaceae > Mucilaginibacter > Mucilaginibacter sp. 3215. Next base: position 163,725 of record NZ_JBNPWO010000013.1, read on the forward strand.
ATTTTATCTGATTGAAAATGGAGTGTTCAGATCTTGCTTATACAATTATGACGGCAATGAGGTTACCATTGAATTCTATTGTCAAAACGATATACTGATTGAGTCATTCTCCTTATCTCACAGGATGGCGTCGAAAGAAAACTTCCAGGCCGTAACTAATGGAACAGTAAGGAAAATAGAATACATTATCTTTGAGCAATTTCTTTATAAAATGGAAGGCTTACGGGAATGGGGACGTATATGGTCAACTAACCAGCTATATCTGTTAAAACAACGTTCCATTGATTCGCTGACCATCACTGCTACAGAAAGATATTTAAACCTCATCAAGGACCGGCCTGAGATTGTCAGGCATTGTCCTTTAAAATACATTGCATCTTACCTGGGTATAACCGATACCTCGTTAAGCAGAATACGCAAAGAAATTACGACCGCTTAGTATTACTTGCCATATGGCAAGCAGGTGGATTTTCATCAGCGCTAATTTTGAGATATAAATTAATTAAAAAAAAGACGATGAAAAATCCTATTAACTGGTTTGAGATCTATATCTCAGACATGCAAAGAGCAAGAATTTTTTATAGCACAGTATTTCAATGTGAACTAAAAGATGTTCCAATGAATAATGAGCGGCATCCAGAGATGCGATATGCCTTCTTTACGGGCGATCCGGAAACGAACGGCGCTACCGGTGCGCTGGTGAAAATGGATGCAGCTCAACCGGGAGCTGGCGGCACCCTGGTTTATTTTGCCACGGATGAGATCAATGCCGAACTAAGCCGGGTCGACGCCGCAGGTGGTAAAGTTCTGCGCGCAAAATTGCCGGTCCCGGACGGCGGCTTTATCGCCCTGATACAGGATACCGAGGGAAACATGATCGGGCTATCCTCTAAGAAATAATAGCGGACATTTGAGGAAAAGCCAGAAATAAAAACAGCACCGGATAAGGTGGCTCTCTGATACCATTGTTCCGGCCGGTAAGATCGGTACGGTCTATGAAAATTCCGCCCTTTGCGGAATGCGCCTACCGTTGGTACAGCGGGCGATGTGGAACGCCCGTCATAATAGACGGCAACGACGGTACACATTTTGATTAAACGGAAAACTGGCGGAACATTGGGACGGGCACAAAAAAATGCATTGATACAGAATGAGCTGCCGGTTAAGCCTGGAAAATACAGACAGGATTTCACCGATCCACGAATCCGGCGTTTGAAATAGAGACGACTAAATACGCGCTGAAAACCATTTAACACCAAATTATATATAAATCAAGCCGAAGGAGATTCTTAGGGCAGTTGTCACTGGTTACTGCTGCCCATAGGATTATCTGCTACAAACCACAGCAAGTAAGGGTTTTTGAAATAACCATTACTGTTGTTCTGTAATTTGTCATCGACCAAATACGGATGGAGTTCAATCAATTCCATCAGTTCGGTAGTTCTACTAGAATCTATTGCTGCTATTGGCCGTTGGGACGATAACATCCGCCATATCTTGCATAGTGCATATTGATTACGTAATGCAATATTACTAAATGGTTAATGCAATATTGCTACAACAACTATCTTCCAATATTATCCCCCGCTCTCAAATTATTAAAAAAAAGTTTGACGGTGTCTAAAAAGTTTTTACTTTTATAACATAATAGACCAGAATAGACCAATTAAATCAAAAATCAATTATGAAAAGAAAAGTACCTAAAACCCTGGGGCTTGTTATGTTTTGCTGTGTCATGTTATGCAGTATTCAACAAGCTTTTTCCCAGCAGCTTAAATCAATTTCGGGGCTCGTGAGGGATGAGCAGGGGATACCTATGCCCTCGGTAAGTGTAAGCCTTGTGGGCACTTCGCAAGGCACCGTTACCAATACTGATGGGGCTTATAAGATCAGTGCTCCCCAAAATGCCACACTTTTATTTTCTTTTATCGGTTATGAAAAACAAACGGTAAAAGTCACCGCCAACTGGGATGGGAACATAATCATGGTCCCGGATAAAAAAACGAAAGACCTGAATGAGGTTGTTGTGGTAGCCTACGGTACGCAGAAAAAAGCTAACCTAACCGGTTCGGTAGCTTCAATAGGCTCAAAGGAGCTGCAGGACAGGCCCGTTACCAATCTTAATGACGCTTTGCAGGGCACCATGGCCGGCGTTACCGTTACTACAACCGGCGGACAGCCGGGGACTTCGGGTAACATTAATATCCGCGGTATCGGAACGTTAAACAACAGCGATCCGATGGTGGTGGTTGATGGGATCATTGGTAGTTTATCAGATGTGAACCCGAATGATGTGCAGTCTGTTTCAGTATTGAAGGATGCAGCATCAGCGTCAATTTACGGATCGAGAGCTGCTAATGGCGTGATACTGATCACTACCAAACGCGGTAAAAGCGGCAAAATGCAGGTAAACTATAATGGTTATTTTGGTAAACAGAAACCATCGAACCTGCCCGATTTTTTACCATCGTGGCAGGCGGCTACCCTTTACAACCAGGCTCTGGCCAACGAAGGTCAAACTCCTTATTGGACAACCGACGACATCACCAAGTTTAAAAATCAAACTGACCCTGACACTCACCCCAATACCGACTGGCAAGGTTTCCTATACAAAGGGAGCGGCTTTCAGCAAAATCATGCTGTCCATATCAGCGGGGGAGATGAGAAAACCCAGTACGCCTTTTCACTCGGTTATTTTCAGCAGGATGGTATTATCGCGAAGTCAAATTTCAAAAGATATTCTACCCGTATGAATATCAATTCGGCCTTAACAAAAAACTTTAGTATTAACGCCAACTTATCGTTTTTATACGCGCCAGCTAAAGCGCCTGATGGTTTGGGTGGCGGCGATATCGGCGGTATTATAGGTACAACGGCCGCCATGAGCAGCACAGTGGTAAACCAGTATAAAAACGGAGTTTATAACTACCTGTCGTTTGGCAACCCTATTGCCTGGCTTAATTCGCCGGGGTATAACAATAATCAAAATACGCTTTTTACAGGTAATGTAGGTGCCGTTTGGGAACCGCTTAAGGGTTTGCATTTCAAGCCATCATTTGCGTATAGGTACAATGCCAACCCCGCGCAGGAATTTAAACCGGCGGATGTTTACTATGATCCGAAAAATCCTTCTTCGGTACTTACTACCATTAGCCAAAGTTCACTGGCTAATGCTAATGTGGTTAACAGCTACTACAACCTGCAGGGTTTGCTGGAGTATGACAGGACTTTTGGTAAACATAGTATCAATGCATTAGCGGGCGCTTCGCAAGAACTTACCAATTACCAGTATCTGTATGCCTACAGGCAAAACTTTTTAAATGGTTCATTGTCACAAATTGACGCGGCACCATCCTTAGGTCAGCAAAATGCCGGTACAGCCAGTCAATTAGCTCTGTTGTCATATTTTGGCCGCGTAAGGTATTCGTACGATGATAAGTATTTGCTGGAAGCTAACATTCGTGACGATGGTTCATCGCGTTTTGCCAGGGGGCAGCAATGGGGCGTATTCCCTTCTTTTTCGGCGGGTTGGAATATCTCGAAAGAATCGTTTTTTGAATCTTTATCCAATACTATTTCCCTTCTTAAGCTAAGAGCTTCATGGGGTAAATTGGGTAACCAAACTTTGGTAAATTTTAACAACAGCAGCCAAACTTTGGCCAGCATGGGGGCGCTGAATATTGTTAGCCCTTACCCTGCTATTTCCGTTATTTCGAGCGGGCAAAATTATTCATTTAACCAAATCCTGGCACCGGGTATCGCACTTAATAACGGCGCTAATCCCCTGATCACCTGGGAAAAATCGACCACTACCGACGTTGGCTTCGATATGGAACTGCTGAACAGCAAATTAAGTTTCACAGCCGATTACTTTGTTAAAAACACCAACGATATCCTGCTGCAACTGCCTGCCAGCAATGTTTATGGTTTTACCACACCTTACCAAAACGCAGGCTCGGTGCGCAACAAAGGCTGGGAGTTTGCCGCCGCGTACCGCGATAAAATCGGTAGTGTTTCGTACAACATAGCGGTAAACGCGTCATTCATAGCCAATAAAATAACTGATTTGGCAGGTACCGGCTCTATCTCGAGCGGACTGGTTGTTGGCGAGCCTATCAAAGCCTTTTACGGTTACCAGGTTGAAGGTATTTTTCAGACACAACAACAGGTAGCCCAGCATGCTAAGCAAAGCGGTGGTGTTATTGGTCCAGGCGATTTGATGTACAAAGATATCAGCGGGCCTAACGGCACACCCGATGGTGTTATTGATGGTAACGACCGTGTATACCTGGGTACGCCTTTCCCAAAAACAACATTTGGTTTTACACTTGGCGCTGGCTGGCATGGTTTTAATGTAAGTGCCTTTTTTCAGGGAGCTTTGGGTGTTAAAAACTATGTTCAGGGCTTCGAGTTAGGTTCATTGCAACAGCCTAACATCGGCAATCCAACTAAGGCATTGCTCGATGCCTGGACTCCGGAAAATACTTCAGCTACTTTCCCAAGGTTATGGTCAACATATTCGCAAAATAATCCGCAGAGCTTTGTGTCATCTTTTTGGGTTAGGAATGCTTCTTATTTAAGGCTCAAAAATTTATTGGTAAGCTATAACATTCCAGGCAAGCCACTGCAGCGAATAGGCGTGAAAGGAGTGAGGATTTATTACAGCGGGCAGAATATCCTCACGTTCACCAGCTTTTATAAATGGGTTGATCCTGAAACCAGCGCCGGTAACAACGCGTACGGATCTTATCCGCAGTTAAAAACTAATACCCTTGGTATCGAGGTATCATTTTAATTATTAAAAAAATGTCGATGAAAAAATTATTCATAACCGTAATTATATTAGGTTCGGTGGCCGCCTCGGGATGCAGAAAGGCTTTCCTGGACAGAGCGCCATTAGATTCGTACACCAATACTGTACTCTGGAAATCATCCAACGATGCCCTTGCTGCTTTAAATGGCTGCTATTCTAAATGGGGAGGCAGCAATAACGGCTACTACGGAGTTTTTGCCGATAATAACTCTGATAACACGTTCGATCAGTTCCCCTGGGAAAACTGGTTGTCGCTTTCGGCGGGGATAGCAACCCCAACCAATACGGGATACTCGAAATGGAATTATAAATGTATCCAAACCTGTAACTGGTTTTTGGATAACGTTGGCAGCACCAACATGGATGCCACATTAAAGGCCAGGCTTATTGCTGAGGCCCGTTTTTTAAGGGCTTACGAGTATTTTACGCTTAGCCAGTTATATGGCGCAGTTCCGCTGGTTGAGCACAATGTTTCGCCCGATGAGGCCAATAAAACGGTACAGGCAACCAAGGCTGATGTTGTAGCCTATATACTTAAAGAACTTACTGCCATTGCGCCCGATCTGCCGGTTAGCTATTCAGGTGGTGATATTGGCCGTGTAACCCGTGGTGCTGCCATTGCTTTAAAAGCCAGGATTGAGCTTTTTAATAAAATGTACACCGAGTGTATTGCCGATTGCCAGGCGTTGATGGCGCCGCCGTTTACCTATAGCATTTATCCAAGCTATGTTAATCTGTTCCGCCAGCCTTTTGCTGACAACCAGGAAGTGATACTGGATGTTCAATTTAAAGCGAGCGATAATAACTTTGGATGGGCCAGGAATATGACCATCAACTCATTGGGAGGCTATAACTCTATAGCTCCAACCCAAAGTCTGGTAGATGCTTATGAAACAAGCAACGGTAAAACCATTGATGATCCTGCATCGGGATATGATCCAACGCAACCTTATAAAAACCGCGATCCGAGGTTGAGCGCAACCGTTTTTTATCCGGGTGCGCAATATAGCAGCAGGTTGCCTTACGGACAGTACTATGATCCTCTGTCTGGCAGTCCTAAAACTATCGACCATTGGGGCGATAACAATTGTAGTCCATCTGCTTATGGTTTAAGGAAATATACTCCTGTAATTGCCGACTTCCCGAACATGGACCAGGTAGGCATGAATGTAATTCTGATTCGCTTTGCCGAAATTAAATTGATGGATGCCGAAGCCAAGATCGAAAGCAATAAAATCGATGCTACGGTATATGATGATATCAACTCGGTACGAAAACGTCCTGACGTAAACATGCCTGCTGTTGATCAGGCAAAATATAACGACCAGGCAAGTTTACGCACCTTATTACGCCGTGAACGTCGGGTTGAGCTGGCAGTTGAAGGCTTGAGGTGGTTTGATATCCAGCGCTGGCAAATTGGTCAGCAGGTAATGAACGGGCAGGTTACCGGCAGTTTGCAAGGTAGCGTGAGCCAAACTAATGGCGCGCTGACCCTTACACCGGGCACTACTATTAAAGTAGGAACACCGCGTGTATTTAATCCAGCTAAAAATTACTTATTCCCAATACCTCAAACAGAGATAGATTTGAATAAAAATCTAAAACAAAATCCCGGGTATTAATTAAAATACAAGTGTTTGGCAGCCCCGGCTGCCAAACATTTGTATCCGATCGGAATTACAGGCCGATTGGTAACGGCGAAAAAGAGCAACGGGTTTGCCGCCTTTTTTCTTACTTTGGCTAAAATGTACTGGCACAATGGATAAAATTTTTCAGGAGATCAAAAAGCTTACAGATATCCCTTCCTATTCCAAACACGATAGGTTTGTGCAGGGCATCATAAACGCTATTAACGAGAAGGTTATAGGCCAGGACGATATGCTGCCATCTGTAAACAAGTTGATTAAGGAGTTGGGGTTTTCGAGGGAGACGATCATTAAGGCGTACCGGGAACTGATTAGCAGGGGCATTGTTGAATCCAAAAACAGGCATGGTTATTTTGTGGCCAACAGTAACGCGGAACAGACACTGAATGTAGCCCTGTTAATGTATAATCTGGATAGTTTTGAAGAGCAGTTTTACCGCAATTTTCGTTATGAGCTTGGTCCTAATATCCGGTTAAACCCTTACTTTCACCATGGTGATATCGAGATATTCGAAACCATTCTTAACCAGATCAGGGGAAAATATGGCATGTATGTAATAGCGCCTATCCCTCATCCAAAAACAAAAGAACTGCTGGGAGCTATCCCACCAAATAAATTCCTGATGTTTGACAGGTATGAACCTATGGATGGCGATTTTAACCACATTACCCAGGAGTTTGGCCAATCATCATACCGTATCCTCGCCGAACTGGCCCCTAAGATCAAAAAGTTCAATGAGATTATATTTTATCATTCGCCGGCGTCGCTCGATCCGAAAGAGATCGTGCCATCGTTTAAGAAATTCCTGAAGGATTTTAACATCAAAGGGAGTATCATTAAGGAGTATACGCATGGTTCGGTTGAAAAAGGGAAAGTTTATTTTACTTTAGACAACTTTGCTTTATGGCAAATTATGCGCGATTGTAAAAGCATGCAACTTATTCCCGGCGAAGATGTGGGTGTACTATCGAGCAATGATGAGCCGGCCAAAGAGATCATCGGCATTACTACTTTTTCGGCCGATTTTGCCCGTATGGGTACACTGGCCGGGCGGGCTATCGTCAATAAAGAAAAGATCAGCTTAACGATGCCAACCATTTTATTTGAACGGAGCACACTTTAATCTTTACCAAAAACAGGGCGGGGTGAATTGGACTATACTAACCAGTTTTCTTTTTTTTACAGGTGTAGTTGGCCTGTTATCCTGGTATAAAACCCGCAAAAACAAGCTCAGCACACTTAATAGTTTCTTTTTTGCCGATAGGAGCCTGGGGTTTTTACTGGTTGGCGGAGGCCTGCTGTTTACTAATATCAATACCGCCACTATTATAGGCGAAAACGAGCTGGCCTACACGCACAATATGTCTGTAATGGCCTGGGGCATGACATCGGTGCTGGCTATGCTGCTGGTATCGGAGTTTTTGATGCCCATGTATCTTAAGTTGGGTATTTCAACCACTCCCGATTATCTTACCGCCCGTTACGGCGCAGGCATTGGAAAGCTGGTTTCCTGTATATTCCTTGTAAGTTACATTATTAACCTTTTACCATCGGTTTTATATAGTGGTGCGGTTGCTTTTAATGGCCTGTTCCATTTTTCTGATGTTTGGAAAACCGATTACTGGACAACCATCTGGATCCTGATCTGGATAATGGGAACAATCGGCTGTCTGTATTCATTGTTAGGGGGATTGAAGGCGATATCTACCTCAGATACCCTGCTCGGCTTTGGTATATTCGCCGGAGGGCTTTTGTTACCATTTTTGGGTTTACGGTACCTGGGGGACGGCAATATGATGCAGGGGCTGCATATTTTGCTGAATAACCACCGTGAGCATTTAAACAGCATTGGTACGGCTGCCGATCCAATCCCATTCAGCACCTTGTTCACCGGCATGCTGCTTGTAAACCTGTATTACTGGGGTACCGAGCAATATATAGTTCAACAGGTTTTGGCCTCGCGGGATTTAAAAAGCAGCCAGAAGGGTATAGCGGTAGCCTGTTTGGGTAAGCTAATCTCGCCGTTATTGCTAAACTTGCCGGGCCTGATAGCTGTGCATGTTTTTACGCATTTAGATAATACAGCCGAAGTATTCCCGAAACTGGATAGTCTTGTATCGCCGCCTTTTATAGCGGGTTATATCGCGGCCATTGTTTTTGGTGCAGCCCTCACTACTTTTAATGCTGGTCTCAATAGCTCAAGTACATTGTTTATATTAAATATCTATAAACCCTGGACGGAAAAGCGCGGCAGAACAGCCAGTGAAAAGCACCTGATCCGGACAGCGCGATTATTTGAGATAATGATTTGTCTGCTGGCCATGTTCATAGCGCCTTTTATCATTTTTGTTAAAAACGGCTTTTATACCTATGTACAAATGGTGAACGGTTTTTTTAACGTGCCCATTTTTACCATTATGTTTATGGGGCTGGTTACCAAAAGAGTACCAGCCAAGGCAGCAGCGATAGGCCTGGCTTTTTTTATTATAACCTACGCGCTTACACAAACGGTGTTCGATCTGCATATTCATTTCTTGCATATCCTCGCTATACTATTTGTGATAACCTGTGGGCTGATGCTGTTTATCGGTAAGCTTTTTCCTATGGCAGAGCCCTATCAACTGCAGATCAATACCCTGGTTGATATCAAGCCATGGAAAAACCGGCATATCTACAGTTGTATATTATTGCTGATCATGGTATTGATGTTTATTGTGTTTTCTCCACTTGTACTTGCAAAATAAGTTTGAACAGTCAATAAAATTATCTATTTTTATAAAATAGACCAGAATAGACCAATTATGAATTTTCAATTTTCCTTAATTCACAGGCTTTTGGCGTCCGCGGTAATGCTGTGCATATTTATCAATTTGCCATCTTTTGCTCAGGACGTAAAATTTACCTCATCTGATAAAAAAATAGAACAGGCATTTGCCTGGGCCAAAGATATGGCTCTGCACTATAAAGGACACCCCGCCGATTCGGCAGGTCCCTGGTATGAATCGGCGCTACCCCCGCGTGATGCTTTCTGTATGCGTGATGTATCCCACCAAAGCATAGGCGGGGAGATACTTGGCTTAAAGCGCGAAAATAACAACATGCTCACGCTATTTGCCCGCAATATATCCGCTTCAAAAAACTGGTGTTCATACTGGGAGATGAATAAGACAGGTAAGCCTGCCCCCGAAGATTACCGGAACGACCGCGAGTTTTGGTATAATCTCCCGGCTAATTTTGATGTGCTATATGCCAGTTGGCGAATGTATTTGTGGACTGGTAATAAGTATTATATTAACGATCCGGTATTTACTAATTTCCAGGAAAAAACGGTTAAAGATTATATCAATGCCTGGGTGCTATCGTCAGATTCTTTGTTGAACAGGCCTGCGCATCCTAACGCGCCTGTGCGTTTTAATGAAAGTGATCCGTTCCACCGGTGTCGGGGATTACCTTCGTACTCGGAAGGCGTACCTAATTTAAAAACCGGTGCCGACCTGGTGGCCGCGCTTTACCGCGGATTATCAACTTACTCGGCCATATTAGCCAGCAAAGGTAAACTGGCCGAATCGAAAGCCTACGCCCTGAAAGCCGAAAAGTATAGGCACAAATTAGAGGCGGATTGGTGGGATACCAGGGATAATTTGTATTTTACTTATTACGGCAAGGATGGCAAATTTGGCAGGGACGAAGGCGAGACTTTTTTGCTTTGGTTTGATGCCTTGAAGGATACCACACGCATCAAGCAAACGCTATCGCACCTGGCCTCCAAAACCTGGAATGTTGAAAATACATCCTATCTGCCATTAATATTTTACAATAACAACTCCTGGGATAAGGCCCGCGATTACCTGTTGTATCTATCTGATAAAAATACCGAAAGACGGGAATATCCTGAAGTTTCATTTGGTGTAATTGAAGGCATTGTACAGGGCATGATGGGGATAACGCCAAATGCCCGTTCGCAAAGCATTACTACCATTTATAAAACAACCGGTAACGGTGATGCAGCTATCAGTAATTTACCTTTGCTCGGTACTATGATCAATGTTGTTCATCAGGGTACACAACAATCTTCGCTAAACAATATTGGCAAATTACAGATCATTTGGAAAGCAATGTTTTATGGTACTTATAAACAGGCCTATGCTAACGGCAGGCCGGTGCCTGTTAAACATGTAACCGACAATTGGGGGAAATACATATCCTTTGCTGAGGTTACAGTTAAGCCCAATCAGCATATTAAAATCAGTGTGAAATAATAAAGTCAGTTACATCCATATCTACTACTATTTAATGAATTTTTGCTCGCGAAAACATTGCTTAATCATACTCGTTTTTCTTGTACAACTGCGTTTAGTTTCGGCGCAGCAATTGGTTCTACCGCAACAGAACAATAGGTGGGCTTTACAACCCGACGGCAGTATCACCTGGCACATTAACGGTCGTCTCCCACATGCTGATCATATCGAAATGTCCGGCGAAAAAGTATCGTTATGGATTGCTTATAATGTAGATGCGGAGGGCTTATGCCATCTTTCACGTACAGTGGTTTTCCCAACATTCCGGACGCTTCCTGATGATACCCGCAGCCACATCGCTTATACATTTGATGACAATGCCCTGCCCCGAATGTACGTTGATGATAAACTTTTATGGCCCGATGTCGCAAAAGGCGGAATAAATTTACCGGCAAAAAGTATTAACCAGCATGGTTTTATGCGTATTGCTTACCGATCGGATATATTGAAACAGGTTAGAATTGAACATAGCCTGTTTCCGTCAACAGATAAACCAATAGCCATTGAAACTTATAGGTTTACTAACGTTAGCGATAAACCGGTTTCGGTAGTAATGGAGCACTTAAAGCGCGAGGTAACGACAGATACCCTTAAAAGCAAAGGTGCGCCACATACCGTTATTATGCAATCGGTAAATGACGGTCGCAAAATACTACGGCCTGGTCAATCCTACACGTTTGCCATCAACTATCAGGCAACTGATCATCCGCAATCGTTATTGCCTGTAAGGCCTGATCTTGAAGAGCAGGAGCGACAACATCGTATTGACGAAATCCTGGCCCCATTACAATTGAAAACTCCCGATAGTGTTTTGAACGCCATGTTTGCCTTTGCAAAGATAAGGGCAACCGAAAGCATTTTTAAAACCAAGGGCGGTTACATGCATGGCCCAGGCGGGCTATCGTATTATGCCGCGGTTTGGGCAAACGATCAGGCAGAATATGTTAATCCTTATTTTGCCTTTTCGGGCGATAGGATAGGCAACCTATCGGCCATGAACGCATACCGCTTGTTTGCCGGTTATATGAACCCCGATTATCAGCCTCTGCCAAGCTCTATCGTAGCCGAAGGCGATACGGTTTGGAAAGGTGCCGGTGATAGGGGCGATCAGGCCATGATAGCTTACGGCGCATCCCGTTATGCACTTACTTTAGGAAATGCGGATTCCGCAAAAAAACTTTGGCCGCTGATATCATGGTGCCTGGAATATAACCGCAGGCAGATGAATCAACAAGGTGTGGTAGAATCACAAAGTGATGAGCTGGAAGGCAGGTTTCCATCGGGTAAAGCCAACTTATCTACCAACGGTTTGTATTACGATGCCCTGATCTCAGCAAGTTATTTAGCTCAGCAACTACGTCGGCCAAAAAATGAAATAAAACAATACACAAAACGAGCGGCGGCGCTTAAAGATGCTATTGAAAAATACTTTGGGGCGGATATAGCCGGCTATCATACCTATAAATACTATGAAACCAACACCCAATTGCGCTCCTGGATCTGTGTTCCGCTAACCATGGGTATCTATGACCGCAGCAGGGGTACGATAGATGCCCTGTTTTCGCACGAGCTATGGACAGCCGATGGCCTGGCCACCCAAGCCGGCAATGGTACATTTTGGGACCGCTCAACCTTATACGCACTTCGTGGCGTATTACAGGCGGGTGAAACCGAACAGGCTGTAAGGTTTCTCAAATACTATTCACAGAGGCGACTTTTAGGCGAGCATGTTCCATATGCCGTAGAAGCTTACCCGGAAGGCAACCAACGCCATCTTTCTGCCGAGAGTGGATTATACTGCCGCATTTTTTCCGAAGGTTTGTTTGGAATAAGGCCCACCGGTTTCAACAGCTTTTATTGCACCCCCCGCTTACCCCACGCCTGGGATCATATGAGCCTGGAGAATATTCATGCGTTCGGTACGGTTTTCGATCTGGCGGTAAAGAGAAAGGATGCGAGTCACCTGTTAGTTACCATTACACGTAACGACCACAGTTACCGGTATGTGGTTAAAAATGGAGATGCTGTAAAGATATCCGTTTAAGAAAGTGTATTAAAATTCTGGTTTTGATAAATTTGACATACCAATTGGTGACAGGATCGGAATGAATTTCAATCTACATCAATATGCCTGACGTGCATTTCAAAGTTATGACGATCAGATATCTAAGTTGTTTTAATGGGGATTCATCTTTTATGAAGCAGTATGCAGATTGTCCCACCTCTTGGATTACCGTAAACTCCGATCTTGTTGAGGGCTTGGCTGCTGAACTGGCCAAAAGCAAAGGATGTGCGCGTGTTTATATTGTTGAACCCACCGGCAGCTTCGAGGACGACCCCAATGTGACCAACGAAAAGTTTCCGGGCAACCCGACTCGCTCTTATCGAACCCGGGAACCTTTAAAGATCCCCCGTGAGGCAAGGGCGTGGTCAAGACTGACGCCTGAGCAATTTCAGCAATGGCAGGAAAAGCTGGCCAATAACCAGGGGAGATTTTTAATTAAGGGATCAATTTCTTACAGCTCGGCGAAGGCATAAATTTTTCAATAGGCCGCATTACTAAGTACCCTAAAGTCACAAAGCTGAAAAATATATTCTGTCGCCGGTATTTCGGCAATGCTATGTCAGCCGCAGGCTTACTTATCTCCAACGTTATTTCTGTCTTGAATAACTTAATAAAACTGTTCGGCAAGCGAATGTTTGCTGTTCACGAGTCTTAATCCTAAATCGTTTGGTATAGGATTGAAGGATTGTTGTCCATTGCCAAGCGCAGCAGGGTTTACCAATGATTAGTCTTCCGTCAGATGATGAGCAAATCATGACCTAAATCTGAAACAAGTGTTTCAGAGTTGCGTATCTTTGCGTCGTCATGGCGAGGAATGTAGAATTTAACGAAGCGGTAGCTATTCAGAAAGCGATGGAAGTTTTCTGGAAGAAGGGTTATAATGCTACCTCGCTCCGTGACCTGACTGATGCCATGCAGATCAACAGCAGCAGCCTGTACAACACCATTGGTGATAAGCAGGAACTGTTTGTGCGTTGTGTGCAGCACTATACCGATATCAGGAAGCAGGACTGGGACAAACGCTTGGCAAGTAAAAGGTCAGCCTTAGCTGTTTTAGTGGATTACATTCATGAAGCCGTTAACGTGATCATCAATGGCGAGGATAGCTGCATGGCTGTAAAGAGTGCATTCGAGGTGGCCACAAATGATGCGCGAGTGAAACAAATATTGGCAGCCGATGACCAGCGTTCCTACCAGTTTTTACATGACCTGCTCAGGAGAGCTATGGATAATGGCGAGATCCGAAACGATGAAGATCCCGCTTTGCTGGCCGATTACTTTAATAGCACCTGGACGGGCTGGTATGAATCATTTATCCTGCACAAAGACCCGGTCAAGATCAGGCGCATGGCAGAATATTTCATTAAGCAGTTAACAAAATAATTTTTTTACCTAATTCTGAAACATTTGTTTCAGAATACTAACGACAAAGACATGAATTTGAAAAATCTTAAAGGAAAAAGGGCATTGGTTACCGGTGGTACAAAAGGTATCGGTAAAGCAATTGCGGATGAATTAGCTGAAGCAGGTGCAACGGTCATCATAAGCGCCAGAACAACACCTGAAGAAACACCTCATCATTTTATAGCTGCAGAGCTTACCAACGCCGACCAGGTAGCGGGTCTTGCCAAGCAGATAGCAGAGACCTTTGGCGGTATTGATATATTGATCAACAATGTAGGCGGGCTGACAACGCCTGGCGGCGGGCATAGCACACTAACCGATGCACACTGGCTGCAGGAGTTGGATCTGAATCTGATCTCGGCTGGTCTAAATTCAAAGAATAAACACGCGGCGGCGCATATAAAGGCGCTGCCAAGCAAATGATTCATATGAAATGAAGCCTGTTAAAAACGGCTGTGCGTTTGTTCCGTTAGCTGCTGAAACAATGAATTTATTTTTAGAAACGGGAATACCACAGGCAGAAAGCTCTCGCGATAGTAAAACTCACGATCAAACTCATAATGGTTAGCATCACAAACCAAAAAAATATAGGAGTGTTATGCTATTAAGCTTTTATTATGACAGCAACATATCGCGATTTTCATATTCGGCATCAGGTTACATTTGTTAATACTAATACGCTTCGGATTGCTTACATCGAAATCGGTCCTATAGACGGATGGCCGGTTTTACTCTTTCATGGATTTCCTTGCGATGTCCAAGCGTTCGATGATGTGGCAAAAGTACAGGCACGGTCTGGAGCAAAAGTCATTGCACCTTTTACCCGGGGATATACAAGATCAGCTACCAATAACCAATTTTCAATTTGCCTCTATTTGTCAGTTTTGTTAAATAAATAGGTATTCCCCTTTTGTATTAACGTGAAACATCTTTTATCCGGTTCAAATTGAAAGGTGGCATCGGCAGAAGCATAAACAAATTTATTTTCACCTTTGGCTTCTAAGGGAAATGCGCTTTGCCCCGAGGCTTGCGCAAACAGTGTGATGTCTTTTTTGGTCATAGTAATTTTCAGGGGTATTTGTGTACTGGAATATTCCCCGACATATTTATCAAGCTCAGTTGATTTCAATGTAATTGTTTTAAACTCTGGAATAGTAAACGGCTTGTTAAAATATATGCTCAAAGCTCCAGTGACGACGTCATTGTATGAGTATCGTGTTCCATTGGAAGTGTAAGCTATCGCTATCTTCTCTTTCGGTAAATAAAAAAGCAGACTTAAAAACCCATCGATGCCTCCGGAATGTCCATAGCCTTTTATATCATAAAACGGCATAGCAAACATGGCCATACCATAGTTGTCCCTCATTGTTTTCATCAACTCTAAGTTGGCGATACTAATAAGTTTGCCCTCAAAAAGTGCATTTATAAATTTAACCAGATCAGTGGGCGTAGAAACAATAGCCCCGGCGCCTCCCGGAATACTCATATCTGTTTCAGGCATTTGTGTCCACTGTCCTTGGTAAATGTAGGAGTGTGCTTCGTTTTTGGTTGAATTGGCTTTGGTGCCGTAATAAGTTTGTGCCAAGCCTATTTTTGAAGTGATACGCTTCTTTAATTCTTCGCCATACGTTTTACCTGTCAATCTTTCAATAATATAACCCAATAATACAAAGTTAGTATTGCTGTATTCGGCCTTTGAATCCGGTTCAAAATCGGATTTTTGCCTGCTAAAGATGGCAATAATTTCAGCTTCAGACTTAGGGCTGCCCATATAAGTGGCATAAAGTGAGTCGCTCGTAAAATTATGAAGCCCGCTACGGTGGTCAAGCATTTCCCTTATATTGATCTTACTGGCATTAGGTAGTTGTGGGAAATAACGAGCCAAAGGTGTTTCAAAACTAAGCTTACCTTCATCTATCAGCTGAAATATCATAGTTGCTGTAAACATCTTACTGATTGAGCCTATTCTATATTTTGTTTCAATGGTCGACGGTGTTTTTGCCTGTTTGTTTATTTGGCTAAAGCCGATAGCGTTTTGATAAACCACCACTCCGTTAGCGGATATGGCGATACTGCCCATGCTTTGGTCATTCTTATTCAGCGCTACAAAAAAGCTGTCTAACCTGGCTTTATCGAAAGTTTGCCCATGAGTGCAACTTTGTAAAATAAGAAACAGCAAGAAATGATAAGTTCTTTTTTGAATCATTGTGAAAGTGGTTTAGACAATTAAAGATAGAGTTTAATTAGAGATATAACCACTAAGGTTACCATCGCATTTTTACAATAAATAAAAAAACTATGATCTTTCGTCTTTTTCAACATAATCATTCAAGTTAAACAAATGTCGATTTTGACGGCCTTTTAATCAAGATATTCATCTCTTAAAAATGTTGACATACAGTATGTTGTGAGCTTTTCGTTGAATGATTTTGAATGCTCGTGCGAGTTCAACGAATTGTTCAACTAAAACAGGATCAGACCGAAAAGTTGTGGGATTAAAAGGTTAAGCATAGATTTTAGCTAATCTGAATAAGAAGAAAGTAGTATCCCTAACACCTCTTGAAGTAGCTCTGAAAGC